>CAVPYG010000001.1:0-57828 GCA_963709835.1 uncultured Acidobacteriaceae bacterium
GACGACTGCGAAGACATCCGCAAAAAAAGTCGCGAGCGTCGAAGTGAAGTCCGCAGTGAAATCCAAGTCCCTCGACGTGGAATCCTCCAGCCAAGAGCCGAACACCCACGGCTACGCGATAGAGCCTGCCAAGGGCAAGCTCGGCGTGATGATCCCCGGCATGGGCGCCGTCGCCACCACTTTCGTTGCCGGAGTCGAAGCCGTCCGCAAGGGAATCGCCCATCCCATCGGCTCGCTCACCCAGATGGGAACCATCCGCCTCGGCAAGCGCACCGACGGCCGCTCGCCCAAGATCAAGGATTTCGTTCCCCTCGCCGGACTCGACGATCTGGTCTTTACCGGCTGGGACATTTTCGAAGACAACATGTACGCCGCCGCCCGCAATGCCGGAGTGCTGGAGCGCGACCTGCTCGACAAAGTAAAACGCCGCCTCAGCGCCATCACTCCCATGAAGGCCGTCTTCGATCACAACTACGTCAAGAAGATCGACGGCCCGAACGTGAAAAAGGGCAAAAACAAGCTCGACCTCGCCGAGCAGCTTCGCCAGGATATTCGCGACTTCAAAAAATCGAGCCGCGCAAGCCGCCTGATCACCATCTGGTGCGCTTCGACCGAGAGCTTCATTCAGTCCTAGCGCCATCCATCAAAGCGTCAAGTCGCTCGAGAAAGCGATGAAAGAGAACGACGAAAACATTCCGCCCTCGATGATCTACGCCTACGCCTCGCTCATGGAAGGCGTCCCCTTCGCCAACGGCGCGCCCAACTTGACCGTGGACATCCCTGCGATGTACGAACTCGCCCATGAACGCGAAGCTTCCCATCTGCGGCAAGGATTTCAAAACCGGCCAGACTCTGATGAAGACCGTGCTCGCTCCCGCCTTCAAGGCACGCCTGCTCGGCCTCAGCGGATGGTATTCCACCAACATCCTCGGCAACCGCGACGGCGAAGTCCTCGACGATCCCGGCTCTTTCAAAACCAAGGAAGAATCGAAGCTCGGAGCCCTTGAGCACATCCTCCAGCCGGCTTTATATCCCGAGCTCTACGGCAATATCTTCCACAAAGTGCGCATCAACTATTACCCGCCCCGCGGCGACAACAAAGAAGGCTGGGACAACATCGACATCTTCGGATGGCTCGGCTATCCCATGCAGATCAAAGTCGATTTCCTCTGCCGCGACTCGATCCTCGCCGCGCCCATCGTGCTCGATCTCGTGCTCTTCCTCGATCTCGCCCAGCGCACCCCCGAACTCCGCCGCCTCGGCATTCAGGAATGGCTGAGCTTCTATTTCAAGTCGCCCATGACCGTTCGCGGCCTCTATCCCGAGCACGATCTGTTCATCCAGCTAATCAAGCTGAAGAACACTCTCCGCCACCTGAAAGGCGAAGAACTGATCACGCATCTGGGCCTGGAATACTACGACTAGGGATTGCTCGTGTGGTGACGGGCCTCTGGCCCGTCCGTCCAAAGTGGAACATCAACGGAATTAGCTTGTGTGGCGCGGGCGCCCACGCCCGCGTCTCTTCGCATCGGAGGTAAATCGGGGGCGTCGAATAGTCTGATACTCGAGCACATCGATCGCCTCCGCATTAATTTCCTCCGCTACATGATTGATTCGCTCCAGATCACCAGCACTCAGCATGCGCTGCCGTGTGGTGACGGGACTCTGGCCCGTCGAGCCGGATCCGACGTTAGGAGGAAACAGAGCCGTATGTTTCAACGACCTGAGAGTCTGCGCAACTTGTCCAGCGCGAGCGAGCACAGGAGCATAAGGATTGCTGTCGCAAACACCGTGATTACGGCTTGCCATCCCCAGTCTAGCGCGCTGTGATGAGCAAGCCAGTAATCGGTCGCAAAGAAGACACCAAACGAAACTGCCCAGAAAATCAGCCGGTTCCACCATGGCCACTTTGCCGCTTCGGTGCTGTATCCATCCTTGCCAGCGGCATAACCCGTACGAAATTTGTCCTTTAACTCCATATCGACTGGATGATAGCAAGCTCGGCCGCTGTTAGATACAAAGGAATTCATCGCCTCACATCATACGGTGAACAGGGAAACCCAGCGTTTCACTGGCTTTTGCGGCGTGGGCTTTTCTGGAGGTCTAGCCCAAGTCTAATGCCATCTTCAGCGCCATGTTGAGTTCCGCTGTTTTGGTTCTGGGCAATGAACCGATGTATTGCGTAAGCTCGGCCTTCCTCAGACTGATCAGGTTGTCACACATGATCCAACTGGAATGTTTCAGCCCTTCGTCCGGGCCCACTTCGACCTGGGTCGATAGGCCTTCGCCGGAGGTGAAAACGGGAGCGCAGATCACAGTCGAGAAGCGGGATTCAATCAGCACCTGGCGGCTCACCACTACGAAAACACGATGAGACTTCGGATCGTCGTGCGGCTTGTGCACTCGATATAGATCTCCTCGTTTCACGTTAGATACGTCCTTCGCTGTCCCTGTGACAGTCAGTCCTCGGCAGCTTGATAGTCAAGCACATCGTCTGCTTCGGAGTTGAGCCGCTCGGCTGCCCGATTGATCCGCTCCATATCGCGCGCATTGGCTTGCGCCCGCAACTGCTCACGCAAATACCGCCGCAATACGCGCTCAATGAACGCGGAGCGTGAACCCGGGGTCCCAGCCAGCCGGTCGATTCCGGTGAGTACCTCGCGCGATAGTGTGATGGAAGTCTTCTCTTTCATACTACTATCATACTACATATGTTTATCCATGGAGAGTAGCGGAATCTTCATCTTCATACTGCAGAGCGGCCCACCAGTTTCCCACAGCGGGATGCATTCACCACGCCGTCTTGAAAGCCGGGCGGGGACGCCCGGTGCTCCACTCACCACACCGTCCTAAGCAGTGGACTGCGTCGGATCTTCTCGTCCCGAGTGATCAAGGTCAAGCCTTCTGCGCGGGCGGTTGCGCCAATGATGCGGTCGGCGGGGTCGCGCGGATAATCATCGGGAAACTGCGCGGCCAGGGCGGCAATCTCTGGAGTAATCGGACGCATCGTCACGCCATCGAGAAATCGAAGTACCGAGTTTTCGACTGTGCCGTATCCTTGGATCCTTCCAGACGCAATCTGCCAAGCCACCTCATAAGCAGTGATTGCTGACACTGCCAGACCGTCGCCACGGCGTGCGCGACGAATCGCCGAGGCTGCGGCCTTCGAAAGCCTCTTCGAGTCGGCAACCGCCCATATCAGCACGTGGGAGTCGAGCAGGATCACGAGGACTCCCATCCATCGATCGGGGACTCGATATCGCCGACGACGCGGAACACTCCCTCCAGCCTCCCAATAAAATCGTCCTTGTCATCGTCAGCGGGCACCAGCTTGGCGACTGGCTTTCCCCTCTTGGTGATGATCAACGGCTCCCGCGTCGAGCGCACGTCTTCCATCAGCGTGAGACAGCGCGCCTTGAATTCTCCCGCTGCAATCTTCTTCATGGTCACATTATAACATACATGGTCATATAGAGATGACCATATACACAGCCTCTCCTCTGTCATCTTCGGGCACCGGCTCCTGCGGCGCGATTCAATCCCCACGCCGGCTCGCGATAGAATCTTTTCATGCCCGCCAAGAAATCCGCATCAGGACACGACACCCCCGACGCAAAGCTGCGCAAGGACTACTGCTTCGTCTGTGGCAAGAACAACCTCGGCGGCATGCGGCTGCGTTTCTCTTACGATGAAGAGCGCGACTGCTTCGTCTGTCGCTTCCGTTTGAGCAAGCGCTACACCGGCCCGCCCGGACACTGCCACGGCGGCATCATCGCCGCCATCCTCGACGAAGCCATGGGCAAGGTGATCAAGCTGCGTCACGTCGTGGCGCTGACTTCCCAGATCACCGTCAACTACCGCAAACCCGTGCCGCTCAACCAGCCGCTGCAAGTGGAATCGCGCGAGGTGAAAGTCAAGGGCCGCAAGCACATCAATCGGGCCGAAATCCTCAACGAAAAAGGCGAAGTCCTCGCGCGCGGCGAGGGCGTATTCATCGCCATCGATCCGCACAAAATTTTCGCGAAGTTTGTGGACCGCTAATGCTCGTGTGGTGACGGGGCTTTGCCCCGTCCAGCCGAGCGCAGCTCGGCAGCCGCACGTAGCCACAGCAAATGCGGGCTGGCCATAACCTAATGCCGGGGGTACCGCGAATCGCGCACGGCCTGTAAAATAAAAACAGGGCAACGAGAATCCCAGCATCGCTAGCTGGTTTAGCTGATCGCTGATGGCTGACGGCTGAAAGCCGCTGGCCACGACTGCACCCAGAAAAGAGTAGCCCCATGTCGCACAACAACGGACACAACACCACCAGCCTCCGCCTCAAGACCGGCCTCGCCGAAATGCTCAAGGGCGGCGTCATCATGGACGTGACCACCGCCAAGCAAGCCGAGATCGCCGAGCGCGCCGGCGCCGTCGCCGTCATGGCCCTGGAGCGCGTCCCCGCCCAAATCCGCGCCGAAGGCGGAGTCGCCCGCATGGCCTCGCCCAAAATCATTCGCGAAATCATGTCCGCCGTCGATATTCCCGTCATGGCCAAGTGCCGCATCGGACATTTTGCGGAAGCCCAAATACTTCAGGAGCTGGGCGTCGATTACATTGACGAGTCCGAAGTGCTCACCCCCGCCGACGAGCAGCATCACGTTGACAAGCACGCCTTCACGGTTCCCTTTGTCTGCGGAGCCCGCAATCTCGGCGAAGCCCTGCGCCGCATCGCCGAAGGCGCGGCCATGATTCGCACCAAGGGTGAGGCTGGCACCGGAGACGTCGTCCACGCCGTCCGTCACATTCGCCAAATCGTGCAAGAGATGAAGATTCTCACCGTCCTCGGCGAAGAAGAACTCTACGCCAAAGCCAAAGAGCACGGTGCTCCCTATGAACTCGTGAAGATGGTGGCGCGTGACGGCAAGCTGCCCGTGCCCAATTTCTCCGCCGGAGGAATCGCAACTCCCGCCGATGCCTCGCTAGTGATGCAGCTCGGAGCCGAAGCCGTATTCGTCGGCTCCGGCATCTTCATGAAGAACTCGACCGAATTCGCCGACCCCGTCGAAGCCGAGAAGCGCGCCAAAGCCATCGTCCAAGCCGCCACGCACTTCAAAGACCCAAAAGTCTTGCTGGAAGTCAGCGAGCATCTGTCAGCCGCCATGAAAGGCCTGGCCGTTTCGACGCTAGACGAATCCCAAATGCTGCAGACCAGGGGATGGTAAGACAGGTCATTTAGAGCATTTTCATGTGGTGGGGATTGGAAGTCAAAATCCCCGCCCTGTCGCACAAGACGCGGCAAGAGCAGGGCACCCGGCTACGCGCCTCTGCATGAAGCGTGGATCACGGCCCGCACGGACAGTCGCGGGACCGTTGCTCCAACACGGCGAGCAGGAGTAGACTATCCCCCGACGAAAGCAACCCAATGATCAGTGGAGCCATAAGTCCGCACTTCTTCCTTTGCCGACACTTTCATTTTCCGATTCCCCGCAACAGCGCCACGCCAATCCTGCTGGCCGCGTTGAGCCTAATGCTCGCCGCAAGCGCCCATCCACAATCGCAGGCCGGAGCAAAGCCAGATACCAAGGCCGGAACTTCGGAAGGCAAACGACCGTCGCCCGGCCCGAAGTTGATTCTCGAGGACGGGGTTTGGTTTGGAAATGCGAGCTTCGAAGTCGAAAACCAAGACAATGAGAGCTTAAGGACAGTTCTTTTTGCGATTGATAAGCATCGACTGGCCGGACATGGCGTGATTCCAGTTTCTTTTGCTTGCAAGGAGCGTCGAGTGACGTCTGTTCCAGGCACCGGCCCGATGCTTGTTCAATCCGCAAGCTACAGAAGCTCATCCGTGCAGGATTTGTCAGAGATTGTGCATTTTTCCGGTCCCAACAGCTTTCGCGCAACTTTTTCGGAGGCGTCGCAGACCGCGAAGTACATAGTTGTTGTGAAGGGCACTTTCTTGTCCGAGAGCTCCGCAAGCGGCTCGATCTCGGTGACGAGCAGCGCATGCAAGAGTGCGACGGTCTACACATGGGAAGCAAAGCAATCAGCAAAGTTTGAACAGCCTAAGCCGAAGGGGGCTGATTAGATAACCGTATCGGCTCCGACCCGGCTGGCGGGCCACGTCCACCTGGGCGGGTGGGCCCGATCTGCGCGGGGGTGTTGTTTTACTTGTCTTTGTCGCTGACACCAATGAACTGGGGGTGCGCCACTTCTCACGCTTTTTGAGAAGGCCTGCCCTGAGCGATAGCCGAAGGGTGGCCTGCCGCAAAGTCCGCAGCTTCTAGCTACCCGCGCACATGGATGTTCTGCAGCGCTCCTCAGAAATTCAAAAGCCCCGCTAGTCGGGCGGGGCTCGAACAATTGTCAGTCGGTACGCTACCTGCCAAGCACCCTAATCATAGCGCATGAAACTTGCTTCGCGCTCGCCTCAAATGCACTATGCCTACCAAAAGCCTCCCAATTTGGAACACAGCCCAAAAAATTGTCTCCGCCAGTCTTGCCATATTCTTAGCCGACTCAGAGACTCGTATCAGGGCCCGTGGTGTAAGGGGAACACGGCACTCTGTCATAGTCGCAAATGCGGGTTCGAATCCCGTCGGGTCCATTCTCCCAGTGGTAGAGGAGAACTTTCGCCACATGCGAAAAAATGAGGAGAGAAAACAGACATATCTCCTCAAGTAACTTGACTCTAGCGTGCCGTTCACCCATACTGAATCTGACAGAGTGCCTTACACTACGGTTTTTCCCGATGGCCCCGCCTCCGCGGGGCCATTCGTGTTTTGGGGCGAGCGATCCACCTCGATGAGGGTTGGACCACCGCTCTTCCCTCATCTCTACTCCCGCGCACCCGGCCAATCGCTGAATGGTGAATGCTAAACTGTTCTCAAAGCCCATGAAAATCGGAGTTCTCGCCCTCCAGGGCGATTTCGACGCGCACCGCCGCCGGCTCGAAGAGCTGGGCGCCCAAGTTGTGCTCGTCAGAAAGCCCGAGCAACTAAGCCAAATCGACGGCCTGGTAATTCCCGGCGGCGAGTCTGGAACATTTCTCAAACTGCTCGGCAAAGATGGATTCGCCCAGCTGAAAGATTTCGTCCACGCGAAGCCGACTTTCGGCACCTGCGCGGGATGCATCCTGCTGGCCACCGAAGTCGAGAACCCGCCGCAGGCCGGATTGGCCGCGCTCGACATCACCGTGCGCCGCAATGCCTACGGACGCCAGATCGACAGCTCCATCCGCGAAGGCCGGTTTCTCAACCAGCCCATCGAAATGGTCTTCATCCGCGCACCGAAAATCGAACGCGTAGGCAAGGGCGTGAAAGTGATCGCGACAGAAGGCAACGATCCCGTGCTGGTCCAGAAGGGCAAGACGCTGGCAGCGACGTTTCATCCCGAGTTGAGCGACGATCCCCGCATCCACAGTTATTTTTTGCAACTGGTGGCCAAGGAACACCGTGCTCGAAAATGACCGATGTCGCTGCTGGCGGGAGAATTAAGAAGGCAAACCGAGGGGGCTCTCGGCAACAGAGAATTAGTGGCTGAAGTGATGCCGGATCAAAGTGGCCAATCCCACCAGCCCGCCTCCGAGCAGCGCGAGCAAACCTGATTCCGGAATGACAAAGGATCGTACGACGGCAGGTGCTGCAAAAGAATTGGTCGCCAGGATCAGGACCAGAAGAATGACAGGGCCGAAGTTTCGCACAGGGGCAGAACTCCTTTCACCCTTTGCATGTGCAAGCTGTTCTCCAACCGAACGCGTTTCACAATCAATTCAAAGAGCCGATTTCTCTTGCAGATTATGCCCCGTGGCCGGAGCGCAAATAAGTTTTCCGAACCTTAACATTAGTTGTGTGCAACATTTTGCGCATATTAGCCGCAAAAAGCTCACTTCAGGCTCTGGGTAAGGACTTTGGTGGGATTTGTGGATCGCATGATCGCGAGTCCAGAGGCGTCAGTTGACCCGATGTTCAGATGACCCGATGGCCAGATCGCCCGATGACCCGATCAAACAGCCGGTCAATCTTCGCGGCCAGGATGAAATCCGATTCGGTCAGCCCATCCACCGCGTGCGTCCACGTCGTAACCTCGACCTTGCCCCATCCCAGCTGTATGTCGGGATGATGCCCTTGCTCCTCGGCCAGCTCGCCGACCCGGTTCACGAACGCCAGCGCGGATTTGAAATCGGGAAACTTGTAAGCGCGTGTAATGTGATGCTCGCTGACGATGTTCCACTGCGCGGGCTCCGCCAACTGAGCATGAAATTCCAGAAGTTTCTTTCCCTTCAGCGGCGGAACACCGCCGCGACAGGGAACGCATTTTTTGTCTGCCAGCCTAAGGCCACTCATCGTGCTTTAGATGCTCGACAAGTGCGAGCGATGCACAGGAAGGCATAGCGGTTTGGACGGGGCAAAGCCCCGTCCAAACGAGCGAGTACTAGAACGGAATGTCTTCATCCGTAATCGGAGAACTCCCGGCAGGCGCGTGTTCCGGTTCCGGCGCGCTCTGATCGAAGTTGTTGCCGCCCGCCGAAGTTGACTCTCCGCGTGAACTGCCCGCATGTTCGCCGCCTTCGCCGCGCCCGCTGAACATGGCGAGGTCGTATCCTATGACCTCTGTCATATATTTCTTTTGACCGGTTTGCTTGTCATCCCAGGAGTGCGTGTGAAGGCGTCCTTCGATATAAACCTTGCTTCCCTTTTTCAGATAATCACCGGCAATTTTTGCTAGTCCCTCCCAGAGCACGATATTGTGCCAATCAGTGCGCTCCTGCCACTGCCCGTCTTTGCCCTTGAATCGCTCGGTGGTCGCTAGTGAGAACTTCGCCACCTGCGTGCCTTGCGGCGTGAACTTTATTTCGGGATCTTTGCCGAGGTTTCCAAGCAATGTAACTCTGTTTAAACCTTTCATCAGTGCGGCTCCTTCGAGAACGTTGACCTTCAAGACGCTCACTATAGCAGAATTGCCCGACCCATTGGCAGTGTCGCCCGTACTAAAAAATTGTGATGAATCGGAAAGCCTTCCGTAGAGACGCGGCTCGCCGCGTCTCCGGCGCATGAGACCGCACAAGCCCCGTCCCTACAGCCAGATAGACTAAACAAATATCCGATACAGCATCAGGTAAACGACCACGCCTGTCGCCGAGACGTAGAGCCACAGTGGAAACGTCCACCTCGCGATCGCTCGATGCCGGTCAAATTGCTCCCTCAACGCTCGCGTCAGCGTAACCATCACCATCGGCACAATCACAGCCGCCAGGATCGTATGCGAGATCAGAATCGTGAAATAAACGCGCCGCGACCATCCCGTTCCGCGAAAATGCACCGACCCCACGTGATAATGGTAGTAGAGATAACTGACAAGAAAGAGGGAAGAGGTGACGAGCGCCGTCAGCATCACTGCGCGATGCGCCGCCATTTTGCCCCGCGCAATCAGCACGCGCCCTGCAACCAGCAGCACCGCGCTTGATCCGTTGAGCGTCGCATTGATCTTCGGGAAGATGGAGTAGTCGGTCATGGGCTCGCAATACGCTTGCATCGTTTGTACGGCGAGAGGCAAGCGTTTGGCAACTCGAAACGGTCGTTGGTCGCTCGTCGTTGGTCGTTCGCGCATTTCCGAATGACGTAAGGCGACCAAGATTCCGAGGCGAATAGCGAACGACTAGCGACAAACGACCAACGACCAACGACCAGCGACCTTCTTCCGTATAAAATAGATACACGATGCCCGATCTGCCCATCCCTCAGCCGCCGCCTCCATCGCCCGCAAAAGCCTCCGGCGAGCGCCCGCTCTCCGTAGTGGCAATGTGGGCGCGTGATCTGCTGATCGCGCTCGCCATCGCCGCCTTCTTCATTATCTTTCTCTACCAGCCGGTGAAGGTGGATGGCGCGAGCATGATGCCCGGCCTTGAAGACCAGGAGCGCATCTTCGTCAACATGTTCGTCTATCGCTGGGAGCCCATCCAGCGCGGCGACATCGTTGTCTTCCGCTATCCGCGCGACACTTCGCAGAGTTTCATCAAGCGCGTAATCGGAATAGCCGGCGATCGCATCCGCATCGATAACGGACAGGTCTTCGTCAACGGCAAGCCGCTCGACGAAGCCTACGTTCCCAGCGAGTACGCCGACGACCGCTCCTGTGCCGAAATCGTAGTTCCGCCTAATAGTTACTTCGTTCTCGGCGATCATCGCAACATGTCCAAAGACAGCCGCAACTTCGGTGCCGTCAACCAGCGCTTCATCTACGGCAAAGCCGTCTTCGGATATTGGCCCATGGAAAAACTGGGAAGGCTGCGCTAGACCAGCTCTCAGTTCTTCAGTCTCAGGAAAAACCAAAATCCGCAGACCGCAACCTCCGGCGATTCTCCTCAAACCTAACACCTGGGTTGACTTGCCTTGCGCGCTGGAGGTTTACGCCGGCCCCCGGTATCGCCGGTCTTCCTATTCGGTTCTTGTGTCCTCGGAACGGTCGGGGACCGCGTCCAGAACCTCTCTCACCTTGGCAACCAGGGCCGCCAGCGTAAATGGCTTAGGCAGGAACCAGATTCCGGCGTCGAGCACCCCGTGGTGGACAATGGCATTGCTGGTATAGCCCGAGATGTAGAGCACCTTGGCCTGCGGGGAAATGTGGGCGACCTGCTCTGCCAGTTGGCGGCCATTCATGCCGGGCATGATCACGTCGGTGACCAGCAGTGCGATCTCGCGATCGTTCGCTTTACACAGGGCCAGGGCTTCGCCTGTGTTGCCAGCGATTAACACTTTGTAGCCGCAATGGCCCAGGATATCCGAGGCAAGTTCGCGAAGTTGCGCATCGTCCTCGACCAGCAGGATGGTCTCGTTGCCCCGCTGCGCCGGGCTGGAAACCTTCTTGGAACCGAGCTTCTCGGCTGGCTGGTCCATGCGGGGAAAATAGACCTTGAACGTGGATCCCCGGCCAAGCTCGCTGTAAACCCAGATATAGCCTCCACTCTGTTTGACGATTCCGTATACCGTCGAGAGTCCCAAGCCGGTGCCTTTGCCGAGCTTCCTTGGTGGTGTAGAAAGGCTCGAAGATTTGAGCCTGGGTTTCGGGTGACATGCCTACGCCGGTGTCGCTGACCGCCAGCATGACATAGCGTCCGGGTTCGGCGGGCTGATGCTCGCGGGCGTAAGCCTCATCGAGCTCGGTGTTCGAGGTTTCCAGAGTCAGCTTGCCGCCGTTGGGCATGGCGTCGCGGGCATTCAAGGCGAGGTTCATGATGACCTGCTCGATTTGCCCGGGATCGGCTTTCACCGTGCCCAGGTCACGGGCGGGGACGGTGAGGACTTCAATGTCTTCGCCGATCAACCGCCGCAGCATGGAGTCGAGATTCAGCATGACGATCGTTAAGGTCGATGACCTGCGGCGAAAGCACCTGCTTGCGGCTGAAGGCCAGCAACTGGCTGGTAATCCCCGCCGCGCGCTCTCCCGCCGATCGGATCTGAGCGGTCGCGTCGTACAACTTAGACCCAGGGGTCAAGTCCCTGCGTCAGGATCTGGCTGTATCCCATGATGACCGTCAGCAAATTGTTGAAATCGTGCGCCACTCCTCCCGCCAGCCGCCCGATGGATTCCATCTTCTGGGCCAGTACCAACTGGTCTTGAAGTTTCTGTTTTTCCTTCTCCGTCCGCTTGCGATCGGTGATGTCGCGGAAGAATACGATGGAGCCCTCTTGCCCTTCAAAGATGAACCGTTTCGCGTTGACCTCCGCGTCAAACACCGTTCCATCCAGACGAAAGAGCTGCTCCTCCAGAACCGGCACAGTGCTCCGTCCATCTTTCAAAGCTCGGATACGTTCGCCCACGGCGGCACGGTTGTCCGGGTGTATCCTCTCGGCGACGGCGTGACCGACAATTTGGTCCGCGGTTTCCGCGCCAAACATAGCGAGGGCCGCTGGATTGACATAGCGATAGATGGCGTCGAACCTGGATCGCGATGCCCAGGGGTGCGCCCTCGACCAGCAGGCGGAAGTGTTCCTCGCTCTCGCGTAGCGCCCGCTCTGCCCGCCTCTTCTCTGTGATGTCCCGCAGCGAACAGAAAAACTGCCCTCCATCAAGGTCCTGGAAACTGACACTCGTCTCGATGTTGATAATCTGCCCATCCTTGCGACGGTGACTGGTTTCAAATCGGTCCGTTCCCTGGCGGATAATTCGCTGCATGTGAGCTACGACATCGTGCTCGCTCTCGGCGCTTTCCAGGTCGGCAACGCGCATCCGCAGCAGTTCCTCGCGGGTGTAGCCGGACATCGAGCAATACGCGTCATTAACCTCGACCAACCTTCCCTCGGCGTCCACAACATAGAAACCGTCCAGTGCTCTCTCCGGAGCCGTTCGAAGATGTTGGTCATGCTCTCTCAATGCCTATCCTGCTTCCCGGCGTTGCCGTTGAATTTCGAAACCGTGCAGTGCAAACCAGAGGTCCAGCGCCAGTTCCTCGAACCGGCGGGCTCGAACCTCCTAACAAAAGTGCATTCCTTTGTTGTGGATTTTGTCAGTGCCCTCGATCACATAACGGTGTGATTGCAGCAGGGACTGCCGCGCGGAGTCCGGAACGGCGGATCGTGGATGAGGGGCGGTTTCGCCCACAACCCCGGCCCTGGCGGAATGGTAAGTGGTGAACTAAGCTTAACAGCCAACAGCCAAAAACCAAAATCCGCCCCTCTAATTCTCACTCACCTTAGGCGCCTCCTTAGGCGCGGGCAGCTCTTTCGCTGGCTTGCCCGGTTTCCCCGGCGTGGCCGGAGGTGTCGGCGGAACTGGCGGCGCGGCGGCTGCCACCGTCCCTTTGCGGATTTGTATCGTCCCTTTTTCGCAGTTCATCGCCAGTTTCGGGCCGTTCGTCCCGATCGAACCGATGGCGCTCGAGTGGTTATCCTGATTGTCAACTTTGATTGTGTCGAAATCGCTCTCGATATCCCCTTCGCTGGTGCGCGCTTCCACCTTGATCGCCGTATTCGGCGGAATCGTCACCGTCACGTCGCCCTTGTGATTATCGATCTCGATGTTTCCCGGCTTGCGCAGCCCGACCTCGACCGACCCGTTGGAGTCTTCCAGCCGCAGATCGCCCGTCAAGCCTTCCAGCGCAATGTCTTTCGAACGCGTTTTCAAGCGCATCGGCCCGGTCAGCGAATCGGCGCGCAGGTCGCCCGAATCCAGATCCAGCCGCCCATCCAGCCGCGAAAATTCCATGTCGGTGCGCGACGAACGGAAACTCACCGTCTTGCTGACCCGCACCAGCCGCGTGCTTTCGTGGAATTCTCCATCCAGATGCACCGCGCCATCCACATCCTCGATCGCAATCTCGTTGGCGCTGCCGCGAATCGTCACGTCGCCCTTCACCTTTGCCAGCCGCGCGGAACTGCCGTCCAGGTTCAGCAAAACGTTTCCCGTGTGGTCGTTGACGTTGACTTCGCCGTGTTTGTGGTTGACCTCGACATTGCTCGTCATGCCCGCCACCGTCACATCGCCCTTGCCCGAAGTGATCACCAGCGCCGTATTGGCCGGCACATAAATATCCATGTCGGCGGTGACGCCCTTGTCGCCCGCGCCCCCGGTGTTCGCGTTCACCGTGACCATCTTGTCGCTGACCGTGATCTGCGGCTTGGTTTCGGTGTTGTACTTATCGGCGTCCTGCTGCTGTTCGGCGTGGACTTTCTTGCGCACCGAAATCTTCATCTTCCCGCCGTTGGCCTTCGAGTCCGCCACATTGACCGTGATCGTGCCCCGGTCGTCGTTGATGTGTAGCGTACTGCCCGCCGGGATTGCCTGCTCCAGTTCATCGCTGAAGTCGAACGTCGATCCGCCAAAGATCTCGTCCAGCCCATTGTCATCGCCCATCTGGAAGTGGTCCCCGAGTTCCTTCCAGTCCACCCGTGACACCTGCGTCGCAATCAGTCCGGCCATGATCAGGAACAGCAGCAGGAAAACCCCTCCCACCCCAATCCCCCGCACCGGCTGGCCCGAGCTCTTGGCCTGTTCATATTCGATCAGCTTGATCACGCCCCAAAGAATCAGCAGCGCCGGCCAGTAGCGGGCAAACAGCCATCCCAGATGGTGGATATCCATGATCCCCATCGTCCCCATCAGGAACAGCACTCCCATCAGGATCAGCACCACCGGCCCGGCGATCGAACGATGCGGGACCCGCGGAGTCGGCGGAACCGGTGGAATCGGCGGAGTCGGCGGAATGATCGGGCTAGCCATGGTTCACCTCGCTATTTGTTGGAGGAACTGGAGGAACTGGTGGAACTGGTGGAACCGGAGGCACCGGCGGCGTCGGAGGCGTCGGCCCTCCAAAAACTGGCGGTTTGCCGCCGAACCCCGCGAACGGGACATGCCCTTCCGTCGATGCGGTTCCTTTGAACAACTGGATGCCGCCAATCACCAGCAAAATCACCGGCCAGGTGCGGTGAAAGCCCAGGTCACCTGCGTGCAGGTTCTCCAGCAAAAACAAGACGCCAACGGTGATCAGCATCGCCGGACCCATCAGCTTTCGGGTGCGGCAGCGCGCGCACTGGCATCCCACGCGCCATCCCGGAATCCAGCCCCAAGTGCGGGCCAGCAGCCAGACGCCAAGCGCGATCAAGATCAACGGCCAGAAACGGTCCAGGCCGAATTCGGTCAGGCCCAGGGTGTTCAGCAGAAAAATCACGCCCAGCAAAATCAGAATGATCGCGCCCGTCGGAATTTTGCTCGCCTCTATCTTTGTTCCACCGCCAAATGTCGCCGCCAAGCCGAACGGATCCGGTACTGGCTGCGACATCTGGATCGCCTTCGCCGAGCGCACCGCGTCAAGAACCTGGTACACCCAGAAGAAGACGATGCCGAAGCCGCAAATAATCCCGAGCGCTTCGCTGTGCCCGTTATCGCCGGCGTTGCACCCGGCAATGAGTAAGGCGAAGATCGCCAGGTGCGCCAGCCCCTTGGCATATTGCCCGGTGTAAACCGCGCCCACGCCAAACGGAAAGAATCCCGCCAGAATCCCCGCCACTGCCGGGTTCGGCCCGCTGCCGCTTCCCACCGCAGGCGGTGTGACAACTTGCCCGGTCGCTGCCGGGGAAGGCGTCGCCGCCGCGTAGCTCCCCGCAACGAATCCCGCAGTTCCCGCCGGAACGCCTTCCATCCTTGCCCCCAGGCATTCCTCGCAGTAGATCACGCCCCGCACCGGGCGCGTGCAATTCCCGCACAGCGGCTTTCCGCAAGTCCGGCAATAGGCCACTGCCGACAAATCAGCATGATTGGCGCAGTTCATACGTACCTCCCATTCATGGTCCCCTTTACAACCGATGGAATCTCCTCCAGCCCGGCCAACACCGGCTGGCTGTATTCCTCAGAGTAGTTTCGGTCCTGCTTCTGCTCTTGTTGCTCGGTCGTATTGTTCTTGCGATTTTCTTTCTCTTCCACCGCGCCGGGCTCGGCGGGAGTGTTCGCCCGCTTCAGCTCGCGCAGCTTCGATTCGATCTCGTACACAAAACGGATATTGTCGTAGTAGTGCACAACCTTGATCTGCGCTTCGTTGTACGCATGACGCACCGCCGACGGCCGCAGGTTGATCCTCGCCAAATCCGACGCCTTGAACCCGGCAAAATTCAACACCAGCGAAAGCGAGAAGAATACCATCCCAAACGACATGGCAAACCGCGGCTGCCGCACCAGCCCAATGACCGGTCTGAAGTACGCCGCCGCGAACGAGTCCCACCACTCCCGCGCCTGCTCGCCAAATGGAGTCTTAACATCGCCACTCGCCGCCTTCTGCGCCCGCTTGCTCACCACTCCACTGGTGGCGATCAGAATGTTGTGTACCAGATGTGCCGGAGCTTCCACCGTCCCCAGCGTCCGCAGCCATTGCCGCCCCGCCTGCGCCTCCGCGAACATCGGCCCGCAAACCGCGCACTCCCTGCGATGGGCGTCGAAGCTCCGTTGGCGCGCCGCGCTCACCCGCCCGTCGCCATCCAAAGCCTCGCTCAGCAGCGCTTCGAACTCCGCGCATTCCATCCTGTGTTTCATTTCGTTTACCATCACATCACCTGCCTATAGGTACGTTCCAGGAGCCGCGCTAGTTCCGCTCGCCCCCGGTTTATTCGCGACTTGACGGTCCCCTCCGGGACCCTCAGCGCCGTTGCAATTTCCCGGTAGTCCATGTCCTGAAGGTCCCTCAAAATCACCGCTTCCCTCAGCTCCGGAGACAGCTTTTGCAGCGCCGCATGCACCATTTCCCGCGTCTCCCGGCTCTGCACCTGCGCGTCCGGCAACTGCCCGCGGTCCGCGATCCGCTCGCTCAGCGGCTGCGCGTCTTCACGTTCCGAAGGCGCCGAATCCAGCGAATCCGTGATCCGGTCGCCCTTGGTTTTGCGGAAATGATCGACCAGCAGGTTGCGCGTGATCGTGGTCACCCAGGTCATGAACGCGCCCTTGCCCGCGTCATAGCTATTCAGGGTCCTGTACATCTTGATGAAGACCTCTTGCGTGAGGTCCTGCGCGTTGTCGGAGTCGCCCGCAAACCGGTAGCAAACGTTGTAAATCCGCCGGTGATAGCGCTGCACAATCTCTTCCCAGGCCGCGGCGTCTCCCCCTACCGACCGCCGCACCAGCAATCCGACAAACTGGGCTTCTTCCACTACCCGACTCCCCGCACTTCGCTGGACGAGCGAGAACTTCACCGCCGGTGAAACCGCTGCCGGAAAGACCGCTGCCGGAAGGCCCGCCGCGGGGAAAATAGCCCTCCGCCGCTCGCCATCCACCGCCCGATTGCTGGCCGCTTTTACGAGCACACCAGAGGTACGTTCCCACCGGGCTCGAAGTTCCGCTAAATCATGAAGCTAGCGATTGTATCAGGAGAGCGAAGGTCTCAGGGAGCGGATCCCGATCAGTTGAATGGATTGGCCACGGTCACGCCAAAGTACTTCTGCCCTTCGTTCAGGTCCTCCGACCAAATTCGCCCGCAGCCGGCCCGCTCGGCGGCTGCGACGATCATGCCATCGTAGAAATGCAGCCCATAGGATGCGCGTGCCTCGACCGCCCGCCGCACGATTTCAGCGTCCGCGACCACCATCTTCATCGGCCCCAGCGCGTCCAACAAGCCCAGCACATCTTCGGGCCTGGCTGCCGGAGACAGTTTGTGCAACAGCGTCGCCGCGAACTCCGCCAACACCTGGCTCGAAATCGCAATTTCACCCGCCACAGCCCTTCTCACCAGGTCCTGTGCCACGCGTTGCTTCTTCGGGTCGCTGGCATCGTAGGCGTACACCAGCACGTTGGTGTCGAGAAACTCAGGAGCGAGCATAGAGGTCCTCGCGCTTCCAAGTCCGTTTTCCCACCCGGAACTGGAACCGCTCGAAGCTGCGTTCCAGCGCCTCGCGCTCTCTGCGCTTGCGCCCCGTCCGCGCCGCTTCCTCCGCCAGTTCTTCCAGGTAGGCGCGCACCAATCCCGTCAAAGTCGTATCCCGCTCAATGGCGATCTTGCGCACTTGCTTCACCAGTTCCTCGTCCACGGAGAGAGTGATGTTCATGCACCCATAATACGTGAAACCCTTAATATGGGCAAATCAAGAAACACACCGTTGACCGGAGCGAACCGGGGTCCCCAGCGCGCCCGCCTTTGGCGCGATGGGAGATGGGTGAGCCGGAACCTTCGCAACTTTAGGCATTGCTTTTGCCATCAGCATAATCTCAGTCGGTGCGTACTGAAATCACTGCGGCCGGTTCGCCTTGTGGTGTAGTATTTGTCCGGATTCATGGCAAGTTATCTTTCGGAGGAGAACTGTTCATGATGCCAATCCTGCGTTCATCCGCCCTGCTTGCGTTCCTCTCGGCCATCCTCTGCATATTCATTCTTGGCGCCTATGCGCTGGGAGAGCTTCAGTTTCAGCCCGTCAATCCCGGCGAACTCAAGATGACCAGCGAGCCGCTGGCGCCCGGCGCTCCCGCAATTGTCTTGTTCCGCGAGGTGAATCGGAACGACTATGGCCGCAACGGCCACGGTGGCGCGCAAGTCTCGGCTTATAACTCGATCGAACGCCTGGAAGAGCACTATACCCGCATCAAGATACTCACCGCGGAAGGCAGGAAATTCGCCGATGTCGAGATTCCCATCGTGGGCGAGCACGGCGTGAGTATCACCGGTATCAATGCGCGAACCATTCGCCCTGACGGCTCTATCGTCAATTTCGATGGCAAGGTCTTCGACAAGACGGTTTATAAGAGAAAAGGACTGAAATATCAGGCAAAAACCTTCACTCTTTCGGACGTGCAGGTTGGCAGCGTCATCGAGTATTACTACACCATCAATTTCGCGGGCGGATGGCTCTTTCATACGATGTGGGATGTGAGTGATGAACTCTTCCAGAGGGAGGCCAAGTTCTCCCTCATCCCGTTCCAAGCCGGATACACCCAGGTGTTTATGCGTCGGAGCGAGCACCTTCCGCCGGGCATGCCCGGACCGACGGTAGGCCCGGACGGGACGGTTCGTCTTGACGTCCACAATGTTCCCGCGTTCCAGGCCGAAGACTTCATGCCGCCGGAGAACGAATACAGGTCTCGAGTGGACTTCATCTACAGCGCCGAGTCTCCCGAGGCGGATGTCAACAAGTTCTGGCAAAAAATCGGCAAGAAACGCAACGGTGAACTGGAATCGTTCGCCGGGAAGCCCGCCGCCGCCGCACCGGCGGCCTCACTGATAATTTCCTCCGCCGATTCCCCGGAAGCCAAGCTGCAAAAGCTATATGCGAAAGTGCAGCAACTGCGCAACACCTCTTACGAGGTACAGAAAACCGAGGAAGAAAAGAAGCACGAGAACGAGAAGGATCTCGCCAACGCAAATGAGGTACTGAAGCGGGGTTATGGCACGGCTGATCAGCTCAATTGGGTTTATTTGGATTTGCTCCGCGCGGCTGGGTTTGAGGCATACGGGGTTGCAGTCTCGGATCGCAGCACCACCCTGTTTAATCCGCAGCGCATGAACGCCCACGAGTTGGACCAGACCGCGGTTTTGGTTAAGGTAAACGGAAAAGACTTGTACCTCGATCCGGGCGCGGCGTTTGCCCCGTTCGGGTTCTTGAAGTGGGAAGAGACCGGGGTTCAGGGATTGCGGCTCGATAGAAATGGCGGGACCTGGATCCAGACCGCGGTTCCTGATAGCTCACTCTCTCAGGTCCAGCGCAAGGGCGACCTGAAGCTCTCCGAAAACGGAGATCTCGAAGGCAAACTTTCCGTGACCTACACGGGTCTGGAAGGGCTTCGCCGCCGCGTTGAAGAGAGGAATGAAGACGAAGTGGCTCGCAAGAAGTATTTGGAAGACGAAGTAAAACAGTACCTCGTCACGGCGGCCGAAGTGAAGCTTTTGAACACACCTGAGTGGAGCAACTCTAGCGTTCCGTTGGTAGCCGAGTTCAGCATCAAGATTCCCGGCTGGATGGTCCGCGGCGGTCAAATGGCTTTCGCTTCCATCGGCATGTTCGGCGCCCCGGAAAAGCATCTGTTCGATCACTCCGAGAGGGTATATCCCATCTACTTCGATTTCCCTTCCCAGAAAGTGGACGACATCGCGATCGACCTTCCCGCGGGCTGGCGTGTGAGCGGGTTTCCCCAGGCGCAGAACTTCGACTACCATGTCGTGGCCTATAGTGTCGCGGCCGAAAATAACAACGGAAAGCTGCACCTTCACCGGAAACTAGAAGTCAACATCGTTTCCTTGGATCCGAAATACTACGGTCCTCTGCGAAGTTTCTTTCAGGGGGTAAAGAGCGGCGATGACGAAAGAGTTGTTTTACAAATGGGGACGGAGCGCAGCAGCAGGTAGCCGATGGCTCGCGCCATCGTTTGCTTCCGTTCTGGTCTTTGTTTTTGTATGCGCGCCCCGCGGTCTTGCCAGCAGCGATGCGCCACAATGGCTGCATGACCTGGCCAACGCGCCGCTGCCCGCCCACAGCGCGAAAGCGGATGCTGTTCTTCTCTATTCCGAAACGAACGTGACGGTGTTATCGGCGGATAGAATTCGTACCCACGTCCGCGAGGCTTACAAGATCTTGCGCCCAGGCGGACGCGAGCGCGGCAACGTTTATGTCTACTTCGACTCGCACAAGAAAATAAGTTATTTGCGGGGCTGGTGTATCCCAGCGCATGGCAAGGACTATGCGGTTACCGATCGGGACGCGATTGACCAGTCCCCCATGGCGGTTCGGGGCTATGAACTCGTGTATGACACGAAAATCAGGGAGGTGAAGATTCCCGCTCCCGACCCTGGGAACGTTGTCGGATATGAATATGAAATCGAGGAACAGCCGTTTTTCTTGCAGGATTCGTGGGCGTTCCAGGAAGTCGATCCGCTGATCGAGAGTCGCTACTCACTTCAGCTTCCGCCGGGCTGGGAGTTTAAGGCTTCCTGGATCCATCATGCGGAGGTGGCCCCACTGGAAACGGGGACCAATCAGTGGCAGTGGGCGGTGAAAGAAGTGAAAGCAATTGTATCGGAAGAGGACATGCCGCCGCGAAGCGGCGTCGCCGGGCAGATGATCGTATCTTTCTTTCCTTCCGGAGGCACGCCTCAGCATAACGAGTTTGCCGACTGGAACGGCATGGGCCAGTGGTACCGGGATCTCGCCGGCAATCGCAATCAAGCCTCCGAACAAATCAAGCAGGAAGTGGCTGCTTTGACGGCCGCGAAAACCTCGCCGCTCGAGAAGATGCAGGCTCTGGCGCAGTTCATGCAGCAAGACATTCGCTATGTGGCGATCGAGCTCGGCATCGGTGGTTGGCAGCCACATCCGGCCCCGGATATTTTTTTTCACCGTTATGGGGACTGTAAAGACAAGGCAACCTTGATGATCTCGATGTTGCGCGAGATCGGCATTGAAGCGCATTACGTCATCATCAATGCCTATCGCGACGCCGTCACGCGGGACGAGCCTGCGCACAACGCGTTCAATCATGCCATCACCGCGATTACGCTTCCGAACGGCTTAAGCGATCCATCGCTGGTGGCGACGCTGCAACATCCGAAACTAGGCAAGATCTTGTTTTTTGATCCGACCGATGAGCTGACCCCATTTGGATACATTCGAGGACAGTTGCAGGCAAACTATGGCCTTTTGGTCACACCGGACGGCGGCGAATTGCTTCAATTGCCTCGCCAGCGCCCGGAGTTCAATGGCATCCAGCGTACCGGCACGTTGGTTTTGGACGCGAGCGGAAATCTGCAAGGCAAGATCAGGGAGATTCGTCTAGGTGACCGGGCACTAGACGAACGACGGACGCTTCGAAATACGACGAAGGAGTCCGACAGGATCAAACCCGTGGAACAACTTCTGGCTGATTCCTTGGCAACGTTCCAGATCACCAGTCTCAGGATCGCCAACGTCATGGAGACCGATCGTCCGCTCGTATTTGATTATTCCTTCCAGGCGCCGGGCTACGCCCACGCCGTCGGCGACATGCTTCTGGTGAGACCGAGAATACTCGGATCAAAATCCAGCGGGATTCTGGAAACGGCCGAACCGAGAAGGTTTGCCATCGAGCTCGCCAGCGCCGTATCGGACTCGGACACCTTCGAGATCTCGCTGCCTCCGGGCTATCGGGTCGTGGATCTGGCGCCCCCCGTTCGACGCCGACTTTGATTTTGCCAGCTATCACTCGAAAACCGAAGTCAGCGGCAATACCCTGCGCTACGTCCGCAAGCTTGAGCTCAAGGAACTGACCGTGCCCGCCAACCACGCTGACGAACTCAAAAAGTTCTACCGGATTATCAACACAGACGAGCAAAGCACCGTCGTTCTGAAGCGCCAGCCTCTAACCCAAGCTCCCGCAGCGAGTCCTGCCTCCAACAAGTAGAGGATTCGCGAGTGGCCCACTCAAGCTTCTTTTGCTTGAGTGGAAAACCCGGGGACAGACGGGACGTTCCCCAGTTTCCAGACTACGCAACAAACTTGAGGCTCGACTGGGGGACTGACCCAGTCAAGCTTCTTTTACTTGAGCGGGCCAGTTCCAACCTCAGTCCCCAAAGAGCCATCACGGAAGAAAACACCCCCCCTCTCCCAGCCTCGCCTTTGTCAAGCTTGACTTTTTGCTCGGGACGAAATGGGGGTTCCGCGCTAGACGGAAGCAAAACTGCCCATCTCCGAACCCAAACGAGCCGCGGATGCGAACCTAAGTCCAAGGCAATCAATACGTTGCCAATAATTCGTTTGCTTTCAATGCTTTGCCAGAAAAATCCCGCTAAAGCCTTGATTCCAATAGACATGGTAGGAAGGGGGTATCCCCGACCACCAACCAGTAAACACCCCACGAAGTCAGAAACTCACAAAAATGCCGTCCCGCCAACCCACCATAAAAATATTTATTTTCAGGCGAACAAAGAGAGAACAAACACCTGGCTTTTTCGTCACACCCAGCCCGTGACCACCACCACAGAAATAAGCCCCGCCTTCCGCGACAGCGGCAATATCTGCTAGTCTTCCTCCATGAGCACTGAGCCCACAACTCCTGAACAGCCGCCGATTGCGCCCACCATCAAAGAACGCAAAGAACCAGCCTATCTCTATACAGAGAAGCAAGTTGCGGAGAAAAGCGAAATCGCCCGCCGCTTCCTCGACAACCGCGCCCGCCAGAATCAGAACGTCAACAAAGCCGACAACTTCCTAGTCAAACGCTTCTCGAACCTCGACCACAACGCCTACCTCGAAGGCGCTCTGCCCGCGAAATACAAGGAATTGATGGGCCTCGTCGCCTCCTCCTGTCTGCGCTGCGACGAGTGCATCAACTACCACGTAATCCAATCCTTTCGCCTCGCCGCGACCCGCGCCGAACAGGAAGAAGCCATCAATGTCGCGCTGATCATCGGAGGCAGCGTAGTAGTTCCGCATCTGCGGAGAGTGTACGAATTGCTTTCCGAACTCTACGGATGAGCGCTCGCTACGAGGCTTGGGAGTCGATTGAAGAACGCTCTCTAGAACGCGTCAATCCCGGTCACGCTGGCTCCGACGATCAGCGTGTGGATATCATGCGTTCCTTCATAGGTCTTGACGCTTTCGAGGTTCATAAGATGCCGCATGATGGGGTAATCGTCGGCCACGCCGTTTGCTCCTAGAATATCTCGTGACAAACGCGCGCATTCCAGCGCCATCCAAACATTATTTTTTTTCGCCATCGAAATGTGCTGATGCTGCGCTTTTGCCGCGTCTTTCAAGCGCCCGACTTGCAGCGCCAGCAACTGCGCCTTGGTGATCTCGCCGATCATCCACGCGAGTTTTTCCTGCACGAGTTGATGCGACGCGATAGGTTGATCGCGGAACTGTTTCCGCAACAACGCATATTGCAACGCGCAGTCGTAGCACGCCATCGCCGCTCCAATCGCGCCCCAGGCGATTCCATAGCGCGCCTGGTTCAAGCACATCAGCGCAGACTTCAATCCGTCCGTTCCCGGCAACAGGTTCGACTCGGGAATCCGCACATCCTGCAACGACAATCCCGAAGTCACCGAGGCCCGCAGCGACCACTTCCCGTGAATGTCGTCAGCCTTAAATCCGGGACGATCCGTCTCTACCAAAAATCCGCGGATCGTTTCCCCTTTGCCGCCTCCTTCATCTTCTGTCTTAGCCCAGATCACGGCAACGTCGGCGATCGTGCCCGAAGTGATCCACATCTTCTCTCCGTTCAGCACATATTCGTTGCCGACTTTGCGGGCATGCGTTCTCATCCCGCCCGGATTCGATCCAAAATCCGGTTCGGTCAATCCGAAGCAGCCCAGCTTTTCGCCCTTCTGCAGCGCAGGCAACCACAGGTTCTTCTGCTCGTCGCTGCCAAAGGTGTAGATCGGATACATCACCAGCGCCGATTGCACGCTGACGAACGAGCGCACGCCGGAATCTCCGCGCTCGAGTTCCTGCGTGACCAGCCCGTATTCGACGTTCGACATGCCAGCGCATCCGTAGCCATCGAGCGACGCGCCGAAGAATCCGAGATCAGCAATCGGCTTCACCAGTTCGCGCGGAAAGCGGCCAGCGCGGTTGCACTCCTCAATAATGGGAATGAGATTGTCTTCGATGAACTGTCGCGCCGTGTCGCGTACCAGGCGCTCGTCGTCACTGAGCAAGGTGTCGAAGCCGATGAAGTCCACACCGCGGAATTTGATGGCCGCCATTACGTTTCACCCCACAAAGCAGGCATGTAGAGAACAACCCAAACTAGCAGAGCGGCAGGGAAGTCGGCAATGCGAAGAGAAAAGCTACGGGCTGCGATCTACGAGCTTCGAGCAAACTCGGCGCTTTAAGCTCGTAGCTACCAGCTCGCCGCCGATCTACTCGCCAACCGCCCCTCGCCTAATCTGATTTCACTAGAGACATCGGAGTGCCCGAGACTCTACTATGTCCCAACTCAGACTCGCAGGTTCTTGTGGGGGCCTGCTGGAAACCATCATGTTTTCTACCGGGAATTCCATTGGACGAATACTTTCGCTGCTGATCGGCTTGCTTGTGCGTGTCCGCGATTTACCTATACGCGTTCCCACAGGCGAATGTCCTTTACGCCGGAGTAGTGCTGTTGCACGCTGTTGCCGGCGTCGTGGCTTCGGTCTGGCTGCTCCTGTGGCTGGTGCGCTCTTTGATTTTGCGTAAGGGTGAGCCGTTGGTTCGCGTGGGAATGGTTCTCCTGTTCAGCGGCGCGATTCCAGGACTGGTGCTGATTTACACCGGAGCGCTGAGCACGGAGTGGACGAAATCTGTATACTACACATCGGCTTTGAGCTTTCTCGGAGCTGGCCTGATCGCAGCGGCGCGTTTGGGAAAATTCGGATGGCTGCCGCGTCATGCCGTTCTTCGCGTCGCGGCCGTGCTGGTGGTGCTGGCGGTGCTCGCGCCCGTCGCTCGCTATCTCCGCGAAACCCGCTGGAACCAGCATGGACGCATTGAAAATCCCGCCCTGCCGCCCGTTACCATGAACGGCGAAGGCGACGGCCCCACCGGCCCATTTTTCCCCAGTTCCGCGCAGGTGTATGGCGGAGAAAAAATTCCCAGCAAGTTTTTCATGGAATCGGATTCCTGCAAGCGCTGCCACGAGGATATTTACAACCAGTGGAACAGCTCGGCCCACCATTTTTCGTCGTTCAACAATCAGTGGTATCGCAAGTCGATCGAGTACATGCAGGATACGGTCGGCACCAAGCCTTCCAAATGGTGCGGCGGATGCCATGACCCGGCCGTGCTCTACGCCGGCAAGATGGATACGCCCATCAAACAGATCGTGCACACGCCCGAAGCCCAGGCCGGACTCGGCTGCATGATGTGCCACTCCATCGCCGACGTAAAAAGCACGATGGGGCAAGGCGATTTCTATCTCGAGTATCCCAAGCTGCACGAACTCGCGGCCAGCAAGAATCCCGTGGTTCGCACGCTGCACGACTTTCTGATCAAGCTGAATCCGGAGCCGCACCGCCGCGTCTTCCTCAAGCCGTTCATGAAGCAACAGACGGCGGAGTTCTGCTCCTCCTGCCACAAGGTGCATCTCGACGTGCCGGTCAATCACTATCGCTGGCTGCGCGGCTTCAACGAATACGACAACTGGCAGGCCAGCGGAGTTTCCGGCGAGGGCGCGCGCTCGTTCTATTACCCGGCGAAGCCGCAGCAGTGCGCCGATTGCCACATGCCGCTGGAGACTCTCGAACGACATGGGCAACATCGCCGGCAAAGTGCACTCGCATCGTTTTCCCGGCGCTAATACCGCGCTGCCCACGGCCAACGAAGATGCCGCGCAGTTGAAGGCCACCGAAGACTTCCTGACCAGCGGAGCGCTTGACGGTGGATATTTTTGCGCTGTCGCCGGCGAGCGCCGCATCGAAGACACGCCATTGAAAGCGGCAGCGATCGCGCAACACGAACTGGCGACCACTTTCGCTGTGGGAGAAGAAGCGGAAACAAAAATCACGCCCGGCTCCAACGCCGAGGCTGCTCCCGTCACCGCGCCTCTCAATCGCGTGCAGCCCGCCGTTCGTCGCGGCGACACAGTCCGCGTCGATGTCGTGGTGCGCACCAAGCGCGTCGGACATTTCTTTCCCGGCGGCACCGTCGATGCCTACGATACCTGGCTCGAACTCAAAGGTGTCGACGACAAAGGCCAGACGATTTTCTGGAGCGGCATGGTCGAAGACGACGGCAAAGGTCCGGTCGAAAAGGGCGCGCACTTCTATCGCTCGCTGCAGGTGGACGCGCACGGCAATCCGATCAACAAGCGCAATGCATGGGCGACGCGCGCCGTCGTCTATGTGCGGCTGATCCCGCCCGGCGCCGCCGACACAGTGCACTTCCGCATGAAAATTCCCGAGAAAACGGGCAACAAAATTACTTTGACGGCGCGGCTCTGCTATCGCAAGTTCGCGTGGTGGGACACGCAGTTTGCGTTTGCGGGTGAGCGCGATAATACGCCGGCAATCAGCCCGGCGCGCCGCGCTCCGACGGTTACTCCCGATTACGACGACACAAAAATGGCGTTTACCGCGTCGCTCCACGGAGTTTCCGCGAAAGTCGGAGAAAATTCCCGATCTGCCGATCGTTGCGGTCGCGCAAAACGAAGTGGCTCATCGACGTTTTGCCCGCAAACGCTCCCGCGCCGCAAGCCCAAAACCCAGCTCGCGAAAGAAGACTGGCAGCGCTGGAACGATTACGGCATCGGCCTGTTGCTGCAAGGCGATCTGAAAGCGGCGCAGGCTGCGTTCGAAAAAGTCACCGAGGCCGATCCGCAGAATCCCGACGGCTGGGTGAACATCGGACGCGCCGCCCTGCAGGAAGGCGACGTTGCCCGCGCCCGCGCCGTGCTTGAGAAAGCGCTGGCGATCAAGTCCCAAGCTGGCGCGCGCGAATTTTTTCTACGCCGTCGCTCATGAAGCCAGGCAGGCGATTACGACGGCGCGGCGCGCATCTGCAGAAAGTCCTCGCGCAATATCCGCGCGACCGCGTGGCGCTGAACAATCTTGGGCGCGTGCTTTTTCTTGCAGAGCAAATATGCCGACGCCGTGAAAGTCCTGCAGCAGGTGCTCGCCGTCGATCCCGAGGATTTGCAGGCGCACTACAATCTCATGCTCTGCTACAACGGTCTCGGCGACGAAAAGATGTCGAAAGAGCACCAGGCGCGCTATCTGCGCTTCAAGGCCGACGAAGCTTCGCAGGCCATCACCGGCCCCTATCGCCAGCTCAATCCCGAAGACAACAACGAGCGCCAGAACATCCACGAGCACGTGTCCGTCCCGCTGCCCATCTTGACCACGTAACGCGCGCGCAGCGTCAAGCGGGCCAGCTCGGCAGCAGCGTCGCCACGACTCCCGCGGCGCCAAAGTGATGAACTCGCCAGCACATCCACCACAGAGCACCCTCGGCAGCGCTCAGGCAGGCTCAGACACGGAGAAAACTAGGCTTTTCTTCAAGCATTCCTCCGTGCCTCCGTGTCTCCGTGGTGGCTGTTGCTTTTGCTGCTGGTCGCGGCAAGCTCGTCGCGCAGGAGCACATCACCTTCCGCGACATCACCGCCCAGGCCGGCATCCACTTCACCCACAACAACGGAGCCTTCGGAAAAAAATGGCTGCCGGAAACCATGGGCCCCGGCTGCGCCTTCATCGATTACGACAACGATGGCTGGCCCGACATTCTGCTCGTCAACGGACAGGACTGGCCCGGCCATCGCCAAAAGCGGCGCGACCACCTTGAAGCTCTACCACAACAACCACGACGGCACTTTCACCGACGTGACGCGCAAGTCGGGCCTCGGCATTTCGCTCTTTGGAATGGGCGTTGCCGTCGGCGACTACGACAACGACGGCTTCGACGACATCTTCATTACCGCCGTCGGCCAGAGCCATCTCTTCCACAACAACGGCAACGGCACCTTCACCGACGTCACCAAATCCGCGGGACTGTGGGGGCCGAACGAGTTCTCGACCAGCGCCGCCTGGGTCGATTACGATCGCGACGGCAAACTCGATCTCGTCGTCGCCAACTATGTGCAGTGGTCCGAGCAAACCGACCTCTATTGCACGCTCGACGGCTCGCACAAGTCTTACTGCACGCCCGAATCGTACAAGGGAACGTCGGCGCGCCTCTGGCACAACCTCGGCAACGGCAAGTTCGAAGATGCCACGCAGAAGGCCGGCCTTTACGATCCAACTTCGAAGGGCCTCGGCGTCGCCATTCTCGACTACAACAACGACGGATGGCCCGACATCCTGATCGCCAACGACACGCAGCCCAACAAACTTTACCTGAATAAAAAGAACGGCACCTTCGAAGAGCGCGCCGTTCCCGCGGGCATCGCGTTCAGCGAAGATGGCGTGGCCCGCGCCGGCATGGGCGTCGACGCCGCCGATTACGACCGCTCCGGCAGCGCCAGCCTGATCATCACGAATTTTTCCAACCAGATGCTCTCGCTCTACCACAACGAAGGCAACGGCCTGTTTGTGGATGAAGCTCCGCGCTCGGAAGTCGGCCGCGCCACGCTGCTCACGCTCGGCTTCGGCTGCTTCTTCTTCGACTACGACAACGACGGCTGGCAGGACATCTTCGTTGCCGACGGCCACATCGAAGACCAGATCGAGACGGTGCAGAAGCGCGTCAGCTACGCCGAGCCGCCGCACTTGTTCCGCAATCTCGGGCAACGGCAAGTTCGAGGAAGTCACGAACTAAAGTTGGGAGCGCGTTCGCCGCTCCGAAAGTCGCGCGCGGCGCCGGCTTACGCCGACATCAACAATGATGGAGCGCTCGACATCCTGCGTCATGACCAACGGCGGCCCGGCGCATCTCTACCTCAATCAGGGCGGCACGAATCAGAGCCTGCGCATAAAACTCGTCGGGACAAAATCGAATCGCGACGGCATCGGCGCGGTCGTCCGCGTGAGCGCCGGCGGCGACAAGCAGTGGCTCACCATGAAGAGCGGCTCCAGCTATCTTTCGCAGAGCGAACTGGTGCTGACCTTTGGCATGGGATCGAAAACCAAAGCCGACACGGTCGAGATCGACTGGCCCAGCGGGCAGGTGGACAAGCTCTCAAACATCGCGACCGGGCAGACCATTACCGTTCAGGAAGCGAAAGGCCAAATCGCCGCGCGGCCTTACGGCAAGAGATAGTAAAGCGCCAGCGTTTCGCGGTTGTGTTAAAGACGTGGAATTGTCGTCCAGCAGCTAACCCCGCAGCCGCTTCGCCATCGAGCAATAAATCTCCACGGCTTCCACGAGTTGCGCCTTTTCCACAAACTCGCCTTCCGTGTGCGCCACGTGGATCGAGCCTGGCCCCAACAACAGCGGCTCTCCCCAATTCGTAAGTGCCGGAACATCGGTGGTGAAGGCGGCGACCATGGTTGGCAGTCCCTCCAGCGTCCGCAGCCGCAGGAACGGAGTCTCGCGTGTGAAGTTGACCTCCGCGAGTTCGCCGACGACCTCCGTAATCTTGTGGCGAAGCGCCTCCGCCGGACCCACCAGACGATAGAAAAGATCCGCCTTGGCAAAGTCGGGAATCACATTCGGCGCGCGTCCGCCCTGAATTATGCCCACGTTCTTCGTGCATGGGCCAACGTCCGCGCCTTCCGGAAGTTGCATCTGGTGCAGCCGGTGCAGCGCCTCCACCAGTTTGTCGATCGCCGACTCGCCCAGTTCGGGATACGCAGAGTGCGCCATTCTTCCGTGCGCCACCAGTTCCACGTGGAGCGCGCCTTTGCTCGCCAGCGCCAGCTTGTTGTCCGTCGGCTCGCCGTTAATCATGAAGCGCGCGCCGATTGGTTGCCGGTTGGCCGTCTTCGCCCCAATCGAATCCCTCTCCTCGCCCACCAGAAACAGCAGTCCGACGAAAACGCCCGCCCCGCACAGCTTTTCAGCCGCCAGGATCTGCGCCGCAATGATTCCCTTAGCGTCGCACGCGCCCCGCCCACAGATGCGCCCGGCGTCTTCGGAGGATGTAATGAACGGCGGCACGGTATCCATGTGTGTCGAAAAAACAATCTCCGGATGTTCGTGCCCCGGGCAAGTGGCCAGCACGTTCGCGCGCTCGCCTTCGACCGGGATCTTCCGGGCTTCGAACCCGCGCCGCTGCAATTCTTCGCAAAGGAAGTCACCCACCGCGCCTTCAAGTGGAGTCGTAGATTCGATGTCGATCAGTCGGCGGGTAAGCGTGAACAAGTCCATGCAACAAAAGCGTAACAGTTGCCAGTGGTCGGTTGCCAGTAGCCAGCGGGTTGCAAGCGGATTTACTGTTCACTGACAATTGAGAACTGATAACTGACAACTGCTTTGTTGTACTCTGATTCCGTGCTTCCTGAAACCTCCAGCATCCGCTCCCTGTTCCTCGCCGGCCCGGCCGGACGTTTGGAAGCCCTGCTCACGGCCGGATCGCCCGATGCGACGCACGCAGCCATCGTCTGCCATCCGCATCCGCTCTACGGCGGAACGCTGCACAACAAAGTCGTCTTCCACACCATGAAGGCACTTAACGGATTCGGATTTCCGGTGCTTCGCTTCACCTTCCGCGGCGCCGGATTGAGCGAAGGCGAGCATGCGAACGGCATCGGCGAAGTCGAGGACGTGCGCGCCGCGCTCGACTGGCTCGAACGCGAGTTCGCGCTCCCCATCGTCTTTGCCGGATTTTCTTTCGGCGCCGCCGTTGGATTGCGCGCCGCGTACTCCGATGATCGAGTCCGCGCCCTCATCGCCCTCGGCCTGCCAGCCGTTCCCGTCGCCGTCCAAAACGAAAATCGCGTTTACGATTTCGAATTCCTGCGCGAGTGCGCCAAGCCAAAACTCTTCGTCAGTGGATCGCGCGACCAGTTCGGCCCCGCCGGGAAACTCGAAGCGCTCGTCGCCACCTTTGCCGAACCCAAGAAGCTGGTTCGCATCGCCGCCGGAGATCATTTTTTCGAAGGCCGCTTGCGCGAACTGCGGGATGCGATCGAAGCGTGGGTGAAAGAACTCACCGCCGCTCGCTGAAATTCATGTCTTTTTGCTTCTCGGCAAAAGCCGATTACAGCGGTTTTGCGTCGAAGCCGCTCAGCAGCGCCGCTTCCCTTAGCTTTCGATCGGTGGTCAGAAAAACTCGTCCCTGAGGATCGTCTTCACACCACTCCAATGCCGCTGCCAATTGAAACGAGTCGGCGGCCCGCAAGTCAAAGCGCTCCACCAGTTGTATCGCTTTCGCGCGCACGGCGTCCGACGGTTGAATGACAGACCAGGAGTCGGCAAGCTTTGTAGCAAGTCTGCGGGCCTTGGCCCAGTCGCTGGAATCAAGTTGCTTCATCCGCACCAGACGGGCCAGTGCGCTCGCAATCTCGACCGGCGTGGCCCACCAGACCACGGCGTCATGGAGTTTATATAGCGCGATCGCTTGTGCCGTTACGCTCTGGCGCACGCAGAGAGGAACCAGAGCGCTGGCGTCCCAAAAGGCCGAAGTCCGCATTAGCGGCTTTCTCTTTCTTCGCGCCACAGTTGCTCCATGACCTTATCGGGTACATTCCCTGGCGGAGTCGGCCACGCGACAGATACGGCCCGTTTCTTCGAGGGTGGGGTGAGAACGCCGCGAGCAACCAGTCGGCGCTCCTGCTCTGAACGGTCCGCAAGATGGCAAGGCACGATCCGAGCCACCGGCTGGTTGCGATCGCAGACCAGCACCTCCTCGCCGTCCCGCACGATTTGGATATGGGCGCTGAGCCGCGCTTTCAAGTCGCTGATATTTACCGTCCTCATGTTGCCATTGTACCGAATATGACCATGTTGGTCATCTTCTTTTTCCAGTGTTCCCAACCGACTTCCCGTTGGGCAATAGCAGGGCCGTGGCCGCAGTCTGTATGTTCTTTATTTGAAGTGCTAGTCTGAAACCACGATGCGCAAACCTTTCTTTTGTTTCGCTGCACTCGCTGTGTTGGTGTTGCTTTCTCTGTCCGCGACCGTATCGGCGACGGTTGTCTCCCACTGGACTGTCATCAACCAGCCCGCCCGCCTCGTCAATGGATCGCCGGTGTTCTTCCGCGTCACCACGCCGGGGCCGGTCCGTTCGCTCTCGGGCAACTGGCTGGGCCATGAGATCGTGTTCAGTCTCGATGCCAGTGGCAAGTCGTGGTTCGCGCTGGCCGGAGCCAGTCTTGAAACCAAGCCGGGGGTCTATCCCCTCCAACTGCGCGCCGAAACTCTTGCCGGGAAAGCGGTCTCATTCGAAAAGAACATTCGCGTGGATTTCCAACGCTATCCCCAAGTGCTGCTCACGGTTCCCGGACGCTATACCGCGCCCAGTCCCGAGGACCTGCGGCAGATCGAACAGGACAAGGAAACAAAAGCCCAGATTTTCAAGACTGCAAGTCCGGAGCGCATGTGGAAAGGTTCGTTCGTGCCTCCGGTGACTGCCGAAATCTCAGACGTCTTCGGAGTGGCGCGCGTCTTCAACGGTACGGTACAGAGCACGCATCAGGGACTGGATTTTCGCGCGCCCAGTGGAACTTCGGTCGCGGCCGTCAACAGCGGGCGCGTCCTTCTCGCCCGTTCGTTGTTTTTTGAAGGCAATTGTGTGGTGATCGACCATGGCCAGGGCCTTCTGACGGTCTATCTGCATCTGTCGAAGTTTTCCGTCAAGGAAGCCGACGAAGTGAGCAAAGGCCAACCCATAGCGCTGAGTGGAGGAACGGGACGCGCCACCGGCCCTCATCTGCATCTGGCCGTGCGCTGGCAGGGCGTGTATCTGGATCCGCAAGTGCTGCTCAAGTTAGATTTACCGTGAGCTTCGGGTAAAGAGTTTCCGCTGCGCGACGAGCTTCATTCAAACCATCCGCTGCGGTAAGCCACCCACCATGAGACGAACGCGATCGGGATGGTCGCGCCCAAGGCCCACCAGATGGGCAGAAGAAAATCCGCGAGCAGCCCGAGCACGATGAAGAAGGCCCAGAAAATCTTGCGTTCCATACTCTGGATTGTAAGTCTTTTCGGCGGCTCAGCACCTCGTTGGAAACGCTGCGAGGCAATTTCGTCTTTGTATCGGGGCAGAGCTCTGGGGATGTGCGTATAATTCTGCCATTCAGGATTTAGTTCTCAGCAACCAGCCAATTCAACCCAAGAGTGTTTCGACTGGAAGCTAAGAGCTAAAAGCCAATGGCCAAAAGCTATTTCAGGAGGAAGACACCATGAAAAAGATTGCTCTAGTTGCAGCGCTATTCTTCGCCATCGCAACCGTCGCTTCGGCGCAGATGAACATGTCGCACGACAAATCGACGCGGCTCAGTCCGCCAGCCAGCGCGGAGTGCAAGTTTTCCGATGGCAAGACCATCATGATCGACTATTCCAGTCCACGCGCGAAGGGGCGGAAGATTTTCGGCACGGCGGACGAGAAGGCGCTTGTGCCCTTCGGCGAAGTCTGGCGCACCGGCGCCAATGAAGCAACCACGTTCGTGACCGGGACGAACTTGACGGCGGGCGGCAAGGCTGTGCCGGCCGGCAGCTACACTATTTTCACGATTCCGAAGGCCGACAAGTGGGTGCTGATTATCAACAAGAAGACGGGCGAGTGGGGCATTCCCTACAAGTACGAAGCCGACGAGGTGGCCCGAGTTGACATGCAGGTCTCGAAAACGGCGGCGCCGGTGGAGAACTTTACCATCGCGTTCGATCAAGCCGGCGGCAAATGCATACTGCGCATGGAGTGGGAGAACACCCGCGCCAGCGTCGAGATTACCAACAAGTAAGAAGCTTATGTCTCTGTAGAGGCGGGGCAAGCCCCGTCTCTACGGCAATCAGCCACGGCGGCGCTATACTTGAACTCGATGCGGACGATGCTGCGCTTTCTTTGGAATTCCACCCGTGGACACCGGATTGCCCCGTGGCGCAGCCCCTATCTTTTATGGCGCATCGAAACCTACACCGGCGTCAAGATGACCCAGATTGGATTCCTGGAATTCTGGGAATTCGTGTGGACCGAGCGCAACAACCTGTGGCGTTTCATGAAGTGGACAGCGGAGATGGACCGCTACGTCCATCCCGGGGCGAAGAAGGCTTAACGTAGGGACAGCCGCCCTCGGCTGCCTGGCTGGGCAAAACCGCGTCACTCTTGACCGTCATCAAGCGACGAAACCCCGGCGAGCTGGCGCTCGCCTGGACAGCCGAGGGCGGCTGTCCCTACGTTCGATTCGCCCAGCGTTCTTACACGATTACATTCACTTCGCTGCCTTTGCCCACGCCCAGCAACTGGGAGGCCGAGCCCCGGTTGGTGGCGACTTCCAGAAAACCCATGCTGCCCAGGATTCCGAAAACTTCGCCGGGAGAGCCGTCGGCGTAGTTGATACACATGCGCGTGGCTTGCGTCTTGGTTCCAATGGCGATCTTAAAAGTGGGAGGCGTGGCCTCGAAAAGTCGCGGCGCATCCTGGGGAGTGATGTTGGTGATGAGATTGCCAAAGCGATCGACTTTGAGCACGACCCCGCGCAGTGTGTGCTCATCTACCGGTTTGGGTCGGGGAGCGCCAAAACGGACATAGTCGGCGATCTCTTCGCCAAAGCGGCCGACTTCGACTCCCTTGGCCAGATAAGCGGCGATTGGCGCGAAAATATCCCGCGCATGGAAGGTGTTGCTGATGGGCTGCAGGAAATAATGCTCGGCGGTAACGTGGCGGACGGAAATCCGCTCTTCGCGGTCGTAGATCAGAGAAAGCACGCCGTTGTCGGGCGCCACAAACAGGTGACGGTCGCCGGTGACAATCAAGGGGCGCCTCGCCGTCCCCACTCCCGGATCGACGATCACCATGTGCACGGTACCGGAAGGGAAGTAGGAGTAGGCCTGCGAAATCGTCAGCGCCCCGTCCAGAATGTCGAAGGGCTGCACGGCATGGCAGATGTCGATGATTTGCGCCTCGGGAGTGATCTCGAGGATGACCCCCTTCATGGCGCCGATGAAATGATCGTTGAGTCCGAAATCGGTAGTGAGAGTGATGATCGGAATGCGTGCCAATCGGTTACCTCGCCGGCCCTGAGAGTTTTCAGGAACTCACGAAGTATCGGACGTTGCACCGCCGCGCGTCAAGGTACCCGGGTAATTACGGAATGCCATGGCTGTCGATGAAGGCTTGTTGGTGGAGCGCCGGGCGTCTCCGCACGGCTGGACGGGCGAGGCGCCCGTCCCTCCACTGCATGACTCTCTGTCGTCGGGTGTCCTAGTCCACTTGCACGTCGCCCGATCCGGTGTGAACCGAAATCGTGGGGCCGCCGCCGCGTACTTTCCCGACTACACTCTTCCTTGACTCCTCAACGCGGCCTTGGACGGTGGTCGTCACGGGATGGCCGACCGTGACGCTTCCGGAATTCGAAGAGATGTCAACGTCAAACGCGGCATCGGAAGGCACGCTCAGGTTCACGTTGCCCGAGCCGCTCCGGACGCTCCACATATTCTTGGGCACGCCCTTGCCGTGAATGTCGCCGCTGCCCGCCTCGGCGTGAAATCCGCCGTTGATTCCGTTCACGGTGATGTCGCCGGAGCCAGTGCGGATGTCCACATCGCCCGTGCCTGTCTCCTCGATTTCGATATCTCCGCTGCCCGCTTTGACCCGCGCTGGACCGGAAAGTTCGTGCCCGCGCACGTCGCCTGATCCCGTCTGGAAACGCATTTCACCCGTCAAGCGCGATAGTTGCATATCGCCCGACCCACTCTCGAGATCGATGTTGCCCTTGAGGCCTTCAATCTTTTGATCGCCGCTGCCGGTATGGGTGCGCAGCGCCGTGTTTTCCGGGACGGTGATTTCGTAGTCCACCGAAATGTGGTTGATATTGACGTAGTCGATGCGGATGCTGTTGCCGGTCTGGCGAATGGGAGGATTCTTCTCCAACTCCTGTGCCTCCGCTTTGTGGTCGCTGCCGAACCACGAGTTCTCCCCGTGGATCTTGGCATGAATGGAAACCGTGCCCGCAGAGCCGTTTCGGACGATAATGTCGCCGGAACGGGTCAGCACTTCCAGATCGACCGGCCCATTGACCTGAAACGAGCGGTCAAAGGTTCCGATAACCCCGGCGAAACCGGCGAGCGAGGTGGTCAAAACAAAAATCAGCGCGCGGATGGATCGAGTGCGAATCGAGGAAAAGTTATTCATGGCAATCAGGTCTCCGGTTCTGTAACTCAGGTCTTAGGTCCCGGGTGTCGGCCTTGGGTTTTTCCTAAGAACTGACACCTAAGAACTGAGACCTGGTGTTCTCACTGCAATACGACCTCGTCGCCTTCCTTCAGTCCTTGCAGCAACTCGGTCTTGGCGCCATTCGAGATGCCGATGTTGACTGCGATTTTCTTCTTGCCTTCTTTGGCTTTCGGATCTGGTATCTCGACCGAAGCCTTCTTGTCTTTGTCGTAGAGGATCGCGCCTTCCGGGATCTGCAACACGTTCTTGTGCTCTTCGAGAATGATCTCGGCGTTGGCCGTCATCATGGCTTTCAGCACGCCCTCGGGATTGTTGATCGAGACCCGCACCTCGAACGTGGTGACGTTGTCTTTTTCCACGCCCATGGGAGAAATCTTCGTCACTTTGCCGGTGAAAGTCTTGTCCTTGAACGACTCAACTTTGATACGGGCAGGCTGCCCCAAATACACCTTGCCAATATCGCTCTCATCCACTTTGCCTTTGACATAAACTTCGCTCGTGTCGCCGAGCGTCATTACCAGCGTGGACGCCGAACCCATCACCAGGATGGAGCTGACCGCATCGCCAATTTCCACGTCGCGCGAAAGCACGATCCCGTCAATCGGCGACTCAATCGTCGTGTACCCGAGCTGTTCTTCGAGCTGCTTCAGGTTGGCGCGGTCCTGTGCCACCTGCCCCTCGGCCTGTCCAATCTTGGCCTGCAAAACCCGCAACTGCGCTTTGGAGACATTCTGCTTGTTCAGCGACATCTCATAATTCTTCTCCGCGTCGTCGAGCGCGGAAGCGGAAACCACGCCGTCCTTGGCCATGCCCTGGGCGCGCTCATACGCACGCTTCAACAGCGGAACGTCGGGGCCCTCAGCGTCCACCTTGGCGCGTTCCAGATCGGCGCGCGTGCCGTTCAAACTGGCGTTCGATCCCTCCAGTTGCGCACGGGCCTGATCGACTCGGGCCTGGATCTCTTCCTTGTCGAGATCGGCGAGCAATTGGCCCTTCTTCACCTTGTCGCCGTAATCGACGTAAAGCTTTTTCACAATGCCGCTGGCCTTGGACTTGATCTCGACCCGGGTGATGGGTTCGATTTTGCCCGTCGCCACTACGCTTTTTGCCAGGTCTCCCTTCTCGACCTTGGCCAGCTTCGAGGGGTCGATCTTGGTGCCGACGCTGGATGCAATCAGCACACCGGTAATGATCAGCGCTACAAGAGTGACTGCTATCGAGCTCCAAATGATGATTCGCTTACGCCGCTTCTTCCTGCCGTTGCCATTGCCGTTGCCGTTCACGACCGCCTCCTGCTGCACTTGAAATCGTATAACCGTCACTCCTGTTGTTACGGGAGAAACACTCGGATTAGTTCCTCAAAAAAATTCTCAGCCTTCGTATCGGGGTTGCGCTCGGCCTATACCGGGTTCGTAATCCGGGGTATCGCTGCCGCGATACCGCGAGTCCCTGGGAATTAGATGCCCCTTGAGGGGAGGGCGTGGCCACACCTCTTTCCATCAGTCGCCCATCTCGCACGTAGTTAGACCGCCTGACCGAAAAAAGGAAAGCAATCGGTTTCGGATAAAAGCCGGGGGCTGACCCACGATTCTACCGCCTGCAGGTTTCAAAAGCTGGGGTTCACCCTTTCGAATGTTAAAATTAGGGTTCCATGATTGCCTACGTGCTGCTGCGGGTGTTCGTCATCCTGCTTCTGGTGGCGGCCAATGCCTTCTTCGCCGCAGCCGAGTTCGCGCTGGTCAGCGTGCGCGAAACCCGCATCCTTCAGTTGATCGAGGCCCAGCGCGCCGGCGCCCGCACCGTTCTTAAACTGCACCAGCAACTCACCCGCGTCGTCAATGGCGTACAACTGGGAATCACCGTCACCAGCCTCACCCTCGGCTGGCTGGGCGAGCCCGTTCTGGCCCGCCTGTTTGAGAGCTGGATCGGCAGCATCCCCCACGCCGTCCTCTACGCTCACGCCATCGCCGTCGCGGTTGCCTTTGTCATGATCACCAGCCTCCACGTCATCCTCGGCGAACTCGTCCCCAAGTCGCTGGCCTTGCAGCGCGCCGAGCGCGTCGCCCTCGCCGTGGCCGCGCCCATGGACGTTTTCCTCACCGTCACCGCGCCCCTCACGTTCGCCATGAGCCGCGCCGCCGGATTTGTCCTCCGCGCCTTCGGAACCCGCGAGATCCGCCACGGCTCCGTCCACTCTCCCGACGAACTCAAGCTCATCGTGACCGCCGCTCACCACTCGGGACAGCTTTCGAACGGCCAGGAAGAGATGCTGCTGAATGCCCTCGAACTGGACAACATTACGGCGCGTCAAGTGATGGTGCCGCGCACCAGAATTTTCTCCCTGCCCTCCGACATGAACCTCGACGAAGCCCTGTCGCGCGTGGTTGAAGAACAACACTCCCGCGTCCCCATCTACGATCCACAGCGCGGTCCCGAACATATTATCGGCGTGCTTTACGCCAAGGACTTGATGCGTTGGACCCGTCTGCGTCTCGGCCACGCCGCGGCCCCTTTCTCCACTGCGGCGGCTGCCACGCGAATTGCCCAGCTGAAAGTTGGCCAGGTGATGCACGATGTGCTGGTCGTGCCCGAAACCAAATCGTTGCTCGACCTGCTCGGTGAATTCCAGCAGCGCCGCCGGCACCTGGCCGTGGTGGTGGACGAATTCGGCTCGACCGCTGGCGTGATCAGCGTCGAAGACGTCCTCGAACAACTGGTCGGCGAATTGGAAGACGAATTCGACATGGCTCCCGCCCAACCGGCAGTGACCGATGCCAATGCGCCATTGGTGCTGGACGGTTCCGTCAACATCCGCGACCTGGAAACCCAATACGAGCTGACCCTGCCACAGGACGAAGGCTTCGAGACCCTGGCCGGCTTTCTGCTTTCACGCTTGCAGAAGTTGCCCACGGGCGGCGAAGCCTTCGATTATGAGGGCCACCGTTTTGTAGTCGAGAAAATGGAAGGCCATCGCATCGCCACCGTAAGGATCGAACCGATGCCCGTGACCACAGCGGAGCTGGCGCCAAAGAACCAGCGCGCCGGAGACAAGTAGAGTGGCGCCGCCGTCCCGGCGGCCGTCTTCGCCCGTTCGAGATGAGCGCAACTCAGCAGTTGCCGATTGCTGAAGCAATCCTGGATTCGCAATCAATCCATACCCCTGCAAACATCTCTAGGCTTGCAATAATCTGAGTTTCGTCTAGCGGGGAAAAAAGAAGGCCCGTACCGCCATGCGAATGGTGGCACGGGCCAGGAAGGGAACGACTTGAAGCATAGATCACGAGCCCAAAAATGTCAAGTACATCCATAGACATTATCCGATTATCGCCAGCCTGGCGGTGCCGACCTGGGGGACCGTGTGGTGGCGGGCCTTTGCCCCGTCCCCACACACCGCCCCGCCTTGACCCGCAACCGGCCATCGCGTAGAGTTTTTAATCAGGGGTGGGGTAGTTCGTGGCCCGCGAAACGATGTCCAGCGAAACCAGGAAATACTTGAAATTCGGCTCTGTCACGGCGATCATTCTGTTCTCGCTCGGCTACCTTGCCTACACCGGCGTCCAGGACAGCAGCACCAGCTACTACGTCACCATCCAGGAATTGCAGCAGCAAGGGACTAAGGCTTACTCCAAGCACTTGCGCGTGGCTGGCAACGTCGTGCCGGGATCGATCAAACGCACCGGGACCCGCGTGGACTTCGTGCTGAAGGAAAACGACCTGACCCTGCCCGTTTCCTACACCGGGACGGAAGCTCCCCCCGACACTTTTAAGGACGACTCGCAAGCCTTGGCCGACGGTAGTTTCGGACGGGATGGCGTCTTCCACGCCAAGCAATTGCAAGCCAAGTGCGCGTCGAAGTACGCGCCCCAGCCAGGCCAGCCCGGAGCCGCTCCGGCCGCCGAGCCCGGTAAGAGCATGTCGCAGAACCAGAATTCGCAGGACCAACATTCGCAGAATCAGAATTCCGGATCGAGCGGGATGTCGAATTAACCCTCAACCCCTTGACTGAAACCACGCCCGTCAACGTCGTCACCGTCTCGAACCTGATCAAGCAGTTTGGCCGATTTGCGGCCCTGCGCGGGATTAGCGAGGAATTTTCCGGCGGCAAACTCTACGCCATTCTCGGCGATAACGGCGCTGGCAAAACTACCTTGCTGCGCACTCTGGCCGGACTCAGCCAGCCGTCGAGCGGCAAGGTCACGATTCTCGGCGCCAACAAGTTTCACGACATCTGCCAGCAGGTGGGCTACATGGCGCATCCATCCTTGCTCTATGACGAAATGAGCGGGGTGGAGAACCTCGCCTACTTTGCCCGGCTCTACGGAATTGCCGACGAGACGCGCTGCGCCGAGGCGATTCGCGCCGTCGGCCTCGATCCCGATCTCGCGCGCCCTGTCGGCCAGTACTCGCAAGGCATGAGGCAGCGCATGTCTTTGGCGCGGGCTCTATTAAACGACCCAAAAATCCTCCTGCTCGACGAACCCTTCTCGAATGTCGACCTTCATTCCGCGACCGAAATGGTCCGCCTGTTGGCGCGCACACGCGATCAAGGCTCAACCGTCTTCATCGTCACCCACCAAGCCTCGTTGCTTGAAGGCGTGGCCGACGAGTTCGTCTGGATGGATTACGGCAAAATTGTCGGCCGCACGCACGATCTGAAGCGGCCAGAGATTCCGGAAGAAACGTCGAGAGAAAGCGTGGGGGTGAACATAAAATGACCCCGCCCACCGGCATCACCCGCGCCACTCTGCTCAAAGACCTTCGCCTCGAATGGAGGTCGAAGGACGCCATCAACGCTATGCTGTTTTTTTCGTTGCTGGTGGTGATCGTCTTCAGTTTCTCGTTCGATCCGAGCGCCGAAGAATCGCGCCAGATCGCCGGCGGCCTGATCTGGGTGGCATTCCTATTCGCGGCGGTCGTGGCGCTCAACCAGACCTGGGCGCGCGAGTTGCGCAACCAGGTGCTCGACGCCTACCGTGTATCGCCCGCCCCGCCGAACTCGCTGTTCATTGCCAAGGTGCTGGGAAATTTTATTTTCGTCAGCGTGCTGGAAGCGCTCATGACCCCGCTCTTCATCGTGTTCTATCAGCTGCGGTCGCTCGGTCCGGCATGGCAGTTGCTCGTGGTTGCGGCGCTTGGGACCTGGGCCCTGGTTGTGAACGGAACATTTTTTGCCGCCATGTCTATACGCACGCGCAGCCGCGAACTCATGCTCCCGCTGCTGATGTTCCCCATCTCGATCCCGGCCCTGATCGCCATGGTGCAGGCCACCACGGCTATACTGAATGGAGGAGAAGGCGCGCGCCGTTGGATGGCATTGCTTCTGAGCTACGATTTCTTGTTTACTACGGTGTATCTACTTTTGTTTGAAACCGTGTTGAACGCAGAATGATGTCACATCGGGTCATCGGATGATCGGGCCATCTGACATCAAAGGCTTTTGATCTTCGATCACCCGATGACCCGATGGTGAGATCACCCGATTCTTAACTCGATGCTTGACTCGACGAGCGCACAATGAAAAAAGTCTTTCCCATTCTCGGCGTTCTGACCGCGATCCTGCTGATCTGCGCCTTGTACATGGCGCTCAGCCACGGACGCTTCGGCGCGCCCACCGAACAAACCATGGGCGATGTGCAGCGCATCTTCTACTACCACGTGCCTTCCGCCTGGACCGCGTTCATCCTCTTCTTCGTCAATTTCGCAGCCTCGCTCGTCTATCTGATCAACCGCAAACAGGCTGCCGACATCGTCGCGCTGGTCAGCGCCGAGGTCGGAGTGGTTTTCTGCACCGTCGTCCTGATCACCGGCCCCATCTGGGCGCGTCCCGTCTGGGGTATCTGGTGGACCTGGGACATACGCCTCACCTCGACCTTGGTCCTGTGGCTCATCTACGTCAGCTATCTTTTCCTGCGCCGCTTTTCTTCCGGCGGACAAACGCCCGCGCTGGCGGCCGCGTTGGCCGTGCTGGGCGCGCTGTGCGTACCCTTCGTTTACCTCTCGATCAGGTTCTTCCGCACCCAGCATCCGCAGCCGGTCATAGGCGGGGGCGGATCGATCGATCCCCGCATGTTGCACGTGCTGCTCTTGAACTGGCTGGCCTTTTCCTGCTTCGCATTTCTGGTTTGCTGGTCGCGCTATCGCCTGGAAAAATTGCAGCGCGACATTGATCAGGCCCACGCCCTCGAATCGCTGACGGCTCCCCGCGGAGGTGCGCGATGAACGGATACCTTTTTGCCGCCTACGCCGTCACCTGGGTCATCCACATCGTTTACATCGGGACCATCGTCTCGCGCTATGCGCGCCTGAAGCGGGACATGACAAAACCTGGTGTCAGGCCCTAGGTGCCAGGTCTCAGCCATACGACTCACGCAGTGTTTCCATCGCCAGCGCTTTTCCTGACGCCTGAGACCTTGGACCTCACACCTTCTTTAGCAACCATTTGCCCCGCTTTCGGCTTCTCACTAGAGCGGTTCTTGCTGTCTGCTCCGCTTGACAGCGTATCTATTGGATGTAAAAGTATTTATTTGGTTTAATCCCGGTTTTGGCGACCGGCACGCATCCGCTTCCACAGGGCGTCGAGCCGAAGCGGTGGGTGTGTGCCATGTTGTTCTCGCCCCGCTAAATTGGGAAATCGGAGGAGCTTCGTGAATCGGAATTATTCTGTGTCGGTTGGAGGTTCAGTGAGAGGTTCAGTGACCGGAAATTCAGTGGCAGGCAATATTGAAAGAAAGACAGGAAATGGGATGAAGGCCGCGTTTTTGACGACGGCAGTCATCGCCGCCGCGATCATCGTATTTTATTTTGGAACCACGGTTCATACCGCCAAAGCCGTCGGACCGCAGCCTGCCGCCCACCAGGCAGTGGCGTCAAAGTCCTTCTCGCTGCCCATGTTCTTTGAGCCCAACCAGGGTCAGACCGACCCTCAGGTGAAGTTCCTGGCGCGCGGTTCCGGCTACGGCCTGTTTTTGACCGCCGACGAAGCGGTGCTGAAACTTCATCGTTCAGCCGCCAGTTCCCAGTCTCCAGCCAGTTCCGTGATTCGCATGAAACTCGACGGCGCGAACGGTTCCGCCCGTGTTTCCGGCGCTTCGCCTCTGCCGGGCAAGAGCAATTATTTTATAGGCAACGATCCTTCCAAGTGGCAGAGCGGCATCCCGCAGTTTTCCCGCGTGGAGTACCAGAGCGTCTATCCCGGCGTCGATCTGGTCTACTACGGCAATCAGGGACAGCTCGAATACGACTTCCGCGTCGCCCCCGCCGCCGATCCGAGCCAGATTGCGCTGAGCTTCGAAGGCGCATCCGCCCACATTGTCCCCGGGGATTCCGGCGACCTCATCCTCTCCACCGGCAACGGAGACGTGCGCTTCCACGCGCCGCGCATCTATCAGCCCGCCGCGCCCGAGTCCGGAAATGCGTCCGGCAAAGCCGAGAAAATCGTCGCGGGAAGTTTCCGCCAGCTTGCCGACAACAAAATCGGCTTCGCCATCGGAGACTACGACCACAGCCGCGAACTCGTCATCGACCCGCTCTTGACCTACTCCACCTACCTCGGCGGAAGCGGCACCGAGAATCTGGTGCAAATTGCAGTCGATCCCTCTGGCTTGATCTATGTCGCGGGCTCGACCAACTCAACGGACTTTCCGGTGAACATTGCGGCCCAGAACAATCCGACCAACCCGCCGTACCAGGCGAACCTTGGCAGCGCGGGCGCGACCAACATTTTCATCGCGGTGCTCAATACGACTCTGCAGCCGCCCACTCAGAATAGTGTCACCGCGCAACTGGTCTATGCGACCTACCTCGGCGGTAGCGAAACAACTGACGGCTCGACTGAATCCGACCTCCTTGCAGGACTCGCAGTCAACACCAACAACTGTAGTACGTACGGCATCCAGCCAACCTGCAATATCTACGTTGCCGGATCGACCAATTCTTCCAACTTTCCCACCAGCCAGAACGCGTTCCAAACCGGCCCGCCCACGCTCATCGGACCGGCTCTGATCCACGGGTTCCTGACCAAGATCGGCTGGGCCAAAAACGCCGAGACTTACGGCCTTCTCTATTCCACTTATCTCGCCGGCACCAACGAAAACGGAAATGCCACGGATACGGTCACCGGGCTGGCCATCGATACGGGTCAGAATGCCTACGTCACCGGCGTCACCACTTCCGACGACTCCCCCGCCAACCTTACCAACCCCATCAGCACTGGCTTCCCCGCGACGACCAACGCCTTTCAGTCGGCGTCAAACGCTCTTCCTGGGCAGCCCCAGTTCTTCGCCAGCAAGATTCTCACAACTTACAGCGGCCCTGCGAGCATGATCTACTCCACCTACTTCGGTGGCGGAAATTTTCCCGTGGGCGCCGACCTGACAGCGAATAAGGGCGGCGGCATTGCCGTCGACCCTTCCCCGAACAGTACTCCCAACATTTACTTCACCGGCACGACCAACATGCTGCCCGGGATTGGACCGGGCGGCCAAGCCGGGTTCCCCCTCTACGACGCACAACAGTCCTGCCTCGATCAAGCCGGTGTTAACGGCAAGTGCAACACAAACCAGGCTGCCTATACCGACGCTTTCGTCGCCAAGATCAACCCGTTCATTCCTAAGTCCAATCCTGTGTATTCCACTTATCTAGGTGGTAGCGCCGACGATGTCGGCCTCGCCATTGCTGTGGACACATCCAGCAATGCCTACGTCACCGGCTCGACCGACTCCGGCGATTGGAATTACTGCACTGGCATTCAATGCACTTACGAGGGAGGCGGCAACAGTAACGCCTTCATCGCCAAGATCGGCAACCTCACCGGGGCGACTTATCCGTTGACCTACTTCACCTACTTGGGAGGCACCGGCCCCGACGTCGGCAATGCCATCCTGGTGGATTCCGTGCAATCAGTCCATCTGGTGGGCACAACCGGCTCCGTGAACGACTTCCCGATAACCAAAAATACCTATCAGCCCTGTCTTGGCGAACCCGGAGTTACCAACTGCGTAGGGGACCCCAACACAGCCACGGATGCCTTTTTCGCGCTGATTTCGACGGGAGGCGGCGCTGGCAATTACGTGAGCTATCTGGGTGGCAGCCAGGCGGAGCAAGGTACTGGAGTAGCGCTCGACATCTACGGCAACACCTACGTCGGCGGTTCCACCCAATCCACCGACTTCCCCGTTACGCCCACCACTGCTTTCCAGGCGGCTTTGGACGGCCCGGCGGGTGGCCCGGCGGATGCCTTCGTAAGCCAGATTGGCTCCAACAGCATACTCATCGTAACCAATCCTTCGACCAGCCCATCGCCCAATCCGGTTCCGCTCGGACAACAAGTCGCGTTTACTTTCGACATTGCCAATAACGGACCCGACATTGCCACCCACGTGAACTTTACCGCCACCGTGCCGGCCACCGGGCTAACCAACGTGCAGGCGAAAATCACCAGCGGCGGTACAGGAAGCAGTTGCACCGCGCTGCAAGGAGCGACCATTTCTTGCTATATTCCGACCCTGTCTGTCTGCACGACCCCCTGCAGCAGCCCGGCAGCGGTTGAAGTCGACGTGACAACGTCGGGTACGGCTCAGCCCGCACCCCAGATCATCACCGTCTCTGGTGTGGCCAGCGCAAACGGCGGCCCAGCGCAAATAACCAGCTCGCAGACAGCTAATGTCGAGGATTTCACGATTGGCGCCACTGCCCAGAACCTTATCATTAACGCTGGCGATTTTGACTCGATCCAGGTCACCTTCTGCCCCTCTCCATATAACTATGAAGGAATCTACAGCGGCACCATCACCCCGAGCGAAAGCGTCTCGCCATCGATGGTGACCTCACCTTCTCCCAGCTTCAGCCCAACCCCCGTCACGCTTTCGGGGAGCACTTGCGGATCCACCTCGCTGGGTATCCAAACCGTGGCCCGCCCCGTGAACAGCGGCAGCCTGCTTCGCCGTGGCTCGTTCTACGCCACCTGGCTCCCCCTCGCAGGCCTGAGCCTGGCTGGACTCAGTTTCGGCGGGAGCAGCAAGCGCCGCCGCTGGCTGATTGCAGTTGTTCTCTGCCTGATCGCCGCTACAGTCCTGCTGCAGCCAGGATGCAGCGCCGCCAGCACCAACTCTTCCACCAACACCGGCACCTTGGCCGGACCCTACACCTTCACCATCACCGGCTCGGCGGGAACGGGATCGTCACACTCCACGAATGTGATCATCACCGTGCGCTGAGCCAACCCGCTGTTTCGATTCAAGCCTCCGCCTCAGCGGAGGCTTTTTTTGTCGCGAGAGATCTGCGGTGGACTGCGTGTGGAGCGCCGGGCGTCCCGCCCGGCGGGCGCGTGGGACGCCCATCGTCCCACTAGGCGCATAAACTATTGCAAACAAGCCAGATTGAGTTCTTGACAATATTTCAGATTGCGATATTATTATCGCGATCTGACATATTGATTTGGCCTTTATGACCCTGGGAGAAAAAATCCGCTACCTCCGCGAAGTCGAAGGCTCCCTCCGCGGCCTCAATCGCCCCCTCACTCAGCAGGAGCTGATGAAGGGCATTCAGGCCGAGACCGGCAAGACCATCAGCCAGTCCTACCTCTCGCAGATCGAAGCGCGGCAAGCGTCCGCACATGACGCAATCTTCGCGCACTGTGCTGGCGCGTTTTTTCAAGGTGCACCCCGGCTTTCTGGTGGACGATCCCGAGGGCTATCAAGATGGACTCGCCTCCGACCTGCGCACCACCGAAGGCCAGCTCGATGTTTGGCTGCTTGCAAGGCTCGGAGCGTTTCACCAGCGACCCGGAAGTCAGCGACGTGCTGATCAAGCTGGCGCGCGACAAAGACACGCGGCGCTGCCTGCTGTTGCTCGGCGAAATCCTGAACACGCCCGGACTCGCCGACCGTTTGTTCGAAGCGCTGCGGCCGGAACCCGCGCGACGGCGCCGCGGCCAGGAGGCGAAATCCGTGACCGGAAATATGACTGGAAACATGACGTGGTCCGATTTTTACCTGATCTGTTTCGCCGTCGGGTTTCTTGTTGAGCGCGGTTTCGTTTATCGCGGGCGGATTGCGCTGGCATGTCCATCTGCCGCACCTTCCGCATGGCGGAGGCCATCTGGCCGCGCGGGCACGCGCCCATGGCGCACGGGACCACGGGCCACGGCGCTGCCTCCCACGCGGGTCGCCAGGCGCCGGTGTCGCCCTTCAACTTCATTACTTTGACCGCGTTTCTCGCGTGGTTCGGCGGGACGGGATTCTTGATCACGCGCTTCTCCAGCATTTGGTTCGCGCTCGGCCTGCTGATTGCCATGGCGAGCCGGAATCTTCGGCGCCGGCATCGTGTTTCTGTTCATGACGCGGGTGTTGATTTCGCAGCGAGGAGAACATGGATTCCGCCGACTACGAAATGGTCGGCGTGCTGGGACGAATCTCGATGCCCATCCGTGAAAACGGCACCGGCGAAATTGATTTACTCCCAGGCAGGCACGCGCCGCGCCTGCGGCGCTCGCAGCGACAATGGCAGCGCGATTGAAAAGGGCGAGGAAGTGGTGGTCGCTCGCTACGAGAAAGGCATCGCCTACGTCAAGCGCTGGGAGGAAATCAGTGGTGAGGAGTAAGCGAACGTTGGGTTGCAAGAAGCCAAGAGCCAAGAGCTAGGAACCAACTTTATGCATCGTCGAATCTTCCAACTCGCAATCGTCTTACTCTGGCTGGCCCTGCCGCTGGTCGCGTACCTGTACTTGCAGGTGTGGGACCGATCTCCCGGCCCATGTGGCCACGCATTTCAACGCCGCCGGCGAAGCCAATGGCTGGATGTCGCCCGTCCAGGCGCTCCACTTCGGCGTAGGATTCATGGCGTTTCTGCTGGTGATTTTCACTCCGCTCTTGCTCTACACCGCCCACAGCCGGGTGGATGCGTTTTCCTGGGCGATGCTCGCTTTCTGCGCCCTGGTTCTCGGCTTGATGGTCGAGGTGAATCGCGGCATCGTGAACTACAGCGTCCGCGGCACACCCATGCCGACGGGAGCAATCCTGATCCCGATACCAATCGCGGTCATCTTGCTGATTGCGATTTACATCGCATCGCGTCGCGAACCGCCGCTTTCGCCCACCGCCAGCTTGGCATCGGATCTGCTGGCGGAAGAAACGCACTCCGGACGAATTTTGTCCCTGATTATTTTGCCCGCCCTGATCGTACCGGCGATTGTCGCTGCCTCAGTGCCGGTCACGGCTCTGCGCGTTTCGATGGTCCTCGTCGCGCTCATCGGATTGGCCGCCATCGCCTCCGCGTGGAACGGATTTCAGTACCGTTTTCTCCGCCACGGCGTCGAAATTCGCACCCTTGGTGTTCGTTTGCGTTCCATCCCCCGGGGGCAGATCGAGAGCTATGCAATCGCATCCTGGAGCGTGTTATGCGGATACGGCATTCGCGGCGTCGGCAAAACGCGCGCTTATGTCTGGGGTAACAAGGTTGTTCACATCAAGACCACAAACGGAGACGTATATCTTGGCCACACCGATCCCGAACGCATCGTGCGCGATCTGGATCTGGTGATGGGCGTTGTGACGCATGGTTAAAGTGTTCTGTAGAGACGGGGCTTGCCCCGTCTCCAAAAACTGAGAACTGAGAACCGATTTTGTACAGGAGGCAATAATGTTCGGCATAGCAATGGAAGTCTGGGTCATCGCGGGGCTGGTCGTATTGGCGACCTTGTTCCTGATGAGCATGTTGGCCCGCTTATACCGCAAAGCGGGACCGCATGAAGCGCTGATTGTTTACGGCTTTCGCGGGACTCGAGTGGTCCAGGGACACGGCACCGTCATCTTCCCGATGGTCGAAAACTGCAAGGACCTTTCGCTGGAACTGATGTCGTTCGACGTGGCCCCGCAGCAGGACCTCTACACCAAGCAGGGCGTCGCCGTCACCGTCGAGGCTGTCGCCCAGATCAAGGTGAAGTCCGACAAGGAATCGATCCTCACCGCGGCCGAGCAGTTCCTCACCAAGACCGATCAGGAGCGCGAAGGCCTGATCCGCCTGGTGATGGAAGGCCATCTGCGCGGCATCATCGGACAGCTCACCGTCGAAGAAATCGTCAAGCAGCCCGAGATGGTCGGCGACCGCATGCGCGGCACGTGCGCCGATGACATGAACAAGATGGGCCTCGAGGTGATCTCGTTCACCATCAAGGAAGTCAAAGACAAGAACGAATACATCACCAACATGGGCAAGCCCGACGTCGCCCGCATCAAGCGCGACGCCGATGTGGCCACCGCTGAAGCCGAGCGCGACACTGCCATCCGGCGCGCCGTTGCAACCCGCGAATCTGCCGTTGCCAAAGCGCAAGCCGATCAGGAGCGCGTGCTCGCCGAGACGCTTTCCCAGGCGAAGCAAGCCGAATCGCAGCGCGACTTAGAGGTCAAGAAAGCTCAGTATCTCGAAGTTACTAAGAAGCAGCAAGCGCAGGCCGACAAGGCGTACGACATTCAAACCAACATCATGCAGCAGCAGGTCACGACCGAAAACGTGCGCGTGCAGCAAGTCGAAAAAGAAGGACAGGTCAAGGTCCAGGACGCCGAAATCAACCGCCGCGAAAAAGAACTGATCGCGACTGTGTTGAAACAGGCCGAGATCGAGCGTCAGCGCATCGAGACCCTGGCTGCCGCCGAAAAGCAGCGCCTGATTGCGGAAGCCGAAGGCCACGCCTCGGCGATTCGCGCTCAGGGAGAAGCCGAGGCCGAGATCATCTTCAAAAAAGGTGAGGCCGAAGCCAAAGCCATGAACGTCAAAGCCGCCGCCTATCAGGAGTACAACCAGGCCGCGGTCTTCGACAAACTCATCACCGGATTGCCGGAAGTCGTGCGCGCTCTGTCCGCGCCGTTAGCCAACGTGGACAAGATCACCATCGTTTCCACCGGCAACGGCGACACCGCCGGAATGAGCAAAATCACCGGCGACATCACAAAAATGGCGGCGCAAGTTCCGGCATTATTCGAAACGTTAAGCGGCATGCCCTTGAGTGAGCTATTAGGCAAAGTCCGTCAAATCGGCGACAAAGCACCGAAGCCGGATGTTCCGCCGCCAGCAACGGGGAAAGGGAAGTAGATAGTTCGGCCGCAGGTGCCCTACTCATTCGCGTTCTCTGCGAATGATTAGGCTCCATCGGCTTGGGCTTTGTATCAGGGCATCGCTTTAGCGATGCCGCAAGATCTTGGAAATCAGAAGCCCCTTTAGGGGCTGGAACAAAGAGTGAGCAACGATTGGCGAAGGACGAGCAGCGAACTACGAACGACCAACAACGACAGCTTTCAGGAGGTAACCGTGCAACAAGAACTTCATCACGCCCGATCGCTCGGCCTGTCCGTTGCTCTCGGAGCCGCTATGGGCGCGGCCATCGGCGCCGCCACCGGCCACATCGGCCTCTGGGTCGCCGCCGGAATCGCGGCCTACATCGCGATCTCGATCGTCGGCGGTGCATGGAGCGGCGACCGCCATGAGTAAGGTCGCCACACGAAATTGTTATTGAGCTGCGTACTTATAGGGGAGATAGAACATGAAACGGATTATCGGAATCTCAATTGCAATCGGCGTATCCATTGGTGCCGCGATAGGAATGCTCTTCGCGCTCACCAATATTTACGTCAGCGCCGGCATTGCCGTGATCGCGATCCTGATGGGAAGCGCATTAGCGCGCGGCCGGTTCGGTGCGAAGTGTAACAATCCGACAGAAGTGCGAACAGCGAACGACGAATAGCGAACGACCAACGACTAACGACCAAGAAGATCGACCAACGACGAATTACACGAGGTGTTTTATGGCATTACTCGAACGCGTTTCCACTCTAGTCCGGGCCAACCTCAACGACCTGATCGACAAAGCTGAGGAGCCCGAGAAGATGATCAAGCAGGTCATCCTCGACATGAATAACCAGCTATTGCAGGTAAAAACGCAGGTCGCCATTGCCATCGCCGACCAGCATCTTCTCGAAAAGAAGAAGCTCGAAAACGACAGCAAAGTCCAGGAATGGATGCGCAAGGCCGAACTCGCCGTCGATAAAAAGCACGACGACCTGGCGCGCGCCGCCCTGCTTCGCGTCGAAAGTTATCGCGACCTGAGCACGAACTTCGCGCAACAGCTCGAAGACCAGAAAGCCCAGGTCGAGAACCTGAAGTCGGCCCTGCGCAATCTCGATCAGAAGCTGGCCGAGGCCAACGCCAAAGCCGATCTGCTGATCGCGCAGCACCGCCGCGCCCGCGCCGCCCATCGCGCCACCGACGCGCAGTCCGGCATGAGCGCCAATGCCAAGTCCGCCACCTTCGACCGCATGAAAAATAAGGTGGCCCGCGAAGAAGCGATCAGCGGAGCCACAGCCCAACTCCTGGCCGACGACGTGGAAGACCGCCTCGCCGCCCTGGAAAAAGAAGACCGCATCGAAGAGTTACTGACCGAGCTGAAGACAAAACGCGGAGCGTAACGGAGAATCATGTCGGAAAGAGCAAGTAAGGCACGTTTGATTGCCGTGCTTATCGGCATCGCCGTGCTGATCGTGGCATTGCTGATGAAGCGCCTTAGATGAAGACAACGCCGGGGCGGAAAGCCGGCCGCCCGGCGCCGGCCAAGTTGCAGCGCTCCGTTACACTGTCATTGCCGGCGGCAACGGGTCAGGAGAATCCCGAATGACTCTATCGTACGGTGATAGTCACTGCCAACGCCGCCATATTTCTGCTACAAATAATGATCTATGAAAATTCTCTTCATCGGTGGAACCGGAATCATCAGCACAGCCTGCACCGCACTCGCCGCCAAGCGCGGCATGGATCTCACGCTGCTCAGCCGCGGCCAGCATAAGACCGAGCTTCCGCCTGGCGTCAAAACTCTGATTGCCGACGTGAACGACCCCGCCCTGCTCCAGAAACTGGAGCACGAGTTCTTCGATGCCGTCGTCGACTGGGTCGCTTTCACCCCAGCCGACATCGAACGCGATCTCAAGCTGTTCCGCGGCCGCACCCGCCAGTTCGTGTTCATCAGTTCCGCCAGCGCTTATCAAAAACCGCAGACGCACTATTTGATGACCGAGTCCACTCCGCTGGCCAATCCGCATTGGGACTATTCGCGAAACAAGATTGCCTGCGAAGAGCGCCTGATGCAGGCCTATCGCGACGACGGCTTCCCCATCACCATCGTGCGCCCGTCTCTTACTTATGGCGACACGCAAATTCCGCTGGTGCTCAATAGCTGGCAACAACCTTACACCGCCGTCGAGCGGATGATCCGCGGACAAAAGATGGTCGTTCCGGGAGACGGCACTTCCCTCTGGGTAGTAACTCATAACACCGATTTCGCAAAGGGATTCATCGGCTTGCTCGGCAACCAGCAAGCTATCGGACACGCGTTTCACATTACGTCGGATGAAGTCCTCACCTGGGACCAACTCTACCGCATCGTCGGCGCTGCCATCGGCGTGGAGCCGAAGCTGGTGCATATTCCATCCGACTTCATTGTCGCCTGCGTGCCCCAAGACGAGGGGACGTTGCTAGGAGACAAGTCCGTCAGCGTGGTCTTCGACAACTCGAAGATCAAACGCTTTGTTCCCGGATACTGCGCCACCACTACTTTTGCCGAAGGAGTTCGACAATCTCTGGCATGGTTCAATGCCGATCCTTCGCGTAAACAAATCGACCATCAAGTTAACGCGAATCTCGACAAGCTGATCTCCGCCTATGAGAAAGGAATGAACCAAGCCGTCCAAAGCTTTGCATGAGATCAGGCGGCTAGCCTCACGGAGAGCCGCCGGGCGCCGCGCGTCCCATACAATAAATAGCAGCGTGCCCCTCGGCCTCTACATCTCCGTCCCCTTCTGCCGGACCAAGTGCAGCTACTGCAACTTCGCCTCCGACGTGTTCTCCAAGTCGTCTTATGAGAACTACGTTACCCGCCTGCTCGAAGATATCGCCAACTCGCGCCAGCTTGCGTCGGAACTGGGATGTGCGTTCGATACAAACGCCGACTCCATCTATCTCGGCGGAGGAACTCCGTCGATTTTGGATGCCTCGCAGTTACTCCGCATCTTCGCCGCCCTGCGCGCTCAATTTGCGGTCACGCCCGATGCCGAGATCACAGTCGAATGCGCTCCCGGCACGCTGACTCCCGCGCTCATCGAAACCTTGCTGCAATGCGGCGTGAACCGCGTGAGCCTGGGCGTGCAGTCCTTTGTCGATCGCGAAGCACAATCGGTCGGGCGATTGCACAAACGCTCGACCGTTCTCGAAGAGATTAGTCGTTTGCGGCAGGCCGGTCTCGCCAACATCAACATCGACCTGATCGCCGGGTTGCCTCACCAGACAGCGGAAAGCTGGGCCTTCTCGCTGTCGGAGACGATCGCGGCGGGTGTTCCGCACGCCAGCGTTTACATGTTGGAAGTGGACCAGGATTCTCGCCTGGGAAGGGAACTGATTGCCGGAGGCGCCCGCTACCACGCCCACTTCGTCCCCGACGACGACGCGACCGCCGATTTCTATCTGCAGGCATGCGAGACGCTGGACTCCGCCGGCCTCCAGCAGTATGAGATCTCGAACTTCGCCCGCGCCACAGCGCATTTGCAGGGCGGCCAAATACAAAATAACGAATCGCGCCATAACTTGAAATATTGGACGCGCCAGCCCTACATAGGTCTCGGCGTCGATGCCCACTCGATGCTAAAGCTCGTGGAGGGACGGGCGTCCTCGCCCGTCCGCGTTGGGACAGCCGCCCCCGGCTGTCCAGCCGAGCGCAGCTCGGCAGCCGCCTGCGGTCTCAGCAACGCTCGATTCACAACAGCCGCTGACGGCATCGAGGCCGACCGTCCTCAGGCCGTCCGCTTCGCAACCCCCGACTCATTAGACGCCTACATGAATCGCGCGCCACAAACCGTGACGCCAGTTTCCGCCCAAGCGGCGATAGAAGAAAGTTTTTTCCTCGGCCTGCGCCTAAATCGCGGCATCGATATCGAGAGCTTGCTGAAATTACTTAAGGGTTGTCATCTTGACCCTGAGCTTGCCGGAGGGGAACCGCCTGTTGTTTGGGAATCCGCAATCCAGCAGTCTGTGCAAGACGGCTTGGTCGAACAGCAAGACGCGACGCTGCGCCTCACCGCTCGCGGCCGTCTCCTGTCCAATGAAGTCTTTGCCAGATTTCTTGCAGAAGAAAAAGTGGGAACCGGCCACGTGAATCCACGTTAGTTGGCCGATGAGTGCCGTTCGGCGTTGGCCTATCCGGTCCCCACCATTTCATAAACTCTACAGTTGCCGGTGCCCGTGCAATAGACGGGCGGCTCCAGTGCCAGAGCCCGTACTCCGGACTCTCCCGAAACATGGATCCAAACACTGCGTAACTGCCCTCTCGACTTGGCCAGCTGCGCGTCCATCAGTTCGCTAGTCTGGATCTTCGAACCTCCTCCGATCCGCTCGAGGTCCCTATCATTGACTCCAGCGAATCATAACCACGAACGCACCAAAGCGAAACGTCACATCGGTTACATTTACGCGGTTCCCGAAGTTACGTTGCATTGGTAATGGCAATTGGAGGGGAAAACTCGAATATAAGAGTAAGCCCGATAGATACTATCGGAACAATATGTTTAGTCGAAGTCTCTCATCGGACAACCGCCCGGCCCGGGGGCGCCGCTGCACGATCCGCAGGGCCCCGCCGGTCCCTCCGAGAAAGACGCCTGCGACGCCGCTCCACTCTTGGCCGATACTGCGAACACGGAGAGCTGCGGCTCCAGTTTTTTGCTCTGGCACTTCGGGCATTCGGCTTTTTGTTTGCCGAAGACCAGGGCCTCGAACGCGTGTTGGCAGTCTTTGCAGACGTACTCAAAGATGGGCATGAAGAAAACTCCGCGCGGAAAATTGCTGTCTTCTATTTAAAATCAAAACGTGGGTACTTCGCAAACACACGAGCAGACGCGCCCCTTCATACCGCGCCGCTGGTTGCGCGGCGGTCACGCGCAAACCGTTGCCAGCTTCTTGATCCAGCGACGCTTTCATCTGCCTGCGCCCGAGGAGCGATTGATCGAAGTTGCACCCGGCGTCCAAGTGCTCTGCCATTGTCACTGGCAAGCGGATCGCGCGAGCGCGTTGACCATCATTGTTGTGCACGGGCTCGAAGGATCGAGCGCTTCGCAGTACATGCTCGGCATTGCCGAAAAGGCGTTGGCTGCGGGAATGAACGTGGTTCGCTACAACCAGCGTAACTGCGGTGGCACCGAGGCGCTCGCGCCCGTCTTGTATCACTCGGGGCTGTCGAATGACGTTGCGGCGGTGGCACGTGAAATCGTCGCTCGCGACGGCGTTTCGCGCTTCGCTCTGGTCGGCTTTTCCATGGGCGGCAACCTCGTGTTGAAGTTGGCGGGGGAGTGGGGATTCGAAGCTCCGCCTGAGTTTCGAGCGGTCGCGGCATGTTGTCCCTCGATTGACCTGGCGGCGTCGGCGGACGCGCTTCACGAACCGGCGAACCGGATTTACGAAACATATTTCTTGTGGGCGCTTCATCGGCGGATGCTTCAGAAAGCGCGGCTTTTTCCCGGTCACTTCGACGTGGCCCGGCTGCGCGGCATTCGGAGCTTGCGCGATTTCGACGACAAGGTGACCGCGTACTATTGCGGCTTCGCGGGTGCGGACGATTATTACGATCGCGCTTCGGCGGCGCGCGTGATCGAACGAATTGCGGTGCCGGCGCTGCTCTTGTACGCCGCGAACGATCCCTTCGTTCGCATCACGGAAGAGACGCGGAGGAAGATTTCGTCGAACCCGAACATCAAGTTCGTCGAGACGGACGATGGCGGGCACTGTGCGTTTATCGGATCGCCCGATAGAAGCGATCGTCGTTACAGCGACGGTTATTGGGCGGAGCATGAGATTGTGAACTTTCTACGCCGGTTTTGATGGATGATGTTCCAATGGATGCCGATTACTCAATCGAGTTGGGGAGCGATGATCCGGTGCTGGACTTCCCGTGGAAAGATCCAGCGGGCAAGCTTGCTTATGTCGATTTGAAGCGGCATCTCGAGTCCATCGCGGAGATCGAAGAGGCGAAGAGCTTTCCCGAGCTGGGAGAATTTCTCCGGTCCGTGAATTCCGCGCGCAGCGTGTTGGAGACGGCGAAGTGCGATGCCTGGGCGACGACGGAGTTGAGCGCGGAGGAAGAAGTTTACGATGCGTCGAATAAATTCGCGAGTTATGTTGACGTGGTGTTTTCGACTATGGATGCGCGCCTATCAGCATTCCGTCAGTCTTTACCTGCTCACGAGCAGTTTGCCCGCAGGCTGGTCGAGTTGTTACGGCGGGTTCCGGAGCTTCCGTCGGCGGCGGAAGTGTGCGTGCGGCGATGCTACTTTGCAGAGGAGGGGGGCGTTCGGGAGGGCTTCTACTACACCTTGTATGTGAGCGGCTACGGCGACGACGAGGCGAGCGCGCGTCAGAATTGTGGAGTGGCGCTCAAGTTGATGGGAAACGCGATCGTGCAGTTGTCGGCGAGTGGAGTGCAGTAACGGTCGGAGAATAGTCTCAGCCGGGGGCCGGGCTATTTCTACGCAACCCGAATTCTTCTTCCCAGCTTTTTCCAGTCAATCTTCTTCCAGTCGATTCTTGTGCGGAGCAAGGAGAGGATCTTCTTCCAGTCGATTCTTGTGCGGAGCAGGGAGAGGATCAGCATGGCGAGGGTAATCTCCACTAATCCTCGTGAGGCGGCGGGGACGGATTGGGCACCTTTTTTGAGCAGCGAAAAGCGTCCATAGACGAATTCTATGTGGACCCAATAGACGAGTAACAACGTTTGGCCCAGTTGGATGAGTGGACTGAAGCCTCGAGTCGCCAGTCCCCAGCGGCACCAGGCATAACTTAGAAAGGCAATCACCAACAAGAGGCCAACGCGCATCATCAAAAAGTTCGGGCTGGTGAGCCAGTAGTTATAGACGGAGTAAAGGTGGATGGAAGAGTGGTCGAATAGGTAGGCTACCAGGATCGCAATAACTCCGATCGCGGCGAAAAGCGTAAAGGTTCCCGCGCCGTGGCTGCGCGCCCGATCGCTGAAAAGAACAAATCCCGCGGCCAGGCCGGCGAACGCGAAAGCGGCCCAGGGGAAGAGGGGGAAGAGCCACGACTGTGGCACGCCGAGGTTGTGGCATCCGTTGATATAGGACTCCAGCGGCCAGGGCAGCCACGATGGCCGCCATGTGGTGTGGAGCGGCGGGGTTACCAGGGCGATTAGAGCGGCGGTGGCAATGGCGGCAACGGCTATCGAGAGACCGGAGTTGCCATTGTCAGAAGCGGTTGCCGGGCTACCGTCAGCTCGGATGAGGGAATGCGTCCGTCCCCAAACGTAAAGGACCATGCCGCAAAGCAGCGCCATCAAAATCATCGATAGGCCGATGATGTTCAGCACATCGACACGTAGTAAGTCGGACCACGGGGCCCATCCCCAGGCGATGAGAAATTCTTGGAGGCGAAAGAGAAAACCAAAGGCGAGAATCTCGGCGCCGCGACGGAGCATAACGCGAGTGATTTCAGCGGCACTCAGGTTTTTGCGAATGAGTTTGCCGGTAACCAAAGCAAAGGAAATTCCCGCCAGAAAAAGAAACAGAGGCGCGGGCAATGTGCCCAGGAGTTGCGATCCTTTGAGGAAGCGGGAGTCGCGGGCCGCGCCGCCCAGCCAAGAATCGTAGCAGTGCGTCTGAAACATCAGAACGCAGGCCAGGCCGGCCAAATCGT
>CAVPYG010000002.1:0-114428 GCA_963709835.1 uncultured Acidobacteriaceae bacterium
GGTATGGTGCTGGTTTGATAAAATGTCCCGGTCGTGGAGTTGTACGCCACCAGCGTCTCCTTCGTCTGGCTGTTCTCTTTTCCTACGGTTACCGAAATCGGTGCCGAGTCGCTGGCTCCGAACGTGGAGTCGCCGGCATAGTGTGCCGTAACGTTGTAAGTTCCGCCGGGAAGCAGGGTGGTCGTGCCGCTGGCCACGCCGCTGGCGTTAAGAGGGAAGAAGTCAACGCCGAGACTCTTGCCGGCCGGTGCAGCCATGAGCGCAACCGCTCCCGTTGGCGTGCCCGTTCCTGACTGTGCAGCCACCGTCGCGCTGATGTTGACCGCCTGGCCATGCGTGATGTTAGTCGGAGAGACACTCGTCAGCGTCGTGGTGCTGGGCGTGAAGCTGGCGCTGCTCCACTGGTTGACTAGGTTGTCGGCATTCACCGATCCCAAGCCTGTCGCCATGTCATAGCCGGTGGTGGTGAGCCACGCCGGGTCATTGGGATTGTTGGGATCGACCAGAATTCCATAGCCGCCGGCCGGGGCCGCGCTGCAATTCGGCGTGTTGGGATTGCAGGGAACCGAATTGTTGCCCTGCGTGATGTCGTAAAAGACGCAGGAGTTTCCCGTCACCGCCACCGTCGAGGAATTGCAACTCGCGCCGGTCTGCGCCGCCAGTTGGTAGAGAACATAGTTGGCATTGCCCTGGCGCGGGCTCGATCCCTGTGCCTCCATTTTCTGATTGACCAGCGCCATGATGCCCGCGAAGGCCGGAGCCGAGGCCGAGGTTCCACCGACGCCCACGAACGTGAAGTTCGTGAGGCTACAAGTTTCCTGACTGCCAAAGATGCCAGCATCGGCCTCGCAAATAATGTAGAAGCTGTCGTTAAAGCCATTGCTCGCGAACAAGGAGACATCGGGCAGATCGCGCAATCCGTCGCTCGGCACGCCGGCTCCGGTTTGCCACGAGGGCTTGCTGTAGCCCGAGAGGCATGCGCCAGTGTTGTCCTGAGTGGAGCAACTGCTGGGGCCACCGCTCCCGCTAATGATGTTCAGCAAGACTGAGTTATCCGGACACTGGCCAATTCCCAAGCCGGCGCAGGAATCGTTCCACGTGGTTTCCGGGATATAAGACTTCGCGGAAGCACCGGTGGTGGGGTCGTTGGTCGCGTTCCAGTAATTGGGCGCAGTGGCCGGAGTCTGGTTGAAATCGGTACCGCCGACCGCGACATTATAAGGAGTGGAAGCGAATCCGCTGACCGCCAATCCGTCCACGGCCGCCGCTTCGGAGTCGAAGTCGTCGCAACCTGCCGAGCCGCCGTCGCCCGCCGAGATCAGCGCCGTGATGCCCTGCGCCGCCGCCTGCTGCCAAAGGGAGTTGTAGAAGGCGTTGCCCGCATTGCCCAGCGTGGCCTCGCATATGCCGTAGCTCTCGCTCATCACCGGGGCAATGTTGTTGTCCACGATGTAGAGCGCGGAAAGATCCACGCCGAGCGCGGTTTCCGTGGGCGCTGAAACGACCAGATCAATCGTGGCATTTTTCGCCACCGCGCCCGACCAGGAAACGTCGAGCAGGGCTTCGGTCTCATCGCCGACGACTCCAGGGTCGGGGCCGTTCAAAATGATCGTGGGATCGTTGGCGGGCAAGCCGAAGAGGCTGCGGAAGGCCTCGATATCCGAAAGATGGATGTTCGTCTCGCCCACAATCGCGATGGTTTGCCCGGTGCCGTCGATGCCTGCGTTCCAGAGCGGGAGCACGTTGTAAATCGTCGCGAAGTCGGTGGGACCAAGCCCGTAGTAAGTCGTGGTCTGCGGGGTGAAGGTGAACAGGGGCAAGGGCGCGGTTTGGCGTGGCGTAGCCGGCATCGGCGTCCCCACTACCGTTGAGTAAGAGCGCCTCGGGAAGTTGTGCAGCGACAGCACGCCCTTCACGGCCGGCGCGAGCGCGGCGGGAATCGAGGGATCGCTGGCATTGGCCCAGTGCTCCTCGCCGTTCACTGCGTATTTGTGGATCGCCGTGTGGAACGCCTGCCTGCACCTGGCTGGCGGATCCGGAGAACTCAATCACGGTTCGGCCTTTCGAAGGAGCTGCGACTTGAAATCCGCGCGACCGCAACCACGCCGTCGACCTTCTGCAGGTCGCTGTCGGCGGGGCCGAACTGCTTGCCAAACTGCTCCGGGAGTGAGCCACTTGTGGTAGTTGGGCGAAGTCTTGTCCTGCTGCCCGTCGAGCAACGTGCGCAGCGCGGATTCCTGCTCCGGGCTGCGCTTCAACACCAATAGCATCCGTTGCATGGGCAGACTGGCGGGAGCTATGCCCTGGTCGAACTCCGGGCGCGCCAAAGGATGCGTATTGCCGTTGAGAACCGTGAGTCGTGCCGCATCGACCGGCTGCGTGATGAGTGGCCGCGGCGCCGTCGCGCCGGAAGAAACTGCGCTGCGATCCTGCGCCGCCGCGCCGCTGGCAACAACTAACAAAGCTAAAAGGGCAATAACAAGTGCGGATTTAGGAGAAGCGGGGTAGATTCGCATCACCGGGACAAGCCTCCAAACCAGCCAGTATAGCCGCCCACATACGGAAGCTAAGCTAGCTGGCGTCGGCCCCATCGGCGATCTTCAGGAATTCGCGGCAACTCACGTCCAATTGCAACTTGAACTACTCCTGTTTTCTCTGGTAGCAGCCGACGTCTATGTTTCCGGATTTGACTCGCGGTGCGCCTTCAAGATCCAGTTTCTCCCACCGGCACTCCGTCAGTCGTGCCCGCCGCAATCGCGGGAGAATCCGATCGCAGATGAAAGTCCTTCGCGGCAGCATCCACAAAATGCGGGTCCAGAAAACGGGAATGACGGTCATTCCCCGTTGACTGAACATATTTGTCGAATCCTGTCACGGTGGCGGAGAACTCTTTCCATACGCTCGCCTTCGCCCCGCTGGCACAGTAATAAAGGTTGTGATCGATCGTGACGGGCGGCTGCTTTTTGTCGACCTGAGATTTGTTCACCGTGATAAGGCAGCGGGCCCCGGCGTACACGATGTTGTTCTCAAAAATATTGTCCGCCATGTTCCACTGCATCTGGAACTCGCCGGACCCTGTTCGCCGACGTATCGTTGTCGTAGAGCGTGTTGTTGACCACCATGCAGTGCTCGGTGTGTCCCCGCTCCGGCGCATATCCCCCGATGGAAACTCCTGCGGTATGGCCGTGATAGATAAGATTATTTCGCGCAGTGACGTAGCTGGTGGCGCGGTCCTTGTGCTCACTGGCCAGCTCGATTCCGAAGTCCACATCGTGAATGACATTCTGCTCGATCAGGATTCTGGTGCCCCCGTCCACGTAAATGCCATCGGAATTTTCGTCGTTGCCGTATGCCGGATTGCCGCGCGAAGTAATGTTGTAAACCAGATTGCCGCTTACTACTCCGTCGCGCGCCTGGTCAACGGCAGGGTCGGGCGCCGTGCGCTCGAAACCGATGACGTCGATTCCGATGTTGTTGTTGTCGTGGACAACATTGTGCGTAATGCGGAAGTTCGTGACGTTCCCGTTCACCACCAACGACTCGCTCGAACCGGTTTTGAGATGATGCACCTCATTGCCGTCGATCACCAGCTCACTGATCGGAGTCTTGGCGTCGGTGCCGTATACCGCAATGCCAAACCCGTTGCCGCCGCGTCCCGGAGCATCACGGCCCTCAAAAGTCTGCTCAATATGATGGACGTTGTTTTTCAGCAGTTCGATATGGGAGCCGCTCCCATAACGCTGATGCCCAATGGAGTGAGCCGATGTTCGGCGGTGCGGTAGTTGCGAATTTCAAGGCCCTCGATCCGCACATAACTCTTGTTGTGAATGGTAAGTACGGCGCTTCTGCCGGTGGGAGCGAAATGCTCTGCGTCCAGCACGGCCGTCTCGCCGGGATAGCTTCTAAAAGTAATGAATCCATCCGTCGCGTTGCCCGACGCCTTGATCGTCACCAGCTCTTCGTAGATTCCACCCCGCAGGTTGACGGTACTGCCCGCGCACACCGTGTCCGCGGCATGTTGCACAGTGCGCCAAGGCGCCGTTTGCGTGCCGGGATTCGAATCGTCCCCCGTCGTCGACACATAGAAAGAGGCGTTGGCCTGGCCAAAAGCGCCGGAGACACACCCGAATAACACAAAAAGAATTGAAAGTTTCACAGTCATCCCTCCCAAGATGCGAGATAAGGATAGACGTGGTTTTTGCAGAAAGCCAGACTACGTGGCGGAGAGGGAGGGATTCGAACCCTCGATAGAGTTGTTAGACCCTATAACGGTTTAGCAAACCGCCGCCTTCAGCCTCTCGGCCACCTCTCCGGCGTTGATAACCAAACACTGGCAGTGCTAGCGTTGCGCCAGCATCGCATTTTCATCGCATATTCGCTATCGCAGAGTCTGGTGGAGGGCACCAGAGGACACGCTTACAGCAGGACCATATCTACGAAGCTTGCAATGCGTTTCCTGTGAGGCACTGCCAAGACGAAATTATAGACGGTCAGACTGGACGAGTCCAGCGTGCTCAGCGGGTGGCAGCGTACTCAATTCAGTTTATTCACCACGGAGTCACGGAGACACGGAGAAAAACTTGGATCTGTAAAAATCAGAAGGGGATGGTTTTATCCAGTAAGTTGATGGGGCAGGAATGCGCCCGGTCTGTAGCGCTTACTCGGGCAGTACTTCGATGGCGGTCACGGTGGCGTAGCGAGTAACGGGGACAAATTCGAGCAGCAGTTTACCCTGGGAGTTGGGCTGTAGGCCCTTGATTTTGCGTACGAGGGGGCGGTTCTCTCCCGCCTGCTCGAGGATGTTGAGGTTCGACAGGATCGTCTTGCCATTGCAGAACACGTTGAACACACTGCCTTCGGACGCCGCCTCGGAACCGGTTTCTGGAGTCGCGCTGCGTCCGGCGTTCTCGGCGCCGTCATTTCGTTCGATGAAATGCAGAGTCACGTCATATTTGCCGGGAGGAACCGGAATCGCGTAAGAGAAGTGTCCCCAGCGGGCGGTCTCGTAGAATTCGGGGTCGTCGGTCGCGTCCGCGGGCTCCTGGCTGGTGCTGAGCTGTCCGCCTTTGAAATAAGTGTCGGGACTCCACCAATGGCTGTCGTTGGAGTAGTAGGGGACGTCGCGGGCGACGATACGCACGGGCCGGGCGCGGCCGCGGATTCCGGGCAGGATTTCGATGGCGGAGAGCATGGCGCTTCCGGCCTCGGCGGCCGAAAAACTGAGATGAAGCTGGCCATCGGCGGCGGGGGAAATGCCGGTGAAGACCTTGACCTCGGCGGTACGATCGCCGCCGGAGTCGGCGAGCACGTCGAAATCCTGGAGCAGCGTTTCACCATTGGCGCGGACGGTCATGATGCGGCTGCCTTCGCCGCCGCCGCCGGGGTTTTCCGGGCCGTAATACGTCTCGGCGAAGTGCAGGTGCAATTCATAAATGCCGGGCTTCAGGGGAATGTTGTAAGTGAAGTCTCCCTGGCGGCTGCTGCGATAGACGATGGGGTCTTGCGTTCTCCAAATGTGCTGGACGGAACTGGCCACGGCGGCGCCACCGGAAAAATAGGAGTCGGGACTCCAGAGTTTGCCCGCGTGGTCCACGTATTTTCTTGTGGAACCGGCGAGGATGCGGATTTCTTCGCCGACGGGCAGCCCGACGACGGGTTCGGCGGGGGTCTGGGGATAATTCGAAGAATGAATCGCCGGACGCGATGTGGATCTCTGATGCACGAAAAAGGCGGCGCCAGCGAGCAGGGCGACGAACACAATCGTTCCGCTAATAATCCATACCTTGCGATGACGCCTAGTTGTTCCGGGCGTGGCGTTTGGCTGCGGGGCCGGATGCGGAGGCGGTTCCGGTTCGGGCCGTCGTTCAAAGACGGGGACGTACTGGCCCACGGGAATGGTGATGTGGATGGGATGGTTCACACCTTCGGATGCGTAATACTCGCTGAGGCGCTTGCGCAGGCGGTTGGCCTGCACGCGAACGATCGAGTCGGAATCCTGATCGAAGGTGTCGCGGCGGTCAAAGACGTCGAGCGCGACGGAGTACTCCTTTATATGGCCGCCTTCGCCGGCAAACGTCTTTTCACACAAGTAAGTGAGCAGATGGACCAGCGCGGGAGAGCGGGCAAAGAGGTGCGATTGAAGCACGGCCTGAAGCTCGGCGCGTTCCGCCTCTCTGCTAACGGAGTCTCTCATCGTCGAAGGCACTGCCGCCTCCTTAAGTATTATCCGCACCGAAGAGTGTGCGCATCAACTGATCCTCTTATACACCTGCTTGCCGCGCTTTAACGTTTTGCAAACGGTTAGGTAACCCGTGTAACGGTGGTTTAACTCCCCTCGGAGAGCGCGAGTCTGCGAGGGCATGGCTGCCGATAAGTAGTTGCTTCGAAGGGAGATCGGCGGCACGCGGTAGCCACAGGCGCGATTTAGCCCCAAGGTAGCCGATGTAGCGTTGTGGAGCGCGAGAATCCGCGTCATAAATGACGTGGATGCGGAGAGCAGATCAGCCGGGGCAAGGGTTCAGCTCAAACCGGAATGAGGCAACTCCGGAAAGGGAGGCAGAATATGAAAAACTTCACACTGAGGATCGTGGTCGTGGCGTTGCTGATGACGCTGGCCAGATACGGCGTTGCCAAGCCTGTGCCGCAAGAGATCAAGGCCGCCATGGGGTCGATGACGGTGGCCGAGTTGGAAGCAGCCGGGGATGCGGCGAAGATGCAAAAGGACTACGGGTTGGCGACGCGGTACTTTGAGGCGGCGCTACGCAAAGACAAGAACAACGGGGCGCTGTACAACAAGCTGGGGTTGACCGAACTACAGAACAACAACCTGCGGGCGGCGCGTATGGACTTCGACAAAGCGGCCAAGCGCAATCCCAAGTCCGCGGAAGCGGTCAATAATATTGGCGCGGTGGAGTATATGAACAAGAATTATAGTTCCGCCGCGAAGTACTTCAAGAAGGCGGTTGCGCTCGACGAAACTCGGGCAACGTTTCACGTCAACCTGGGGGCGTCGTGGTTTAACCAGGGCAATCTGGATCGCGCGCTCGCCGAATATACCCGGGCTTTGGAACTCGATCCGGAGGCCTTGGATCAGCACTCCAGAACTGGAGTGATGGCGCAGGTCACAACCATGGAAGAGCAGGCGAGGTACTCCTATATGCTGGCGAAGATCTATGCCAGGCGCGGCGATCTGGAGAACGCCCTGCGGTGCCTGAAGAAAGCCAAGGAAGAGGGTTATCGCAATCTCGCCAGCGTCTATAAAGAAGAAGATTTCACCAAAATGTGGCAAGATCCCAAACTGCATGAGGTCGTGACGCCACCAGTCTCGAAGTAAGTGAAGAATCGCTAGCCGGGGCAAGGGCCCGTCCCCCAGGTGAGGGGGAGGGGCCCTTTGAGTGTTTGGGCGCGGGTGGTCCTTAAATTGGAAGCGGATCTACGGGCGGACGGCTTCACGGTACGACCACAGTGCAACCAGCAGGAACGGAATCGCGAACGCGACAACTGTCAGGCGGCCCACCCAGGGAGTGGTGATGCAGAAGTGGTTCCGGATACAAAAAGAGTGCCGCGCATTCCAAACCGCAGGCAGAGCGCTCAGCAGAATCCCCACCCAATACGCTGAGTAGATGCCGAGGAGTCTTGCTCCGAGCTTGCGGCGAATGAATAACAGGCAAACTGCGGCCAGGCCCCACAGGGCCGGGAGCAGCGTTATCCAAAGGCCAGTTCGCCCGGTCGTGCGGACCAGGCCGAGTTTCAATGGGAAGCCCGGCTGATGGAAAATCAGGAATGCGATGATAAATAGCCAAACGAAACTCGCGAGGGTCCACAAGAAAACGAGGGTAAGGCGCAGTCTCATGCGGCAAACTCCTGTAGTATATCCATTTTAACTTTACGTCCGATCGTCAGTGTACAGTCGATTGTCTTCGCATGCCATTCCATCCAGTTTTCGAAACTCTTCATTACTGCTTCTCCAGAAGCGCCGGCGCGGGCACGGACCCTTCGACAAGCTCAGGGCAGGCTCTGGGGCACCTTGCCGTCGTTCAGAAGAGTCTCGACGGGTTTAAACTGTGCTGGAGGATTTAACACCCATGCGCCCTGCAAATCGCCGGTTCATCCTAGTAAACTGTTCCGTATTCCTATTTGGGATTATGTATTGCCCAGGACAGGCCTCCATGAGAGACGACGGGAAGATGCAGTCACAGGAGCAATCGACACGCGCGGCCGTCAACAGCTTCGATGAGGCGTTCAACCGGCGCGACGCCGACGCCTTAGCTCCGCTTTTGACCGAGGATACGGTGTTTGAGGACACGTCGCCCGCCCCCGACGGCCGCCGGATCGAGGGGAAGGCCGCCGTGGTCGAATTCTGGCGCGGATGGTTCGTGCGTAACCCGGACGCGCGGTTCGAAGCTGAGGAGTTGATCGTCAGCGGAAATCGGGCAACAGTGCTATGGGTGTATCGGAAGATGCGCAACGGTCAACCCTGGCACCTGCGCGGCGTTGACATATTCACTGTGCGAGATGGAAGGATAGCGGCGAAGCTCGCCTACGTGAAGGGGTGAACACTCCGGATCAATGAGTTCTCCTTCCTGGGGGCGATTCCGCGACTGGCTAGAGCCGGTGGAAAACTTGTTGGTCCGCTACCGAATTCCGGCTAGTGCTGGAGTTTGAATTAGTGGCCTTCTACTTGGCGGCCGATTTGCCCTTTCATTCCGCCGATTATAGAATCAGTCGCCAATGGCTGTTCGATTTGAATTCGATGCGATCAACAAACTCCTTGTGGCCCGCTTGGAAGGGAAACTGACGGATGAATTGCTGGCAGAGTTTTACGAGGCGGTTCGAGGGCACGCGACGGCAACCGATGCATGCGCGGGAATTGCGGACTTCTCAGGCGTTACCGAGTTCGCTGTCTCCAATGCAATGGTCCGCCGGTTGGCACGCCAGGAACCTGCCATGCCGGATCCGACTCGCCGGCCTCGCATGGTTGCTGCGCCGCAGGCACATGTCTATGGCATATGCCGGATGTTTCAACTTATGGGAGAATCTACACGGCCGCTCCTGACAATCGTACACACGATGGACGAGGCGTTAACGAAACTTGGCGTTCAATCGCCGCATCTTGAACCCCTAGAGTGATGGTCAGCCTCGGGTGCTGATAGCAGGCGATTAGACTAAGAACCGAGCTCTAACCGAACTCCGGCATTTACGGGGCGGAGCCCCGTCACCACACGAGCTGCACCGTGCTAGAATTTCCACAGCTTCTACTTGGACCCTGGTTTTGATCGAACTGGCACCCTCGATACTCGCGGCGGATTTCGCACACTTGGCGGACCAGGTGGAGCGGGCTACGGCCGGCGGCGGCAGCGTCATCCATGTGGACATCATGGACGGGCATTTTGTGCCCAATCTTACGGTCGGGCCTCCGGTGGTGAAATGCTTGCGCCGGGCAACCCGGCTGCCGATGGATTGCCATCTGATGATCGAGGACCCGGACCGCTATATTCCGGAGTTTGCGGAAGCGGGGGCGAACTGGATTTCGGTGCATCAGGAAGCGTGCCGGAATTTGAACCGGACGCTGAACCTCATTAAGGAACATGGATGCCGGGTGGGAGTGGTGGTGAATCCGGCGACTCCGGTGGAAACGCTCTCGGAAGTGCTCGAGATCGTGGACTATGTGCTGGTGATGAGCGTGAATCCGGGGTTTGGGGCGCAGAAGTTTATCCCGGCCACGCTGCACAAAATTAGGAAGCTGGCGGAAATACGCGCGGCGCGGGGATACCAATACCGCATCGAAGTAGATGGCGGCGTTGGGATGGATACGGTGGCGGATGTGGTGCGCGCCGGGGCGGAGATTCTGGTGGCGGGAAATGCGGTGTTCGGCACCGGCGATGCGAAGGCGAATGCAGAAGCTTTGCTCGGAGCGGCGCGAAGCGCGAGTTTGCAGCGAGTATAGGAAGGTCAGAGGTTAGAGGTTAGATTGCAGAGGTTGAGGTCTTTTATGCGGCGTAATCTGCTCCTGGGAGTGATGGTGTTCGTGCTGGCGTTGGTTTTGGGCTGCACGAATAAAAAAGCGGTGAACCCGTTGGCGAACGTCGGGTCGAAGCAGCCCGACAAGGTGCTGTTCGACCGCGCCATGGACGCGATGAAGCACAACCGCTTCGACGTGGCGCGGATGACGCTGCAAACGCTGATCAACACCTATCCGGATTCGGAGTTTATCGCGCGGGCGAAGCTGGCGGTGGCGGATTCGTGGTACGACGAGGGCGGCTCGACGGCGATGCAGCAGGCCGAGATCGAATACAAGGATTTCCGCACGTTCTTTCCCAATATGCCCGAGGCGGCCGAGGCGCAGCTGAAGGTGGCGAACATCCACTATCAGGAGATGGAAAAGGCGGACCGCGACTTCACCCATGCGGTGCGGGCGGAGGAAGAATACCGGGCGCTGATCCAGGAGTATCCCGACAGCAAGCTGTTGCCGCTGGCGAAACAGCGGTTGCGGGAAGTGCAGGAAGTGCTGGCAGAGCGGGAGTATGACATCGGGCGGTTCTATTATATGCGGCCGGCGTATCCGGCGGCGATTGCGCGCCTGAAGACGCTGGTGGACCGCTATCCGTTATACAGCGGCGCGGACCAAGCGATGTATATGCTGGGGCAATGCTACGAAGGCGAGATGGAGATGGTGCGGAAAAACCCGCGGATGGGTGAAGCGGTGAAGGCGAGGATGATCGAAGCACTGACGAAGGAAGCGTCAGCGTCGTACGGAAAGATCATCACGCGGTATCCGGCGATGGACCGGGCGGTGGACGCGAAGGCGCGGTTGGAGGCGCTGCATCAGCCGGTGCCGCGGCCGACGCGGGCGGCGCTAGAGCAGAACAAGAAAGAAATGGCGAGCCGGCAACAAACCGGGTTCATGTCGAGCATGATGGGAAACCTGGAGAAGCATCCCGGCGTGGCCAAGGCGTCGCGAGTGGGCGAGCCGACGATGGTGGATGCGGAGCCGTTGACGGCAACGAAAGTGGTGCAAGATATAGCCAACGCGGCGACCGGGGGCGGGGGCGACAATAAGCTTGGGGTGCAGACGACGGGCTTGGGGGCGGGAGGGCCGAACCAGGAGGCGCCGCGGTCGGACGCTCCGGTAGCGGCGTCGGACACGCCGGCGGCCACGGAGCAGCCAGCGGCAACGGCGCCCGCGACGGCCGAGTTGACGCCAAGTGTGGCGGACCCGAATGAACTGAAACCGAATGTTGCGCCCGATCCGACCGCGCTTCCCCCGTTGCAACAGACCAACGAGATTAACAGCAGTGGCGGAACGCCGGGCGCTTATGCTTCGAGTGGCTCGGCGAAAAGCGACGATCTGGTGGATATTTCTTCGAGCAAGAAGAAGAAAAAAAAGGGCTTGGGCAAGTTGAACCCGTTCTAGCGATGTGGCCGCGTGGTTCCTGCCGCTGGGCGACCGATGAGTGACCGCCGAAGCGCGACGGTAGCGCCGCCGTCCCGGCGGCGGTAAGGCGGGCGGGCGCCGCGCCGAGGGCGAGACGCCCTCGGGACAGCCGGCAGGATGTCGGCGCTACAACTCATCTATTGGGAAGAGGAGCGCGGTTTTCCCGGAACCGGACGTACACTCCCTTTTGGTAACCCCCGGTAATCGTCAGTAACCATCCGATGGAGAGTACTCGGCCTTACAATTACCTTACGCCGCAATTCCGGTTGCCGGGTTTGCGGGGTTTCGTCCGGGAATTTCCCGGCGAGGGTCAGGCCTGTCTGGTGAGGCGCGGGTAAAGCGCGCGAGTTGGGCGGGAAAAAGGCGGGAGTCCGCACACCCTATGGCGTTTGGTTTTGGCTTTAACAAGCAGAAGATTCTCAGCGCCGCGGAGAAGTTTGTCCAGCAGGGCAAGCTGCAGAGCGCCATTGATGAGTACGAAAAGATACTGAGGAGCGACGAAAACGATCTCACGATCAACAACACGATCGGGGACCTCTATTCGCGTCTCGGTGAAAGCGCCAAAGCCATCGAATGCTTCAAGAAGGTTGGCGATGCCTATGCCGCGCAGGGCTTCACGGTCAAGGGCATCGCGATGTACAAGAAGATCGCCAAGCTCCAGCCGAGCGTGGAAGGATCTCTGAAACTGGCGGAACTCTACACCCAGCAGGGCCTGTTCAACGACGCCCGCTTCCAATACATGCAAGTCGCCGAAGATTTCGATAAGAACGGCGATCGCGAACAAGCGGTGCGGCTTTTCCGGAAAGTACTGGAGATGGACCCGGAAAACGTGCCCATGCGGATCAAGCTGGGCGAGACGTATGTCCGGATGGGGAAAAAGCAGGAAGCGTGGGAGCTTTTCAGCGCGGCGGCGGAAACGCTGCGTGCGAAAGGAGCGCTGGCGGGGGCCGACGACATTCTGAAACGGCTGCTGGCGCTCGACCCCACCAATAGCTACGTGTTGCTGCTGCGGGGGAAGACCGCCCTCGAGAGCGAAGATCCCAAGAGCGCGATCGAATGCCTGGAGAAGGCCGCCGACATCGATTCTCATCCCGACGGTTTGCGCGACCTGTTGAAAGCGTACCTGCTGGTGGGAAACACGGCGAAGGCCGGCCCGGTGGCCGAGAAGTTGCTCACGGTGCACGGCGATCCCGAGGGGTTGTTCCTGCTGGCGGAGGGCTGCGCGCGCCTGGGTGAATATCACGAGGCGCTTGAGGTTTACACGCAGCACGCCGATCGCCTGCTTGCGACCGACTCGACCAAACTGCTGGCCAGCCTGCACGCGATGATCAGCCATGTGCGCGACGATTCGGCCGCACTGGAATCGCTGTTGGTGCTGCTGAACAAGGCCGGCGAGACCACCCACGTCAACGAAGTCAGCGAGCTTCTGGCGCACTCTTCAGTGAAGGACGGAAATCTGGCCCGCGCCCGCGACCTATACCAGATGCTGGCCACCACCGAACCGCAGAACCAGGTGCACACTCAGAATTATCAGCAAGTGGTGGAGCGCATGGAGGGGCCAGCGCCCGCCACCGGGACCACTTCCGAGATCACTGCCGAAGAAGGGTCGGTGATCGTGGAGGAACTGGAAGCGACCGCGCCGGTGATCGATCAGTCGTATCCCGACGAGATTGCGGCCGCGGTGCGCGCGGCGGTCACCGACGCCGATCTGTTCCTTTCTTACAATCTGCCGGACAAGGCGGTCGTGCCACTGCTGGGGGCATTGCCGCAGGCGCCGCGAGACGCGCGCCTGAACCAGCGGCTGGCCGCTCTGCATACGCGCTTCCAGCGTTTTACCGAAGCCGCCGTCTGCTGCCGGACGCTGGAAAGCGTGTACCACGACGCGGGCCACCCGGACGAAGCGGGGCGTTATGGAGAATTGGCCGCGCGCTACGAGCAGTGCTCGGGAGCCGCTCCTGGCAGCGCGGGTTCACCGGCGGTTGCCACGCCCACGATGGATTCAGCGGTTGCGGCCGCACCCGATGTATCGCCCGCGGCCTGGCGAATGGTCGAGCCCAACGCTTCCGAGGGCGAAGTAGAGGTTGTCGAGCATCCGGAATTCACGGTGCATGAAGAAGCCGCGCCCGCGGCTTCGGAAGCGCACGATCTTTCTTCCGAGTGGGAGGACTCGTTTTCGATCGACGAGCCCGCTGCGGACGAAGCGCTGCCGGCTGCGATCGAAGCCGCTGCCGAAGTTACCGACGCTGCCGAGCTGGTGGCAGACGAGGATGTTCCCGCGGTCGTAGATATAGACGTCGACGCGGATGCCGCCAGCAATCCCGAGATTGCGGAGACGGTGGAAGAAGTCCATTTCTATATCGAGCACTTCATGATCGAGCAGGCGCGCGCGGGAATCGAGAAGCTCGAATCCCTGACCAGCGATGCCGGCATTCTCGATCCGTTACGCGCCGCCATTGAAGCCAACGAATTGCCGCCCGCCGAGCCGGAAATCGCGGCGACGGAAATTCCGGGTGGCGATATTCCGGAGGACGAACTTCCGGAGATCAATGCCGACGAGGCCGCGGACTTCGAAGTTGCCATGGAGCCGGAGGACGCGTCGGATTTCGCCACCTCGCCCGATCTGCTGGCTGGGTACGACCACGCAAGGGAGCGTGCGCCTCGGGCGAAGGCTGCGCCTGAACCGATCTATCCTGAACCGAACTATCCTGAGCCGGCCTATGCGGAACCGGTTTATGAAGAGCCCGCTTACGCGGGAGCGGAACATGCGGAGACAAGCGATCTGAGCGCGTTGGTGGCGGACCTGGAAGCTTCGCTGGGCGATTCTTTCTTGCCCGAGGCGCCGCCGGTTGCGCATAAATCGCGGAGTGAGGCGCCTGAGAGCCATGCGCAGCCGCGCAAGCCGGCCTCGCCAGCGCCAGCCCGGACTTTTCAATCGAAATTTCCGTCCCTGGCAACCGTCGCGACTCCGGCTGCCCCAGCGTCCAGACCTTCAGCGCGGGCATCGGCGGAAGGCGCGGCAACGGCGGCCGCTCCCGCTCCGGTTCTCGCTGCAACAACGATGAGCTACAGTCCCGCTCCGGTGCGCCCGTTGGGCGCCGGAGCGCAGGCCATGCATGCGTCGGGCAGCGTGGATCTTTCGGAGATGTTTGGGGAACTGAAACACGAACTCGAAGAAGAGATGGTGGCGGGCGACGACGATCCGGAAACGCATTACAACCTGGGCGTTGCCTTTCGGGAAATGGGGCTGCTGGACGAAGCCATCGCCGAATTGCAGAAAGTTTGCACTTCGATCGAGCGCGGCACGCCGTTTTCGCAGCCGGTGCAGACCTACACCTGGCTGGCGCAGTGCTTCCTCGATAAAGGAGTGCCCGACGCAGCCATCCGCTGGTATGAGAAGGCGCTGAACCTCAGCGGACTCGATGAAGAAGCGCGCCTGGCCATCAACTATGAACTGGGGTCGGCCTGCGAATCGGCGATGGATAAGCCCGCCGCGCTGCGCTATTTCACCGAGGTGTACGGCCAGAATATCGATTATCGCGACGTGACCGAGCGCATAGCGGCGCTGAAGTCGTAGAATGCACGAAGTGGGTTCGGAGGTTGCCCAGGGATGCCGCCCGGTCCCGCGCCCAGCCCACGGCCTCACGAACGGCCTCACTAATAACGACGCGTGCAATGACTTCCGATCCCAAGCTGAATTTTGACGGCGAGCCCGCCCGTGCCGGGGAACTGCAACCCGCGACGGAAACAGCGGTCGCGGCGGCTTCCGCTCCCAGTCCGTTGCTTGCGGCCGCCCGGGTGTGGCTCCGCCGTATCGGAATGCTGGTTTTTGTGTTTCTGTGCGCGACGCTGGGAGTGATGCTGATGATTTTGCCCTGGCGGCCGGAGTGGTCCGACAACCATTTGCTCATCCCGTATCCCATGGTCCGGGCCGTGGTGGCCAGCGGCTTTGCGCGCGGCGTTTCGACCGGTTTGGGCGTGCTCAATGTGTGGATCGGATTTTGGGAGGCCATGCAATACCGGGAAGAGGAATGAAGAACAGAGCAGCGGCGAATCTCTAGTGGATTTTGTAATTTGGCAATTTTGTAATTTGGTAATTTGAACCCCAGCCGGTTTTCAAATTACGAAATTACCCGTTTACAAAATTACAAAATCATGAATTTCAACGACTCAATGTGTCAACGATTCATCTTATGACCGACGAAAAACTCAAGCCCGCTCCCCTGGCGTATCAGAACGAACCGTTTCTCAACAGTCCCGACGGCAGGATCCTGCGGCTGCTGTCGGAGTACAGCGAGCCGCTGTCGCGCTTCCGCCGCGAGCAGATCCAGGACACAGTCGTCTTCTTCGGCTCGGCCCGCGTCCACAGCCGCGACAACGCCAGCAGCCATCTGACCGAAGTCCGCAGCAACGGCGCTCAGGTTTCCGCCGCGCAGCAAGCCGATGACCTGAAGCGCGCCGAGGCTGCGGTGGACATGGCCCGCTACTACGAAGACGCGCGCCGGCTGGCCTTTCTGCTGACCGAATGGTCCACCCAGATCCCCGCCAAGCGCCAACGTTTTGTCGTAACCACGGGCGGCGGCCCGGGCATTATGGAGGCGGCAAATCTGGGCGCGCACGAGGCGGGAGGAAAAACCATCGGCCTCAACATCAACCTGCCGTTCGAGCAATATCCGAATCCCTACATCACGCCTTCGCTCAACTTCGAGTTCCACTATTTTTTCATGCGCAAGTTCTGGTTCGCGTATCTGGCCAAGGCGCTGGTGATTTTCCCCGGCGGTTTTGGCACGCTCGACGAATTTTTTGAAATCGTCACCCTGGCACAGACGGAGAAACTGGCCAAGAAAATTGTCGTCGTCGTCTATGGCAGCGAGTACTGGAAGAAAGTCGTCAATTTCGAAGCCATGCTGGATGCCGGAGTGATCTCGCCCGGAGACCTCGATCTCTTCAAGATGTCGGATTCGCCGGAGGAAAGTTTCGAGTACCTGAAAGAAGGGTTGACGAAATACCATCTGGTCCCGCAACAACCCAAGCGCGCGGGCGAAGCGGCCGTCCCGGAAATTGCCAAGACGCGGCCGTAGGCGGTTCACAGCAGAAAACCGCCCCGTTCCGGCAGTCTGAACTCGCGGCGCTCTGTTTCCGTATATACTCCTTCCGATCGGTCTTTATGGAGGCAAACACGATGCGATCACGAATATTCCTGGCAACAGCACTTTGTGGTGTGATTTTTCTCTGCGCGGCGCAGGCCTTCGCGCAACCGCCAACCGCGAACCAGATGCCTTCCGTGGTTCAGGTTCCGGCGGAGGCGCAACCGTCGGCGCATTTCGACGCCACGGCAGCCACCAACGCTTATCTGGCGCAGATTCCCGCCGACAAGACGGCCCGTTCCGACGCTTACTTCGAGGGCGGCTACTGGCTGATTCTCTGGGACTTTCTCTATGGGGCCGCGATCGCGCTGCTGTTGCTGAATCTGCGCTGGTCGGCCCGCATGAGGGATCTGGCGGAGCGTGTGACTCGTTTCAAACCGGTGCATACGTTCGTGTACTGGCTGCAATACCTGGTTCTCACCACCATCCTGGTTTTCCCGCTCACGGTTTACGAAGGATATTTTCGCGAGCACAAGTACGGACTCGCCACACAAACCTTCGGCCCTTGGATGGGGGATCAGTTGAAGAGTCTTGGCGTGGGAATCTGGTGCTGGGCGGGGTGCTGGTGATGTTGCTGTTCGGGGTGGTCCGCCGCCTGCCGCGGACCTGGTGGATCTGGGGCGCGGTCGTGACCATCCTGTTCTCGGTCTTCACCGCGCTGATCGCGCCGGTTTATATAGCTCCCATCTTCAATAAGTACACGCGGCTCAACGATCCGAAAATTGTCGAGCCGATTTTGAGCATGGCGCGGGCCAACGGCATTCCCGCCAAAGATGTTTACACCATGGATGCTTCGCGGCAGACGACGCGCATGAGCGCCAACGTAAGCGGCTTTGCCGGCACGATGCGCATCACGCTCAATGACAACCTCTTGCGCCGCGGCTCGCCGGAAGAAATTCAGGCGGTCATGGGACACGAGATGGGGCACTACGTGATGAACCACATCTACAAAGGCATCATGTTCCATGTCAATCGAGATCGTGCTGGCTGTTCGCCTATTTGCGCTGGGGACTCGACTGGTCGCTGCAGACGCTGGGGCGAGAAGTGGCAGATTCGGGGCGTGGGCGACACGGCCGTTCTTCCGCTCGCGATCCTGCTGATTTCCGTCTTTGGTTTCGTCTTCACTCCCATCGATAACACCTTCAGCCGCACTCAGGAACACGAGGCCGACATGTTCGGACTGAACACGGCCCGGCAGCCAGACGGCTTTGCCCAGGCGGCGATCCATCTCGGCGAATACCGCAAGATGAGTCCCGGCCCCATCGAGGAGTTGATCTTTTTCGATCACCCCAGCGGACACAACCGCATTTACGCCGCGATGCGCTGGAAAGCGGAGAATTTGAATCAACCTTCGCTGCACCCGGAGGCCCATTGAATCAAGACGCAAGCCCCGCACCCAGCGAAGCAATCGCGCCTGCGCAGCCGTCGCTGCTGCGCAGGACTTTCATAGGCAGAGACGGCCTGCGCGCGGGCTGGAGCCTGCTCATCTTCATCGCTATCTTTGTCGGCATTATTGTCGGTGTAAACGCCTTCGCCCACAAGGTCCACCCGCAAACTGCAAATGCCGCGAAGGCCGCCTTTGAGATGCCCGTCAAGATGGCGATCATCGGCGAGTCTTTCTCCTTTCTCATGGCGCTCTTTGTCGCCTGGATCATGTCGAAGATCGAGCGCCGCCCCATCTCCGCCTATGGCCTTACTATCCGGCGCAAACTCCCGCACTTCTTCGCCGGACTCGGCTGGGGAGTCGTCTGCCTTTCCCTTCTCGTTGGGACCCTCTGGAAGGCGGGACTGCTCGTCATCGACCGCCGCCTGCTTTTTGGCGGCGACGTTCTCCGTCACGGAGCCATGTGGCTGCTCGCCTTCATTTTCGTCGGCCTGTCGGAGGAGTACCTTATGCGCGGCTATCTACAGTTCACACTCACGCGCGGGCTTGCGGGATTCTACCGGTGGGTCTTTAAGGCGCGACTTGGCATGGCAAAAAACAGCGGAGCTTTTGGTTTCTGGACTTCCGCCCTCATCTTGTCCATCCTGTTCGGCGTCGGCCACAAGGGCAACCCTGGCGAGTCTCCCATCGGAATGCTTTCTGCCGGACTGGTCGCCATGGTCTTCTGCCTCAGCCTCTGGCGCACCGGCTCGCTGTGGTGGGCGGTTGGATTCCATGCCGCGTGGGACTGGTCGCAGTCGTTTCTCTATGGCGTCGCTGACAGCGGAATGATGACTCAGCACCATCTCCTTGCGACGCACCCCGCGGGCAAGCCGATCCTCAGCGGGGGAGCTACCGGGCCCGAGGGCAGCATCTTCATCGTTGCCATCCTGGCCGTCGCCACGCTCATCATTCTCATGACCCTGTCGCGCGAGCGCCAGGTTTATACGGTTGGCGTTGGGACGCCGGATCAATTGGCCGAACCGCGTCCGGGCGAAGCCGTAGTAGGCTGAGAGCTGATGGCGGACCGCTGTCTGCTGTATTACATCACCGGACGAAGCGAGTTTCGCGGCGACGAACCGGCGCGCCGCCGCGCCCTGCTCGACAAGGTCGCCGAAGCCGCGCGCGCCGGCGTCGACTACATCCAGCTCCGCGAAAAAGATTTGAGCACGAGAGAACTGGAAATGCTGGCGCGGGAAGTGGTTAGTGGCGTTCGCAACAGCGCTCCACTGAGAACTGAGAACCGAGAACTGAGACCTCGGCTGTTGATCAACTCCCGCACCGACGTCGCGCTCGCGGTGGGAGCCGACGGCGTTCATCTGCGCGCCGACGACGTCGCGCCCGACGAGGTGCGTCGGATGCTAACAATCCCTCAGGGGCTAAAGCCCGAATTGTTATCAGCCGCTAGCGGCACGGCTGAAAGCCGTGCCCTTCCCAAAAGCGCGGAAGTTTCTGGCCACTGGCCACGGGCCACCGGCCACTTTCTCGTGGCTGCTTCCTGCCACACCGTCGCCGATGTCTTGCGCGCGGAATCCGAGAAGGCCGACTTCGCGGTTTTCGGCCCGGTGTTTGAAAAGAAAGATGCTCGTTTGTCTTTGGAAAAAACCACGCCAGCCGACCGGCCTAGCCGCGTTGCGCGACGCCTGCCGTGCGAGGATTCCCGTGCTCGCTCTCGGCGGCGTCACGCTGGAGAACGCCGCATCGTGCCTGGACGCTGGAGCCGCCGGCATTGCCGCCATCCGATTGTTTCAGGAAAATAGAATTGAAGATGTCGTCCGCGTGCTGCGGGCGCTCTGACAGACAAATCTCCATCGCGCCCGGCGCCGCGATCGTGTAAATTGTTAACGTTCTCGCGAAAGGAGAATCATGTACTCACTACGCTCGGTGGATGTTCTTTCTTGCGCCAAGATGATGGGCGCAATTTACGGCTGCCTCGGATTGGTTTTGCTGCCGCTCTTCCTTTTGGCTGGGGTCGCCGCTCTGATGTCGGGACAGGATTCGGCGTCTTTTTCCGGAGCGGCAATGTTGTTCTTTGCAATCCTCGCCCCGATCATCTATGGAGCCATGGGTTTTGTTATTGGCGCGTTAATGGCCTGGATCTATAACCTGGTTGCCCGGCGTATTGGCGGCATGAAGCTGGAATTGAAACCCGTCGCCGCCAATGCCCAGTCAAATCTCTGGGCTCATCTGAGTTTTGAAGGGGACTTCGCTCGCGGCGCCGCATCCCTCACAACGCAGGTCCGTAGTAGCGGTAGTGTCCTGTGATCTTCCAATTGAAGAGCGCGTCTTCGATCCTCGGGCCCTCTCCGATGTTGTGTTCGATCATGTAATGCCCGCTCGCACCTCTGCGGTCGACGACAATTCCAATGTGCGGAACATCGCCGCCCAGATCGTAGGTGACCAGATCTCCGGGACTGTAATCATTTGCATGGGTGGTGATGGGCAGCGTCTCGCCTTTTCTCTGGAAGAAAACCATGAGATTCGGAACGCGGCGGTGATCGATGTTGCTGTCGGGTTTTCCGAAACCCCACTTCAACTTGCGCGGATATGCCGAGGAATTCCGCACTATATCCTCGTGCACCTCTTTTTGCAGATCGACACCCAACGCCCGATAAGAACGGACCACTTCATCGGCGCAGACGCCTGTGTCCGCCGGAACATCTCCGCCGGGATACGGAATACTCACATAGGCCGGGTCATAGCGAACCGAATGATTGTGCGTTCAGTCGCCGCAATCACCAGGCGGCGAAGAAAATCCTGCCGGGATCGCGGGGCACAGCGGAAGCGCCCTGTGCCCACGCGTAGGAACATGCCATAACGACGAAGAAAGAGACCAGAAACGAATTCGCATCAGACGCTCCACGGTCAACGAAAATCAATTTCAAGTTGCCATTAACATCATAGTGCGCGGCTGGACGGGCGAGGACGCCCGTCGCTCCACCGATCTGCCTAAACCTTCCGCGCGGTCGGCGGCGTTGCGAATCGCGGTGTAGAATAGAGCCGTTTGCTCTTCTAATTCCGTACTCTATAAGGGAGCTTCCATGCCCAGCCACCATGCTCGCAGTGGTCAAGCCGGAAGCCGCGCCGGGCGCGGAAATCCGCGAAGTCAAAATTCCCGGCTACGGCCGCACCGACGTTCTGGTCAAAGTCAAAGTCGCCTCCATCTGCGGCACCGATCTTCACATTTACGAATGGGACCGCTGGGCCCAGGGACGCATTCATCCGCCGCTGATTCCCGGACACGAATTCTGCGGCGAGGTGGTCGCGTTCGGCGATGAAGTCACCAGCGTCAAGGAAGGCGATTTCGTATCCGCCGAAATGCACGTGGCTTGCGGCAAGTGCCTGCAGTGCCGCACCGGCGAAGCCCACATCTGCCAGAACGTGAAAATCATCGGCGTCGATTCCGACGGAGCTTTCGCCGAGTACGTCGTCATCCCCGAGTCGAATATCTGGAAACTCGATCCGGCGATTCCGCAGGAGTACGCTTCCATCCTCGATCCGCTGGGCAACGCCGTGCACACCGTGCTGGCCGGAGAAATCGCCGCGAAAACCGTAGCCATCACCGGCTGCGGCCCCATCGGCCTGTTCTCGATCGCGGTGGCGCGAGCCGTGGGCGCGACCACCATCTTCGCGATCGAAGTCAACGAACACCGGCGCAAACTCGCGACCCGGATGAACGCCGACTACGCGCTCGATCCGTCCAAAGAAGATGTTCGCGCCATCGTCGCCGAAAAAACCGGAGGCCTGGGCGTGGACGTGGTGCTCGAAATGGCCGGACATCCCGACGCCATCCGCACCGCCTTCGACATCGTCCGTCGCGGCGGACGCATCTCTCTGCTCGGCCTCACCTCGAAACCCATCCCGCTCAATTTTTCCGAAGACATCATTTTCAAAGGCATCACCATTCAAGGCATCAACGGCCGCCGCATGTACCAGACCTGGTACCAGATGACCGCCTTGCTGAAGAGCGGACGGCTCGATCTTCATCCCGTAATCACCGACCGCATCCCGATGAAGGATTTTTCCAAAGCCATGGCGCGCCTAAAAACGGGCGAAGCCAGCAAGATACTGGTGTATCCGAACGGAGTGAAATAGCGGATGGTCGTTGGTCGTTCGCGCCCGCCGCGCCGAGGGCGAGACGCCCTCGGGACAGCCGGCAAGATGCTGGCGCTACTCTTGTCTCCCGCCGTAAACGTCGCGCGGTCGTAGTGCTAATTTGTCCGCTACGGCTTCACCGTTACCATCACAACCGAGTGCGGCGCGACGATGGCGGAGAACTTCGCTTTGTAATCTCCCAGGTCCTTCTGCCTGCCAGAGATCGCGAACCTTGGCGCTTAAGTGCGCGGGATATCTGCAGATCTTCCCATGACACGGTGATTTCTTTATCTGCAGTGCCACGGTTTAACAAAACCACCGCTCGGCTTCCGTCTTGCAGCGGCTTGGCCCACACTTCCGCGTCTCCGTCTTTGCGCGCGCGATGACCCTCAATTCCGGCTGGATCTTGATCGACCGCGATCACTTCCTTCTGCGTGAGAATTTCGCGGATCTCCGGCTTCATGTCGCGCAGATCGTTGCCCGCGATCAGCGGAGCGGCCAGGATCGCCCAAAGGCTGAAGTGGGCGCGGTATTCCGGCATGGTCATGCCGCCATTGCCGACTTCCAGCATGTCGGGATCGTTCCAGTGTCCCGGCCCGGCATAAGACTCGAGACCAACTTGCTGATCCACGATGTCGAGCATGCCGTTGCTGCAACAATTGCCGGGCGACCACTTCTTTTGTACCTTGCCAGCGGTCGCTGATGTCGCCGGTGGTGCGCCAAAGATTTCCGACGCCCTTGGCCCAGAGCCAGGGCTTCGCGGTGCCCCATTCGCAGAGGCTGAAGACGATCGGGCGACCGGAGGCATCGAGCGCGGCGCGCATGAGTTCGTAAGAAGAGCGCGCATCCTGCGTCGAGGTGCTGCACCAGTCATACTTCAGATAATCCACACCCCAGGCCGCATACTGGCGCGCGTCCTGAAACTCGTATCCGCGGCTGCCGGGACGGCCTCCGCAAGTCTTGGTGCCCGCGTCGGAGTAGATCCCGAACTTCAGGCCTTTGGCATGCACATAGTCGGCGAGCGCCTTCATGCCCGACGGAAAACGTTTGGGATCGGCGACGATGTTGCCGCTTGCGTCGCGCTCCACCTGCCAGCAGTCGTCGATGACAACGTATTGGTAGCCGGCGTCTTTCATGCCCGAAGCGACCATCGCGTCGGCAGTCTGCCGGATCAGGTCCTCGCTGACGTTGCAGGCGAATTTGTTCCAACTGTTCCATCCCATCGGCGGCGTTGCGGCCAAACTGCCTACGAACGATGGTCCATGATCGGCGGCTGCCGCGATCGAGCCGAGTATGAAGATGGACGCCAAGAGGATTGCGGTTCTGGGTTTCATGGGGTGCGCTCCTTATTAGAAATAAGTGAAATTTTTATGGCCGCGCTGACGAAGGCGCGCCACACCATAATACAGCGGTCGTCCAGTAAAGTTCGGGAGGAGAGCGGCAGCGCCCGTGCGTGCCTACAGCTGCGAAGGAACCTCACCTCGGCCAGCAGCGGGTGCGAGGTCTTTGTTTCGCCGGTCCACGTCGAAACAAAGCGCCGCCCCGCCTGCAATTCCGGCGTCTTCCCCGTAGCGCGCCGGGATCAGCGGAATCTCGCGGCAGCGCTGGTTGACGCAGCAAGCGGGCAGGCGGTCGCGGATTTCGCCAAAGAACGGTTCGATCATGGACGCAACTCCGCCGCCCACGATCATGACATCGGGCTCGAGCAGGTCAACGATGTTGCCGAACCAGAACGACAACAGTTCCACCGTCTCCTGGAGGGTCTCGGCGGCGGCCGAATCTCCCGCCGCCGCGGCTTGGCCGACCATTTCGCTGGTAACGCCGTCCAGCTTTCCTCCGGCAAGATCGAGCAGGCTGGAGGCGCGGCCGGTTTCGAGTTTGGCGCGCGCTCGGCGGGCAATCGCCGGGCCGGACGCCAGGACCTCGATGCATCCGGGCTTGCCACAGCCGCAGCGCGGTCCTTTGTAGTCAATGGTCATGTGTCCGCCCTCGGCGGCGGCGCCGGTGCGGCCATGATAGATTTGGCCGTCAAACACGATTGCGGTGCCGATGCCCGTGCCGAGCGTGGCGTAAAACACATTGCGATAACCGCGCCCCGCGCCCCACAAGGTTTCGGCAAGCCCGGCGGCATTGGCGTCATTATCCACTCTGACGCGCACGCGAAAAATTTGCGCGACTTCCACCGCCAGCGGGAAATTGCGCCAGCACGGCAGGTTGGGAGGATTGATGACGACTCCCGTCTTGGGATCGAGCGGGCCGGGAGAGCAGATTCCAATGCCGCGGATCAGATTGTGCGCGCCCGCCACGCGGACGGCCTGGTCGGATACGGTTTCAATTGCCTTGATCACCGCGGCCAGCGCGGCGGCGGCGTCGCTTTTGGAAACCATGGGGTTGCGGTTGTGGCATAGAATTTCTCCGCTCTCATCCACCAAGCCGGCGGCGACCTTGGTCCCGCCAACATCCACTCCGATCACCAGACCTTCGTGCACAGCGACTGAAGACATGGGTTACCTTTCGCTCGTCAAGTTCGCCAGCGCTGGAACCGGCTTGGAGCCCTTGAACGCGTAATACACAATATAGAGATAGCAGATGATGGGAAGAATGAAAGCGTGGTGAATGCCAATATGGTCCGCTATCGCGCCTTGCGCCACCGGAATAATTGCGCCACCCACGATCGCCATGATCATTATGCCGGAGCCATCGCCCGTCAGCGGCCCCAGTTCGGCGATGCCCAGTGTGAAAATGCTGGGAAACATAACAGAATTAAAAAAGCCGACAAGGATAATGCTCCACACGGCGATCTGGCCGAAGGTGAGCATCGAAACGCACACCAGCGTGGCCGCCGCCAGAGCGGCGATGCCCAACACAAGCCCGGTGCGGACTTTCTGCAGGATGGCAGAACCCACGAACCGTCCCACCATGGCGCTGAGCCAGTAGTAGGAAACCAAGCCTGCGGCGACCTTCTCAGAGACATTGCCAATATTGGACTGGCTGAAGTAATTCACCAGAAAACTGCCGATGGAAACCTCTGCCCCCACGTAAACGAAAATCCCGACGGCGCCCAATACCAGATGGGGGTACTTCCATATACTTCCGGCGGATTTGTCGCCCACGCGATGTTGCGCGGCAGGCATCGCCGGAAGCTTGAACCTGCCAATCAGGATGCCGAGCAAGAGTAGAGAGACTGCAAGCCCTAGATAGGGCAGCTTCACGGTCGCTGCTTCATGCAGGCGGTACGCATGCAAAGCGTCCGGCGAAAGCCGCCGTATCTCGACGATGCTCAGAGCAGCTGTGCTCAGGATCAGTACCTTGCCAAACCAGGGTGCAAGAAACGTTCCCAGTGAGTTAAAGGCTTGAGTCAAATTCAACCGGCTGGAAGCGGTGCGCGCGGGCCCGAGGACACTGACGTAGGGATTGGCCGCCACCTGCAGCGCGGTAATTCCGGTGGCCAGCACCATCAGAGCGCCCAGAAACAACGGGTAAGAAGGCACGCTTGCAGCGGGAATAAACAGGACTGCCCCGAGGGCCATGGTCACAAGCCCCACCACCATCGTTTTCTGATAGCCGATCCAATCAATAATCTTGGCGGATGGAATCGAGAAAATGAAGTAGGCCGAGAAAAATGCGAACTGGATCAGCATCACCTTGAAATAGCTCAAATCAAATATTGCCTTCAGGTGAGGGACCAGAATGTCGTTCAAACATGTGAGAAAGCCCCACATGAAGAACAGAGTTGTCACGACCGGCAGCGCGGCTCGAGTGGTGGTGGGTTGGGTAGACGGAAGCGTTTGAGACGGTAAATTTGTAGCAGGTACGAGTGGCATTGGCCTCCAAGTATTCTTGTCTGCGCAAGGGCAGCGCAGACAAGCCACCCCGGTTCAGCAAAGAACTATGACCAGCGTAAACGTGAGAATAACACTATTTTCTGGTGAAAGTAACGGGGTAGTTTCTTGAGGAAAATCGTTAACGTAGCGTGTTGCCAACGTTGAGGGTATCGGACGCAGATCTTCGGTTTCGACAAACAGAGCTTAGAGCGAATCCAGAGTTGCTGTGCCCTCCGGCAGGCGCCGAGCTTCGCTCGGCTGGGCGGACAAGAGTGTCCGCCCTACACGGACGGGATACAGCAATGCTGGAAGCGAACTAGCGTTTAGGGCTTCCCCTGTGTTCCTCTGTGGCCTTGTGGTAAAGATTTTCCCAATAACTGCGACCCCCTCGGTGGCGCTTCGGAAAAAATGTCATAAAGGCAAAATACAGCGCCGATCCCAATCAGCGAATTATCTGCCATAGAATTTACACTGTAGTAAAACAGTAGTACCGGGAGAGGTGGCCGAGTGGTTGATGGCTCCGGTCTTGAAAACCGGCATACCCGAAAGGGTATCGGGGGTTCGAATCCCTCCCTCTCCGCCACGTTTTCAATTACTTGCCGTGGATCAAATCAGCCCACAAATCAGTTAAGCCTGTGCCGGCGCGAGTCTAGCCATTTTCGCGTGCGCCTGCCGCGTATCCGCCGTGGCTGCTGTGCCCTACACCTTCATCGTGGTTCTGATGTCAGTGTACAGGTCGCTCTCACCCAGCAGGAAAGCAGGGGCAGATGAGCGGCAATAATACGTTTTGACCAAAGTCCCCGTATGGCAAGTCTTTTCCGGCGGAAATCGATTGAATTCCCTGCCTCTCGCCGCATTCGCCGCAAACGCTGGCGGCTCACTTCAAACTACCCTATCGTTTGTCGGTGCTGGTCCTGGTCTCGATCCTTGGATCTTTTTGCCCGGCTTCTGGGCCCGCTCGATTTGATGCTCGGCAATCTTATGGCAATCAGGACCCGAACCGATTTCATCTGCATCGTTTGCTGGGAAAAATCAGACCGCCGGATCTTAGTTCTCTGACCCGAAGACGATCCTTTCCGGCCATGGGCTGCTATCGCCGAAAACACCTTCGGGTGCGGGCTGCGCAGCAGAAGAAACCGCTCCTCTTCTTGCCGCATCCTGTTCTTCTTTGTTGCTCCAAGGAGGTGCGACCGGGCGCGGATCGATTGGCAAGAGATGGGAATTCTGCGCTGCCCACTTTGCCGCGAGTCCATTGAGTGGGCTCTTTGTGTTGTACTCCTGATACGCGATCATCCGTCCAATCCGAATGATCAAGTCATCGAGCCCCTCGGAGGCGGCCCAAAAGTCGCCAATGCAAACCATGGAATCGTCGAAATTAGGATGGAAAACCGGCATCAGCATTCGGCATTGAGGAGCGCGTTTTGGATAGCCGAGTGTTAGGTTCAGTTCCAGCACATGCGTATCGCGTTCAAGGATCTGCCCGGAAGCGGAAACATAAAGGCCGCGGACATTGTAAGTAATCCTGTAAATTTCCGGCGGAATTCCAGCCTTGCCCGTGATCTCGATCAACGGCCAATCGCGCAACAGGTTCTGAAGCAACTGCTCGTCGAGTAATAGTCGGCGCGTGCGTGGTGAAGGCATGTTTTACTCGCAACTAACTTAAGATAGTACCCCGGTCTTCTTCCACCGCGCCAGGCGATTGATATGATATTGCAGATAGATGGTGCCGAAGAAGAATGTCATAGCGCCGCTGAGTTTTAGATCTGCTTTCTCTGTCGAGTTGTAATACTCTTCCATCGCCGCCTTAATGCTGAAGACCCCAACCAACATCATGATTGCCCCGGCTATAATAAACAACCCGCCAAGCCATGCCGCTTGTTTCGCCACCAGGATAGTTAGAACGCCGGCGACAATGCCTGCCGGGTACATGGCAACCAACACTAGCGGCTTGTTATCGCCAGACAGTTTCCTGGCCCAGTTCGCTTGAATCAGGGCCCATATCAAATTGAAAAGTTGCCGCGTGGCAACAACCAGAATGAGCAGGATCGCCCAGTGCAGATTCGGAGGCAGAGGAACGAGTTGAGCCTCCGGAGATGCGCCAAACCCAGCCCCGCTGGCATCCAGCGTAGGTGCGGGGATGTTGCCGAGAACTTGAGAGACTGGGACCCAGTCGTTCATTCCCTCGCTCTGGGCAAGGTCGTCTGGCAGGATATTCCCCGACTGAACATAGTTTTGAAGATCGGAAAGGCTGTAAGGGCCGAAGCGCTGCTCGCCTCGTTTGACAAAGTACTCCATGTGCGATCTCTCCTATGATTCGAATTGGACTCCCCAACGGTCCTGAGTGACTGTACAGATATCGATGATCGCCCAAAGCCAGCTCATCGGGCTTCCAAAGCCCAAGGTGAGCAGGGTAAGTGCGAGCTGAAGGAAGGCTTTGTTGCGATAACCGGCATAGAAATTATGCGCTCCAAACGTTCCCAGTAGCGCGCCTAGTAAGATGAAAGTCGTGCGACTCTTAGGCCGAGTGGGTGGAATGGGTGCCGGTTCCGGGCTCGACTGACCGCCGTCGCCGGCAAACGAGCTGAACATCGACGGCACAACACGATTGGCGATCTCGCGCAACTCTTCGATTGTCGGCGGGACTGGATCGTGCGGCGGAGGTGGGGGCGGCGCTGGCGGCGCTGCCACTGCAATCGACGCTGCTGAGGTTGCCGGCGTTCCAACCGCTGCGAGGTCCGGACCGGAAACGCTCAATTTCGGTTCCTCGGCAGGCGCACAACTGCAACCAAAAATCGTGCAACCGCCGTTTTCTTCATAGCAGTCTTGGTGGTGCTTGGTGCCGCAGCCGCTGCAAATCGTGCACGGTTCTTCTGCGGCGATCGATGCGCGGCAATAGGGGCACACCTCAGCCGTCATGACCGGTGCTTCTCCTTGTACCGGAACGAGTACCGTCCCAGTTGCAGCAAGTCACCGTCCTGCAAGACGCGGGTCTTGATTAACTGGCCCATCCACTGTACCGGACCGGTCGCGCGCAACTGAACGCGCGCCCCGGTAATCTGGATTTGCGCATGGCGGGGAAGAATATTCGGGTCTTTGAACAGATAGATGTCCGATTCCTGGCGGCTTCCAATACTCGTCTCGGATTTATACAAGATGAACTGCTTGCCGGCGAGAGGGCCAGAAGTAACATACAGCCAGCGATCTTTGAGTGCGCTCTCCACTAACCCCATCGCGACACCAGTGGACAAGCCCACCAGCCCAAACCCGACGCACCGGCTGAGCGCCGCGCCTTTTGTGAGCATTGTAATTGGGTCGAATATCACGCCTCCAATGCCGGCCCCTATCAACCCGCCGAGCACGCCGTAATATCCCTTCTTTGACGATTGTCCGACAATGCCATAGACGATTCCGCCGGCCGCGCCAAACACCATCCAAGCCACGCCCCGCGCAATCCAGACCGCCGGATTGCGATACGTCTGGGCCCCCGCCTGGTAACAGATCCCCAAGCCCACACTGTAGATCATGTTCGCCATGAAGTAGAAAACGAAGCCCAGAACCAGCCCTAGAGGCAGGGCCAGGACTCCACGCAACAACGCCTTGCGCAGCGAGCGTTCGACGGTGCTTTCGGCAATGCCAAATCCCACGCACATCAGCATCAGGCACATAGGAACCATCAAAAAATTGCCCCAACGCTGCACCTTCCCGCCGTCGACGAAACCCGGTTCGCATACCGCCCAGGCGGCGAGCGCCCCCACCATCCCGGCCACACCCAGGTAGAACCAGCCCTGGAGCAAAATGCTGCCGCGATCTTCCGAAACCGGCACGAATTGCTCCGCTGTCTCGGCAATTGTGCCGTAAGACTTCACGCCCGTCGCATGGGTAACCTGAGAAGCGGCACTCGTTTCCGGAACCGTGATGCTCGCCAAATCGTCAAGCGTGATTTTGATCGGTTGCCGTTCACTTGGGTTGGGCATGGTCCCCCTTTGCGCCGTTTCCAGCTTGGCCGGGCTGGGAGGGACGCTGATTGACTTCGCCGCCGCCCACCAACGAGTCGGCTTTGCCTTTGTCGTTATCTTTATCTCGATTGTGTGCGCCGCTGCCGCCGCGCGAGCCTTCCATGAGACCGAGGAGCGGCTGGCCGGTTTGCGGATCTACCGGCACGGGCACAAGCTCAACTTGGGGAAACAGATACCAGGCCACAAGGAATCCTATAAGAAATGTGCCGAGATACGAAAAAATTGCTCCCACCAGGCGTTGCAGCGAAGATGAGTCCGAGGTTTCGCCGGAAGCATCGACAAACTTCGATGGGTATGGATCGTCCTCTTCTTCCGCATCGGAAGCGGAGAAAACCGGCTCCGGCCGCCCGCTCTCATCGGCGCGCTCGCCTCCACGCCGGTCCACGACAGCGACTTGGGTCAGCCGCTCAATTCTCCCGCCGACCCATCCGAAGCAGCCTTCTTCATCGGAATGCGGATCGACAACCCATGCAACCTGTCCCGGCGAGGAAAAGAAATTCTTGTGAATGAAAGAGTCGTGTTCCGACAGAAACACCCCGAACCCTGGATGAGAGTGGTACCAGCCTACGATCCGATCGCCGGGGAATTCTTTGTCCTTGACTTTGTAAATGTGCTCCCAGGTGTCCTGCGTGAACGTCACATGGGCGCCTGCTTCTTGAGCGTTCAACCCTGTGATCGAAGCATCGACCCTGATGACGCCGTCGCGGTCCTGCCCGATCAACACGCCGCAAATCTCCGACTTGCTGCTGGAGTGTGCATGCTGGCGGATCTGGCGCGCCACTTCGCTGTCGATCCGCACGCTCGGCTGACGGCCTCCGCTGTTTGATTTTTGCGTCATTCCGTCGCCCGCCCCGTCACCAGGCTTCCCAGCACCTTGGGCGCGTCGCCGTACGGGATATACCCAATCTCGCGTTCCGCTGTGCGGGCCGTGAACACATCGAACAACGGCACTCCGATTTTGCTCAGTGGCCGCTCGCCAAATTCTTCCCGTCCGCTATAGCTATGGACCGCAACGACCGAGCGCAGCTGTCCGTCCTTGGCGCATTGGCCATCGCTGAAAGGAATGGTCCCGGCCGCGGCAAATTTTTCTTCTTCTTCGTGGCATGCTGGGCAGATAAACTTCTCAATCACATCGCGGCTCAGTTCCACCACCACGTTCTCCGATCCCAGGTCGGCTTGTGCCCGCCGGTGCAGTTCCCGCAGCGTCAGTTCGCCCGATGTCTCCGGCAAGTGCACGATCCTGGGCAAGACATAGTGGCTCTCACAATCGGCGTTCGCCGTGTACTCCACGACATATGAGGAGTGGTTCATGCCTTCGAAGATGTAGCCTTTCCCGGCCAGCGTGGGCAACCCGTGAATCAGCTTCACCGCTTCCTGCACCTGGATGGCCGCAATAATCGACGAAATGGTCGGCGTCGTCGGGATCTTTCCTTCAACCGTCGCCTCATGCACCAGCAGGTTGCACGACATGCGCTTTCGCAGCAGGGCCCAGTCGACTTCTCCGAGCGTGCATTCGTAACAGGGGGGAACTCCGGGCAAGAACACGCGGGCCACGCCGTTGATGCCTTCGATGGCGCCGTCAATCCAAGGCCGGTTCATCTTCCACGCCGAGCGGTTGATCCACAACCGGGCCTCGCGGTTATCGAGGCCGCCAAGAATAACATCGCTCCACTCGAACAGGCCGAGACCGCATCCATGGACGATGTCTGCAACCAGCGGCTGGACGCGCGAACCAGGGCTAAGCGACCGATAAGCCCTGGCGGCGGCCTCCGCCTTAAATTCGCCAATGTCTCGACTCCGATACAAGATGCTGCGCGAGAGGTTCGACTCCTCGATGCGATCCGTATCCACCACCACGACATCGCGGAATCCAAGCAACGCCGGCGTTCTTCAGGATTTCGTTTCCCAACGCGCCGGCGCCGACCACCAGTAAGCGGCAGCGCACGATCTTCGGTTGGTCCCACCATGGAATCAATCGCAACCGGCTGAAGCGGTCTTCACCGACATCTCCATTCAAGACCTGTGCCATGGGTACCTTCTATCCCGCGGTGATCTCCGGTTGCAATCGCAGGATGTCACCGTCTTGTACCTGGGCTTCGCCCAGCGTTTGCGTGTCTTGGATTTGGCGGCCTGAATTCTTATGGTGAAATTTGTAACTCAGCGGAGCGCCATCCGGGCCGTTGGTAGGCAGACGAAGTTTCTGGATGAGTACCGCAATGATTTTGTTGCAGGGAGCGTCGTTGGGAAGTTCGACGGGAACGCGTTTATTCTCCGTGGAATCGAAGACCGTGACGTTGATATTTGGCATGTTGCTGTAGTCCATCCTGCTGCGTATTTTTATTGACTCGTGGCGTGCTCCGTAATCTCGCGGACAGCATTGCTGCTCAAATACTCGGTCAGATGCCTTCGGCCTGCATTGGCAAAATCCCACTCCGGTACCTGCCGCAACGCCTCCGCTCGAACACTGAAGTTAAGGTTTTCCGCATTCGGGTCGCCGTTCTTATCCACCATGGAAGTAACAATCCCAACCAGGTTTCCCTGGTCGTCGAATACTGGGCCTCCGCTGTTGCCGGGGCTTACCGGCGCCGACAGTTGGATGGTGTTGCCGTTCATGCGTGAAATGATGCCCGTGCTCAACGTGAACCGCAGTCCCTCGGGATGTCCGATCACGAATACATTCTCTCCCTCGGCGGTCGCCGCCTGTTCGGCTATGGGCTGGGCAAACTCTCCGTGGCCGGATTCCCGTGGTATCCATAGCAAGAGGAGGTCAAGATTTTTGTGGCGAGCGACCACCTCTCCCGTTGCCCATGTGCCCGACGCCATCGCGATCAGCGCACCCGTGCCGCCCTTCACCACGCTGAACGCTGGACCATCCACCACGTGACGCGCGGTGAGGAAAAGGTAGCCTTCGTCGCTCGCCTGCAACAAAGTGCCGGCTCCAAAGCTTGCGGTTGGCAGCTCTTGATGCGTGAGCCACGAACGACGAGATGGAGAGATGATCGCCACCAGAGGTTTCAGACTCTGCGACACCTCTTTCGCCGTCATCGGTATGCTTGTCGGTAGATGGGGGAAGTCCACACGCTCATCCAAGTCGCTTAAGCCGGTTCCTGCCACAGCGGGAAGAGGAACAAACGACATCACAGCGACGGTGCCGGCTGACGTCAATAACCCGCTGATAATCAAAAGCATGTTGACGAATGCTGTCCAGCCGTGCCTGGTGCGCGGCGGCAGATTCCGCATCGCCACCCGTAACACGATCGCAACTATACATAGGAGGGGAAGCGCCAACACCAACGGAGCCATGAATGTTTTCGCCCACACCGGAACTACCGGAACCAGCTTCGGCTCCAGCCGGCCAGGCTGCTCCGCCGGGACCGTCGTTGCAGCGACCTCCAATGGGCTGATAACGATCTTCTCCATTTCGGACACCATTCTACCGGCAAAAAGAAGATATGATCTAGTTTTTAATTTGCCTGTAACACCGATCGATCTTGCGGAGTCGATAAGCTCTCCGGGTTTCCCGAGATTCGCGCACCGATCCTTCCACAATCGTGGGGCGCTTGAACCCGTCCCCAACTTTCTGAGCAAGTTGGACAACATCTTATACCGATCTCCATCGCAATGAATCGTCGGCGCGCGGGCAAATCGCCGGAAGGTATAGCTCAAAGAGGTATAACTCAAATGGATCACCTGACTTCATCCGGCAGCCAGCCGTGCAGGCGAGTGGGAACGGAAAGGTGGGCCACGTCGTTGAGGCGCCCGGCGTTTATACTTAGGGCGCACCTAATAATGTGGTGGCCCTATGCAAACATTGAATGTTGGCGCTGGTCGGTCGGACACTGAGTACAAGGCGGCTGAGGAGCAGCGGCGTGCCGATCTCCTCGCCGACAGCCGGGAAGATGCGAATTACTTCTTCTGGGCCGCAGGTCTGGCTGCGGTCAGCTCCGGCCTCCTTCCAGTGCGGCTGAGCGTTTTTATCAATATTGGTGCATTTGACCTTCTGAGTTCTTATGGCCGATCGCTCGGTCTGCTTCATCCTCTCGCGTTGTACAGCGCACTGGTGGTGACGTGGCTGGTTGTCCTGGTAGGGCTGGGATTTGCTGCACGCAGCGGCCAGCGCTGGGCATTTCTCGCCGGCATGGTTCTCTATGCGGCTGACATGATCGCCCTCATGGTCATGTTCTCATTGTGGGCATTCGGGGTCCACGCTTTCTTCGTGCTCAAATGGTTTCAAGGTCAAAAAGCGCTGAAAGATCTCAACGACGCGAGCGTCTCGACTTTTTGAATACCACAAAGCTGGGGAGTCCTCCGTGGTCGTCGTGTAAGGCTGGCCTCCCAACGGATGTTTTGTGTCTGCTTTCAATTTCGTCATTGTGAAAAACTGCCCCACATTGACGCCAGCAGAGGTTGGGGGGCAATGGCACCCGTCGGCTGTGGTCAAAAAAAGGAGATCCCCCGTGATTCGTTGTGCAGGCGGGTGGCCCAGGCTTTTAACCTCGCTGGCATATTCAACGCCGCGGGTGCCCCATCCTTGCGCGTTCTTTGCGCAAGGGCGGGCGCGGAGCTCTGATCGCACCATAGCCTTCGCCCTGTGCCCCCCACATCGCGTTCGTTTCGATGAGCGGGAGTGCCTTCGCCGGGTGCCCCACTTCTCGCGCATTTCGAGAAGTGGGCCGCGGCGCAGTCGCCATCGGAGCCAGTTCGGACTCGACTCGCCCCGTGCCCCCCACATCGCGTTCGTTTCGATGAGCGGGAGTGCCCGCGCCCTCCGCCGCGCTCATCTCGAACTTTCGCTATAAAAAGGTTGTCATCCCGCCCCTGAGCGGAGCCGAAGGGGAACGCCCCGCTTTCGCCAATACCACCCCCCACCCCACCCAGCACCAAGCTGGCCTATGTATTTTTACTCGAAACAAGTAGATAATGATCCCGACCGAGGGGGCCATTGGGGAAATCTATGGCCCTTTTCCATTGGAGGAGTGCCGCGATAGAAAACCGCGGAAGGGCACGGCTTTATACCTCGACGAAAAACCCGCCGTCGCATTTGATTTTGGCTGGCGAAGCGGTTCACCGCTGCGATAAGCATGGGGCATCCACATTTCGCTTTGGGAAAAGAAAAACAGAGCGCGGGGAAGGCTGGGCCACCCGCCTATGAATTGAGACAATTGATGCGAAGGAGGCTACGTGTCGCGAGTTGCTGACTTCACCATCAAGGGCTTCCTTTATCAGTTCAATAAGACGCTGCTCGAAATACTCAAATCCCAGAACGACAGCCTTATCACGGTCGAGGGCATCGTCGAAGACGTTGAGGTCGCGGCAATGGGCGCAATGACCGCAATCCAGTGCAAATACCATGAGGCGACTGCCTTCACTCCAAGTAGCATTTTCAGGCCTGTGCTTCAGATGATGGACCATTTCCACGCGAACCCCGAAGCAAACGTTCGCTACATCCTATTTGCCCACTATCCGAGCATGAAGGAAGCTCCTCAGCCGTCAGTTCTGAAAACTTATCTTCAAAATGCACTTGATTCCAAGAAAAAAGACCTGGGGAAGCTCGCAGCAGTTTTACGCGGCAAGGTGAACCTCGATGGGTTCCTCGCTAGGTTTACCTTGGAGCCCGGACCGAAATTTGAAGATCTTGTTGCCCAGGTGTGCGCCGCATTCAAGGAGAACGGAATCCCAGAAGGAGATATCGACACCCTAGCGTATCCCAATGCAGTCAACATGATAGCCGAGCTAAGCGTGAAGCACGATCCGACGAAACGCCAAACAACGAACAAGACGTTCATCGAGCGACTGAAGAGCATTCGCAAGACGGCCATATCCCGCTGGACGATGGCCCTTCGGACGCGCAAACAGCTGCTTGATGCCAGACGCAAACAACTTAAAACGCACCTCGACACGAATTCTCGCCGTAGATATTTTGTTATCGATTCCAAACGGCTAGAGGACTACCAAGAGGAATTCGTCCTCTTTGTCAAAGATTACCTCGACAAATACCATTTCAAACCAGCGCATATTTTTACGCCTATATTCTGTCTTTCTGCCACAAGGGAAGGATTCGATGCCATTCGGCTTCGCCTATTCCGTATGCATATTGTGTCAGCGGATGGCTATGTCGGAGGTACCTTCGATGAACCCCATTTTTTCCGTGAGCCGATTTGCAAGGGACGAAGAGAGATCAAACGCGAATTCTCTTTGAGGCTGCTTCGATGGGAGGACCACAGTCAACTGCTCAACAAGGGGAAGTGCGACGACCTGTTCGTCATAGGCGACCCAGATTTGGGTTCGCTCAACACGGCTGATGTAAACGTCGAGCATCTCCCAACAACCTCGCTTAAAGAAATCAAGTACGTCATGGGGGTCAGCAATGTCTACGAATAGAATCGGTCAAGTATTATCCTGCGCGCCCGAGGCAATCGTGGTCGTGGTTGATAGTCTCAAAGTATTCGAGGAACACAAGGCGAACCTTCAAGTTGGTCGATATCTGCGGATTGCGCAAGGTAATAACGACTTCACGGTAGCTACGATTCGCAACGTCAAAGGGGTGAGCCCATTAAACGATGAGGAATATCCAGAATGGCAGTTTCAAATAGAGTGCCAAGCAGTCGGTACCCTCGTGGACGGTAAAACGTTCGAGCGAGCCAGCCTGCTTTTGCCCGTTCCTACGGAGCCTGTTTTTGCTGCCGACGAAGAGACGCTAGATAAAATGTTTGCCGAGGACTCCGACCATCAGTTTTTCCTTGGACACCTATCGTTCAATAAGTCAACCCCGCTGAAGCTCGACGGAAATCGCTTCTTCAGCAAACACGTCGCCATCGTGGGATCAACAGGCTCTGGCAAATCCTGCGCCGTTGCGAGGATACTTCAGAATGTCGTTGGCATAGCTGCCAAAGAGAACCAAAATAAAGGAAAGCAAAATAATTCGCACGTTGTCATTTTTGATATTCACGACGAATACAGCGCAGCGTTCTTGCTTCCCAAGGAGCAATCATTCACGCTGAACCGGCTGGATATCGAATCTCTTCGACTCCCGTACTGGCTGATGAACTCAGAGGAACTGGAGAGTATGTTCATCGAGAGTAATGAGGAGAATTCACATAATCAAGTCAGCCAGTTCAAGCAGGCCGTTATCTGGAACAAGGAGCGCCACAACCCGAAAATAAAGGAAATGACCTACGATACCCCGGTCTACTTCTCCATCGAAGAGGTGTGCCGGTTCATTGAGAATTTGAACCGTGAGATCATTGGCCGACTCGACGGGGAAAATAAACCGAAACTCGCCGACGGGACATTGGTTCAAGAGCGCAAAGATCACTATTTCGACCGACTGTGTGCGTTTGTTCCTCAATCAACGGCGGGCGCAACCAAGGCGACGAATGGGCCGTTTTTTGGTGACTTCAACAAATTTGTGTCGCGCTTGGAGACAAAGCTGGCAGATAAGCGTCTGCGCTTCCTGCTTCACCCCTTAAAGGCGAATGGAGAACCGTATGCGACCGTTGATTTTTCGGAAATCATGAAGCAATTCCTTGGCTACCTGAACAAGGCTAACGTAACCGTCGTCAACCTCAGCGGCATTCCGTTCGAGGTGCTCAGCATCACCGTAAGTCTGGTCTCCCGCCTAATCTTCGACTTTTGCTTCTACTACTCGAAGCTGCGTCACGAAAAAGCCGCGCTTAATGACGTGCCCGTCATGATCGTGTGTGAGGAGGCCCACAACTACATCCCACAGCGGGACGACGTGGCATACCGCTCGTCCAGAAAATCGCTGGAGCGCGTAGCAAAGGAGGGGAGGAAGTACGGGCTCAACCTCATGGTGGTGAGCCAGAGGCCGTCGGAAGTGTCAGAGACTATTTTTGCACAATGCAGCAGCTTCCTTGCTTTGCGGCTGACCAACGACTCTGACCAGAATTATGTCAAGAGGTTGCTCCCAGACAACTCAAGCGGAATTACAGATATCCTGCCAAACCTTGCTCCAGGGGAGTGTGTGATTGTCGGCGATGCCGTCCTGCTGCCGGCGGTGGTGAAGATGCCCTTGCCTGATCCGGAACCGCAATCGCAGAGCGTTCGGGTCTATAAGGAATGGAAAGAGCCGTGGAGAAATATCACCTTCCTCGATGTCATCAGCCGATGGAGGAAGGAATAACTGGCGTCCGTAGACGTTGGCCGATGTTCACACCGCCGGGTGCCCCACTCAAGTTTCTTTTCCTTGAGTGCGGCAGTTCCAGCGCCAGAGCCCAAAAGCCATGACGCAAAAAAACACCCCCCTTTCCCAGCCTCGGTTTTGTCAAGCTTGACTTTTTGCTCGGGATGAAAAGGGGGTCCCGCGCCAGACGGAAGCAAAGCCGCCCATCCCCGGAACCCAAAAGAGCAGCGGATGCGAACCTAAGTCCAAGGCAATCAATACTTTGCCTCTAAGCCATTTCCCTTCAATACCTTGCCAGAAAAATCCCGCTAAAGCCCTGATTCCAATAGACCTGTCAGGGGAGGGCTATCCCCAACCACCAACCACTAAACACCCCACGAAGCCAGAAACCCGAAAAAACCGTCCCCTCCAACCCTCCATCAAAATATTTATTTTTTGGCGAACAAAAGAAGAACAACCGTCTCACCTTTTTCATCACACCCAACCCGTGACCACCATCACAGAAGTAAGTCGGGCATATCTACCTTAGTACCCGCCGCTTTAGTATCTCAACTACTTACCAAGCCTACTTATTACCACCTACGCCTCTATCCCCACGTGGCACACTCTACCTACTATGTAATCGCCCGCCTTCCGGCCCTCTTCAACGACTATTACTTCAATCGGATAAACCGGGTTATGCGGGCGCAAAACCAAATGGTGGTCCGAGATTTCCACATACTTGATCGTGCAAGTCTCGTTCTTACGCACAGCGTACATATTACTTTCGCCTTTATGGTATGGCGTCAGCGAGTTATAGTGACGGTCCAGCAGCAGGGTCGCGTCCGGCATGGTGCGAGGATACATACTCATGCCCTCCTGCGCATCCAGTTTGATGCCAACAAATCGTTCCCAGCCGCTGCGGTCGCCTTCCATTTCGGGCTTCAATCGCTTCAGAAAACTCTTCTTATACTTCAGCATCTCCCTTACGTGCATGCTCATAATCGCCGCTTCAGATGCGGCGATTTGCGAGTCTGTGACCGCTACGTTTTCGAATTCGTCTTCACTGGGCGGGACGATAGAGGCGCGCTTGTTGACTTCGGAAGGATCGATAAGATCGAGCACCGAGAGATGCTGCACGCTCAATACTCTGTCCATGCCTTCCACGCTGAGCCCGCGCTTGCGATTGAGGAAATTGGAGATGTGGGCCTGCTTGAAACCCGTCTGTTCCGCCAGACGCAAGCCCGTCAGTTCCCCTGCGTCGATCCGCTCCCACAGGGCCTTGCGGAGGTTCTCTTGAAGCATGCGGAATTTCATCGCCGGAGTATAACACGGCCCAATAGCTGGGTGCTATTGTGAATTCAAGTGTAACATCCGCAAGGAAATAAAGTTCTTGACTTAGTTACTGTTGAGCTATAGTATGCGTTATTAATATTTCTCAAATGCACTTATTTCGCAGGAAAGGTCGTCAGCCATGATAGAAACGCAGTGTCCTGAAAACGAAGAAAGAAGCTTCGTGGAGTTCCGCCGGAAAGTGCGCGCGGCGGAAATACTCTCCGCAGCCATGCAAAGGTTGTTGCAAGTAATTCACTTCAACGGCCGCCTGAGCGTCGTCATCCAGAACGGACAGGTGCTTAAGTCGGGTTATGAAGAGGGTTACTTCCGGCAACCGGAGACAGAGGTCGCCGCCAGACTCCAGTAACAAGTCCGTGTTAACTAAATAGCGAAACAGGTCATCGTAACAGAAACGAGCCCTGGACCGAGTAATCGGTGCCAGGGTTTTTTTATTGGGCCGAAAGACGTTCATTTCATACTAAGAGAGGCAATTATGAACTTCATAAGTGAATTGGAGGGCGATGTTATCCACGTCGAACTGAAGTACTGCGAGCGCTGCGGCGAGTTATGGCTGCGTCCGCAGGGAGCGCAGGAGGTGTATTGCGTCACGTGCCGTGCAGTGTTGGCGGCAATGCCCAACGCCGAAGAGGCGCCTGCCCGCAAACCACGCCGACGCAAACCGCGCCTGCCAGGAATGAGCGCTCACGCACAGGCTCCAACAGAAGACCTTAGTTGCCCGGTCAGGATTGAGTATCTCGAAGGCGTGGCCGCGATGGAGGTTTGCGTATGACGAGTGCACAAACGTCGAACCTAACAGAATGTAACTTGATGGGGCAGGCGGAGCTGCGGCCGCAGGCTCTGTTTTGTGAAAATGAACTGGAGTTGGGCCTGTACCGCAGGCGCACGGTGGCGCTGCTCCGCCGTTATTCCCGTGCCTCGGTCGAGATGGGGAGGTTGCCGTCGTTGCTGGGCCGCGAGTTTTTCCGGTCGCGAGTTACATCTTACACGATGAGGAACTTTGAGGACGTTGTGATCTTTGTAACTGACATGGAGCGGGCCATCGAGAAACTAAGCGCCCTGGAAAAGAAAATGTTGGCCATGAGCATTTTCGAAGAATACACCGCACCCGAAGTCGCGTGGCTGCTCGGCAATACCCAGAGAACGGTCGAACGCCTTCTTCAGAATGCGCTTGACCAGCTCTCGCGGATCCTACTTGCAGCCGGTTTGATGGACGAAATGGGTTTGATTAGTGGGGGGGCAAAAAGTTGTCAAGAGGGTAAGAATGACAAATTCGATGTAAGTGACTCAAAAGAAGGGAAAAATAAATATCGAAAAGTTGGCGGTACACCCCCTGGGATTTGATATCCTAAACTTAAGAGTCGAGAAAAATGGAAACTCTGAAGGGCGCGACGGAAATCGCGCCCTTTTTTTATGCGAAAAAGGCGAATGTAGCTGGATGGGCGGCTGTGAGCGAGCGGGTGGAGCACGTAGAATCAGAATGATCGCAAGGGCGGATAGAGTTTGGAGGCAGGAAGGCGAACGGAACGCGGCATGGACATGACATGGGTGACGGAACGGGTTGCGCTGGGCGGAGGGATCTGGAACGCCCGGAACATGGAAGAAGTGGCGCAGGCGGGCGTGACCCACGTGCTCAACATGCAGATCGAGTTCGACGACCGGCCGTTGGCGGAGCCGCACGGGATTGGGTGCTGTGGAATCCGACGGACGACGATTTTCTGCCGAAGCCGCCTGAATTGCTGAAACGCGGGGTTGATTTTGCGCTGGAGCGCTGGAGGATCCGGAGGCGCGGCTGTACGTTCATTGCGCGGCGGGAGTGCACCGGGCGCCGATGATGACGCTGGCGGTATTATGTGCGATGGAGTGGGAAATGGAAGCGGCGATGGCGCTGATCGAGACGCGGCGGCCGGTGGTGGACTTCGCGGACGTGTATGTGGAGAGCGTGCGGCGATTTCTGGAGTCGCGAGTGGAGAGCGCGGGGCGTCATTCGGGCTGAGCGTCGGTATTGGGTTGGGTGGGGATCTGCGAAGTGTCCTCGGGAAGGCTTCGGTGCGGTGGCGAGGAAGGTCAAGAGCTTTAACGCAGAGGACACTGAGGTACACAGAGGAACACAGGGGAAACCTGGCAAGGGGCGCCGCTCGAGAGAGCGGCTTTTTTATTGGCCGCGAATGGGGCGGCGTGCGCTCGCGAGGAGAGAACGAGGAATGCGCAGATGGTTCGCGGTGAATAGCAAGTATTTGCCGATGGCGGCGAGGCGGCGATGTTCCTGGTGCTGGCGCTGCTGATGGCGTTGACGTTGTCAGCAAGTTGCAGGCGCAAGGGCCAGCGCTGACCACGATCAGCGACACCGTGTATCGGGCGGACGGAACGCGCGGCCGCGGGTACGGTGCTGATTTCATGGCCGTCGTTCGAGACCGCGGCGGGAGACACGGTGGCGGCGGGCAATCTGGCGGTGACGATGGGGCCGCTGGGCGCATTTACCGCGCAACTAGTGCCGAACGTGGGCGCGACTCCGGCGGGAACTTACTATGTCGTGGTTTTCCAACTGGATGACGGAACGGTGCGGACGGAATATTGGGCGGTTCCGACGACATCGCCGACGACGATTGCGGCGGTGCTGACGACACCGGGTACGGGGCTGGGGAACCTGGCGGTGACGCAGGAATACGTGAATGCGGCGGTGGCGAATCTGCATGACGCACCGTGGTGCACCTGGCGGGAACGGAGACGATTCACGGGACGAAACAGTTTGCTGTGCCGCCACTTGCTTCCAGCGCCGGTGGGAGCCAATGACGCGGCGAACAAGGGTTATGTGGATGCGGCGGTGGGGACGGTGGGGTCGGGAGCGTATGTCGCGATCGCGGGCGGCGACAATGACGGGTCCACTTACGCTGCCGGCCGATCCGGTTGCGCCCAACCAGGCCGCCGACCAGCACTACGTGGTCAATGGGCTGTCGGCGAAAGCGGACCTGGTGAGTGGGACAGTTCCGACCGGCGAATTGGGGGCGGGAGTCGCCAGCTCGTCAACTTGTTTGAACGGTAACTCCACGTGGGGAACTTGTGGCGGCGGGGCGCCGGCGGGGATTACTTATGCGACGACGGCGCTGAATTGGACGCAGACGATCTCGAGCGCATTGACGGGCGGAACGCAGGCGACGGTCACGCTCACTCCTTGTCCGGTTGGAATTGACACAACGAGCGGAGCTGGATATCAGGTTTTGCTTTCTGGGGGAGGGAACAGCGAAGCGGTCAGCGTAATGGCCACGGCCGGCGGATGCACGTCGGGAGCGGCGTCGGGGACGATCACGTTCACTCCGTTCTATTCGTATGCGGCGGGATACACGATTGGCTCGGCGTCTTCCGGGATTCAGGAGACGTTAAATGCGGCTTGCGGGATGAATGCGGTCGCATACAAGAACAGCCAGTGCAATGTAACGATTCCGGCCAACGGGCCTATCCGGTACGGTCAACACTTACAACGTTTACGGGACGATCTATCTGCATTCCAATCAATCTGTATTGAGCGGCTACGGGACATCGCTGAACTGCCTTGGGCGGGGCGCCTGCCTGCAAATTGGCGATCTGCACAATTCCAACGACTATACGAGTAACACTGTCGCCGGGCTGAGTTTCCGAACGCCGGCGAGTCTCGCAGGTAATCCGGCATTTGCCGGAGTGGCGATCGTTCAAACGCAAAGGACCTCACAGGTCGTGACCATCACGACGGCCAGCGCGCATGGTTTTCGGGTGGGGGATATGGTGACGATCCTGTTTACCGACAACAACGCCTACTGGGGCGATGCGACGGTGACGGCGGTGCCGAATGCAACGACGTTCCAGTACGCCCACGCTGGTGGCGACATTGCGGCGCAGGCAACTCCAGGGGTAGTGGCGCTGGCGTATGAGGCGGTGTTGGACAACGCGGTGAACAGCCACCTGATCGACATATCCTACGACCTGGTGGGGGAGAACGGGGCGTTTAATAATTTTTTCGACCTATGGGACGACGAAAACGCCACCATCGAGCATTTCAATAATCAGGCCATCCCACTGAACGCCAACGCAAACTGGACGGGTTCGTTTGTGTTTTCCGCGGGGAACCAGAGCACACAGATCGCTCCGGTGATCACGCTGCGCGATTCGAGCATCACGGCGAACTACTCGAACTGGAGTCACGGACTACAACTCGAACGGACTTTACATCGAGAACACGGTTTGCAGGCGACGGGGCCGTGGCAGGTCTATTCGTCGAATACGACGGGGAACTATCAGGGGGCATACCTCAAGAACATCTACTCCGAGAGCAGCACTGGACAAAACCCGCTATCTCCGGCGCAGTCTCCTTTCCCGGGACTTGGAATTGCGGGATTGATTGCGGGAGCCTCAACCGGGGCGGCAAATTTTCAGATTGCCGGGAATGGCTGGACAGGGGGAGCGTTTTGCGGCGGGAGGGTCGGGTTCGACGCCGTACTCGTACTTCATCGTAGCCAATGACTGCCCAGCGGGATACAACTGCGTGGCAAACCCGGTTTACCAGAGTCACACCTCTCCGCTGCAGGTGCTCAATTGGCTTTCTACGGGAAGCGACTCAATTCCGGTACGATGGCCGCGAGTCGCAAACGGAGCCGATGTCATTACCTATGACGTGATCCGCATGGCAACTCCGGCTGGAGTCGGGGCGGTATATCCCTACAACGGAGGATGCCCAGGCGGGACGGGCGGGACATGCGGATACGTGGCGATGGGGCTTATCTCAGTCGGCGGCGTGCTCTGGGGGATTGGTATGCACTTACACCGATAGCGGATCGTCGTCCACTTCGGCATACACGATCAATCAAGCTAACTACGGTGGCAACCTGAATTTCTGGCCTGGATCGCTCGTATCGGTCAACAGAGCGTGACGGTAGACGTGGAAGAGACTGGGGTCGTGGGGGTGGGGCTGAACGGAAATCCGCTGCAGATGGCGAAGCAGTGCTCGAACTACGGAGTGGCAGCGGCCGGGAGGTTACTCGACGTGTTTAGCGAGTATCACCGCCTGGAACAATAGCGTTCCGAATCAAACGGCAACGATACTGACGGACGGGGCAGAGGTATCGGGCGGCATGTCGCTATCGAAGGGGCGGCTGAATTTCACGACAACGATCGGGGCGGCACTGACGGCTGCACCACATAATCACACTGATTGACTCGCAACCCGCGCTGACGCAGGCGACGTGGGGATACCGGCCGCCAGCGAGCGGGAACGACACTTGGATCGGGACGGACGTGCCGAGCGGCGGAGCGGGGCTGAGTGCGGGGCAGCTTGCGTTTGGTTCGCCGGTTTCGATCACGAATTACATAGGGCAGACGGGCGATGGCGTACACGCAAACTGGCTGGAGCGGCTGAGCGGAGTCGCTGAAAGAGTTCAACGTTCCGGTGAAGTTCGATCAGAGCGTTACGATTGCCGGGCTGACGAATGGCTGCCTGAATATAGTGTCGGGGGTGATTGCATCGACGGGAAGCGCGTGCGGATCTGGCGGTGGCGGCGGGAATGTAAGTTCGGTGTTTGGGCGGACGGGAGCGGTGGTTGCGGGCAGCGGCGACTATACGGTGTCGTCAAGTTACAGGAGCGGCGGCGGATGCAGCGGTAGTGCATAACACAGGCGCGGAGACGATTGCGGGGGCGAAGACGTTTACCAGCAATGTCACGATGAGCGGGAACTTGTTATTGCCGCAGGGGTGCGGCTATGTGCCGGCGGTGGGCGGCATTGGTCTGGATACGGCAGCGGGGTTGCCGGTGGTCAACATTGGCGGCACAACGCAACAGGTTGCGCTGACGAGTTCGAATATCAGCGGACAGGCGGGGACGGCGCTGGCGCTGGCGGCGACTCCGACGCAGTGCAGCGGATCGTTCGCGACGGGCATTGCGGCGAATGGAAATGCGAATTGCGCAACGGCGGATGTGATCCAGCTAGCTGAAACGACGCCACCAGCCGGGATTCCCAACTGGGGAGTGTTCTGGTTTGATGCGGCGCACCACGCTCCGTTCTTGATTGACAACAACGGGCAAGCGATGCAGCTAGGGCTGAGTAACTTGTTTAACTCGGACCCGGGGGGCGACGTCGCGGATGACCTTGAACAGCGGAATGGCAGTAACTCGGAGAATTTTCGCGTGTATTCGAGTTATACGAACAGCACGACGTGGACGCGGATGTCGCTGGGGTATGACCCGGCCAGCGGTTACCAGGTGGTACGCAGCGAGGACGCGACCAGCGGGAACGCGCTGGGGCTGGGAATGTATATCGGCGCGAGTCTGAAGTGGGAGTTCGCATCGACCGGCATGCTGAAGCCGAACAGCGACAACCTTTACGACATTGGGACGGACACGGGGCAGGCGATGCGGAGCGTATTCGCGAAGACCTCGTTCAATATGTACAGCAGTGGGCGGCAGGATTTTGAGTTTCCGAACGACGGCACCAACGGCACGACACTGAATTACCTGGCGGTGTATAACAGCGGCGCAAGCGGTGTGCAGACGGCGGCGACTTCGAGCACGGATGGAGTGGTTGGGATTGTGAGCGGCGGCGCGGGCGTGTCGAACAAAGCGGTGGTTACGTGGGCTGGGTTAGCCTCATGCATCTTCGATAGTGGGAGCGTGGTCGCGGGGGACTATGTGGTTGCCAGCACAACGCAGGCTGGAAAGTGTCACGACACGGGATCGACGAGTCGTCCGAGCGGGGTGCAGGTGATCGGGCGGATTGAGGGTAGCGGGGTGCGAGTGAGCCTTGGGCCTCCTAGTGGGAGTGGCGGAGGCGGGGCGGTGAGTTCGGTGTTTGGGCGGACGGGCGCGGTGACGGCGGGGAGTGGGGACTATACGGTGGCGCAGGTAACGGGGGCGGCGGCGGACTCGGCGGTCGTTCATCTGGCGGGCGCGGAGACGATCACGGGGGCGAAGACGTTTTCCAGCAACGTGACGCTCAGCGGAAACCTGAATGTCGCGGGGAATATTAATCAGACGGGCAGCGGGCCGACGCAATGGTCGGGGCAGGAATGGACGGGAACGACGGTGACGGTGCCGAGCGGGATGGCGTTTTCGCTGGGCGTTGGGTCGGACAATATTTTCAAGTGCCAGTTGGCGAGCGGGGCGTCGTGCATGGCGGCGGGGGCGGTGAGTTCGGTGTTTGGGCGGGCGGGGGCAGTGGTGGCGGCGAGCGGCGACTATTCGGTGGGGCAGATTACGGGAGCGGCGCCATTGGCGTCGCCGACGTTCACGGGAACGCCGGTTGTGCCGGGATATGTGACTACGGGCACGACGGTGAATGGGCATGCGCTTTCGGCGAATGTGACGGTGTCGGCGTCGGATATTGCGACGGGGACGCTGCCGCACGCGCAGTTGCCGGCGCTGGTGTCGGGGGACATTCCGAATAATGCGGCGAACACCACGGGGACGGCGGCGAACCTGGGCGGGGCGGCGGCGCTTCCGAACGGGACGACGGCGACGACGCAGGGGGCGGGCGATAACTCGGGGAAATTGGCGACCACGGCGTATGTCAAGGGCGAGAGTTATTTTAGTTGGACTTGTCCGGTGGCGGGATCGACGGCGGTTTCGCAGAACTGCAATTGGACGGTGCCGGCGGGGCTGACAATTACGGGATTCGATTTTGCGGCGAACACGGCGCCGGTTACCTGCACGACTTATCCGGTGGTGCAGGTGTGGGATGGGACAGCGGCGGCGGAAGTTGGCAGTTATTCGATTGCGCTTACTTCGGGAACGAGTTTCTATACGCAGGTCACGGGGAGCGCGAATGTTGCGGCGGGGCATCTGCTCAGAATTAAAGTGACGACTGCGGCGGCGGGGTGCGGCACTTTCGCCGCTGGCATGGTCGCGACGGTAACCTATCAGATGCAGAACTAAGAGAGTCGCTCAGTTAGGAATCCATGATCAAACGAGTGTTATTGCTTCTATTACTAGGAGCGCGGGTGGCGTGTGCCTCGAACTATTACGTGGATTGCAATTACGGGTCGAATGGAAATTTGGGGACGAGTCCGCAGCAGGCCTGGCGGACGCTGCTGGAGGTTGGGATTTCGCAGCTTTCAGGCGGGAGACACGATCAACCTGCTGCGGGACTGCACGTGGAACGAGACGCTGACTCCGCCATCGAGCGGGACGAATCCGGCGACGGGCGGGGCGCTGATCAAGATTGACAGTTATGGCAATGGGAAGCCGCCGCATCTTACGGGGTATTTGCCGATCGCGGCGCAGTGGTGGACAGCAGGTGGGGAACACGAATGTGTGGTCGGCGACGCTGTATTCGGCGACGGCGGGCTGACGAATGTGGTGCAGTGCGGGATTCGGGGGTTCTACTGCCTGACACAAGCGCCGACGCAATTGCAGTATGTGCGGTTCGGGACGGTGTGGGGGACGGCGCAGGCGAGCCAGGCGGCACTTAGTCAGGACCGAGATTTCTGGTACGACGCGACGAACTACATTCTGTATGTGTACAGCGCCGAGGGGAATCCGGCGACGAATTCGGCGTATTCCTCGACGGTTGCGCCGATTGTGCTGAGCGGCGGGACGGTGCTGAATTTGAACGGGGTTTCGTGGCTGGAGATTCAGCATCTGCAAATTGACTGGTTCGACGGCTATGGAGTGCAGGTGCAGGGGGCGAGCGATCATATCTGGCTGGCGAACATGGCGGCGAACAGCGAAGTGGAGAACAGCGCGGTGCCGCTTGGGATTTTATGTGCAACCGACGGGACGCCGGTGGACATCCATCTCTATAACACCGACGCCAACATGAATTATGTGGGTTACCAGTTCGATGGATGCAGCTGCGGGCGGGTGCGCATTTGAGATCAAGAACTGCCGCGCGTATGGGAACCGGACGTACGGGATCGTGGACAACGTGCAGGGGGCGGTGAGTTACGACTACTGCCATCTGTATGGGAACTATCTGGCGACGGCGCTGGCGGTGGATGTTTCGGGAACGCCGGGGCCGACGGCGGGGATGCACAATATACCGGCGCAGACGCCGCCGTGGATCCGCGAGTGGCGGCGATGGCCGGCGTATACGACGGTGACTTATGACGATCCGGGGCTGGTGCAGTACAGCGACACTTATGTCAACGGGCTGCTGCCGATGATGAGGGCGAAGTCGGTGCCGCTGTCGATTGCGGTGGTCACGGGCGGGACTTATTCGCAGTCGATTATCGGCGAAGTGCAGGGTTGGATCAATGCGGGATGGGACATCAACACGCACTCGGTTTCGCACGAATACTGGAACCCGCCTTCGACGACGGGCTGCGACGATGTAAACGGGCCGATTCCCTGCGATGCGTTTCTGCTGGCGTACGTGGGGCCGGGGACTTACACGATGAGCATCACGCATAGCGGCGGGGGCGGGAACCTGACGCTTACGGCGTCGCCGTACAACGCGACGTGTTATCCACTCATGGGACCTGACTCCGGTGGCTGCCGGGGGGAACGGCTGGGGTGGGGCAAATCGACACGCTTTCCAATATTGTCGCTACGCTGCAGGGGGAGCCGGGTTGCTATGCGGTGGGAGCGGCGGCATACATCAGCCAGTTCGCGAAAGGGCGGGCGCACGCGTATTCGCTGGCGAACACGTGGTCGAGTCCGGGAGTGGCGGGTCCGATGACGCTGCCGAGCACGTTGCCGGCGGCTTCGAATTGTACGGCGGTACCCTCGACGGCGGGCTGCGTGCTCTTCGACGAGACGAACCTCGAAACGGACGAGATGACGTGGGCGTTGTCGTGGTTCCGGCAAAACCTGGCGGGGCTTGCGGGGCTGAACTTGAGCAATCTGATCTACGTGATGCCGGGCACGTACGGCGACGCGGTGACGGAAAACATCGCCAGCGGTCTTGGATTTAAGGGCGTGCGCGGGACGGGATCGCTGAGCTTCGACGTGGGTGTTGAGGCGGCGCGGACGCGACGCTGGCGAAGGGCTATGACGTGTTCAACATTCTGAGCCAGGGGATCGTGCCTAACTACCAGGGTCTGAGTTATCAGCAGATGCGAAACCTGGTCAGCCAGGATGTGTTCAAGAACGCGCTGTGGGGAAGGCCGATCGGGTACTTCTGGCATGTGAACGAGTTGCGGCCGGATGAAGTCGAGAATTTCATGGATGCGCTGGTGCAAGGGGGCGCGACGCTGGAATCGAACACGCGGATGGTGAATTTTCTGCTGTCGTGTCCAGCGAACGATGCGACGCCGCCGGGATATGTGGCCGGGAGTTATTACGTCTGTGCCGGCGAATGGGGCGGAGGCGGATTTCCGGCCCACGGGGAATTCACCGGTGAGGGATGCGGGAGCGAATCTGGGGACGGAGTATCAATACGATCTGTTGGGAATCAACAGAAACCGTATCCGGCGGGATGGGAGATAGGGGCGTACGCGTATGTGGCGGAGAGTTTCAGCGCGGGGCGGTAGGGCAGCCGTCAGCCATCAGCCGTCAGCTGTCAGGTAGGGCGGTGTTGCGGATCGGGGTGGGCGCTCCGGCAATCTGTGCGCTGGCAGAGTCGCGGGGGTAGGGGTCCTTCGACTCCGCCGAGCCATTCGCTTCGCTCTTGGCTCGGCTCCGCTCAGGATGACAGTTTTATGTTGGATGCGCTTCGAAGGACGCTTCGCTCAGGATGACAGTGCGTGATGGTGACAGACAAACTGAGCCCGTACGCAAAAATCGGGATGAACGGGGACGGACTTGGGGAAAACTTGGAAAAGCAGGGGCGATGGCGATTGGGAAGTGGAGATAGAACAACTTCTCCAGCTAGGCGAGAGGCTGGATTTGGAAAGCACGAAAGAAGGAAGCTGGAGAGAGGACAGGGAGACGGGCGAGACGTGGAAACCGACGTGCCGGGATGGGTGGATCGAGGAGAGGCTGAAGATCCGGACGAAGCAAGGCAGACCGATTCTGTTCGAACTGAACCCGGTGCAGCGGAAATATTCGGAGACATGCGGGAAGCAGAACATCGTGCTGAAGGCGCGGCAGCTGGGGATCACGTCGTATATCGCGGCGCGATTTTTTGTGCAGACGATCACGCGGAAAGGGACGCTGACGATGCTGGTGGCGCACGACCGGGAAGCGGCGGAGGAAATTTTCCGGATCGTGCACCGGTTCTGGGACAACCTGCCGGAGAAATTGCAGAAGGGGGCGTTGAAAACATCGCATTCGAGCGCGCGGGAGCTGGTGTTTCCGCGGCTGGACAGCGAGTTCACGGTGACGTCGGCGGATGAAAACGCGGGGCGAGGGAGGACGATCCAGAACCTGCATTGCACGGAGGTGTCACGGTGGGGGCGAGAGGGGGTGGAAGCGCTCGGATCGCTGCGAGCGGCGGTCGTGCCGGGCGGAGAGATTGTTCTGGAATCGACGGCGAATGGGGCGTGGGGATTTTTTTACGAAGAGTGGCAGCGGGCGGAGGAGACGGGATACACGAAGCATTTTTTCCCGTGGTGGTATGAGGGAAGTTATGTGGCGGATGTGGGCCACGAGATATTGCTGTTGACGGAAGAAGAGACGGCGCTGGTGAAAGAGCACGGGCTGACGGCGGGGCAGATCGCATGGCGGCGGCAACAGTGGGCGTCATTGCGGGGATTGGCGGCGCAGGAGTTTGCCGAGGATGCGGTCTCGTGCTTCCGGGCGTCGGGGGAGTGTGTGTTCGAATTAGAGGCAGTGGATGCGGCGCTGGGGGCGATGAGCGATCCGGTGGAGACGCGGGAGAATGGGCGGCTGGCGATCTGGATGCCGGTAGAGCCGGGGCGGAAGTATGTGATCGGGGTGGATCCGGCGGGGGGAGGAGTGGAGGGGGATTACTCGTGCGCGGAGGCGATCGATCGGGAGTCGGGGATGCAGTGCGCGGAGTTGCATGGACATTATCCGGTGCGGGAACTGGCGCGAGAAGTGATGAAGTTGGGGAAGGAATACAACACGGCGCTGCTGGCGGTGGAGAGGAACAACCACGGAGCGGGGGTGCTGGCGCACCTGGAGACGACGGGGTATCCAAATCTGTATGAGGAAAACGGGGTGGAGGGGTGGCCGACGACGTCGCACAGCCGTCCGACGATGATTGCGGGATTGTCGGAGGCGCTGGCAACGGGGCCGAAGCTGTTTCGGAGCGAGCGGTTTTTGAACGAGTGCCGGACGTTTGTGCGGGACAGGGATGGGAGGCCGGGCGCGGCTCCTGGGACGCATGACGATTGCGTGATGGCCATGGCGATTGCGTGGGCGGTGCGAGAGGCGGAGGCGGGGAGCGGAGATGCGCGACGGAAAACTTCAACGGGAGATGGAGCAGGGGAATCCCACCCTGGCCGCAAAGAACGCGGCTAGGATTGATTGGATAAGAGGGAAGGCTCGATAGAATCCCAGTAGTCTTGAGGTTGAGGACCGAGAGACGCTGGGAAGGTAAGGAGCCTTCACCATGATGATTATAGGGTGTGATTTCCATCCGAGCTGGCAACAAATTGCGTGGGTGGATACGGAGACCGGGGAAACCGGCGAACAGAAGCTGGCGCATGCTTCGGGGGACGCCAAGGCGTTCTACGAACGGCTGGCGGCGCCGGCACTGATCGGCGTCGAGGCCACGGGCAACAGCCAGTGGTTCATCGAGATGGTCCAGGACTTGGGACACGAGATCTGGATCGGGGATGCGGCGCAGATCCGAGCGAGTTACGTGCGCAAACAGAAGACGGACAAACGGGATGCGGCCCACATTCTGAAGCTGGTGGTGGAAGGGCGGTTTCCGCGGTTGTGGGCTCCGGACCGGGAGCAGCGCGATCTGCGGCAGTTGGTGGTGCATCGGCACAAACTGGTGGAGATCCGGAGCCGGGTGAAAAACGAACTGCAACACCTTTCTCTGAATAAGGGGATGCAGAAACGGAACAAGCTATGGAGCGCGGCGGGACAGAAAGCGTTGCGCAAGTTACCGCTGAAACCTTGGGCGGCTTGCCGGCGCGAGGACTTACTCGGGCTGCTGGCGATGTTAGACCAGCAGGTTAGTAAGTTGGACCAGGCGGTGCAGCATGCGGCCGAGCAGCATGAGCAGGCCCGCTTGCTGATGACGCAGCCGGGAGTCGGTCCGAACACGGCGCTGGCTTACGTGCTGACCATCGGCGATGTAAGTCGGTTCCGGCGAGGCAAGCAGGTGGCGAGTTACTTGGGACTGATTCCGCGCGAATACAGTTCGGGCGGGCATCAGATGCTGGGATCAATCTCGAAACAGGGGAATCGCCTGTTGCGATCGTTGCTGGTGGAAGCGGCGCAGATCGCGGTGCGCTTCGATCCGGGAATGAAGAAAGAATATTTGCATCGTTGCCATCAAAAGCCGAAGGGCGTGGCGAAGGTGGCAGCGGCGCGCAAGTTGGCCGTACGACTCTACTGGATGCTGCGCACGCAAGTGGCGTATCCGGAGATCGTTCGTATCGAGAGCAGCCCGCGGGTGCCCCTGGTCGGCGCGAGCTAGACCGCAGGACTGATTGGGCGCTCTCGCATCCCGCGTGGACGGTGGAAAAGTGGAAAACAAAAAACCGTTTCCCACTTTCCCACCGTCCCGGCTACGGCCACGGCGGGATGTTCGCATAGAAGAATCATGGTCGATGTTAGGGCCGAATCGATGGTTGGTGGAACGATCTTCCACCGGAAAATGATTTCGCGTGAGATTTCCAGGGTCTTGGTCCTCAACCTCTCTGGCAAACGCGGCGGTCCCAAAAACCGCAGGGGAGAAGTTTGGGGAATTATATAGTTAACTCCCTCAATCAAAAGTTTGGGTATAGGCTATAAAAAATTACTGAAGTAATTGTCTCTTTTTGTATAAGATAGAGGCGAGAGGGTGGTTTATGGTAGAAAAAATGGAAGTGGTTTTTGAGAACAGAAAGCCACACAACTCCCATCACAGAGGCGCTCACATGGCTCAGTACGCAATTGCGTTTGATCTCAATACGACCGCTATGAGAGCGAACGGATTCACGGACGCCGACATAACAGCCGTCTATCAGACGGAAATTCCCACCGCTTTGCTGCACTGCGGGTTTACCGCGCACCCGCAAGGATCACTTTATCATACGGAATCAGAACAAGACCCAATCACGGCAGTAATGACCTTGCAGTCAACCTTGCAAAATAACGCCCCGAATTTTTGCCAGTACGTTCGCAGGGTTCACGTATTTCGTATGGAAGAGTGGAGCGACGTTACGGCGCTTATCACACATATCCCCGCTGCTCCGCCCCCAACCGCAGTCGAAGAGATTGAAGAACAGGATTCTCTCGACGGGATTATTCAATAATACAGAGCAACTTTAAGTTCATACATCCCATACGTAGCTATCACTGCGTTTAGTGACTTTGGTCATCAGAACGCGGTTACTTCTTCTTGAAAAAATACAAATAGTACTTGACTCCCTTGAGGGAATTAAGTACTATACAGATATGAGCAAAAGCACAATTTCAACCTTTCAGCTTTTCGAGATGTTCCCGGATGCGGAATCTGCACGGTTGTACCTCGAATCCCGCCTCTGGGAAAATGGGGCCATCTGCCCGGCCTGTAAGATCGGCGAGCGCATTACAACCCGCAAGGGCGGTTTCTACCGTTGCAACGCTTGCAAGTTGGATTTTACGATCCGCACGGGTACGATTTTCGAGCGGTCACATGTTCCCTTGCATAAATGGCTGTATGCGATGTACCTGCTGGTCACGTCCCGCAAGGGTATTTCTTCGATGCAGCTTGCTAAGGAAATCGGCATCACTCAGAAATCAGCATGGTTCGTCCTTCAGCGGCTCCGCGAGGCTTGCGGAACGAAACTAGAAATGCTCAAAGGCATTGTTGAAACAGATGAAACTTTCCTCGGCGGAAAGGAACTCAACAAGCACATGTACAAACGCATCAAGAACGGCGTGACGGAAAAGGTTGCCGTGATCGGGATGCGGGAGCGCGGTGGAAACGTCATTGCCAAGGTGCTTGAGAGCAAGGGCGGGATTGCCATTCGTTCCGCGATTCAAAACAACGTTCAACCCGGCACGCTAATTATGGGCGATGAAAATCCGAGCTACAATGCGCTGGAAAAACAAGCCTATAGAGTAGAGCGGGTCACGCACAGCATAGGCGAGTACGTTCGCGGAGATGTTCATACGAACAGCATCGAAAGCGTTTGGGCGGTGCTCAAGCGCGGCTTGCACGGGGTTTACCATCACGCCAGCAAAAAGCACATCGGGCGCTACGTTGATGAGTTCACTTTCCGGCTGAATCAAGGGAACGTGGTGCGGCACACGATAGACCGCTTAGATAGTTTCGTGGATGCGGTCGTAGGCAAGCGGATCACGTACAAAAGGCTAACAGCATGAACACCTCGCCGATTCTAGACGCAATAACAGATGTAGTGCTGGCCTATCGGCCTCAACGCAAAAAGAAGAAACGGAAAAAGCGAAAGCGAACCAAAGTGCGTAACACCTCCCAGTTATAGTGGAGGTGTTAACATGTCTTTTAGAGGTTACTTTGTGAGTGATGAGGCAGAAAAAGCAGCGAAGTGGGATGCGTTTGAAGAGTATAGGCAGGCCAAGCAACGTCTTTTTGCTTTAGAAACCGTAATGACGAAGCTCGGGAAATCGCTCGATGGTTTTGCTTACGCTATTCAGCATCCTAAAGAACATAAATTTTTGGTGAATGTTGAAGATGTGACAGTTGCTAAGCAGTTACAGCAAGGCGCGGTCGTGCATGTGACGAAAGCCGATTTGGATTGGAACGCCGTGTCTAACTTGATTTCAGACTATCAAACTACCTTTGCGCGAGTTCAAGAATTGGCTCCTAATTTTCGTGATACGGCCTAGCGTCGCTAGTAAAAAGTAAGCGAAAACGGAGGCTCATTATGCTGAAAGTGTTTGCAGCAATTGCAATCACACTGGCGCTGGTGACTCTGGTCTGCTGTCAAGCGAAGCCTACGGATACGGATGCCAAACGTTTGCTTCCGACACTTGTCCAAGCACAGTATGACGCATGGAATGATAGCTTGGAAGCGGCGAAAAATTATAATAACTGCTTGGCAACAGCACATAATGACATTTCAGCTAAGTATTGTGAAAAGCAATTTGATAGTGAATCTAAACTCTTAAGTTCGGCATGGCATGTTGATGTGTTCATGCAGCAGGCATACAGACCGGAACTGGACAAGCTGTGGAAGCAACGCCCAAAGAGCAAGACTAAGCAAGATGAACTTGCAAAACAAGAAGCGGACATGCAGAAAGTTTTACTCGACTACGACATCGGGCGCTGCGCAATGAATGACGGCGACTACGCGACCTTTACTGTGGCAACATGCGCAGACTTGAAAAAACAAAGCAAGTAAAAGGGAGTTAACTATATAATTCCCGAAGTTTGCCCTTGACACAGCCTTCCCTCTTATCGAGGGGCACCCGGGCGACTCTTTCTGATGGGAAAGTGAACAATTCTGGTGTGGCGGCGGTCACAGGCAAGGGGCGGGGCAGAGGGTAGAGTGCAGAGGTGGATGCAGCGAAAGTCCCCACCCTAACGTCGCACAAAACGCGACGTTAGGATGGGGCACCCACGGGATGGCGCCCTCAAGGTTTTGTAGGATGGCGACGACTGCGGTGCAACATGTGAAGAGGATGCGGGGCGGAGCGCAGGGGCACTTGATGCGCTGCGACGATGGACATTACTACGTGGTGAAGTTTCGGAATAATCCGCAGCATGAACGGGTGCTGGCGAATGAGTTTCTGGCGACGCGGCTGGCGGAGACGAGTGGGATTGCCGGTGCCGGCGGCGGAGGTGGTGGAGGTTACGCCGTGGCTGGTGGAGCACACGGCGGAACTGACGATCGTGCTGGGAAGCCACGCGATTCAGGTGGAGGCGGGACTGCAGTTCGGGTCGCGGTACGTGGTGAGTCCGGTGGAGGGGCAGGTGCTGGATTATCTGCCTCCGGAGATGCTGGAGCGGGTGCGGAACCTGGATACGTTTGCGGGGATACTGGCGCTGGATAAATGGACGTGCAATGCGGACGGGCGGCAGGCGGCGTTCTGGCGGAAGCTGCGGGAGAAGAAATATTCGGCGTCGTTTATCGATCAGGGATATTGCTTTAATGCGGGAGAGTGGACGTTTCCGGATTTTCCGCTGCGCGGGGTGTATCCGAGGAATGAAGTTTATGCGCGGGTGAGTGGATGGGAGTCGTTCGAGCCGTGGTTATCGCGGATCGAGACGCTGGATGAGGATGCGATCTGGAGGGTGGCGGGAGAGATTCCTCCGGCGTGGTATGGCGGGTCGTGGGATGAGTTGGAGGCGCTGGTGCGGACGTTGATCGAGAGAAAGGCGGTCGTAAGGGAGTTGATTCTGGCGTTTCGGAATTCACCGCGGAGGCCGTTTCCGGAGTGGGCGGCGGATGCGTGAGTGACAGGTAGGGTAGGGGTCCTTCGACTCCGCATGGACTTCACTTCGTGAAGTTCATGCTCCGCTCAGGATGACAAGGGATTGATTTCCTGACGGCTGACGGCTGATGGCTGAGAAGCGACAACTCGAACTTTATTTGCTGCGATTTTTGCCGCATGCTTTGCGCGACGATTTCGTAACGGTCGGGGTGTTGCTGGTGGAGAGCGACGGCGGGTTTGCGGAAGTCCGGTTTACGCGGGACTGGAGGATGCTGCAATGCGTGGCTCCGGATGTGGAGTTGGAGTGGTTCGGGATGGTGGAGAGTGAGATCCGAGGCAGGCTGGGCAGCTTGCGGCGGCGCGAAGAACTGATGGAGCTGGTGAGCGAGAGATTCGGGACGATGCTCGATGTGGCGCCAACGAAGGCGGTGTTGACGGAGGACCCGGCGAAAGAAATGGAAGTGCTGACTTCGATGTACCTGGTTCCGATGGAACGAGGCGAGCGAACGCAGCAACGGACGGGGCGGGTGGCGATCGTCAACACGATGAAAGAGGCGTTCGCCGAGGCGGGCGTGCTGGAACTGATGCAACGAGATTTGGATGTGGTGAAGTACACGGGGCCGGGAGATCCGTTCCGGATTGACTTTGGCTATCGGGTGGGGAGCGCGGTGAAAATGTTCCATGCGGTATCGGTAGCGGCGAACGTGGACCAGGCGCTGGCGCTGGCTTATCGTTACTCGCGGGTTGAGGCGGGGATGCGGCAGGAGCAATTGCAGCCTTCGTTGACGGCGGTGGTGGATCAGGAGATGGCGTTGCGGGAAGAGAAGACGAGGTTTGCGATTGGGATGCTGGAGCAGAATTCGGTACGGGTGAGGACGGTGGGGGAGATGACGGAGATTGCGGGCGAGGTGCGGCGGGAGCTGCGGGCGTAGTTTAGCTATCAGCTATCAGCCGTCAGCCGTCAGGAAAATCAGATCCTTCGCTTCGCTCAGGATGACAATTTTATAAAGGTTATTGTGTTATGGACGGCACGGCGAAAAGCTGTGCCGTTTTGTTTTTGGGGAAAGACTTTACCACCGGGGGCACAGCGGCACACATGGGAAAGCGGCGAGCTGCGCTCGATTGGACGGGGCGGAGCCCCGTCCCCACACGAGTTTTAACCACACGAGGCGGGGAGATTCATGAACATTCGAGAGAGGGTGCGCGGCGCTATGCGCCGGGTGGGAGAGGTGTCTTTGCGGGAATTGCTTTCGACGAATTTGTTTGCCGGGCGCGATGGGCGGCGGACGGCGGGAGCGGGGTCGAACCTGGCTCCGTTCTCTTCGCCGGGATTTTCGCAAGGCGGCGTTCCGGGCGGCAACTCGCGGGCGGGGGCGCCCGCGCCACACAATCTGGCGCCGAAACCTACACCGGCAAACTTGCGGCGGTTTGCGGAGACTCCGGTGGCGCGGCGGGCGATCAACGTGATTAAGGACCGGATTGTGGGGATGCGATGGCGCATCCAGCCACGGCGCGGGCGAGTGCTGGAGCAGATTCCAGATGGGGCGCAGCGGATCCAGGTGTTGACCGAGAATTTTGAGGCTCCGAATCCCGACGATTCGTTCCGGTCGCTGATCGAGCAGGTACTGGAGGACGTGATTGTCGGAGGATATGGGGCGATTGAAATTGATTTGGTGGAGGGATGGTCGCTGCCACAGGTTCCAAGCGCGGGCGACGGGCAGACGCAATCGACCGTTGGAACCCACCCTAACGTCGCAAAAAACGCGACGCTAGGATTGATTGGATAAGAGGGAAGGCTCGATAGAATCCCAGTAGTCTTGAGGTTGAGGACCGAGAGACGCTGGGAAGGTAAGGAGCCTTCACCATGATGATTATAGGGTGTGATTTCCATCCGAGCTGGCAACAAATTGCGTGGGTGGATACGGAGACCGGGGAAACCGGCGAACAGAAGCTGGCGCATGCTTCGGGGGACGCCAAGGCGTTCTACGAACGGCTGGCGGCGCCGGCACTGATCGGCGTCGAGGCCACGGGCAACAGCCAGTGGTTCATCGAGATGGTCCAGGACTTGGGACACGAGATCTGGATCGGGGATGCGGCGCAGATCCGAGCGAGTTACGTGCGCAAACAGAAGACGGACAAACGGGATGCGGCCCACATTCTGAAGCTGGTGGTGGAAGGGCGGTTTCCGCGGTTGTGGGCTCCGGACCGGGAGCAGCGCGATCTGCGGCAGTTGGTGGTGCATCGGCACAAACTGGTGGAGATCCGGAGCCGGGTGAAAAACGAACTGCAACACCTTTCTCTGAATAAGGGGATGCAGAAACGGAACAAGCTATGGAGCGCGGCGGGACAGAAAGCGTTGCGCAAGTTACCGCTGAAACCTTGGGCGGCTTGCCGGCGCGAGGACTTACTCGGGCTGCTGGCGATGTTAGACCAGCAGGTTAGTAAGTTGGACCAGGTGGTGCAGCATGCGGCCGAGCAGCATGAGCAGGCCCGCTTGCTGATGACGCAGCCGGGAGTCGGTCCGAACACGGCGCTGGCTTACGTGCTGACCATCGGCGATGTAAGTCGGTTCCGGCGAGGCAAGCAGGTGGCGAGTTACTTGGGACTGATTCCGCGCGAATACAGTTCGGGCGGGCATCAGATGCTGGGATCAATCTCGAAACAGGGGAATCGCCTGTTGCGATCGTTGCTGGTGGAAGCGGCGCAGATCGCGGTGCGCTTCGATCCGGGAATGAAGAAAGAATATTTGCATCGTTGCCATCAAAAGCCGAAGGGCGTGGCGAAGGTGGCAGCGGCGCGCAAGTTGGCCGTACGACTCTACTGGATGCTGCGCACGCAAGTGGCGTATCCGGAGATCGTTCGTATCGAGAGCAGCCCGCGGGTGCCCCTGGTCGGCGCGAGCTAGACCGCAGGACTGATTGGGCGCTCTCGCATCCCGCGTGGACGGTGGAAAAGTGGAAAACAAAAAACCGTTTCCCACTTTCCCACCGTCCCGGCTACGGCCACGGCGGGATGTTCGCATAGAAGAATCATGGTCGATGTTAGGGCCGAATCGATGGTTGGTGGAACGATCTTCCACCGGAAAATGATTTCGCGTGAGATTTCCAGGGTCTTGGTCCTCAACCTCTCTGGCAAACGCGGCGGTCCCAAAAACCGCAGGGGAGAAGTTTGCCCTTGACACAGCCTTCCCTCTTATCGAGGGGCACCCATCCGACCTCTGGTCCGTTGGTGATGTGGCCGGTGGATGGGGCGACGATCCGGATCATGACGGATTGGGATGGGCGTCCCGACTCGCCGCGTTATGCGCAGGTGACGGGGTTGTATGGGGCGGATGGGCAGATCGTGCTGAACGATAACGAACTCAGTTACATCCGGCTGAATCCGCGGACGCACACGCCGTTTGGGCTGGGGCGGCTGGAGGTGGCGTTCGAAACGATCAATGCGTTTCTGGGCGCGTACCGGTATGCGGGGCGGCTGGCTTCGAATTCGGTGGTGCAGTACGCGCTGTGGCTGCAAGGGCTGACTCCGGCACATCATGAGCGGCTGATCCGGTGGTGGCAGGACGAGATTGAGGGCACGGGGCGCGTGCCGATTTTGTCGGCGGAGTCGAAGCCGGAGGTGCTGCGGTTCGCGGCGGGGACGGACGCGGACCTGCGGCTGGCGTGGCAGGAGTTTCTGGTGCGGATCATCGCGAATGCGTTCGATCTGCCGGCGCAGTTTCTGGGGTTAGAGCAGGACGTGAACCGGGCGACGGCGGGGGAGATGAGCGATTTGGGGTTCCGGTCGGCGATTGTTCCGACGGCGCGGTTGGTGGCGGAGTATCTGACTCGGGATGCGATTGCGAAGAGGCTGGGGTGGACGGACCTGGAGTTTGTATTCACCGACGTGGATGCGCAAGACGAGATGGAACAGGCGCAGATCGACGAAATCCTGCTGCGCAATGGGGTGGTCACGGTGAACGAGGTGCGGCGGGCGCGAGGGTTGGCGGAGATTATATAGAACAGGTCTCAGGTCGCAGGTGTCAGGTCTCAGGAACAAAAGCTGAGATGCCTTCGGCTTTCCTGAGACCTGAGACCTAACACCTGAGACCTTGTTATTGAGGAGATCAAAGATGGGAATGTCACTGGAGTCGATGGCGATTGAGATGCCCGCGGTGTATGGTCACCCGAACCGGACAGAGTTTCGGGGAGTATTGACGATCGTCGATGTTGCATCGGACAAATCGCCGTCGGGCGCGCGGGGGCATCGCGTGTTGCTGACGCGGCGGGCGGCGGAGGCGGCGATTCCGTCGCTGATGGGGATGGGGCTGGACTACTCGCCGGCGCTGGATCGGCACGACGCGCGGCGGAAGATTGGCGTGATCACGCGAGCGGAAATTGTGGGGCGCGAGATTGAAGTCGGTGGATTTTTATATGCGCGGGACTTTCCGGAGATCGTGAAGGAGATCGGGAAAGCAGCCGTCAGCCGTCAGCCATCAGTCATCAGGAAAGACATTCCCGCCTTTCGAAGGTCGCGAAAGGGCGGGCGGGTTTTTGGCGGGCTGGGAATGTCGTACGAGATTACGGATGCGCTGGTGGAAGACATCACGGCGAGCGTGTGGGTGCTGAACCGGGTGACTTTTACGGGGGCGGCGGTGCTGCGGCGGGATAAGGCGGCGTATCGCTCGACATGGATTGAGCTGGGGTAAGTAGAGCATGGCGGCGGGGTAGGTAAGGGGTCCTTCGACTCCGCATGAACTTCACTTCGTGAAGTCCATGCTCCGCTCAGGATGACAAATCATAAGAGGTACCAGGGTATCGCCAAATAAATCAGGGAGGAAAGACGAATGAACGAAGAGATGGTGCAGCAGATGATGGCGGCGGCGGAACGACTGGCGGCGGCCACGGAGACTCTCGATCGCGTGTTGGGGAAACTGGACGCGCAGCAGGAAATGCTGAATGCGAAAGTGGACCGGATCGTCGCGGCGGTCGAGGAGAGACGTTAGCCACGTGGAATCAACGTCCGCAAGACCAGGCGGAAGGAACGTGGGCACCGACTTGCAGCAGCGGGTTGTGCAACTGGAGAAGTCGAATGCGGACCTGAAGGCGCAGGCGTCGCGGATGGCGCGGAAGACGCTGTCACCGGTGGTGTCGGCGTTGATCGGAAAGAACGAGATCGAAGGCGAACGGCTGGACCCGGGGGTGCTTAATAAGACGCTTGCGGCACTGAGCGTGGAGCAGCGGATCGCGGTGAAGGCGGAGTTGGCGCGGGCGGGGATGATCGAGTAAGTCGTCGTTGGTCGATCGGTCGTTAGGCGTTAGTCAGTTAGTCGTTCGGGGTCGCGAATTCGTTCGCGTCCTTTTTCTTGGGCTGGTGGCTCCCCGCAAAACGCGAACGGATAGGGCACGAGTCAGGGGCGCGAGATAGCTCGCGTCTTTTATTTGTGCAATGAAATCAACAAGGAGACATGAGCATGGCCAACAGCACGCAAGTTGATAACCGATCTTGGACACTTTCGCAAAATCCACCTTCACCGCAGCCAGCCTGCAAAAAGCGGCGTCGCGCGGATTCGACCTTACCAGCATGGCGAACGGCGCGATCGATCGCCGGCGGCGATCTCAAGCGCATCTGTAACCCTGGTCGCCAACGACCTCGACGCCGCGGATCCCGCCCTCACCCTCGCCAACAACATCCTCGGCACGCTTTCCTGAAGCGAGTCGAAAGATAACGAGCAAGTCATGGATCCTGCGCTTCGCAAAGGAGCGACGAAAGCGAATGCGGGTAGGAACGGAATTGAAACTCAAATTGAGGAGAAGACATGAAAGCGAATTTTCTGGATTTGCATGCAGCAGCGGACTTTCTGGGGCCGGGCGCGATCGAAATCGAGCGGTATCAGACCGAGATCACGGACATTGTGCGGCGGCGGGGCGTGTTCGGGCAACGGATGAAGCAGGTGCCGGCGACGGGGCATCCATCGCGGTTCTTCGAGGAGACGGCAATTGCTTCGCCCACGGCGGCGCAGGCGTTCGTCGATCCGCGAAACATTGCGCCGACGTTGCAAGCGCCGACGCGGGTGGAGCGCACCGTTCCGCTGAAGGCGCTGGTCTCGCAGATCAACTACAACCTGTTTGACATGGAGGTGGGAACACAGCAGAGCCAGTTCGCTTATCTGCAAGCCAAGGACCTGGCCGATGCGGTGGACGGGCTTCTGCGCACGCACGACGTGGCGCTGTGGAACGGCAACGACACTTCGCTGAGCACTCCAACGACGCCGCAGTATTTCGGCGCGATCGGGCAGATCGAGGCGGGAGGCAACACCGTCACCATCGCGACCACGGCCAGCATCGTGGACGGACTGAAGAGCACCATCGCGCAGATGGTGTCGAGTTCGTCGTTCGACGTGCGGCCGACGGCGATCTATGCGAACCCGGTGCTGCTCGACCTGATCGACCGCGAGATGAAGGCGGAGTTCAACGTCGTGCTCTCGACGGCGCAGATCACGGGCGGGCTGACGGTGAAGACGTTGAGCACGCAGGCGGGCGAGTTGCCGCTGATTCCGGAGTGGGCGCTTCCTTATACGGGCACACCGGGAAGTGGCAGCGCGGTGTTGCCGGCGTACATCGTGACCGAGGACCTGATCGAGTACCACTGGCTGACGGATCCGAATCCGCGGGTATTCAAACTGGGACTGCCGAGCACGCTGATGACGCAAAGCGTGGTAGTGAAATTTGGCGGCGTGGTGGTGAAAGGCGCGACCTATGCGCACTACGAAGTGCTGGTGAACCGGTAAAGCGAGTTCTCAGTTCTCGGTTCTCAGTTCTCAGTGGCCAAGATCCACAAAGCGGACGGAGGACCGAGACCTGCAGACTATTGAGAACGGGAAATCCCATCATGAATTATTTGCAAGCCATCGGAATATGAGTTGTATGGGCTGGAAGCGACGACCAATGTGGCGTGGGTGACGGCGGCATCGGCGATTATCGATGCGCATTGCCGAAGGATCACGCTGGCGATCAATCAGTACACGGAGCGGTTGCGAACCGACAACGGACAAAGGCCGGTGCAGCTTACTTATCTGCCGCTGAATCCGGCTGGCTCCGGCGACATCGCCGATTGTTTCGGCGCGGGCCCGGTATGCGACGCCGCGGCGGGGCGAGTTGGATTACGAGGCGGATTTGTGGGACGTCGCCCTCGCGTTTGGAGTTCCGGGGACGTGGGTGGACTTGAACGTGGCGGACCTGGATACATTTGCGGAGACGGGAGAAGTCACGCTTCCGGTGAATGTGATGGGGTGGGCGTTCACCGAGATAGAGATTGTGTATACGGCGGGGTTTGACACGTTTCCCGACGCGGTCAAGGTGGCATGCGCGCAATTGGTAAAGAATGCGCAGGCAACTCCGGCGCTGAATGTGAAGAAGAATGTTGTCCCCGACGGAATGCAGTTGTGGTACTTCTCCGACTCGCTGCTGGATGAGACGGTGCAAGAGTTGCTGGCGCCGTTTGTGGCGCAGAGAGTGGGATGACGATGACTGGAATTTCTGGGGCGGCGGCAGCGCGGGCAGCGGATGCAATGTTGCAAACCCTGGGCGGCACGGAGGTGACGCTGTTGTTTGCGGCAGCGGGCTTGCCGGCCGATGCTGTGGCGGGACTGGGGCTGGTGGATCCGGGAGTGGTGCAGGCGTCGATCTGCGCCGGTGGTTGTGCGTGAGCTGACGACTGAGACGAACGGTCCACGGCGGCGCATCGAGTTACTGGCAGGACAAGCGGCGATGGCGGAGCAGGTGAGTCAGCGGAACGTGGCGTCGGCGGAAGTATTGTTCGAGACGGCGCTGGGATTGGTGTACGGCGGAGAAGTGTTCCACATCGAGGGGTTTGTGGTTGAACGGCTCGAGGGGATGGCGTATCTGTACCGGGTGGCGGCGGTGGCGTAGGTAGCTGTCAGCCGTCAGCCATCAGGTGTCAGTTAGGGCCGGTTACTCGAATCAGCCCCGGCTATAGCGAAGGCGGAGACTTACCAGGACTAACAGGAGAAATATGCAAGCGGCGAAAGACAGTTTTTATATGGCGCTGCGGGGGCGGCTGGCGGCGTTGAATCCGGCGCGAACGATGGTGATTGACGGGGTGACGGTGCCGGGGATCGTGGTCCGGGAAAACATGGAGCCGCGGTTTGGGGAAGCGCAGCCGGGGGCGTTCTACGTGGACTTTGGCGAAGTATTGATTGCGGAAAGCACGCGTCCGATGCTGGGCCTGGATTGCCATATCTGGTATGCGAGCGAAGGCAGCGGCGGAACGGGAGTGGATCGAGGGCGCATGCTGGCGGAGATGGATGTCGAGTTACTCGGAATCTGCGATCCGCCGCATACGGAAATGCTCGATTACAGCCAGACTCCGAGCGTTGATTTGGGGTCGGGAATTTTCTGGACGGTGCCGGTGATGGGGAATGCGCCGGGAGATGTCCCGATCCAGAAGCAACAGTGGAGCGCGGGCGCGGCGCGGGTGGACCGGTATGCGCAGCTGAGGATTTATTTCTTTCTGCCCGAGGTGGAAGCATGACGCGGGCGGGGTTACGGCCAATTGCACGGCAGACGCGCGCTTATTTCGCGCCGGTGGACAGGGTGAACGGGCCGACGGCGATTTTCGATCCATCGCAAAACAGCGGTTTCCAACTGGATGCCCCGCCGGCGCCGTGGATTGACTTGGGATGGATTGAAAACTTTCAGCGCACCAGCACATCGCAGATCGAAGGCACTGACCGGCGGCACGGCGGGCGCGGTGTCGGCGCAAGCGTCGGCACGCTTTGGGAGCGCGGTCGATTTCGAATTTCGCGACTGGGGAAAGTTGCAGATGGCGCTGGCGGGAGGCGCAGAGCACATGAATGTGCTGGCCACGGATCCGAGCGCATCGCCGGCAGGGTCAGGAGGGATTCCGCTGGCGGCTGTGCCCTTGCTGGCTGGGTCAACCGCTGAGGAGCTGGTGTTGGGAGCGGGCGCCGTCGCTGGATTCCAGCCGGGCGACCTGGTGGCGTGCGATGTGGATTACGCGCAGCAGAGTTGGCTATGTGGGCACCGGCATTGCGGCGGCGTATGTGAAGAATCCGGCGGACGTGCGGCAGGATGCCAACTATGTGCGGCGAGTTACGTTCAACGTGGGCCGAGTCGCGCAGGTGACGGCGACGTCGTTGCTGCTGACGCAGGCGTTGCCGGGAGGAGTGCCGGCGGCGGGGCGGCGGTGCAGCAAGGTAATGGCGTTTGTGGATCGCGAAGGCGGCGCGTTTCTGCAACAGTGGTCGGGGTTATTCGTGGCGGAAGACGAATCTGGCGGACGGGTGTGTTTCTTCTATCCGATTTTGAGTCCGTGCACGGTGAAGGCGGAATGGGCGCGGGAGAGCTTGATTGAGATTCAAAAGCCGATCGGAGAGTTGGCGCTGCAGGCGTCGTTTACGGCGCTGCCAACGGTGGATGTCAACGACGGAGCGGTGGTGCTTTGCTACCGGAGTTACTTTCCGGCGAGCGGAGCGGCGGTGTATTAGGGGTTCGTCGCAATAACAAGAGCAAGAACCTTAACGCAGAGAGCACAGACGAGCACAGGGAGCGCGGAGTTTTCCGATCATCATGAAATTACTGATTGATAACCTGGACGGTCTGGGAGCGCAGGACTACACGGCATTCGTGGATGCGGGCAAAGCCCCTAGCCTGGCGCGCAAGCTGAACAGTCCGGCCGAATTGAAGTTCGGACTGGTATCTGGACTGGGGAGTTTGGCGGTGCCGGCGATGGGCGGTCGCATAACACTGACCTTAAGCAACGGAAATGATTTGTTCACGGGATACATTGTCGAAACGCCGGCGTATCAGTATCTGGGCTGGGCGGATCGCGGGCCAGTGTACAGATACGAGATAAACGCACTGAGCGACGTGATGCTGATGGACGAAAAGGCGCCTCCCCCGCATCCTCCATTTGTGGATCGCAGTGCCGGCAGCGCGTTCGAGCAATTGACGGCGGAGGCGCTGCCGGGACGGTTTGATGTGAGCGGCGTCGAGGCGGGGGACCCGATTCCTTATTACAGCGTCAACCCGGCGAAGAAATGGACGGAATCGGCGGCGGAGATTGCGCTGTCGGCGCGATGCTCATACCGGGACGACAACGGCAAGCTGTTTTTTGCGCCGTTGGGGGCAAACACATATGCGCTCGCGGAGAGTGCGGCAACGTTTTCTCCGGGCGATTTGCAATTGCAGAGCGTGAACCGGCTGGTGAACGACTTGACGATTCTGGGGCCGCTGGAACCGAGCGCGCATGTGAAGGATTACTTCTGCGGCGACGGGTTCACGACCTATTTCTATCTTTCACAGAAGCCGTTCACGCGCAGCAGTCAGGTTGCGCTGTACAACCGGACGATTCTGGATGAGATTTATACGGAGATGGATCCGACGCATTGGACGGTCTCCGATCCGCTGGGTGCGATTACGGTGAGCAATGGAGCGTTGCAGGTTGCAGGAGGAACAGGGACCGATGGGCAAACGCTCCTGAGTTTTATCGAACAGATCGAACTGGGCGGAGCCACGAAGCTGGAGCACGGGGACGTCGTATTCGTTTCCAGTGCGGCGTCGGATGGAGTGATCGGGGGACTGTACGCCGGCGCGGTCTCGATTGCGGGTTGCCTCGCGGGCTTCCGCATAACGCCCGTGGGCGGAACTTGCAATATTCAGGCCTTGGTCCGAGGCGCCGTGACGGGCACTCCACTCGCTACACAGGCTGGGCACCATTATGTGTTTACGACGATGCTGTATCCGACAGAGGCCTACCGGATGCAGCAGGTGTTTCATTCCTCGCTGCATCCGAGCGGCGGGGCGCGAGGCGGAGGCGCAGTCGGCTGCGACGTGAGAGTTGTGCTGGAGGTCCAGGACATCGATCCGGCAAATCCGGCGACGCAGGTCGCGGCGGCAACGGTCCTATACGATGAGGTGGTTCAAAACGCGCCGGGGTTCTGCACTTATGCGCTCATCAATGCCGGCAGCCTGCATTGTTCGGTTGCGTTCACGTACATATGGTTGCCGGTCGATGCGCTGGTGCGGGCCACGCCTTTTGAGGGAAGCACGGTAACGGTGCTGACGGGATCGCTGCTGGACGGGGCGGCATGCCAGGTCACGACCGCGCCGGCGCTGGAATTCTATTCCGGGTACATACCAGCGTTGAGCGAATTGATCGAGGTGAGTTATCGCGGTCAGGGCCATGCCATGGCGCGAGTGATCAACTCGGCGAGCATCGCGGCCCATCAGCGCGGCGGGGATGACGGAGTACGCGGGAGCGTGCGGGAGATTGGGCTGCCCGTTCCACGGACCTCGGCGGATTGCGAAACGGCTGCGTTGGCTTTGCTGGATGACGCGGGGCAGGGATGGGTTGGGGAGTATCAGGCGTGGAGTCAGTTTCTGCCGGGCGGGGCGGCGGACATTTTTCCGGGCGACGGGCTGGCGGTGAATGTTCCATCGCGGATGGCTTCGTTCCTGGCGATCGTGCGCGAAGTGGATGTGGAGATCGCCGACATGGCCGGCGAGAACAGCCGCTACACGATGAAATTCGTGGATGCGGGAGATCCTTCGCTGGATTTTGCTTTTGGTACGGCCCAGATGAAGCAGACACAGGTGCTGACGCCGATGGATGCGACCGAGGTGGGGAGTTATTACATTGGCGATCTCACCGACGCGGAGGTCACGAATGTGACTTCGACGACGGTGACGGTGGACGTTGGATTTACTCCGGTCGCGGGAGGCGGAATTGAAGTAAGGTACTCGGACAACGGGTGGGGCGTTGGCTACAACGGAAATCTGGTGGGCCGATTCACGGGCGAGCAGCTTCACGCTCACGAGGTACGCGCGGGCACAAACCTATTTTTTGAGGGGCCATGACGGTAGCGGACCGCCGAAGTATTCGAGGTATTCGACGGCGCTGCATGTCGACTATCCACTGACATGAAACATTCGAGCGATGAAATCCGGGAAGAGAGGCGAAGGTTGGGAGAATTCGATTCGCGACAATCCCCGCGGGTGCCGTTGCCGTTGCTTGAGTTTGTCGATCGAACGGTCGAGGGCGAGCGGAGATGGACGGAGGCCGAGTTACGGCGCCTGGACGCGGCGATGGAAGCGCACGTCCGAGCGGATGACCTCCGCCACGAGGCCGGAGACGCCAAAATTCAAAAGGCGAATGAGGTCCTCGATTACCGGTTGGAGGAGATGAACAATTTCCGCGCGCAGATCAACGAGGAGCGTGCGGAATACCTTCGGCGCGAAATGTATGAGCGCGAGCACACCGCGTTGGCGGAACGGGTGAAGAACCTGGAAATTGTGCGCGGGGAACAATCGGGAAGAACGGCGGCGTTTGCCACGATGGTCGGATTTGTGGTGGTAATCGTGCAGATCATGTTGCACTTCTGGAAATAGAAGGCCGAAAGGCGAGGGCAGAGACGAATCTATAGCGAATCCAGAATTGCTGTACAAACAAGCAAACTGTGAATTACTCCCGAGGGAGACGGGGCAAGCCCCGTCTCTACACGAGCGTGGTACAGCAAAGCTGGAACCGCGCTATCCGACCTCTTCGTTCCAGCCTTCCAACGTCTTCTTTACGACGACCATGAATTGGTCGGCCAGGGCGCCGTCGATGATGCGATGGTCGTAGCCGAGGGTGAGGTGAACGACAGAACGGATGGCGATGGAATCCGCGCCGTCTTTGTCGGTGATCACGACGGGCTGTTTGGCGATTCCGCCGACGCCCATGATGGCGACGTTCGGCTGATTGATGATGGGCAAGCCGAATACCGCGCCAAACTGGCCGGGGTTGGTGATGGTGAAGGTCGCGCCTTCGACGTCAGATGGCTTTAGTTTTTTTGAACGGGCGCGCTCGCCGAGGTCGGCGATTCCGCGTTGCAGGCCGAGGAAGTTGAGTTCCCCGGCGTTCTTGAGGACGGGAACGATGAGTCCCCAATCGAGGGCGACGGCGATGCCAGCGTTGATGTGCTGGTGGTAGCGGACGCTGTCGCCTTCGAGCGAGCCGTTGACGATGGGATATTGCTGCAAGGCGATGATGGCGGCGCGGACGAAGAACGGCATAAATGTTAGCCGCGTGCCGTGACGCTGCTCGAAACCGTTCTTGAGCTGGTTGCGCAAATTGACGATGCGAGTCATATCCACCTCGAACATGCAGTGGACATGAGCGCTGGTGCGGCGCGATTCGACCATGCGCTGCGCGATGATCTTGCGCATCTGCGACATGGGCACGAGGTCGCCGGGAATCACCGCCGGCGCAGGGGCCGCAACCGGAGCAGCCACTGGTGCGGCGGTGCGGTGTTCGACGAAATCGAGGACGTTTTGCTTGGTGACGCGGCCGCCGGCGCCGGTGCCGCTTACTTTTGCGAGATCCAGGTTGTGCTCGCGGGCGAGCTTGCGGACGAGCGGGGAAGATCGGACTTCGGAATCTTCTTCGTTTTCGACCACGCTGGGAACGGGTGGGGGCGGCGGGACCGGAGCTGCGTTCTTGGAGGATGCCGTAGCGGCGGGAGCAGGCGTTGAAACTGGAGCAGCGGATTTGGCGGGGGCAGCAGCGGGAGCGCCATTGCCGTCTCCGATTACTCCGACTACGGTGTTGACTTGAACAGTGTTGCCTTCGGCAACCTTGATTTCCTGAAGGATGCCGCTGGCGGGCGCGGGGATTTCGGCATCGACCTTGTCGGTGGAAATCTCGAACAGGGGTTCGTCGCGCTGAACTTTGTCACCGGGCTTTTTGAGCCATTTGGTGATGGTTCCTTCGAAAATCGATTCGCCCATCTGGGGCATGACTACGTCGGTCGGCATGGTTTCCTTTCCATGAAGCTCTGCCGCAAGTGGCGGGAAAAGAGCGAACCAACATTATAACGAAGGCGCGAGCGGCTTCGTGGGCGGAGCTCATGGGTCTGCACCGGACCTTGCGTTGGGAGAAGGCCCGGACTTGGCATAACGCGATGTGCGATTTCTTGTGGAGTAAAGAGCGATGAACAAGTTTCTGGCGGTAGTGGTGCTTTGCCTTCCTGCCTTCGGGCAAGCGGCATACTCAGGTCTGGGGTGGTACTCGGGATCGGCCACATACGGCAGCTGCGCAGCGCCAAACTTTTGCGCTTACAACGGCGTGGATTTGATTCCTGTGTCCACGCTACCGAACGTTGGCGGCCTTATCAACAACGGAGCCACGGTTTACGACACTTCGTTTCTTGGACACAAAAACTGGAATGGAACCACGTTCAGTAGTACCTCTAATCTGAGCCCCATCACCCGTTTGACGGATCAGAACAGTACTGGCCTGACCTCCAGCATGATCACGGCGGGGATGGGAGGAGCGGGATACTTCACGCTGACCAACACGAATACAAGTCTTGTGTCATTCGTGATTACGGGAGGGGCGCAGGCGCTTTGCCGGTTCAACACCGCGACCGGATTTTGCTCGACGGGTAATTGGGGAGGGACTTATCCCTCGCAAGGCATCTTCATTTCAACGGGGCAAAACGGTACATGCTCTGTTGCACAATCCCAGTTGTCAACCGGATGTCCAATCGCCGACTTCGGTAGCGTCTTTTTCTCGCGTGTTAACCCGAATCTGATTTACGTCTTTGGCAGCACACTCAATGGGGTTACTTCGTCCACAGGTCTTACAAACCATAAAGCCGTCACTCCGATCACGGTCAATCCTACCACGGGAGCCTACTCGTTTGGCAGCACGATTGTCGATTTTGACTACGGTTTGCCGTTGGGAAACAGCGGAACAGGTGGATGTATTGCGACAGTCGGACCAGAAACAAACGCACCCTGCTGGACGCCGAGCACGAGTTACACTTATGGAACTTACGTCACTCATCCTTTAAGTTCATCGGAAATGGTGAACAGCGGTGTATGGCAAAGCGGTTATAGCTATTTCACTGGCGATCTTGTTGCTAACAATGGAACCTCGACAACGTGCCTGTATAAAGTTACGGCTGCCGGCGTTTCCGGGGGGTCTGTCCCGCCATTTCTCCCGTCAGGCTGTAAAGGAGATGTATTAACCGATGGCGGAGTAAAGTGGACTGGAACAGCTTCGATGGCGCAGTTCCTTTATCAGGACGTAACTCCCGGCACTAACTCTTCTGCGTCTTCGTCGTTCCAGTGGATTGCCAGTCCCACCACTCTTAGTACAAATGGAGCTACGACGAAAAACTCGGCAGTCGTGAGTTCCACGTTTGCCTGGTCGGGAGGTCTTGGTTCCTCGATAGTCGGCCAGGCGGTGTCCGTATCCGGGGCCGGCAATTCCAGCGGCACGACGCCGCTCTACACGACGATTCTCAGCTACAGCGACAATGAGCACATCACGCTGGCTACGCCCGCACTGGCAACTCTGAGCGGAGTGACGGTTGCGCTCACGGGGCATCCCGATCTGATGTCCTCAACCGTCGGCGATGCGAATGGATTGGTCTGGGTCAATGTTGGTCCCGAATTTACGCCCACGGGCGGAGTTGGCTGGAACAACTACGATGGAGTCAGCAACGACTCAGCTTACAACGGCAATCCAACGTATTACGCGATGCTGGCTTCGACAAACTCGTATGGTGAGGCGCCAAAATACAATTCTGGCGCCGATCAGGACACAGGAATTTGGGCCATAGATTATGACGCGAATTTGAATATTTACCACCTGTTGAACACAGCTACCGGGATATGGACGGATTGGAGTTGCTCGGGTGGGTCTGGTTATAACTGCTCTGGCGGATCATGGACTGGTACAACGATCGGCGCACTGCAAGCAATCACCAATCCTTATGGAACCGGACAAGCGTGCCCTCAACTGCTACACGGTTCGTATGGCTTCAGCCGCAACGGACTCTATCACCAACTCGTGGCGGCGCCTGCCAACTTCTACCCGGCGTGCCAGGAGACCGAGTACATGATGTGGCAGAACACAACGTCTAACTTCAATGCCTATTCGTCATTGCAATACACTGCTTACGGGACAGCCCATGCTGCGATGGGAACAAACTATATGTTTGCCCAAAGTAGTTCAGGATGGGGCTATAACGCCGGCGTGTTTTCCGGTTTATACGACGCAAGAAATGCGCAAGGCAATTGCACGCTGCCGAGTTACACGAATTGCGGGAATCCTGTGCTGACAGCCGTGGTTTATCCCTCGCCGTTCAGCGTCTACCTGTATCCGTTAGCGAGCCAGGGAACAGCACAGACCTATCCTCCCGGTTGTTACGTTGATGTTGGGCCCGCGCAGAAGAATCCGGACTGCAACATAGGAGACATATTCGGCTCGCACATGAGTTGGGCCGGAGACCCCGGTACCGACACTTACCCCGTCTGTGGAACGCTTTATTCGGAGTTTACGGTCAATGCCTGGCAGAACATGGAAGCCTGTATGTCAACTTACCCGAGGTATCCCACTGGATATTTTCCGACGCCGGGGGGAGTTTCTTTGGCAGGCCAGGCGAGCGCCGGAGAGGTGTGGGAGTTTACTCATTCGTTCAACACTACAACCAGCACCACTTTCAGCACGCAATACGGAGTAAGTGAATATTCTCAAGACGCTCAGTGGCTATTCTGGTCAAGCGATTGGGGATGCACGCTTGGATCGAAGACAGGCGCTGCTCCCTCGGTTTGGTCCAGTGGAACTTATTATCAGATGTTGCAAGTCGCATGGGCAGACCCTTTTACCCAACTTACAGGCTCGCCCACGAGCTTATGCGGATGGCAGTGGTACGGCTCCACTTCTTACGTTGCAGGAAATACAATCAATCCGATTGAAGGATTGACGGGCACTAACCAGATCGACGACGTATTCCAAGCGCTTACGACTGGCACATCGGGGCCATCTACAGGAGCGGGCACTTCGTCGGTCAATCCACTATGCGGGTCGGTGTCGTGTTTTGCGATTACGAATCCACCATCCACGACGGCGGTGAGTGTAACTGGCGCGACCGAGATTGGGACAACGGGGACGATCACCGTAAGCGCGGGCATTCAGTTGAACGACGGCGAGTTCGTGACGCTTGCGGGATTCAGTCCGGCCGGATGGAACGGAACGCTCGCGGTGACGGGGGCGGTCGGCGCGGGTTGTCCGGGCACGGCGTGCTCTGGAATCACGGCGTTTAATCTGGCGGGATTGCCCAGCGGGATTGGGACTCCAACGGCGCTGGGGACGGCCGCATCGCAGGGCGATACCGTCTGCGACCTGACGACTCCTGGATCGGATGTGCTGGACCCGTCGCCACCGTATTCGTCGAGTTGCTCGCCGGGAGTGGTCTGGCAGGACTTGGGGCCGCAGACGCAGCGCGGGGACGTGTTTGCGGTGAATCTGGCAACCAACTGACAATCTTATGAAAATTTCAGAGCATTTCACGCTGGAGGAATTCTGTTTCTCCGAAACGGCAGCCCGGCTCGGACTCGATAACACTCCGAACGCGATTGCCATTGCAAATCTGGGCCTGGTGGCCGCGGTCATGGAAAAAATCAGGACGCTGCTTGAGGACGGACCGATTGTTGTGCACAGCGGCTATCGTTCGGTAGAAGCAAACCGGGCAGTGGGCGGGGTGGCTACGAGCGCCCACCTTCAGGGGCTGGCGTGCGACTTCGTCTGTCCCGCATTCGGCACACCGGACAAAGTGGCGCTCGCCATTCTGAAATCCGGGATTGAATACGACCAACTCATTCTCGAATACGGATGGGTCCACGTTGGCCTCGCGCAAGAGGGACGGTTATCCCGCCGGGAAGCCCTGACGAAGCGCTCGGCACAATCGCCGTATGAGTCCGGCATCAAGGCTTGACCGCTTCCACCGACCTATCCCAATCGACATAAGTCAAACGCTATCACAAGGAGATACACTCTTGAAAAAATATGCTGCCTATTTACCCACTGCCGTGTTACTGCTCACTACGCTCGCAAGCGCCGCAACGCCGGCGGTCGCCGCGTTCTGGATGAACCATGCCACCGCTGCGGCGATTCTTGCGCCGCTGGCCGTCGTTGTGGCGCATTGGTTGCCTTCGCCAACGGCCGCCATCAACTCAAAGTAAGTAACTCACACGCTTAATACTCAGAGGAGAACCAGTTATGAAAAAGGTCCTTATTGTTGTGTTGTCGGTAGTAATGTTCTGCACCGCATGTTCGACGGCTTGGGTGTCAACGCTCGATTCCATTCTTGCGGCGGCGGCGCCGGCCCTGATCGACATTCTGCAAATCGTCTCCGTAGCCAACGGCAAGCCGGTAAACGCCGATCTGGCGGCGAAGATCAATGCCGACGCAGCGGCCATCAAGACGCTGGCCGCCGATTTTGCCAGGGTCTCGTCGAGCTCCGCGCCGGGCGTTTGCCAGCAGTTGCAGGCGGCGGTGAGCACCTATCAGGCCGATCAGCAACTTGTGCTGCAGGTTGCGCAGGTGAGCGATCCGAATACGCAGACGAAGATTACGTTGCTTGCCGACTTAGTGGCAGGCACGGTGAACGCAATCACGGCGGTGATTCCGTCGTGCCAGAACGCGGACTTACGGCAAGGATTCAAGGCCGCACCGCCCTACAGCGTATCCACTTTTGCAGAGCATTACAACAGCATTCTGGTGGCGCCGACGGGCAATGCGGCTGTGGACGCGGCGACCCAGAAGCTGAAACTCCATCAGCACTCGAAGTTCGTGCGAACGGTAACTTTCGGGCGGTTGCAGTGACCGTGCGCAAGTTTGGCGCGCTGCGCGACGTTCACGATGTGCGGGATCGGATGTACAGGGCTTCGCCGCGAGCGGAGCCCGTCCCGCAGCAGGTGGATCTGCGGGAGTGGGGCGGCCCGATCAAGGACCAGGGCGAGGAAGGAAGTTGCACCGGACATGCCTTTTCCTCGGCGCGCGAGTGGATCGCGCGGAAGTACGGGAAAGCCTCGCCGATCCTGAGCCCGCAGTGTCTGTATGTCGAGGAACTGATTGCCGATGGGTCGTTTCCCGAAGATGAGGGCGCCATGCCGCGCACCGGCTGCCAGGTGCTCACCGCAAAAGGTTGCTGCGAGGCGGCGCTATATCCCTATGTCGCGGGCAAGTTCACGGTCCCGACGGCGGAGCAGGCGCAGAATGCACTCAAGTACAAGACGGGCGCTTATCACCGCATCGGAAGTTTGTCGGACTTTCTCCGGTGCCTGGCCGATCCGACGCCGTGGCCGGTTACGGTCGGATTCACGGTCTACGAGTCGTTCATGTCGCAGCAGGTGGCGGACACGGGCATCATGCCGATTCCGAAGCCGGGCGAACAGCAACAGGGCGGGCACGAAGTGCTCTGTCTCGGCTACGACTGACGAAGCAACTGGCGCTGATCCAGAACAGTTGGGGCGACGGTTGGGGACAGCGGGGCTACTTCTGGATGCCGTTTAGCGTGATCAATGCGCCGGACACCGATCTGTGGATGGTGCACACGGGCGGACCGTGGAAGTAATCGTGTGAAACTGTGCAGTGCGCGGCGATTCCCGCATGATGTCGTCCTTGCTTCATCGCTCATCGGTCCCGAATCTCCTGGCGATCTCCAACATCTAAGAAGATTGAGAAAAACCACCTGAGGCAGGAATGATGACACAAATACAAGACACCGCCGCGCACTCAACAAAGATCTCCAGCGATGCGCTTGACCAGCTGTTCCGCCAAGGCCCGAACGCATAGGGCGTGGCTTCCCAGGCGCGTTCCCGTGGAAACGCTGCGCGAAGTTTACGAGCTGGCGCGGATGGGGCCGACCAGCGCGAATTCCAGTCCCGCCCGTTTTGTGTTTCTCGAAAGCGAGGCGGCGAAGGCCAGACTCGTACCCGCTCTCGCTCCGGGCAATGTCGAAAAAACGAAAGCGGCGCCGGTCACGGTCATTGTCGCGTGGGACACCGAGTTTCACGAGAAACTTCCCCAGCTATTTCCCCACGGCGACATGCGTTCTTATTTTGTGGGGAACCAGCCATTGATCGATGAGACGGCCTTGCGCAATAGTTCGCTGCAAGGAGGCTATTTTATTCTTGCGGCGCGGTCCCTGGGACTTGATTGCGGGCCGATGTCCGGTTTCGACGCGGCGAAGGTGAACGCGGAGTTTTTCCCCGACGGCAAATGGAAGGTCAATTTTCTCTGCAATCTCGGCTATGGCGATCACAGCAAGCTGTATCCACGCAACCCGCGGCTTGAATTTGAGGAGGCGTGCCGGGTGCTGTGAGGATCGCGAGTGGGAGACGCGGCAAGCCGCGTCTCTACAATCTGTACGCTAAGCGCCCGATTTCTTCTCGTTCTTTTTTTCGACCTTGGCCCAGGTATCTTTCAGCGCCACGGTGCGGTTGAATACGAGACGTCCGGGCTTGGAATCCGGGTCCACGCAGAAATACCCAAGGCGTTCGAACTGATAGCGGGCTTCGATCGGGGCATTCGCCAGCGATGGCTCCAGCTTCGCCTGCGCGATCACTTCCAGCGAGTTCGGATTCAAGTTCGCAGTAAACTCCTGGCCTTCTTCAACCTGATTCGGGTCTTCCTTGGTGAAAAGCTTGTCGTAGATACGCACTTCGGCGTCGATGGCATGAGCGGCTGAGACCCAGTGGATGGTCGATTTCACTTTGCGTCCATCGGGAGCATTGCCGCCACGCGTGGCCGGGTCGTACGTGCAATGCACCTCAACCACTTCTCCCTTGTCGTTTTTCACCACAGACTTCGCGGTAATGAAGTAGCCGTAACGCAGCCGCACTTCGCGCCCCGGCGACAGGCGGTAATACTGTTTGGGCGGGTCTTCGCGGAAATCGTCCTGCTCGATGTAGAGCACTTTGGAAAATGGCACTTTGCGCTTCCCGGCGCTTTCGTCCTCTGGATTATTGACCGCGTCAGCCTCTTCGACCTGACCTTCCGGGTAGTTGTCGATCACGACCTTCAACGGCCGCAGCACGGCCATCACTCGCGGCGCGCGCTTGTTCAGGTCTTCGCGGACGAAGTGCTCGAGCATGGCGAGTTCCAGCGTGCCATTCGTCTTCGAAACTCCGATGGCCGCGCAAAAATGGCGGATCGCCTCCGGCGTGTAGCCGCGGCGCCTGATTCCGGAAAGCGTGGGCATGCGCGGATCGTTCCAGCCGGTGACGCGTTTTTCCTGCACCAGAGTGAGCAGCTTGCGCTTGCTGAGCAGCGTGTAAGTCAGGCTGAGGCGGTCGAACTCCATTTGCTGCGACGGAAAAATTCCTAGCTGCTGGATGAACCAGTTATAAAGCGGGCGATGGTCTTCGAACTCTAGCGTGCAAATGGAGTGGGTGACGCGCTCGATGGAATCGGACTGTCCGTGCGCGTAATCGTACATGGGATAGATGCACCACTTGCCGCCGGTACGATTATGCTCGGCGTGCAGGATGCGGTACATGACGGGATCGCGCAGGTTGACGTTCGGCGACGCCATGTCGATCTTGGCGCGCAGCACGCGCGTTCCATCCGGAAACTCGCCTTTGTGCATGCGCTCAAAAAGATCGAGGTTCTCTTGCACGCTGCGGTTGCGATACGGGCTTTCTATGCCGGGCTCGGTGAGCGTGCCGCGATGCTGGCGAATTTCTTCCGCGCTTAGATCGTCAACGTACGCTTTGCCATCGTTAATGAGTTTGATCGCCCACTCGTAGAGCTGGTCGAAGTAGTCGGAAGCGTAGTAGAGACCGTCCCATTCGAAGCCCAGCCAGCGGACGTCCTTCATGATCGAGTCAACGTACTCCTGCTCCTCTTTTTCTGGGTTCGTGTCGTCGAAGCGCAGGTTGGTCTTGCCACCGAACTCGTCGGCCAATCCAAAGTTGAGGCAGATGGATTTGGCATGGCCAATGTGCAGGTAGCCGTTGGGCTCGGGAGGGAAGCGGGTCTGAATGACGGCATCGCCGTACTTTTTGGTCTTGATGTCTTCGATGACCTGGTCGCGGACGAAGTTCGAGGGGCGAGGCTCGGAGGGCGAGTTTGCATCGGCTTCCATAGATTTAGGCGAAGATAAATTCGTCGTGCTCATACTCTTTGTATTTTATATGGAAGAGTGGATTCGCGGTTTCTTGCGCCGACGATACTCATCCCAGCCATTTCGTGAACTTTGAGCGCGGCCAAGGGGCAGGCATCCATTTTGTATCCGGAAGCGGCAGCTTCATTGCATCTTCCACCGTCAGCCAGCCCTTCGGTAGCGCAAGGTTGCCTTCCTTTCCTTTTTGAGTGATCCACAAAAAAGTGCCTTGCCGTTCGCTCTTTTCCGCAACCTCCAGGGCAACTCTGCAATCCTGGCCCACATATTTCAAGACTGTTTCATGCTTGCCATCTTTCCATAGCTGCGGCGCTTCCCAACCCTCTATCCCCTCTGATTTCCCGATCCCGATTGCTATCCCAGCCGCTTCCAGTCCAACTCCAAATCCTTTGCAGCAAAAAACGTGAAACATTGTGTCCACGTGACCCATGGCAAGTTGTCGGCAGTCATTCAAGCGGCCGGACTCTTCCGCGACGACATCAAAGTCGAATCCCAGGCCATTATGCGTCAGTATGGTGTAACCATTCTTGATTTGATCGGCAAGAAAATCTACAAGACCAGACAGGTCGTCCTTGGTCATTTGCGCAGAAGGGCGCCCACTGGCATCTCGCGAGTAGAACAATCGCGGCTCCTTATTATCGGTCGCCAGTGCAGCCGCGCAGGTAATTCCCAATGGCCGGTATTTTAAAATGTCCCCGCCGGGCAGGACTTGAGGAAGGACCTTTGCGGTCTCGATGTCAAACGCGAGATATTTTCTTTTCATGGGCACATCCGCGATCACAATCTATTGCATCTTCTGTGTTGCCCGCTCAATCCTCTTCAGCACCGCTTCCTTCCCCAGCACTTCCAGCGTCTCGAATAATGGCGGGGCATTTTTGCGGCCGCACACGGCCACGCGAATGGGTTGGAACATTTGCCCGGCTTTTACGCCCATCCCCTGAGCGGCGGCGCGGAGGGTTTGATCCAGCGGGTCGTGTTTGAATTCAGTTTGCGCCAGGACTTCTTGCCCGCGAATCAAAACTCTGAGCGCCATGGCCGCGTCGCCCTTCTGCGGGATAAGTTCGGCTGGGTCGTAGGGCGGGAGCTCGTCCACAAAAAAGAAGTCAGCAGCAGTGAGAACATCGCGCAGAAGTTTGATCCGCTCTCGAATCAGCGGAGTGATGGCGCGCATCTTCTCCGGCGCGACAGAGAATCCGGCAGCGTGCACGACGGGTAGCAGGCGCGCACTCAGGTCGTCGAGCGAAAGTCCTCGAATGTGCTCGGCGTTGAGCCAGAGGGCTTTGGGGTCGAAGGTTTCGTCGGGGTAAGCGGGCGAGGGCGCCCGCTCCACACCGGTCTCTGTGAAATTCACCACCGCGTTGGCGCGGTTGATGCCTTCGAGGGAAAAGGCGTCCACCAATTCCTGGCGCGTCATCTGTGTGCGATCGTCTTTTGGCGACCAGCCGAGCAGGCATAGAAAGTTGATGAAAGCTTCGGGAAGGAATCCGGCGTCGCGGTAGGTGGTGACGCTGACCACGGGCCCGTGGCGGCGCTTGGAGAGCTTCGATCCATCGGGGGCGACGAGCAGCGGAAGATGCGCGAACTGCGGCGGCTGGGCGCCAGCGCCTTCGAAAATCAGCACGTGCTTGTAGGTGTTCGAGAGATGGTCTTGCCCGCGGATGATGTGGCTGATGCGGAGGTCGATGTCGTCGGCGCAGGAGGCGAGATGATAGGTGGGCATGCCGTCGGAACGGAGAAGCGCGAAGTCTTCGATGTCTTCTGCCGGTTTGATTTGCAAGCCGTAAACCGCATCTTCGAAGCGGACTTGCTTGCCTATCTCATGTGGGACTCGGAAGCGGAGCGCGTAGCACTCTCCGGCCGCAGCCCGGCGATCGCTTTCCGCGCGGGAAAGCTCGCGCATTCCGGGGTTGAAGAGCCAGGTTTGATTGGCGCCGGACTTTTCGCTTTCGCCCGTGTGGGCGGGAGTGAAGTCTCGGTACGCCAGACCCTTCTGAAAGATGGCGTCGGCGATCTGGCGGTGCAGGGCAAGCCGCTCGGATTGCTTGTATTCCTCGTCCCAACCGAGGCCGAGCCAACGGAGGCCGTCGAAAATGGAGTTCACGGAGGCGTCGGTGTTGCGTTCAACATCGGTGTCGTCGAGCCGCAGGACCATCGTTCCGCCGTTGTGGCGGGCGTAGAGCCAGTTGAAAATAAAAGTGCGGGCACTGCCGACGTGCAAAAATCCAGTAGGCGACGGCGCGAATCGAACACGAAGCATAACTTTCGAGTATAGCGGGATTGCGATTTTGGCTCTAGCAGCCTAAGCCGCTGAGATTTTTTAGCCCCTGTAGGAACGAGGTTACTTCCGGGTTACCAGGGTCACTTTTCGGCAGAACCTCATTATGGCAACATCGCATCCCTTAAGTAGATACCGTTTTTTTGGAAACGCCGTACCCAGGGCGGAACCTACCCGAATACAACTGTTGTTTCGATCCGTCTAGTGTGACAGGATTAAGCTACAAGAGTTCCATCCGGGCCCCCAATTGCTAGAGATGAGGATGAGGAAGTGTTCCTCGAGGAAGCGGTAACCGATGCATAGCGTCGCCACAGGTTCGTTGCTGATTCCTGGGGCCGTAGCCCTGCTGGTGTTTCTCGTCTTCTCGTACCTGTACGAGCAAAACCGCCACAATTACTTTCGCGCCTGGCAATGGGCGTGGGCGGCATTCACGCTGCATTACACGCTCACGGCCGTGGAGGCTTTTCAAGGCGCATCCGCGTGGTTGTTTTGGCTCAGCTCGCTGCTGCTGGTGGCGATGGCGATCTGCATCTTCGTCTCCACCCGGCTGATGAAGGAACCATTCCAGCTGAAGTGGTATGACATTGCGCTGACCCTGACCGGCGTTTTGCTCGTGTATACAAGCTGGCGAGCGCCCATGGCGAGCGGTGTACTCAGCGAGCGAGTACATCCGGCGGTGAAGTATTTACGGCTGGAACTGGGCCTCGCCGCGATGCTGCTGTATTGCTCGTTTCAGTTCTATCGTTACGCTTATCGCAGGAATTCGGTGGCTTTCCGGATGCTCGCGTTTGCGCTGGCGCTGTGGGCGGCGCTGATGGGAGCGGGCCAGATCCGTCCAGCATTTCTCGAGATCGTCGGCCAGTTGGGAGGCTTCCTGGGGCCGATTCCGCAGATGGTGCTGGCCATTGCGATGGTGATGGTGCTGTTTGAAAACGAGCGGAACGCGGTGCAGGAGAACGCGTTGGCGTTCTCGTCGCTGGGCGTGGATCCGCGCCGCTTGCTCTCCGCCTCCGACCTCGTGCCCAGCTTGCAGGCTTTTGTGGAAAGATTAGTGGCGCCCCTACCTACGCGCCGCGCCGTCTTGTTTGTTTCTCAGCAGTGGCGCGGCACCGTGCCCTCGGTCCAAAAAGGCTTTTCCGCCGAATTCCTCGAAAAGTTGCACAAGTCGCAAGCCGGAGAGTACATCGCCGAGCTTGCCTATAGGCGCGGCGGGTTCGTTACTTTCCGGAACCTTGTGGAACTGGAAGAACCGTTGCCCGCGCTTTCAGGAGGAAAATTCGAGGCTTGCAAGCAGACGCTGCTGGCCGAGGGAATCACCGACCTGATGGCGGTGAGCCTGCAAACGCGGGAGCACAACTTCGGCGTCCTGCTGTTTCCTCACGCGGAACGGCGGATGTTCGGCTCTTCGAATTTGCGCTTGCTGATTGGACTGGCGCTGCAGATCGCGCTCACCCTGGAAAACTACGTCGTCATGCACGAAGCCCAGCGGCGAACCAAGGAATACGAACTGCTCACCGAGATCGGGCAGGCCATCAGTTCTCATCTCGATCCCGACGAAGTGCTGCGCACGGTGCAGATCGAACTGGGCCAGATTTTCGACACCAGCAACTTTCTATATCGCGTTTCAGGAAGAAGATGAGATCCGCTTCGAACTGGAGATCGACGGCGGCATCGTTGCTCCCAAGCGCTCGCGCCCGGTGGGCAATGGATTGACGGAGTACATTCTCAGGACGGGAGAGCCGCTGCTGATTGAGATCCGATCTGGAACAGGTGCGGTCGAAACTGGGGGTCGACTTCGTGCCTGCGCGTCCGGCGCGGTCGTTTTGCGCCGTGCCGATTTTCCTTGGCGGTAAAGCCGGCGGGAGTGATGGCGGCGCTGAGCACCGAGCGGGAATTGCAATTCCAGGCGAGGGACCTGGAAGTCATGCAAACCGCGGCCGGCCAACTGGGAGTGGCGATCGAGAATGCGCGCCTGTTTACCGAGGAGCAGCGCCGCGCCCGCCATCTGGCGTTCCTCAACAACGTTTCGAAAATGGCGATTTCCAGCGAGGACGCCGAGCAGATGATGGCCGACATCGTGCGCGAGATCCAAAAAAACTTCCGCTACGATCACATCGGCATCGGCATCATGGACTATGCGCACCAAGGATATCGAGATCAAAGCCGAGGCGGGAACAACCTCGCACACGCTGGGCCGGCGTATCGCGGTGGGCAGCGGAGTTCTGGGAAAGGTGGCGCGCACCGGGGTCAGCGCGCTGGTGCAGAACGCCGGTCCGGGACAACTCGCCGGCGTGCTGCCGGAATCGCGCGCCGTGCTCTGCCTGCCCATCAGTTATGGCGAGATCGCTGCTCGGCGTGCTCAACGTCGAGAGCCGCGAGGAGAATGCGTTCGCTCCGCAGGATGTTCTGATTCTGAATACGCTGGCCGATCTTCTGGCGACGGCGTTGCACAATTCTTTCGTCTTCCAGAAACTGCAGCAGCAATCGATCACCGATGGCTTGACCGGCATCAAGACGAGGCGGTTTTTCTGGGAGGCGCTGAGTTCGGAGTGGAAGCGCGCGTCGCGCTCGGGCCGGCCATTCTCGGTGGTGCTGATCGACCTGGATAAATTCAAAGAGGTGAACGATTCGCTCGGCCACCTGGAAGGCGACCTGGTGCTGGCGCGGGTGGGCCGGCTGCTGGAACAGAAGTGCCGCCAGTCCAACGTGGTCGCCCGTTATGGCGGCGACGAGTTCATCATCCTGATGCCCGAGACCGGAATCGAGCAGGCGCAGGTGCTGGCGGAGAGATTGCGCCTCTGGCTGGCGACCGATCCCATGCTGGAAGAGCACCAGATCACCGGCAGTTTTGGCGTCGCCAGTTTCCCGGTGCATGGATTTTCCATGGAGGACCTGATTCGCGTGGCGGATGCGGGCATGTACGTGGCCAAGCACGCGGGCGGCAACCAGGTTTCTACCTCGGATGCGTTCGGCGAAGGCTCGGCCGTGCAGCGCCAGCTTCGTCTCCGGCTACATCGAAGGATTTCTGCAGCGCGAGCATAACGGGCCGGAGCACCTCGAAGAACTGGTCGGCACGCTGCGCAAGCTGTGCGGACGCGACGAGTAGTGCGGATCGGCGGGCGATCGAAGGAGGCGGTCGAAGCGCTGGCGCGCGCGGCGGAACTGCGGGAGCCACAACGCTGCCGGACATGGCGAGCAATGCGCCCACTATGCCGGCATGATCGCGCGCGGGCTCAACCTCTCCGCGCAGGAAGTGGAGGACGTGGCCTTCGCCGGACGCGGTGCATGACGTGGGCAAGCTGTTCATCCCCGATCGCATTCTGAACAAGCCGGACCCGCTTGACGGAAGAGGAATTGCCGATGATCAAGACCCACCCGCAGGTCGGGAGCGGAGGTGTTGCGGGCGATTCCTGAAAGTCGAGCGCGTGGCGCAGGCCGTCGAGTCGCATCACGAGGCCTTCGACGGCAGCGGCTATCCGTTCGGACTGAAGGGCGAGAATATACCGCTCTCTGGCCGCATCATCGCCGTCGCCGACGCCTACGTGAACATGACCAGCGAGCGGCCCTTTCGCTGCCGCCCAAGACCGACGAGCAAGCGCATGGCGGAACTGGGAAAGCTGAGCGGCACGCGCTTCGACGGCATGATCGTCCGTTTATTTGCGCGCCTGCTCAAGATGGAAAACGCCGCGAGTTTCGACGGCGCGAGCTGCAACGAATTGGTTTTGGGAACACGACTCGTCGTGCCGCAACAGTTTCAAAAATGCGGGTCGCCCCTGAGGACGCTCGGTGGCGCAGCGTCCATTACAATGAAAACTATAGGCCAGGGTCAGCACCAGCCTGGCATCTTTGGGCAGATAGCTCTTGCGGCGAAACCAGTCTTCCATCGCGTCCCGAAGTTGATCGAGCGGAACATGCGTTCCAATTTCCAGGCAACCGTCGGCTACCGGCAGCGTGTCGTCAAAAACCGACGCGTTGGTGAAGTTGCGCATGCTGAAATTGTCGAGCCATTTCAGCGGGCAGGGATGGAGCTGCCCTTCGTGCTCGTATTCCACGCGGACTTTTCGGGCAAACATGTTTGATTAAAGCACAGAGAACTGTTCACCGCCGAGACGCCGATTGGACGGCAACGAAGAATCTTTCATGTGAAAACTCAAAAAAGGTTTTCTCGGCGTCCTCGGCGTCTCGGCGGTAAATCGGCGTTCTACTTCTTCGCCTTCCACAGCCGGTCTTCCAGTTCGGCGACTTCCTGGTTCAAGCCTTCGGGAAGATGGCTGCCGAACCTGGCGAAGTGCTCCCGGATCAAGGGAACTTCGGCCTGCCAGCCGTCCACATCCACGCTGAGCAACTTGGCGAGATTCGCAGCGAGGCAGGTCAAGCCCCTTGGTATCGAGATCCGCAGGCTCGGGAAGCCTGCCAATCGGCGTATCCACGGCGTGCGCTTTGCCATCGCAGCGCTCGAAAATCCACTTCAGCACGCGGCTGTTCTCGCCGTATCCGGGCCAGAGGAATTTGCCGTTGCTCGTCGGTGCGGAACCAGTTCACATAAAAGATCTTGGGCAGCTTGGCTCCGGCCCTCGCGCCGATCTTGAGAAAGTGGGCAAAGTAATCGCCCATGTGGTAGCCGCAGAAAGGAAGCATGGCCATCGGGTCGCGGCGAAGTTCGCCGACTTTGCCGGCGGCGGCCGCGGTGGTTTCGCTGCTCGCGGTCGCGCCCAGAAACGTTCCGTGCTGCCAACTGAACGACTCCGTCACCAGCGGAACCACGCCGCCGCGGCGGCCACCGAAAAGAATGGCGTCGATGGGCACGCCTTTCGGGTCCTCCCACTCGGGAGCAATCACCGGGCACTGGCTCGCCGGAACGGTGAAGCGGGCAGTTGGGATGCGCCGCTTTGCGGCCGAAGCCGGGGTCCACGGCCGCCGCAACCAGTCGATCAATTCGGCCGGCTTTTCCTCGGTCATCTGTTCCCACCAGACATCGCCGTCGGGAGTCATGGCGCAATTGGTGAAGATGGAGTTCCTGGTCGCGGTGAGCATGCGCGTTCGGGTTCGACTTCATGCTCGTTCCGGGAGCCACGCCAAAGAATCCGTACTCCGGATTGATGGCGTAGAGCCGGCCATCGGCGCCGAACTTCATCCAGGCAATGTCGTCGCCGATGGTTTCGACTTTCCAGCCCGGGATGGTCGGGATCAGCATGGCAAGATTCGTCTTGCCGCAGGCCGAAGGAAACGCGCCCGTAATGTACTTGACCTTGCCGGCGGGATCTGGTCATCTTCAGGATGAGCATGTGCTCGGCCATCCAGCCTTCGTCGCGGGCCTGCACCGAAGCGATGCGCAGCGCGTGGCACTTCTTGCCGAGCAGCGCGTTGCCGCCGTAGCCGGAACCGTACGACCAGATCTCGCGCGTCTCGGGAAAATGGCAGATGTATTTTTCCTGGGCATTGTTGGGCCAGGTCGAATCCGCCTGGTTGGCCGCCAGCGGAGCGCCCACCGAATGCAGGCCGCGCACAAAATCGCCGTCGCTTCCGAGAACCTCGAGCACGCGCGTGCCGACCCGCGCCATGATGTGCATGTTGGCCACAACATACGGCGAGTCGGTGATCTCGACGCCGATGTTCGCAATCGGCGAGCCGATCGGGCCCATGCTGTACGGGATCACATACATGGTCCGTCCCGTCATGGCGCCCGCAAACAACCCTTGCAGCTTCTGCTTCATCTTCGCGGGGTCTTCCCAGTTGTTGGTGGGACCGGCTTCCTCCTGCGTCCGCGAACAGATGAACGTGCGGTCTTCGACGCGCGCCACGTCGGCCGGGCTCGATCGCACCAGAATGCTGTTGGGGCGCTTGTCCTCGGCCAGCCAGATGGCCGTGCCCGTTTGCACCATCAGTTGCAGCATCGCCTGATATTCCTCGTGCGAACCGTCGCACCAGTGCACTCGATCCGGCTTGCAAAGCTGGGCCACTTCTTCCACCCAGGCGCTCAGCCGCTGATTTTGCGTTTCGATTTTCTTTTCGCTCATGTGTTCGATCCTGATTTTCCTATTGGGTAAGGCTGTAAGTATAGTCTCTCCTCGAACCGCAAACTGCGCGGTCCCAGTACCGCACCATAAAAATCGCATTAGCGGACAACACAGTGAGGCTACGCAAGGACGAAGAGAGTCTATCCGTGTCACACGACGGAGTTTATATTCTCCCTCATTTTGAGGGCTCTTTCAAACTGCTACGAACTACACTGCTACGAACTAATATGACCGGTCTGCAACCACCGCGGGCGCGACCTCTGCGACGACGCCTTCCAGGTGCTGGAGAGTTTCATCGACGGTAAGCGAATACATTTCGCGGCCCAGACCTTCGCCCGTTTCCAGCGCCGTTTTCAGAAAATGGCCGGCGATTTCTTTCGCCAGCGAGTCGGTGATCAGCTTCCCGGTGCGTTTCTTGTACTCCACCCAGGCCGGGTGCGGCAGCGCCACCCAGACCGGGCGTCCGTCCACCAGGAACTTGATGTCCACCGCATCCGCGTGGCGGGTGGCGATGGCCACAATCAGGGCCTGATAGAGGCAGTGTACGGGCTTCCTGGTCCAGCGATCGTTGGCGGTGAAGTCAGTGAACATAAGGAATTCAAAACATGAAGATCGGGTGAATTATCTACTGGATCAATATATCGCCCTCCGGGTGTAGGGGGCAAACGGATCGCGTGAATTGAAAAACAACTCCACAAAAATATAAAATGCTCTGCTAGCCTATTGCTATGCCTCAGTCCGTCAAAGAGCGTGTGGGGAAGTTACGGGAAGAGATCGCGGAGATCAGTGAAGCAAACCGCCAGTACCTGCAAGGTGGCAAGAAGATGATCGGCGCTTCCGATCAGGAACGGCGACTGCAAAGATTGCAGGAAATCATGGACGAACTCATGTCCCTGACCGACTGGAAAAAAACTTAACCTGCAAAAGGAATTGTCATTCCGACGTAGCGAGGGACCTGCAGTTTGTCAGTCCGAAGTTCTGACTTGCATGTCCTCGGTGATCCAGAGTTGTGCCGGCGCGCCTTTCGTGGCGCGAGTGGCCGTGGCTAGAAAGCCGCTGTCCGTGATTTCGATATCGTAGGTGTATGGCGGCCGCTCGCTCTTGACGTTCACGTAGGTGCATGCAAGCCAACTCCTCCATCGAAGCATACTTTCCCTGCATCACCAGGTAGGTATGTTCGGCGTTGGCGATGCCGGTCAGGTCCCGCTCGACTCCCTTGATGATGGCAATATCGTCGGCGTCGTCGCTCCCGACGATCGGCGCCAGCACCTTGAAGGGCAAAGTGTAAACGTACAGGGTGATCGCCGCCGCCAGGCTCAGGCCCATCAATCGAAAAATGCGCCCCATCACTCGCTCCGCAAAAAGCTATCTCATCAATCGTGCGGCGTCTGGCGTCCGGGAAAAGCGCGGCTTCGCAACCTGCGGAACAACTCTGCCTCGCGCTGCTATTGGGAAGCGAGCGGGCTCAACTCAGCCGCTGCCGGCCGTCCGCCAAAAACCCCTTCCGGGGCTGGCCGCCGGGGATCCTCATTCTGATTGCATTTCCATGTCTTCGGTGATCCAGAGCTGTGCCGGCGCGCCTTGCGTGGTGCGCGTGGCAGTCACTCGGAAACCGCTGGCCGTGGTTTCAACCGCGTAAACATAAGGAGGACGCTCACTCTTGATGCTGATGTAGTTGCCTGAAATCAGCTCATCCAGCGAAGCGTACTTGCCTTGCGCCGCCATGTAGGTGCGCTCGGCGTTGGCGATGCCGATCAGATCGCCCTTCACCCCCGTGAGGTTGGCGATTTCCACGGGATTGCCCGTCCCAGGGCCCGGCGCCAGGTTCTTGACCTGCTGCGAATAAATGTACATGCCGATCGCCAAGGTGACGATCACGCTCAAAAATCCAAAAATGCGTCCCATAATTCGCTCCGCAACTGCCATTCCACCGCGAAATACGAGCGTTGGCAAGTAACCAGAGTGCAGGGGTGCAGTGTCCTAATTAGCCTTCTTTCACCACGGAAACACCGAGTCACGGAGAAAGCCTTGAACCTGAGAAAACCAGGAGCGGAAGGCTTTGCCACGCCGTTGGATTTCTCTGTGTCTCCGTGACTCCGTGGTGGAAAACCCAAACGAGGACAGTACCGAGTGCAGGAGCAGTGCCGTGGTCGCGCTTGTGGGAAGGTCTGCCAGTATGGCGACCCCGGAGGGAGTCGAACCCCCAACCCTCAGATCCGAAGTCTGATGCTCTATCCAGTTGAGCTACGGGGCCGTCCGGCGGAACTCGCGTCGCCATCCGTCGGCGTTGTTGATTCTACACCGCCAACCGCCCTGGATCACCATTGCCGACGCAAATCCGGGTGGCGATGTAACATAAAAACGCATGACGTTCGTCCCCAATCCCGTCACCCACACGAGTTCGCGCCTGCTTGGAGTTCGAAATCTTGCGCGATTTGCTCGCCGGCTACGCCTCTTCTCCTTTGGGCAAGCGGCGCATTGCCGAACTTCTCCCTTCCCTTGACCGCGCGTGGATTGAAACCCAGCAGCGGCTCACTACCGAGATTCGCGAGTATCGCCGCGTTGGCGGACGATTCGAATTCGCGGGCCTGCCCGAAATCCAAAAGCCGATGGAGAAATCCCGCATTGCCGGAGCCGCCCTCGAAACCGGCGAGATCCGCGACGTCGTCCTCGTCGCCGATCGCGCATCCGAGTGGCGCGAAATCGTCCGCCAACCTCCGACGGCGATGCGCTCCGAGTGGACCGCCGTGGCCGCGCTTTCCGCCGGCATCCAGGATTTCACCGCCTTCCTGCGCGCCTTTCACAACAAAATCCTTCCCGACGGCACGCTCGACGACCGCGCCTCGCCCGAACTGCACCGCATTCGCCGCGAGATCGAGAAGCAGAAGCGCCAGATCCAGGAGTCGCTCCGCGGCTACCTGCGCAAACTCGCCGAAGGCGGGACGGTGCAGGACGAACTGATCACCATCCGCGGCGAGCGTTTTGTGATCCCGGTGAAAGTCGAGCAGAAACGCCGCGTCCAGGGCGTAGTGCACGGCGCCAGTTCCAGCGGACAAACCGTGTTTGTCGAGCCGCTCGAAACCATCGAGCAGAACAACGAACTCGTCCGCCTTCTGGATGAAGAACAAGCCGAGGTCCATCGCGTCCTCCTCGAGATGACGCGCCAGATCGGCGAGAACGCAGAGGCCATCCTCGCCGCCGCCGAAATCCTCGCCGAACTCGAACTGCAATTCGCCAAAGCCCGCTTCGCCGAAGATTACAACTGCGTAGCCGCAACTCTCACCGATGAACAAGAACCATGTGGGGACGGCCGCCCTCGTGAGCCTGCCCTGAGCGAAGCCGAAGGGTCCAAGGCGAGCGCAGCTCGCCTCGTTCTCCACCGCGCCAGACATCCTCTGCTAGAACGCAATCTAAAACTGAAAGACGCCAAGATCGTCCCCATCACCATTGAGCTCGAAGGCGACCGCCGCCAACTGGTCATCACCGGTCCCAACACGGGCGGCAAAACCGTCTCCCTGAAAACGCTTGGCCTGCTCGCGCTGATGGCGCAATCCGGCATTCCCGTGCCCGCCGACCGCGCCGACCTTCCCGTCTTCGACGCCGTCCTGGCCGATATCGGAGACTATCAATCGATCGAGCAGAATCTTTCGACATTTTCGGCGCACGTCACCAACATCGATTTTATCTCTCACACTGCGACCGCGAATTCGCTGGTGCTGCTCGACGAACTCGGCTCCGCGACCGATCCCGAAGAAGGCGCTGCGCTCGCGGTGGCCATCGCCGAGCATTTCCGCAAAGCCGGATGCATGATCGCGATTGCGACCCACCACACTTCGCTGAAAGTCTATGGCGCGAACACTCCTGGCGTAATCAACGCCTCGGTGGGCTTCGACGAGTCCACGCTGCAGCCGACCTACGAACTGAAAATCGGCGTTCCCGGAGCATCCGCTGGAATCAACATTGCGCAGCGCCTCGGGCTGAATCCAGAAATCATCGCGTCGGCGCGCTCGCGCCTGGGCTCGCAGACGCAAGATGTGGCGCGCTTCCTCGACCGCCTGCACTCCGACCTGCGCGAACTGGAAGCCGAACGCTTGCGCATGAAAACGCGCGAGGAGGAACTGGCGCGCGAGAAGTCGCAGCTCGCCAGCGAAGGCCGCAAGGAACAACAAGCCAAAATTCGCGAGATGGAAGCGAAGCTCGAAGCCCTCTTTCGCGATTTCGAGTACCACGCGCGCGAGACGGTCAATGCCGTGCAAGACCGCGCCGCCGCGCAAAAATTATCGAAAGACGCGGAACGCCGCATCGCCAAAATGCGCCGCGAATTTCGCGAGCAATTCGATGCCACAGTGGTTGCGCACTCGACCGGCGCTGACAAAGGCGACCCGAACGCCCAGCCCAGCCTGGTCAAGCACGTTTCCGAAGGCGATACGGTGAAGCTCAAATCCATGGGCCGCGCCGCCGTCGTCAAAAAGAAAATCGGCGACAATCACTTTGATGTCGAAATCGGCTCGATGAAAATGCGCATCGCCCGCGAAGACATTGCCGAAGTGTTGTCGAGCGCCCTGGGCCGCTCGCAACCGCAATCGTCGTCATCCCCCGTCGAAGCCGCCCGCTCCCGCGGAATCACCGTCAAGCTGCAAAACGAATCCAGCCAGCTCAACACTCCCAGCGAAATCAACGTCATCGGCCGCACCGTCGATGAAGCCACCGCTGAAGTCGAGAAATTCGTGGACCGCGCCTTTCTCGCCGGAATGCCGCGCGTCCGCATCGTCCACGGCAGCGGCATGGGTATTCTGCGCAAGGCCCTGCGCCAGTACTTACAAAAACATCCGCACGTCGAGTCCGTCACCGAGCCCCCGATCAACGAAGGCGGCGGCGGAGCCACCGTGGTGGAGCTGCGGGTCTAACTGATCGGGCGATGTGGTGATCGGGTCATCGGGTGATCCGGAACCAGATCTCGTCGGGTAAGCCACATCAACGTCGGAGTACAGCGCGGATTTGTCTTTAACGTTCACAGAAATACCTTGGGGTGCGCCACTTCTCGCGCTTTTCGAGAAGTGGCCGCGATTGTCGGACAAAACCTTTTACTACCACTGGACAGTGCGCGCCATCGCCGCGCTAAACTCTTTGCTCAATCCGCGCTGGCAATTCTAGAAATAGTCTGGCGCGTTCTGCCGTTTCCACTTGATGTTGCATCCCATGCTGGGCTTCTGGTTGGCGGAAACCGCCTGCCCGCCCAACACCGCTTCCAGCGCCGCGCGCAGGTCGGCGCCGCTCACGGGACGTCCGTTGCCGGGACGGCTGTCGTCGAACTGTCCGCGATAGACCAGGCGATGGCCGCGATCGAAGAGATAAAGATCGGGCGTGCACGCGGCGCGATAGGCCTTGGCCACTTGCTGCGTTTCGTCGTAGAGATACGGGAACGTATAGCCCGCCTGCTTGCTCTCCGCCGCCATCTTCGCGGGGCTGTCGTCGGGGTAGTTCTCGACGTCGTTCGAGCTGATGCCGACGACCGCTACGCCGCGCGCCTGATACTCCTTGGCCAGCGCCGCGAATTGTTTCTGGATGTGCTTCACATACGGACAGTGATTGCACAGGAACGCAACCACGAGAGCGGGCGCGTCCTTGAAATCGCCCAGCGACACCGATTTCCCACTGCTGGGATCGGGAAGGTTGAAGTCTGGAGCGCTTGTACCCAAGGGCAGCATTGTCGAAGGCGTCTCAGCCATAAAATCTCCTCTTTAATATTGCAAATTTAATGGATTCTCGCGGCCGCGTCCAGGGTTCAAGGAAAGTGTTCAGGGAAAGTGCAACGAGGATTGACTGTCGAGAGCGCCGCAAGGCGACCCAGTGTAGGGACGGGCGCCCTCGCCCGTCAAAGGTTGTGTAGGGACAGCCGCCCTCGGCTGTCCAAGCCGAGCGAAGCTCGGCCCGCACTCTGTGCCATGCCAGCTCTCTCTACTCTTCCAACCCTGTCCACACTTCAAATCCCAGTCCACCTTCTCGACCCTGTCATCCTGAGAGCTTGTGACTTTTTTGGTGCGTTGGGTAGTGGTGTCGAGCTATAAGGAAGCATGAGCGATCACGAGGTAGAGGCGACAGCAGAAGCGCGGGAAGCCAAGCCGGCGGTGCGGTTGCGGGTGCCGGAGCGGCGGCAGATGACGATGGTGGTGCAGTGTCCGGACGATCTGGTGCCGGCCGAGCATCGGGTGCGGATGGTGATGGCGCTGGTGGAGACGCTGGACGTGTCGCGTTTTGCCGATCCGATCAAGGCGCGCGACGGAGTGGCGGGTCGCGACGCGACCGATCCGCGGTTGCTGGTGGGGTTGTGGTTGTACGCATGTATTCGCGGGATCGGATCGGCGCGGGAGTTGGCGCGGCGGTGCGAGGAGAGCGCGGCGTTCCGCTGGCTGTGCGGCGGAGTGACGGTGAATCACCGGCTGCTGTCGGATTTCCGCGGCGATCACGGGGCGGCGCTGGATGAGCTGTTCACGCAGGTGATCGCGTCGTTGGTGGACAAGGAACTGGTATCGGTGAGCCGCGTGAGCCAGGACGGAGTGCGGGTGCGGGTGAGCGCGGGGGCGGGGAGTTTTCGCCGGGAAGAGCGCTTGCAAAAGTTGCTGGTGGACTCGAAGCGGCACGTCGAGGAGCTGCGGCGGCAACTGGAGAATCCGGCATCTTCGGCGGTGCTGACGGCGCGGCAGCGGGCGGCGCGGCGGCGGGCGGCGCAAGAGAAACAGCAACGGTTGGAGCAGGCGATCGCGCAGTTGCCGGAGTTGAAACGGAAGCAGGCGGAAGCGGCGCAGCGGGCGGGCCAGGGAAAGTGCGGGCAACAGATGCGGGCGAAGCAGCCGCGAGTGAGCACCAGCGATGCGGAAGCGCGGGTGATGAAGATGCCCAACGGAGGTTTCAATCCGGCCTGCAACGTGCAGTTGGCGACCGCCACCGGGAGCCGCGCCATCGTGGGCGTGGAGGTGAGCCAGGAAGGCTCGGACTCGTCGGGGTTGAGCGCAGCGATGCGGGAGCAAGTGGAGCGGCGCAGCGGAGGCAAGGTGGAGCAGCATCTGCTCGATGGCGGCTACCTGCGGCTGGCCGACATCGAGCGCGGGCACGAGCGGGGCGTGGAACTGTTCGTGCCGCCGAAACCGGCGCGGCAGGCGTGCCGCCGGGGCCGCGAACTGGAGCCCAAGCCGGGCGACAGCGCGGCGGTGCGGGCGTGGAAGAGGCGCATGGCGAGCGCGGAGGGCCAAGAGATTTACCGGCAAAGGGCGGCGACCAGCGAAACCGTCAATGCCGATCTGCGCCGTTATCGCGGGTTAACGCCGCTCACCGTGCGCGGATTGGCCAAGGCCAAGTGCGTGGCGCTGTGGTGCGCGCTGGCGTACAACGTAATGCATTTCGGCGCGGCGCTGCTGCTCTAAGCGAGCGGCGAGAAGCCAAACGATGTCCCGGAAGCGGAGGTCGGCCCTGAAACCCCGGCCCCCGCGCCCGGCACCGGACAGCGGATCGTCCGAACGACCAACCGCGGGAGCAAGAACCTCGGTGCCGTGGAATGAAAATCGATTTAGTCACAACCTCTGAGCGGAGCCGGATCATGCGCGCAGCGCGTGACCCGGCGCAGTCGAAGGACCCCTACCCCATTCGCGCCCGGTGCCCCGCGTCTCGCGCTTTTCGAGACCGCCTGCCCTGAGCGCTAGCCGAAGCGTGGGACGCCAGTCTGCGGAAGCGAAGGAGCACCCAGTCGAGGTTCTGTTTTGAAAAGATGGGCACCCACAATTAGCTTATTGCAGAGGAAACCAAAATCGAAGGCTGGGCCACCTGCCGCTATACTCATAGCGATGGTTCAACAACTTAACTGCAAAGCAGCGATCCCAGAACATGGCGGCGATCCGTTCTAGCGGTAACCGAACCACGGAAAGGGCGCTCCGATCAAGGCTTGTCCGCGCGGGAATCCGCGGTTGGCAGATGTGGCCCAACGACCTGGCTGGGAAGCCGGACTTCGCCTTCCGCGCGATCAAACTTGCGGTGTTCGTCAACGGATGTCACTGGCACGGGTGTCCCCGGTGCTACCGGTCCCCCGCTTCCAACACCGGTTACTGGAACATGAAATTCAAGCGAAATAAAGAGCGCGATCGGAGTGTCACCGCTTCCCTCCGGAGGGCGGGATGGACGGTCCTACGAATATGGGAGCATGAGATGACCCAAGCTCCCGGGAAGGTCATGCAGAAAATTGAGCGGACGCTAGGCGGAAGAGACTAGAACCCTTAGCCTCTGAGCAAATACATCCTGTGACCCGAGCTAACGCTGAAAGACGAACTGATTCAGTTCACCAATGTAAGCTGGAGAGGGCCAATGGGCGCGGTTCTTCGGAAGGCGAGCCTCGGGGATCGGACCGCTCAACGCATCGAAGTATTCCAGGTCGAACTTCGTTTTCTGTGCCGCCCTTCTTATCTTGTCGGGTATGTCCAGCAGATAGGTCCGCGACGGCTCGTCAAACGTGAGGCGGAGGATTCCTTGGTCGAAGGCCCAATGGCACTGCTTGCTCAGGCAGAGGCCGTTTCTGACTGAATTGATCTCGTGTGTTGACCACGGGAGGATGTGCGCGGAATCGACACCAGGGGATTCAGTGACTTCCAGTTTGGGTAGCCGATGCCCACTAAATGCGCACCGATACTCATACTTAGCAGAGACATCTCTCCTAAATTGAACACCAGCCGAGCCTCTTACTGCCTGCAGGCGCCACTGCTTAACTCTCTCGATTCGCGCCATGCTTGGCGAAATGTCGTCTTCCACGCCGAAATCCGCCTGATGTGTGAACTGAGCAGGTTTCGTGAGAGGCGGAGGTTCGAGCGGGGCCTCGGTTAAAGCAAGCTGCTGTTCAACAAGCGGCAGCGGGTCACCATCAGTGCCAAACGCTTCCGAGACTCTAGAGGCACTACCTTCAATCGCCTTATAATCAGGGTCGGGAGCCAAGACATTCTGGCGCAGATCCCTGATTAGTTGGGCAAGAGGAGTGTCCAATGTCCACGCGGCATCCCAGACCCGCACAATCCGAGACATCCTCTGTGCGAACTCTACTGGTGCCTGCAGATTATCCGCATTTTCAAGCAGCAGATCCGTTGGGCGTAAGGTGACTGCCTGGGGGTCAGGTTTGCAATATCCACTTTTATGGCGGTCATCGAATAAGCTTCATACCTCAGAAGCTCATCGCCGTGGGTTGTCTTGAACTCGCGTTTGGACTGGGGCTAGAGTAGAAGTCCGGGAAGCAGCCATGAAGCCGCCGGATGACGCTTCACCAGCGGCGCACTGGCGACGAGTAGTAAATCTGCTCGCTCCTGATGGTTTGTTTGCTCAAAGTTAGTACCTCGAGCGGATTAAAGAAAACTGAGATCCGCGGAACAGCTTCGAGCTGGCTTACGACGGCTATGCAATAGTCGTCTTTGAATTCTTTCGCCTTGAGAAATTCGTTTTCAGTCAGGCGGATTCCGCCCGTACTCCCACGAACGCCCTTCACCTCTGCGAGAACATAGACCGGAGGCAGGGTGATTTGGAAATCGTAACCGTCCCCAAACAACCGCGCATCTTCGAGGACACCGTCCTTAAGTCGCTCAACCGTTCTGAAGCTGTTCATGAAGAACAGCTCGGCCTCGCTTCCGGTTTCTTGGAGCTGACGAAACTTGCTTTTCAAGATTGGAACGATCGCCTTCGGCTTCTCACCGCGAATCGGGAAGTAGGTTTGCAGGTAGTTCTCTAACATTGCGGCATAACGAACGGCATCGAGATCCCCGAAAAGTGAATCTATAAGGATTTTCCTGTGGAGGTATCGGTCCCCGCTTTGCCACCAGCCCACCCTTGCCTTTCTCACCAGCGGGTTGAACAGGTCCTGCCGATTCTTTAGCGTACCTCTTGTCTCAGCCACTCCTCGCCGGATCAAGTCGCTGAATAAGGCACTCTTGGTTTTGAAGCCGAGGGCGGCAACCAGATCGCCTTCGAACTTGGCTAGGCCGTAGCCAATAAGATTAAGGATTTCGTAGTTCTTGTGTCTCGTGCCGGAAGGATCGTTCATCGCGACCCTTTTGCCTGTAGTTTCTGGGTAAGAAACGCTTGTTCGCGGTCGAAAAAAAGACCGCAATTGTAGCAGTCGAATACTTTATCATCTTCATCCCAAACTACATTTCTGCTTCCGCAACCAACAAGGTCCCCCTCCCACCGGGAAAACGAAGGACAAATGGGAACACTCGAAGTTGAACGCCTTGTGCTGATCAATTTTTTGACCACCTTGATTCTAGCTCGACAAAAAATTCACTTCGTTCGGTTTCAAAAAGTATTTTTGCGGGACCCTCCCGGTCTCGATAACACCCGACAATGTAGACGCGTTGACGCGACTGGGGGACTCCAAAGTTTTTGCTGTTAAGCACACGCCATCCGACAGAATACCCGAGCTCGGCCAGAGTTCGAATAACGGTTTCGAAGTCTCTACCTTTGTGGGAATGCAGGAGACCGTGAACGTTTTCGAGTAGAACAATTCGGGGGCGTCCTTCACCAATGAGTCGAGCAAAGTCGAAAAAGAGTCCAGATCTGGCCCCTTTAAGCCCTGCGCGCCGGCCCACTCGCGCCAATGAGAACGTCCTGGCACGGAAATCCGCCTCCCCAAACGTCGGAAACAGGGACATCTGCGGGCTTGACCTCTTTGATGTCTTTGAGTCTGTGTACATTTGGCCAGTGCCTTTCCAGAACTGAACAACAAAAGGGATTGATTTCGCACTGGATCGATATATCAAATCCAGCACGCTCGAATGCAAGATCAAAACCGCCGATGCCGCTGAAAAAAGATGCGAAGGTTGGCCTCATTTCGCCTGCAGCGGTCCCTTTCGAACCGAAAAGTCAGACGCCTTCAGTCCCAGCGGGAGATCTAGTTGCCCGTTGCTCATATCAAGAAATAATCTGTCGACCGCAAATTGTACCGCCGCGGTTTTCGTGATGCGTCTGAGCTTTGACAACTCGTCAAGCCGCGCAGCTTGATGCTCCGTTAGATATAACATCAGGGGAACCCCGGTTCGGTTGCCTTTCGTCGGTTTTCGGACACCCTTTGCTGTGCGCGCCATGAATATACGAGTATATACACGTATATATTATGCCCGTCAAGCACATAGTCGCCCCATTTAAGATATATCGTAAAAGGCGGGAGGAGCGCCATGCACGATTGGGCGGGTGGCCCATTCATGCTCGTTTTTGTTTTGCTCGAGCGGAGCGGTTCCAACCACAGAGCCAAGAATCCATCCCGCAAGAAAACACCCCCCTCTCCCAGCCCCGGTTTTGTCAAGCTTGACTTTTTGCTCGGGACGAAACGGGGGTCCCGCGACAGCAGGAAGCAAAACCGCCCGTCCCAAAGTCCAAAGGAGCAGCCGAAAGCGTACCTAAGCCCAAGGCAATCAATACTTTACTTCTAAGTTATTTCCATTCAATACTTTGGCGGAAAAATCCCCCTAATGCATTGATTCCAATAGACATGACAGTGGAGGTGGCACTCCAACTACCATCCGATAAGCACCCCAGGAAGCCAGAAAACATCAAAAAACCGTTCCCGCCGACGCACCATTCAAATATTTATTTTTTGGCGAACAAAAGGAGAAGCGAGAGCCGCAAAACAAACGGCGCCGGCAGGAGCCGGAGAAGAAGGTAATCTGGTTGTCCAGTTATAAAGTGGACACTACACTGGATTGTCTCCCGAGAGGTTATTTGCTTTTTGTTCGCCTTGTGCCATACTGCTTTGCGTAGGGTTGCCGAGCTTCGCGCGGCTGGAAAACCGCGGGCGGTTCTCCCTACGTATTTTCAACCGCCGTAAAAATTTATTTTCGGACTGGTTTTCCTGTGGTGCTCCACGTACGTCCACAGGCGGAAAAAGTTTACGATGCATCGCACTCACTTAAACATCGTGGCTACGCTTGAAACCAGCATCGGCCGTGTGCCGGCGAATATTGACGCCGAGCGCTCCATCCTGGGCGCGGTGTTGCTCGACAATCATGCCTTCAACGATGCCGCCGAGCATCTGAAGCCGGAAGACTTTTCCATCGACTCGCACCGGCGGATTTATTCGCGGATGATGGACCTGGCCGAATCTTCGCGCCCCATCGACATCATCACCCTGGTCGAAGAACTCGAACAGAAAAGAGATCTGCAAGCGGTCGGAGATGTGGGCTACATCTCCGGCCTGCTCGATGGCGTCCCCGACCGGCCTTCGATCGAGCACTACGTTCGCATCGTCCGCGACAAGGCGATTTTGCGCGGGCTGATTAGCGTGGCCAACACCGCCATTGCCAAGGCCAGCGAGCAGGCCGAGCCCGCCGACGAGATCCTCAACGACGCCGAGGCCGCCGTCTTCCAACTCTCCGAAAAGCGCATTGGGAAGGGCTTTCAGGGCATCAAGGAGATCGTTCGCAACTCCTTTGGCTCGGTGGACGCGCTGCTGCAACGCGGCCAGCGCATCACCGGACTGGCCACTCACTACACCGAACTCGACGAAAAGACCAGCGGCCTTCAGAAATCCGACTTGGTGATTCTAGCGGCGCGGCCCTCGATGGGCAAGACCGCTTTGGCCATGAACATTGCCGAGAACGCCGCCATCGACGACGGCAAAGTCGTGGGAATCTTCTCGCTCGAAATGTCGAGCGAGGCGCTGCTGCAACGCCTGCTCTGTTCGCGCGCGATCGTGGACGCGCACAAGATGCGCACCGGCTCGCTCTGGGGCGACGACATGAAAAAGATCGTCCGCGCCATGGAGGAACTGTCGAACGCGTTCCTGTTCATCGACGACTCGCCCGGCATTTCACTGAGCGAGATGCGGGCCAAAGCGCGCCGGCTGAAGCAGTCGCAGGGAAAACTTGATCTGCTGGTAGTCGATTACTTGCAACTGATGTCTGGCGGCAGCAAGCGCTTCGAGAATCGGACGCAGGAAGTTTCGTCCATCTCGCGGGGACTGAAAGCTCTCGCCAAGGAACTCCAGGTTCCGGTGCTGGCGTTGTCGCAACTGAGCCGCGCTCCCGAAAGCCGGGGCGGCGACCACCGGCCGCAGCTTTCCGATCTGCGCGAATCGGGGTCGATCGAGCAGGACGCCGACGTGGTCATGTTCATCTTCCGCGAGGAACTCTACAAGCAGGACGATCCCGACCTCAAAGGCCGCGCCGAAATCCTAATCGCCAAGCAGCGCAACGGCCCCATCGGCAAATTCAACCTAGCCTTCCTGCACAATTCCACCCGCTTCGCAAACATGCTGGAAGGCAACAGCGAGCCGGGCGAGTAAGCAGTGTCGAGCCCACATGTCGCTCCGACGGAGACGGGGCAAGCCCCGTCTCTACACCAGGGTCGGCGGAATCCTCAAGTGGAACCGTTCCAGGCGCGCGAATTCGAATCCTCAGACACTTTTACCCTGTGGAAAACTTTGTGGATGCAATCGGCGGGACGCGGAATACAGCGGTACCGACCGGTTGGCAGGGATATTGCGGGAGCGTCGCCCTCTTCCTAAGGCTATGTTTCTAAGTTGGATACCTCCTAAATGAAGGGCAAGTGACACAAACTCTTGAGAATCAGTACTTTCGTCACAAAATCTGAGATTTGCACATTAAGCGAAAGGCGGCAGCCCCGCATCGGCAGCGGCGGAGGCTCGGGCAATCCAATTCGCAAACCCTTGCAAAGTCCGAAAAAAATGGGATTTGGACCAGTCCGCGCCGCTTCCGGCCTAGTGGCTTACGTCACAAGCACCGGTGACGCGCCTCATGGCGCAGGCGCTGGCCAATCCATACGCTCTTAGAGGAAGGAGGAACTGGCGGGTCCTCAAAGTCTAAGTCAGCGCGCCGCCGGAGAGCGCTGGCGCTTCCTTCACTTGCATCCCGGCGTACGCGCGAGTTCCTCGACTTCCCGATTAGCAGTGGTAAGCGAACAACTTCTGGAGCGTTTCGGCCATTCGCGCCGCATCGGCCTCGAGAAGTTGTGGAAGGATGTGGTTGCTTGATTCGAACCGCAGACTCTCGAATGCCTTCTCATCTCTTTTTCTGGAGAAACTCCAATGTTGCATCTCGATACTGGTAACACGGGTTTCATGATTCTATGCACCAGCCTGGTCATGCTGATGACACCGGGCCTCGCTTTTTTTTATGGCGGCCTGGTGGGGCGGAAGAACGTGCTCGCCATCATGATTCAGAGTTTTGTCTCAATGGGCTGGACGACGGTGATCTGGTATTTATACGGCTATTCGCTGTGTTTCAGCGGCGACTGGCACGGGGTCATCGGCAACTTCCACCTCGCATTTCTGCGCGGCGTCGGCCTCAATACTCCGTCGCCGAATGACACGATCCCGGCATTTGTCTTCATTTCTTACCAGATGATGTTCGCGATCATCACGCCGGCGCTGATCTCGGGCGCGTTCACCAACCGGGTCACGTTCAAGGCCTACATGCTGTTCCTGACGGGCTGGCTGACGTTCGTCTATTTCCCGTTCGTGCACATGGTTTGGGGCGGAGGCTTTCTCCAGAAGTGGGGCGTGCTGGATTTTGCCGGCGGCATCGTGGTGCACAACATCGCGGGCATCGCCGCTTTGGCCTCCGTGCTCTACGTGGGGAAGCGGCACACGGCGGACCGCGGGCCGCACAGCATTCCGCTGGTTGCGCTGGGGACGGGCCTGCTGTGGTTTGGATGGTACGGCTTTAACGCCGGGCAGTGAAATGCGCGTCGATTCGGTGACGGCGACCGCATTTCTCAATACCGATGTGGCCGCCTCGTTCGCGGCTGTCGCCTGGCTGCTGGTGGCATGGTTTAACGAAAAGAAGCCGAAGTTCCTCGGCTTGCTGACTGGCGCGGTGGCCGGGCTGGCGACGGTCACTCCCGCGGCCGGATATGTTTCTCCGACCACGGCGGTCATCATCGGCATAGTGGCTGGAGTGGTTTGCTACTACGCGGTGGAAATGAAGAACAAACTGCACTGGGATGACGCGCTCGATGTTTGGGGAGTGCACGGGGTTGGCGGTTTCCTGGGCATCGTGATGCTGGGGGTCTTCGCCAACAAGGAATTCAATCCTTCAGGCGCGAACGGGTTGCTCTACGGCGATCCAACGTTCCTGCTCAAACAAGTCGTAGCGGTGACGTTCTCGTCGGTGTGGGCGTTTGTGTTTACCTACGCGATGCTGCGCATCATCGACATGTTCACGACGGTGAAGGTCAGCGAAATGAGCGAGGAAATCGGGCTCGATGAATCCATCCACGGCGAACACGCCTACGAGGAGGATCCGGTGCACGATCTCATTCATGCGGGGATACGCTAATACCGCTATGAATTATACGGTGGAGCAACGGGCGCCTCGGCCGTTCAGCCGGGCGGGGACGCCCGGCTCTCCACCGAAACGTTAGTTAGCTGTTGTCTTCGCCCACCTTCAGCAACGCCAGGAACGCTTCCTGGGGAATATCCACGCGGCCGATGCGTTTCATGCGCTTCTTGCCTTCTTTTTGTTTTTCCAGCAGCTTGCGTTTGCGGCTGATGTCGCCGCCGTAGCACTTGGCGATTACGTTTTTGCGCATTGCGGGGACGGTTTCGCGGGCAATGATCTTGGCCCCAATCGCGGCCTGGATTGCCACTTCAAACATCTGGCGCGGGATCAGTTGTTTCATCTTCGCCGCCAGCAGCCGCCCACGGTCGTAGGCGAAGTCGCGATGGATGATGGTGGAGAGCGCATCGACGGGCTCGCCCGCGACCATGATGTCGAGTTTGGCCATGGGCGACGTCCAGTAGCCGGACAAGTGATAGTCGAGCGATGCGTAGCCGCGCGATACCGTCTTCAGCCGGTCGTAAAAATCGAGCACGATTTCGTTCAACGGTAGCTCGTACTGAAGCATCACACGGGAAGAGCTGACATATTCGAAACTCTTCTGCTTGCCGCGCTTCTCCTCGACCAGCTTGAGAATGCCGCCGACATATTCTTCGTTGGACAAAATCACGGCTAGAATCACCGGCTCTTCGACCTTCGCGATTTCGCTGGTATCGGGCCAGCGCGAAGGGTTATCCACCTCGATCACCGCGCCGTCGGTCTTGGTGATCTGGTAGCGCACGCCGGGTGCGGTGGTGATGAGGTCGAGATTGTATTCGCGCTCGAGGCGTTCCTGAATGATCTCCATGTGGAGCAGGCCGAGGAAACCGCAGCGGAAGCCGAATCCCAGCGCGACCGAGCTTTCCGGTTCGAAGAAAAACGACGAGTCGTTCAGCTTCAATTTTTCCAGCGCCTCGCGCAGTTGCGTGTGCTCGTGGGCATCGACGGTGTAGAGTCCGGCGAAAACCATGGGCTTGATTTCTTCAAAGCCCGGCAAGGCCTGGAGCGAAGGACGGTCATCGTCGGTGATGGTGTCGCCGATTTTTGTGTCCGCGACGTTTTTGATACCCGCGATCACGAATCCAACTTCTCCCGCCACGAGTTCGTCAACCTCGACCGGTTTGGGCGTGAGCGTGCCCAGAGTTTCGACTTGAAAGACGCGGCCATTGGACCAGAGCCGGATCTTCTGTCCCTTGCGCAAACGTCCCTCGAAGACTCGCGCCAGCACCACCACGCCGCGATAAGGATCGAACCAGGAATCGAAGAGCAAGGCTTGGAGGTGGCGCTCGGGCGCGCCTTTCGGCGGCGGAATGCGCTTCACAATCGCCTCGAGAACATCGGGCACGCCCTGTCCGGTTTTCGCGCTGATCAACAGGGCATCGGAGGCATCGAGGCCGACTGCGCTTTCGATCATCTCCTTGGTGCGGGGAATGTCGGCGCTCTGCAAGTCGATCTTGTTGATCACGGGAATGATTTCCAGGCCGTGATTGATGGCGAGATAAGAGTTGGCGAGAGTCTGAGCCTCGACGCCTTGCGAAGCATCTACTATTAGCAGGGCGCCTTCGCAGGCGGCGAGGGAGCGCGAGACTTCGTAGGAAAAATCGACGTGGCCGGGAGTGTCGATCAGGTTGAGCTGGTAAATCTGGCCATCCTGCGCGGGATATAACATGCGGACGGCGTGGGCCTTGATGGTGATGCCGCGCTCGCGCTCGAGGTCCATGGAGTCGAGGACCTGCTCCTGCATTTCGCGCATGGCGAGGGAACCGGTCAGCTCCAGCAGGCGGTCGGCGAGCGTGGATTTGCCGTGATCGATATGGGCAATAATCGCAAAATTGCGAATGCGAGAAGCTTCCATGAATGTATGTCGATTTTAGCAGGGTGAGCGGGGCGGCATTGGCGGGCGCTGTGCTGGAACAGGGTTTCGCGACAGGCGTTGAAGGGCGAGATGGCCGCTGCCAGTTGCCAAGGATGGCGTTTGATGCGAGCATCGTGTGGGGAAGCGCCAGGTTTCAAGGTTGCAAAGTTTCAAGGTTTCAAGAAGAATCAACGGGCAAGTGTGGGGTCGTCTTGCGAAATATGTTACGAAAATCTGTTTTTCTGCTGCGCGACTACGGCGAACTGACTAAGGCGCGCATTACGGCTTTGATCGTGCTGACGGCGTGGTGCGGCTACTTTTTTGGCGCGCACCGGGCGGGCGTGCCGTCATGGTCGTTGGGATTGTTCCATGCGCTGTTGGGCGTGGCGCTGGTTTCGAGCGGAACGGCGGCGCTGAATGAAGTGCTCGAAGCGAAGGTGGACGGGCGGATGCGCCGAACGGCGCTGCGTCCTTTGCCTTCGGGTCGCATGAGCAGAGCGCACGCGGCGATAGTTGGATTAGCGCTGGCGCTGGGCGGCTCGGCTTATCTGGCGATTTATGCCAACCTGCTCACTGGGCTGTTGGTGTTCTTGACTGCGCTGGTTTATCTAGCGGCCTACACTCCGCTGAAAAAAGTTTCTCCCGTGTGCACGTTTGTGGGCGCGTTTCCGGGAGCGATGCCGGTGGTGCTAGGCTGGACGGCGGCGCGCGGGAAGCTGGAGGCGGAGACGCTGATCCTTTTTGCCATCATGTTCGTGTGGCAGTTTCCGCATTTTCTGTCCATCGCGTGGCTGTATCGCGAGGACTACGCGCAGGGCGAGATTCGAATGTTGCCGGTGGTGGATTCCGATGGAAAGTCCACCGTGTGGAGGATTCTGGCTTATTCCGGGGCGCTGATCCCGGTGAGCATTATGCCGGTGGCGTTGGGAATGGCGGGACGCTGGTATCTGGTGGGCGCGATCTTGATGGGCGGGGCGATGTTTCGGATGGCTATGGGCATGGCGCGGCCGCAATTGCCGGCAACGGCGGCGGCATCGAAACCTTCGGCCCGGCGATTGCTGCTGGCTACGATTGTTTATCTGCCCGCGCTATTTGCGCTGATGATGGTTAACGCGCGGAGTTAGGCGGCGGCGAGATATCAATTCATCTGCGATTGGACGGGACTCAGCCTGTCGATTGGTTCGAGCGGCTGGTCCTAGCGGCGCGTCGTCCGCCGAACGCGTGAATGGTCCTGGTGTCAGCCGCGTTTTCACCCCCGTGCAGGACTCCCTTCGGGATGAAATACTCCTCGCCGGCTCGGACTGGAATGCGCTGGTCATCAATAATGATCGTGTAGCAGCCCTGCACGACGATCATGTATTCGTCGAAGTCATGCGCATGTGGCTTGGATACGGCCGCTTTGGGGCAAGTCCAGAATGCCATCTGGCTCCCGTCCACTCCATCGAAAACGTAACCTTCGACTCCGGGAGTAGCCTGACTGCCGGTTGCGATCCGGTTGGCCGGACGCTTCATGAACTCCGGGAAATCGTTCATCGCTTCTCCTTCTACTGGGCGTGAGCCAGCAAGCGACTTTCATTATTGCCTCATCGAGCTGAGCCCAATGACTGCTAGTTTGTTATATTCGGCGCCGTGGTTGCGGGCTTACGAAATGTTAGGGCATAGAATCGCCCACCGTGTAGCATTTCAAGCTGGATTTCCTGCATCTCCGGGGGCACGAGATCAATCGGGGCCGTGACCGGTTCCTTGCGGTCCTTAAAAAAATGGCTGGTAATGGGGATTCGTTCATAGGCGCTTTTCACATGCTCTTCGGTTTCATCGGCAATCAGGATGCGGCTTCCTGGCTTGGCCACGCGGATCATTTCCCGGATCGCTTTTGCGCGGTCACTAAAGAAGTTGATGCCTCCCACGTGAAACACAACATCAAAACTGTCATTGGCAAAGGGCAAGTCTTCGGCATTTCCGAGAAAAAGATCGGCATCCAATTGCCAGCGGCGCAGATTGGCCTGGCAGTTCGTCAGCATCTCCGGCGAAAGATCGAGGCCGAATAGCCTTACGCCGCGCGGCAGGTATTTGAAGTTGAGGCCGGTGCCCACGGATGTTTCGAGCACCGCATCTCCGGGCTTGATTTCCAGGAGGCGGAGATAATCCTGAAAATACTGGTCTGGACTGACGCCGTGTAAAGCGCACGCCACTTTCTGTGTATCGTCATAGAAGCCGCCGATGATTTCATACAGGCGGTTGTATTTCTGGTTTAAGCCAGTGAGTTTACCCGGCCCCAAAAAGATGGGAATTCCGTTGCGAACCGGGAACCGTTCGCCTTTCTGGCTGAGCAAAGCCTCATGACCGTCTTCGTTCACAACGCGCAGAGAATCTCCGGTGTACGGGCTGCGCAAGAGGGCGACTGTCCCGGTTTTATCTGTCCACAGCTGGCGCGGTTTGCCAGGCTGAATCAGACTCCATCCAGCTAGAATCAGGGCTCCAATCAGGCATATCCACGCAATGGCCAGACTCGTTAGCGAGACATGAACGGCAGCAGGATGGATCCGCAGGAAGAATGTATATCCGAAGACAAGGATGCATACCGCGCCAAAAATGCTTGCGCCGGTCGCAATCTTCCGGGCGCGGAATTCCTGGTTCCACATCCAAACCATGACCGCCGCGAACCAATAGATGAGAAACGAAATTGCAAGCGTGCCGTGGACTGGGGCGGTGCGCGGCCACAGTTGTCCCAGGGCCTGCAAAGCCACACCCCAAAACGGCAAGGAAAGCGTGGACAGAAAACCTGGCCGGCGCTGGCTGGTCAGCCGATAGAGAAGGAAGGGCAGAGCGCCGATGAGGACAGTCAGCAACATCCAACCGGTGTGCGCAATTCCAGTCAGCAGGAAGCCGCGTAAATTCGATAACAAATTCAAGATCACACCGATGCCTGCAAGCAGTAGAAATCCGCGCCAGGGTTTCTGCGTGCCTACGAACCATGCGGCCAAGACGGTGCCAGTCCAGGCCCCGAGGGGGGAGAACACAAAGCCGAGGATAAAGATGGCGATGATGGCGGCGGTGGCGAACTGTAACCAGCGATTCGGATGTGTTGTTGGATGCATTTTGCGATTGCTCCTTGAGGTGTTCTGACAGTCGAGCGCTAAAGAGGATGAGGGAAAAACCTCAGCCAGTAAACGGTCGATTGATTTCGGTGAACTTGCGGTAACGCTAAAGCGATACCGCGATACGAAACCTGTCGCGGAACTACTCTAACTCCAACTCAATGTTCTTGGTTGCCGGATCGAGCTTGGCGATGCGGAACTTGCGGATCTGCCCTGCCCTTGCGGATTCCGGCGTCGTCTCGCTGGCGGCAGGGCCGGTCTTCCAGCGATTTTGCAGCATGGAACCTAGCGACGACAGATCGGGCTTGGCTGAAGATGACGACGCAACGTCGGCAGGCTTGTCTTCTTTCGCCGGACGCTCCTCGGGGAAACGGCAGGTTGCCACTACGCCTTCGCCCAGCTCCACGCGGGCGCGTCCTTCGGAAGCCTCGACTATGCGGCCCGTGACTACGTCTCCTTCTTTATGTTCAGCCAGGTATTCATCGAGGCCGGATGGGACGAGCTGTTTCATGCTGAGGCGAATATTGCGCTTTTCGGTGTCGAGCGCGAGCACTTGCGCCTTAACGACCTGACCGACTTTCAATACTTCCTGGGGATGATTGATGCGCTTTTCAGCGCTGATTTCGCTGATGTGGATCATGCCTTCAATGCCTTCGGCGAGTTGCACGAAGGCGCCGAACTTCATCAGGTTGGTGACCGGGCCTTCGATGACCGTGCCGGGGGCGAATTTTTCCGCGGCCGTCGCCCAGGGATCGCCCAGCGCCTGTTTCAGGCCGAGAGAGATGCGGCGCTCGGCTGCGTTCACTCCCAGGATCACGGCTTCTACGGTCTCGCCCGGTTTCACGATGTCGCTGGGAGTTTTGACGCGCCGGGCCCACGACATTTCGGAAATATGAATCAGGCCTTCGATGCCGGGCTCGATTTCAACAAACGCCCCGAAATCCATGAGCCGGGAAACGGTGCCGCGCACGCGTTCGCCCGCTTTGTATTTATCGGCGACGGCGTCCCAGGGATGGGGCTGAAGCTGTTTCATGCTGATGGCCACGCGGCGCTTTTCCGAATCGATCTTGATGATTCTGGCTTCGATGCGCTGGCCAGTGGTAAGCACGTCCGAGGGCTTGTTGACGCGGCGCCAGGAAATTTCGCCTACATGGAGAAGCGCGTCCGCGCCGCCGATGTCAACGAACGCGCCGTAATCGGTGAGGCTGCGAACTTCGCCTTCGACGGTGTCGCCTTCTTTTAGTTCGGAGAAGCGGCGCTCCTTGCCGGCGCGTTCTTCGTCTTCGGCAATGGCGCGGCGGTCAACGACCACGTCTTCATCGGCCACGTCGAGCTTGATGATGCGGCAACGAATTTCCTGTTCGACCAGCTTTTCCAGTTCGGCGGCGTCGTGAGTGCCGCTGCGCGAAGCGGGCATGAAAGCACGCACTCCCACGTCCACGCTCACGCCGCCCTTGACCACGCCGGTCACGGTGCCGATGATGGTCAACTTCTCGGCGAAGGCCTTTTCGAGCGACTCCCAGTCGGTGACTCGGTTGACCTTGCCGCGGGTCAGTTCGTAGTAGCCTTCGGGGTCGCGGCCTTTGATGGTGACGTGAACTTTGTCGCCGGGCTGGGGCGGCTTGTCGGCTGGAAACGCGGTGAGGGGCAGAACGCCTTCGGTCTTGTATCCGATATCGAGCACGACGGAGTCGGCGGTCACGGCAATCACGGTGCCTTCGCGGCCCTGCTCGCCGGGCTCGCGCTTGCGGGGATGGCTCTGCTCGTACTCGGAAAAAGCGGCTTTGAACGATTCGGCGGGGAGCGACTCGAGCGTAGACGATTGGGCCGGCTCGCTGGCCGACGTGGGTTCCGGCGCGTCCTGGTTGGAGGTGGTTGGATCGGGTGTGTTTAATTCGGGCGTGTTTGCGTCGGACATGTCTGGATTGGGCGTCTCTGGGTAGCTCATGAAGAGGATCAAGCTTCTGCGGCGTGATTCCAGTTCAGGATAACATCGCCGAGGGCTGGGCTGGAGGTTTTGAAGAGGCGCAAGATTAGACGTTCGGGGATGTCCCGGTTCGTGTCACCTGGTGCCAGCGCAAATCGCCTCGTAGATACTCCCAAATTCCCCGCAATCGCCAGAACATAGTCATTTGCCGGTAGGGACAGTGTTCGAAGAGACAGTAAGTGAGCAACCATGCGACCTCGCGCCAGCTGCCGTAGCGGCGGTAGTTCATCTCCTCCAGCACCACGGAACCGACTGAGATCATCGTGGCAAAGGTATATCCGAACAAGAGGAATTGCAGGAAGAAATGTTGGCTTAGGCAACCTAATGCAATGGCAAGTACGATCGTGCTGTAGCCGAGCACTTCGATCACCGGCGCCAGGCACTCGAACAGCCACATATAGGGCAGAAGGACCCAGCCGACGCGTCCGTAGCGTTTCCGGAAAAGCATGTCGCGTGTGGCCCAGAGCGTATCGACCAAGCCTTTGTGCCAGCGCGCCCTTTGACGGCCCAACGATTTGTAGTCCGATGGCGCTTCGGTCCAACAGGCCGGGTCGGGAATAAAGTTGATGTGGTAGGGGATGTTGTGGTCGTGCATATAGCGGTGCAGGCGGACGATCAGGTCGAAGTCTTCGCCCACTGCATCGGCGCGAAAGCCCTTGATCTTGAGCACGAGATCGCGGCGGAAAACGCCAAAAGCTCCGGAAACAATGGGCAGCAGATTGAACGCCGCCCACGCCTCGCGGCCCACCAGGAAGGCGCGCAGATACTCGACCACTTGCAGCATTTCAATATGGGTATGGGGCAGATGGACTTCCAGGAGTTTGGCTCCCTGAACTTTCGATCCATTCAGAATGCGAACAATGCCTCCGACCGCGACCACGCGTTCCGGGTCGGAGATCACGCCCGCCATAATTCGGGAGAGAGAATCTTTTTCCAGAATTGAGTCGGCATCCACGACGCAAACGTATGGGCTGGTGGCCACGTTGATTCCAGCGTTGATGGCGTCGGCCTTGCAGCCGGCCGATTGCTTGTCCAGCACCAGCAGCCGAGGATGCGTCGCACTGCGGTAAATCCCGATCACCGGCGCCGTTTCAATCTCAGCGACATAGAGAATAGGGGCGCGATGGAGATCGAAGTTTTCCTGAAGTTTTTCCATGGTGCGGTCGCTCGACGCGTCGTTCACGACAACCAATTCCAGTTCCGGGTAGTCCAGTTCGAGCAGTGAGAGCACATTGGCCACAATGCACAGTTCCTCGTTGTGGGCCGGCACCAGCAGACTGATGGGCGGTGTGAAGGGGGAGGACCGGATGCCCTCCAGGCGAAGACTCGCCAGCCGGTAGCGATGCCGCGCATTTTGGTAAGTGGCGATGGCGAGCAACGCCAGATTGATCAGGTTCGAGAGAGGTAATAGATAAAAAAGGAAGCGTTCGCGATTTCGAGAAAGCGAAACATCACCGTTTCCCCGCTGCCGCGACCGCGACCTTGGAGGGTCCCGCGTAATGCTCTCTTACCGCCGTCGCGACGTTCTCAACATCAGCCACCCCGGCGGGGCGATCGACAACCTCTTGCAACCCATCCAAGGCCGCGTCTAGAGAACCGCAGCGCTCCAGTTCCGAGAGGAAGGCCTGTAAGGCGTAGTTGTCGTCGGTGGCGACGACCTTCTCCAGGATTTCCTCCTTTCCCTGGCGCATGCGGGCCAGCGTCCACGCGGCCCTCTGCCTGACATGGCGATTCAAATCGCACAACGCGCGCAGCAGCACGTAAATCTTCCCGGTGTGCTCGAGGGCGCCGAGGGCGATCACCGCGCGCAGGCGAACGAACCATTCCTTATCCAAAGCCAGGGTCGAGAGCACGGGAAAGGCGATTTCGGGCTGGACTTTGGCGAGTGCGCGGGCCGCCGAGGCGCGAACTTCCGGAAGAGGGTCGGCGGCCAGCACCAGCAACTCTTCGCCAAGCCCGGGATTGGCCAGTTCTCCGAGCACGCGCACGATCAGTTCCCGTGTCCGCCCGCTCGCCTGATCGAGATAAGGGAGGAGAACTTCCGGCCTCTCGCGGCAGCAATTCAGCAGAGCGTTTTTGACGGTGTGTTCAGGGACGTGCAACGCCCCGGCCACGAAACGATCCAGGAGCGGCAACGCGGCATGGGCAGACGAAAGCCGGCCCAGTCCCCGGACCGCGGCCACCAGAGTTTCTTTCGAAGCAGACTCCAGCGCCTCCAGCAGCGCCGGCACAGCCTCCGGCGCTCGTGTGCGTCCCAGCGCGAGCAGCACCGATCGCCTCCGCCAACCCTCCAGCGAACGCGCCTCGCGGATGCGCAGGTCCAGCAATCCACTATTGCGCAGGCAGGCCAGCAGCGGCGGGAGCTGGTCTTTATCGGAAACTTCGATGTTATCCAGCAGTATGTCTTCGACAATCTGGGAATCGAGCTTGTTCAATCTCCACGCCGCGCCCGGGATCTTCCCGGATAAAATGTCGGGCCACTGTGCGCGCAGGGCCACCGTGCGACGGTTCAATCGGTTGAAATAGCGGCCGCGGTACCAGCGGCGAAGCACGATAAAGCCCACCAGCAGAAAAATGCCCGCCAGCAAAGACAGTGTGATCCTGCCCACCAGATAGGCAAGTCCAAGCTCGCGAAGCCAGCTAGAATCGGATCCCATAGCTCAATCCCAGGCTGGTCTGTTGTTGGCCATGTTCGCGATCTTGTTGGGCGACAAAGCCGGCCAGGTACTGATTTTCGGCAACGCGGTAGCGCAGGCCGCCGCCATAGGTGCGGGCCGACAAGCGCCCGATTTGATCGACCAGCGCGAAGTTTTCAGCGCCCACTGCAAACAGCACATTGCCTGAGAGTCGGCGCAACAGTGGGAAGCCGACTTTCGTCGAACCCGAAGCGACCCAATCCGATTCGCCCCCGGTAAAACGCGTGTGGGCCCCAGTGACGGCGAGCGTCCACGTCCACTCCCTGGGCAGATAAACCACTTGAGTTGTACTCAGTGTGACCACCTGGGCCCCGCGAAACCAAAGAGAATGCTCCAGCCAGGAACTTTCCAACCCCTTAAACCACGGATGACCGAATTGGAAACCATGCCCATACTCGACCAGCGCCTCGCCTTCCGGAACTACATCCTGCGGATTCGCCCGCGCGCCCAGAACGCGCAGCCAATTGTGCTGGTGAAAACAATAGGTGGCGTCGGCCCAGATTTTCACCGCGTTCTCGCCGAAAAGGTGGTACGGGCTGACGCCAAACGCAGTCGTCCACCGCTGGTTCCAGTGCGCCGTCAAAGTCGCCGTTTCGGCTTGCGCATTTTCGGTGTAGTTAAACAAGTCCGCTTCCTCGCCAATCTGAAGCTCGTATCTCGAGACTCCCCTGAGTTCCGCCAATCCGTCGATCGCAGCGCGGTTTGCGGGATCGTAGATCAAAATAGCCTGGAACTGCGTCCGAGCTTCCTCAACCCGCTGTAGCAGCAAAAGCACCCGGGCGCGCCGGGCGAGGACTTCCGGGTTCCGCGGGGCGGCGATTCGAGCCTCGTCCAAAACTGCCAGCGCTTCCGAATATTTGTGCTGCCAGAGAAGAACATCCGCGAGGCCGGTCAGCGCGTCCACATCCCCTGGAGATTTCTCGAGCACAAGATGGTACTCGGTTTCAGCTTCTGGCCAATGGTGCGTCCATGCCAGCAACCGTCCTCGCCAGCCATGGGCCTCCATGTCCTCCGGCGCCTCTGCCAGACGGCGCTCCACAACCGCCTGCGCCTCGCGCATTCGCTGCTGGTCGATGTCCGTGCGCATCTGCTGCTCCCAGTCGTCCTCCGCGAACATCCGGGTGACGATCAGCAGCCACGCCACCATCACGAGGGCAAAAGCAGCTGGCCGACGATGGAGAAACAATCTATTCGACAAACTCAAGGTCCTCCTCTTCGCCAGCTTCCGGTTCGACTGCGTGGTGAACCGCACCGCAAGCACTTGCCCGTGAGGCCGGGGAGTATCTGCGAGGACACTACTCCCAAGGACTAAGCAGTACCAAGAACATCGGTAGGAATTGATTACTGTAATAGGTGACTAGCGTAACTTATTTGACATTCTCATTTGGTTAGTTAGTCGTGGTCAGGAGGACAGGAGGATTAGAACACTCTAATGAAACGATGAAGCCGAGGGGTTAACTTCAGAAGTAATTGACGTGCACGACGACTCGCGATTTGCCTGCGAGCTCGGGCAGAATCACTTCACGATCGGTCCAGCGAATCCCCGGCATCCCGGAGGCATTTGAATTTTGCGAGGCGAAACCAGCGTAAGCCCGGCGATGGGAAGCTCGGAATTGATTTCGATTTGCTCGCCGCCGCTAACCGGCCGCGGAAACCAGCGCAATTGGCTGCGCGCCTTCCAGAAGCGGGCGTAGTCGGTCATGTTCTCGACCAGAATGTCTTGAGGAAGCCGGCGAGAGAATCACGCGCTCCGCTTCCAGCTTGTCTTGCGAGTTATTGCTGTGAATCAGAATAACGGAGGGCGCGCCGTTCTCCGCGTTGGCTTCGATCACGTCCAGATCGACGGGAATGCGGTCGAGAAGCGGGGGAGCTGTTCGTCCTCAAAGGTCACGGGGAATTCGAATATCGTCGCTGGCTCCGTTCATCCCCAAGTCAAAATCCAGTTGATAGGGGAAATTGCGTGAGCACATCGCCAGCCGTAAACGACGAATCGAATTCGTATCCGCAACGCACCAGCGCCTCGGGAAGATAAGGGGGAACGCGCAAATGGCCGGCGCGGAAAAAAATCGTATGATGCCCCTGCAACTTCGCCATCGAGCAGGCTCTTGCTTACGCAGACTTCCCCGAGCGTGGTCGCATCTTTCGCCGGATCGTTCCGTGTGGCGCGCGCGCGATAACTCGGGTATTGTTCCTCTCCGGTACCCAATGGCACCTTGTTGAACAATATGGTATGAATCACCGAGTGGCTTTCAATATCGCTATTGCCGGCCAGTAAGTCGTGTAACACATCCAGCGACTGCCCGAAGAAAAAAGCCCGGCTGTTCGTATCGTCCCGGTATTTTGTCTGGACAAAAAACGTGCTGGAAGCGCCCGCGCTTTTTTCGAAATCGGCAA
>CAVPYG010000003.1:0-40476 GCA_963709835.1 uncultured Acidobacteriaceae bacterium
TATGAATCGCCCGGAAAGCCAGGGTTCGAGCGACAGCTTTTCCGGACGGTCGTGGTCGCCGAGAGCCCGGGCAATCACTTCGTTCACGACTTCGGTGGTGGAGAGCGCCGTCGGAATCGGAAACGCGGGATTCCTCGGCGACGCGGCGAAAGTGCAGTTCTCGGTCCACAAAGCGTTCGAGCCGGGAAAGATTCGCATTCACATAGGAGCCAATGTCATCGGCGGAAACGGTGGGCGGGCGAATCGCCGCCAGCGTCTGCTCGAAGGGAACGCCGGGTTCGGGCGCTTCCTGTGGCCCTCCGCGCCAGCGCCGCCATTTGTGGCTGGAGCGGAGCAGTTCCTTGTGGCGGCCGATCTGTCGCGTGAGTTCGTCGAAAGCAGTCTTGATGGCGGCGGTTGCGCTGGCAGCTTTCTCCTGGGCGGTCAGTTGGCCCGAGGGCAGGCGCAGATTCAAGGAGACGAGCGTCCCCTCGCGCGCCGGATTCTGGTCGATGACCGCTTTCAGATGCAACAGTTCGGGCCGGAAGACCTGAAGACGCTTCTGGATTTTCTCGATCTGGTGGTTGAGTTCTTTTTCAATGTCCGGGAGTTTTGTGGACCTTGTAACTGACGTGAACGTTCATTGTCGCGCCTCGAACTGCGGGAAAGAAACCCGTGAAGCTGCGGTCCCGACAAAAGAATTGTACACCCGGCGGGAAGGAGGAATGGGGTCATCTGACCATCGGGTCATCGGGCCATCTGAGTTCAAATGCCTTTGACTTTCGATGGTCCGATGGCCCGATCACCCGATGACCCGATTCTCTGCCATGAACTTGCTACTTTACGCACACCTAATCGTCCGTCAATTCCTTGGGCAACGCGACCGGGAATGGCGGAAATTCTTGCGAGGCGCCTTTGAATAAGAAAACCGTGGCCTCGGAGCGCCTGGTGCCGTCGTGGACGGCGAACTGGTGCGGCTTCTTCGACGATCCCTCCCACAGAGAGACGCCGGCGTAGGCGCCGTCCTTGCGCAGGATGTAGTAGTTCATGTCGACGAACTTCAGCTTGCTCATGTCGTGGTTGTAGTTGCGGACGATGCGCTGGAGGGCGTCCATGCCGGCTTCTAGCGGCGACATGCCGCGCCGCATGTTCTCGACGATGGTGTGGGCTCCGGCGACCTTGATGTTTTCTTCTCCGCTGCCGGTCGCGCCAGCGGAGCCCACGTCCTGATCGGTGTAGCAACCGGCGCCGATGATCGGCGAATCGCCGCAGCGGCCGGGGAGTTTGTAGGCGAGGCCGCTGGTGGTGGTGCAGCCGGAAATTTCACCTTTGTCGTTGAGCGCGGAGCAGTGGATGGTTCCGGTCGGCGGAAACAGAACGCGCCGGATGGCGGCCATGCGGAATTCCGGTTCGATGCCCAGCCGGGCGGCGTGCTCTTCGAGGCGCTGGATGCGTTCTTGCCAGAGTTCGGATTGCGGCTCGGATTGCGGCTCGGATTGCGGCGATGCGTGGTGATGATGATCGACGGGCGGCTTCCATTGCGGGTCGGCCATTCCCGGTCCCCACCAGTCGTCGGTGGAGTGATACTCCTTCCACAGCAGCCAGATTTTGCGGGAGCGTTCGGTGAGCAGGTTTTCGCGCGGGAAACCCATGGCGACGGCGAATCGTTCCGCGCCTTCGCCGACCAGCATGACGTGGCCAGTGTGCTCGAACACAGCTTTCGAGACGAGCGAAACATTCTTGATGTTGCGGACGCCGCCGACGGAACCGGCGCGTCGCGTGGGCCCGTGCATGCAGCAAGCGTCGAGTTCGACCACGCCTTCTTCGTTGGGAAGGCCGCCGAGTCCGACGCTATCGTCATTGGGATCGTCTTCCGGACCCTTGACCACGCGGAGCGCAGCGTCGAGCGTGTCGCCGCCGTTTTTCAGGAAAGCGAAGGCGTCGTCGAGATAATTGAAGCCGTTGTGGGCGCAGATGATGATCGGGCCGCTTGCCGGCGCCAAACGGATTGGCTGGGCGAGGAGATTCGGCTTTGGCGTTGTCTTTCGCTTGGTCTTTCGCTTTATCTTGCGCGTTGAGGTCTTGCGCGGTCAAACCAGCGGCCAGCGAGGCGGTGATTGCGGAACCCAGAAATCCACGGCGGTTTATCGGCATAAATTCTCCGTGCTTACCAATCGGCGAAAAGAATAACACGAAGGAGACCTGATCTGGCGCGAACGGCCGCATTAGTAGTGGTTCGGTTCCCGCATCGCCGACTACTTGCCACTGGACGGCCCATTCTGGAGTTGTGAGCGCTATGGCGATGTTACGCCAACTATCGTGTTTCCTTGACCCAAGTCCATTGGCAACGTGATGCTGGGCTGACCGAAATCAGTGTGATTGGCTGGACTTCGCGACGATACGCTCCAAGATGACCATGCATTCCAAACGCAGACAGGTTCCCGCGCACTTTGACGCGCAATGCACTTGGCTTTCCCAAGGCGTTCCACTTCGCGCCTAGGTCGCTGTCTCGATTATTCGGCCACTCCCACCAGAAGGGCTTGTTTGAGCAGTCGCCGTCGGGGAAGAAAGCTGATTCCTCAAAACCCCATTGAAGCGTACCGTCGAGTACTATGTCGCGTCTGCCCTTCCCCCAAGACACAACTGCGATAACGCAGGCCGCAACCCCGACGGCGATGATGATCAGGACTCGGCGTCTTACCATGGTGTTGGCCTCTCGTATTTTGGAACGAACAGCTCGGAGATTCTTGCAGAATGATAACTGACTCACTGCTCGCACTCAGACCCCAACGACCTGCAACAAGCGGGCGACGCCTTCGCGAAACTTCTCGGGGGCGGTGATCAGGCTCAGCACTAAATGGCCTTCGTTGGGAAAATCGTAGAAGTGGCCGGGATGGACGATGACATCCATTTTACGCAGGAGGTCGATGGCCAGATCTTCGTCGGCTCCGAGCACCGGAACCCGCACGACAACGTACCATCCGCCTTCGACTTGTAGTCTTGTGCAGGAGGGATGGCTTGCCAGTTGAGCATCGAGCGCGGCAAGATTCACTCGCAGGCGGTCGAGAAGAATGGGCTGGATCTGCTTGCGCTGTTCGAGCAGCGTCGGAGCGGCCAGCTGTACGGGAGCGTTCATCGAGAGATACGTGTCGGCGATGATTTCCAAGCGCGCGCCTGCTTCGGCAACCATTTCTTTCGGGCCGCTGGTGGCTAACCATGCGAGCTTCATCTGCGGGAGGGCGGAAATCTTGGAGACTCCGCTGAGGGTGAAGGTCAGAGCGTCGGCGTTGGTGACGAAGCTGCTGCGCGCCGCGCCGTCGTGAGCGTAGTCCAGAAAAACTTCGTCCACGATCAAAGCGAGGCTGTGATCTTGACAGAAAGCATTGAGCGCCGCGGTTTCCGCGGGCGAGACATACGATCCAGTCGGGTTGTTGGGATGGACGAGAATCACGGCCCGCGAGCGGGCGGTGGCCGCTTTGTAGAGCGAATCAAAGTCGATTTGCCATCCGTGATCGTATAGCAGCGGATAGGGAACGAGTTTCACGTCGGCCAGATCGGCGAGAAACTCAAACAGCGGATAGCTCGGCTTGGGTACAAGGATTTCGTCGCCGGGATTACACAGCAAACGAAAAACGTAGGAATAGGCCTCGCTGGTACTGGTGGTCAGAAGCAAGTTTTCGGGATCGAGATCGAAAACTTCGTGCGACTCGCGAAAGTAATGGCACACGGCCTGGCGCGCCGTGAGCAGGCCACGGGGCTGAGGGTCGTAGCGCATCGCTTCCGGATTCGCCAGCGCGGCGAGCACGGTTTCAGGGTCGGGGCGGACTCCGGTTTCGGTCGGGTTCGAAACGGCGAGGTCAAGGATTTCCCGTCCCGCAGCGCGGGCTTCCTCGATGGCGCGGGTGAGAGCGTTGGGGCTGCGCCGCCAATTTGTGCGGTTCGAGAACATAAGAATCACGATAGTACGAACGGCAAGAGCGGTGAAAGGCTGCTGCAATCGCCTATTTACTAGTTGGTAATTTACTATTTAGTACTGGTGGGGTACCCCCCTACCCCCGGTATATTGGAATCAAAGACTTAGGGGGAAATTCCCGCCAGGTCTTTGAGTTTAAAGGACTTACTGCTAAAGTCTTACAAAATCAACAACTTAGCTCTAAAACCTCAACTAAAATGGGTTTGGGGCAGCTTCGAGGGCCGTCTTGGTGACGGGCTCGCCTCTTCACTGCCCCAATCAGATCTCCATTGTCGCGGCGGGCGAGGCTTATGTCAATGATGGCGGCCACAGCGGTTGCCAGTTGCCAGTTGCCAGTGCACGGCGCTTGGATTGCAGCGGCGTCCCACTCGTCGCAAAGTGCGCGATGAATAGGGAACTCGGAAGGGGGCGGCAGCGGTTAGCGTGCTTTCCGCCGGCTTGCTTTTGTGACCAGAGTATCTTATGGTAGGAATTATTCCTACCAGAGCGAGGGGTCAGTCCATGCCGAATGTCGAGAAAATCAGCATCGCGTTGCCGCCGGAGATGGTGACGGTCCTGCGTCAGGCGGTCGAGACAGGAGAATATGCGTCCAGCAGCGAGGTGGTGCGAGATGCTCTGCGCGATTGGACGCAGAAGCGCAACCTGCGGCAACAGGGCATTGACGAGCTGCGCCAGGTGTGGCGGCAAGCGATGGAAGATAAGACCCCCGGGGTTCCGGTCAAGGAAGTGCTGGATCGCCTGGAGCGGAAGTACCGGGCGTTGGCGAATGCGGCCAAATAATGCGGATTGAATTCTCCAGCTTTGTTGAAGGCGACCTGGACGCTATCGCCGACTACATCGCGCAGGACAATCCCGCGCGGGCGGTGAGCTTTCTGCGGGAAATCGGCGCGCAAATTCATGCGGTTGGGCAGAACCCTCTGCACTATCAGCTACGACCCGAAATCGGTGAGGGCGCGCGCATGGCGATTGTCGGCCGGTATGTGATCTTGTTTCGCACGACTGGGGACACCGTCAGGATCGAACGCGTCGTGTATGGGGGCCGTGATCTTCTGGCCTTATTTCCGCAAGAGCAATGAACACCGGCCCGGCATAAAGCGACCCTCAAACAAACTGAATCAGAGATTCCCTACGGGACGACAATTGGGGCGAGGTCGGTGAGTGGTTCAATGACTTGGATCTGGTACACGGCGGGGGGGACGTTGGGATCGCGGGACCACCAAACTTCAAGGGTGTAATAGCCGGGGGGCACGTTATACAAGTAATACATACCATCCTGCGCGGTAAAGGCGGGATTCGATCTCCCCACGTAGGGACTTTGGGCGGTGACGGCGACTGCGGAAGCGGGGTACCGGTAGCCGTTGGGAGCAACCCGATCCAAGCGGCCACGAATGGTGGCAGCGGCGGCGGTGTCGGCGACCACGACTACGAGCAGGAAGCAAAGAACCAACTTACCGAGTAATGAAGCCACACGCCGAGTTAGATTCATGGAGTTGACTCCTTGGGTTGAGGGGCCGGCGTCGGCACTGCGGCGGTAGTTGCAGCGTAAGTGGGCAGCTTATGGAGCGCCACATGCTTGATGGTAATACGCCGCGTCCCTTCGTCTCGCACCAGGCCGAGTGATTGCGCAATATCCTTAAGGGCGGACGGTTCCAGCGGAATCACCGCAGGCTCGAAATTGGGGTGGCTGATAATCAAGTTGGGATACTCAATACCGCCTCCCGCGGGCGCAGGCATGGTGGAAAAAGTCAGCTTGAACGTGCCGCCCATATTGGCCTGGAAGGTGGGCGGGGCGAGTTCAAAATCCCTGATGTCGAGCGGCTGGATGGCGTTGCCACGGTCATCGGTGACCTGTCCGGAGACCTCCCAGACCTGGTACACCGGCGGGGGAGCCCAAACACTGTGGGTATAGGTAATAAGAAGAAGTACGGCGAAATAACCGGCGAACGCTCCGCCGAGTTTTACTTGCAAGCCTTGCAAGGGTCCACTAACTTTGGCCGAGGAAGGCAAGGCCTTAAAAAGTAGAAAGGCAGGGATAATCGGCAACAGTACTATGCAGGCAAGTGTAACTAAGTCCAACGAAACCACAAGACGCCTCCCCCAGCGTTTCCCCAAAGGCTTTTGCGCATAATGTCAAAATCGTCGGCGAATGTCAATAGCCGATAACTTGATTATGGGATATGGGAGTCGCAGGTGTGGTTCGGGTTTTGCGGCATGAAATGCTACGGGAGAATCACTATTTCGAGATCCAGTTCTGCAATCCCTCATGGGCCCAAGCCCGCATTTCTGGCGGTCATTGAGGGCACGGCGAGGGCACGACTGAAGTCGCGCCCTTCCCAAGACCGGCCAGGACTTATGGTAACCCTGGAACTGCTCTATCGCCCGCGGACGTTAGGCCGTCACGCATTGGGATACGAGTTTCATTTTCATCGACCGACAGGTACTGCAACTTCTTCGATAGCCGAGACCGGCAGCGTCAGGACTTCTTGGCGCAACTGATCGAAGAGCACTGACGTTAGATAGCGCTCGCCGAAATCGGGCACGATCACCACGATCAACTTTCCTGCATTTTCGGGACGTTGCGCCACCTTCAGGGCGGCATGAACGGCCGCACCCGAAGAAATGCCAACCAGCAGGCCTTCCTCCAGCGGCAGGCGCCGCGCAGTTGCTATGGCTTCATCATTGGAAACTTGAATGATCTCGTCAATCAGATCCGTCCTCAGAATGCTCGGGACGAAGCCGGCGCCGAGTCCTTGAATCTTGTGAGGACCGGGTTTGCCGCCGGAAAGCACCGGGCTGTCGGTTGGTTCGACCGCGATGGCCTTGAACTGCGGCTTCTTCGGTTTGATGTATTCGCTGACCCCGGTTATCGTCCCCCCGGTTCCGATGCCAGATACGAGGATATCCACCTGACCTTCGGTGTCGTCCCAGATTTCCGGGCCGGTGGTTTTGAAATGGATCTTTGGATTTGCCGGGTTATCGAATTGTTGGAGGATGTAACCATCCGGCGTTTTTTGCTGAATCTCCTCCGCCTTGGCTATGGCTCCTTTCATGCCTTTCGGACCGGGCGTGAGCACAATCTCCGCGCCAAATGCGCGCAGCAACACGCGGCGCTCCAAGCTCATCGTCTCTGGCATGGTGAGAATGAGGCGGTAGCCTTTGACCGCGGCGACGAAGGCCAAACCGATGCCGGTATTGCCGCTGGTCGGCTCGATCAGCACCGTTTTGCCCGGCTTGATTTTGCCTTCGCGTTCCGCAGTTTCGATCATGGCCAATCCGATGCGGTCTTTCACGCTGTTACAGGGGTTTGCACTTTCCAGCTTGGCGGCCACCCTGGCGTGCGAACCTTGCGCGATACGGTTCAGGAAAACCAGCGGCGTGCGCCCAATCAGATCGGTAACACTGTTTGCAATCGTCATTTCTCAGCTCCTTTAATATTGAATTCCTGTCAACGCGTTCTCTGGGTTGAGGCCGATCCGGAATCACGAGGAGGACAAAATAATAACGACCCGCGATTCGGAAGACCTTGGGTCGTCAGTATTGAAATCAGAACTTGCTTAGCTGGAGCGCATTCCAGTTCTATTTCAGTTGACCCGCGGACTGCCGCAGCACATGCCGGTACAACGGCAGGAGCGGCAACAGTCGAACTGGGCCATCGTTCTTGATTTGTACATGTTCAAGTTCTCCGGGCTGTGCATCCCGGAAGCACGTGTTTTTCGCGCACCCGGAAGGCTTCTGATTTCATACTGTAGTAACATGACTTTTTTACTAATATAACAGGAATTCTACCGTTCGGCCGGGACAAGTCAAATCAAAAAAACGAATCCTTCCTATCAATTTTTTGAGTCGGCCGCGATGGTTTTGCGGAGAGGCAGTGGCGAGTTAGATCTCGTATGTGGGCGCGTGATCTTCGGCTTTGCATTCGTTGCACAAGTCTTCCACGGATTTGTCTTTCAGCATTGCAGACGAACTCCGGCACAGATCATCCCAGGTACGCTTCAGCACGCTGCGCGCAGTAAACGTCCTCCGGCCTTTGGGCAGAAAGTTGACATTGCGCGCAGGGCCTTCCAATGCGGTCACCACGTCGAGCAGGGTGATGGCGTGCGCCGGTCGTGCCATGACGTAGCCGCCCTGGCGTCCGCGCAAACTATGGATAAAGCCAGCCTTCTTGAGCGCGAGCATCAATTGACCCAGATACTGCTTGGGAATGCCTTGGCGCCTGGCAATCTGATGAATCTGCACGGGCCCCTCGGCAGTATGCATAGCGAGGTCGATCAGAGCCAGCAGACCATATTCACCTTTGCTCGATAGCCGCATAAATATCAATCATGACTGCTTAACTTAGGTCAGTCAACGGGGCGGGAAGCGGCAGCGGCCGGTGTGCTTTCCTCCGACTTGATTTTAAGAACAGAGTGTCTTATGGTAGGAATTATTCCTACCACAAGGAGAGTCTAGTCCATGCCGAATGTCGAGAAGATCAGCATCGCGTTGCCGCCGGAGATGGTGACGGTCCTGCGCCAAGCGGTCGAGACAGGAGAATACGCGTCCAGCAGCGAGGTGGTGCGCGATGCGCTGCGGGATTGGACGCAGAAACGCAACATGCGGCAACAGGGCATCGACGAGTTGCGCCAGGTGTGGCGGCAAGCGATGAAAGACAAGACGCCTGGGGTCCCGGTCAAGGAAGTGCTGGATCGTCTGGAGCGGAAGTACCGGGCTCTGGCGGATGCGGCCAAATAATGCGGGTTGAATTCTCCAGCTTTGTTGAAGGCGACCTTGACGCTATCGCCGCTATTTCCCCTTCCGCCGGTAAAACCCTGCGGAGCTGCGCTCCGCTTGGACGGGCGAGGGCGACCGTCCCCACACATCTGCCACACGTCTGATGAAGTGACTCTCTACTTCTGGTAAAACCCCAACTGCTCGGGAGGGGGCAGGGTTTTGCTGTTCCAATACTGCTCTTGGGCGGCTTGGACTAAGACAAGTTTCGCTTGCACCTCCGACGCAAGATTGTCGTAGCGAACCAGGACGTTCGGCAGCCAATAGGGATGGTTCTCGCGCGTCCAGCCTTTCACATACCTCAGGCGCATTTCGGTGATGGCGTCGCGCAGGCTCTGCAACCGGCCGTTGATGTCGCCGATTTCGTCGAGGTCCTGTTGTACGCGTGTCTCGTCTTTCTGATTCTGATAAGCGTCCCAGTAGAAGCGGCTGATTTCAGAGGTCAGCTGGATCTTCAAGCCCAGCGCATCCAGATGCCAGGCGGCGAGGAGCATGTCGTCGAGAGTTTCGGCGTGGAGGTGGGCCTTGGCCCGATTGCGCATGAGCGATTCGGCGGCGTGTTCGGCGCTGAGGCGCAAGTCGTGAGTAACCGGCAGCGCTTTGGCTGCGGTGTTTGCCCCGGCTTCGCTGAATGGATCGGACCAGAAAAGATCGTGGCTGGCGTTGTTCAGTTTCACGCTGCCGAGAAGGGCATGAGGGCGATCGAGATTATCGACCACGTCGGCAAAGGTTCTGTCGCCGTCGTCATTCCGGTAGAAGGCCCAGTCGTAGCTGTTCTTGAAATCGTCGATGCTCGACTGGCCGGGCTGCCAACCGGCGGCTGCGCCAAAGACTAGAGCGGGCCAGGTCATATCGACGAGGGATTCGCCATCGTCGTTCCAAGTGGTGTTGAGCACTCCCATGGCTTGATGCTTCTGGCCATCGCGAACAAAGTCCCGGATGTTCAGAAAAGCGCTGTCGAGGTCAGGCCAGATCACGCGCCAGTTGCCGGCTCCGGGGGCAACGACCACGCGCAAGCCGGCGTTGGTGTAGGGCGTAATGATGCTTTCGTAGCTGGGCTTGGGATCGTAGTCCCAGGGGACGGCGATCATATCTTTGGGCAGAATGGTAAGCAGTTCGGGATATTTGACCGCGATGTCTCCCCAGAACATGAGCTGCTTGTGATAGGGCTTCATGATCTCGAAAACTTTCTGGAGGTGTTCGAGATAAACGCGGCCGAGGCCCTCCTGGGCGGCGAGGGCTTTCGTCTGGCCCAGGCCGAGCTCGAAGGTTTCGTCGGAGCCGACGTGGAAGAACGGGCCGGGAAACAGCGGCGCAACCTCGCCATAAACCTGGCGAATGAAATCGTAGCTTTTGGGATTGGTGGGCGTGATCACGTGCCCGTGGGGCGTTTCGGCGATCTCGGAATAGATTTCATACTTCAGGAATTGATGAATATGTCCGAAAGCCTGCTGCTCGGGCAGGAGGGTGATGTAATACTTGGCGGCGTAGTCGGACAGCTCTTTGATCTCGGCCGGAGTTAGCGCCGCTTCTTTGGGAGCCACCAGCGGCTGGGTCTGGAAGTCGAAAACGTGTTCCAGGTTGAAGCCGAGGAGGTTGATCTTGTACTCGGCGAGGGTGCGAATCTGCGATTTCAAATACTCGAGCGTGTGAATGGGACCGCGGCTGATGTCGTCTTGCACGCCGCGCCATTCCATGCTGGGCCAGTCGCGGATAACTAACTTAGGAATGGCCAAGGCCGGGATGGCGAGCGTCTTGCCTTCGGGGCCTTCGGGACGCAGCAACTGGCGCAGGGTCTGCACGCCGTAGAACAGGCCTTGAGCGCTGCGGCCGGCGACCAGCACTCCGGAGGCGGTCACGCGGACGACGTAGCCTTGGTTTCCTAGAGCGGAGTCGCCAAGCTCGTCTCCGGTTTTCACTCCCTGCGCTTCGAGATAGGAGCGCAATCCGGGGTCGGCGAGGCGTCCGAGCGAGATGTGGCCCGGCGTTTTAGGAGCGGCGGTCACGAGCTCGATCGACAGCTTCATCCCGCTGCGGTCGAGGATCTCTTGTTGCAGCATTTCGGCCGCAGTCCGGTCTTCGGCGTTGCTGATCAGGATGGTGGTCGAGGGCTGGATCACGAGCTTGCCCTCGGCCATACGAACTTCCTTCGGGGCCGGCAGAATTCTCAGCGCGCGAGCGGCGTCGCTGATTTGGGCGTGAGAGGCAAGTGACAGACAGGTGAGGCAGGCGAAAATGCATTTAATAATTTTCATGGCGTAGGCGAGAGTAGCAGGTGAGGTGGGGCGGCGGCAAGTGTTGGGGAGCGATTTGGCGTGGGCGAATCAAATGCAACTGGGCATAGCCGGATCTTCTGGGTGAAATCGCAATTCGGCAACAGCCATCCGGCGATGTTGCGCCCCTGAATGCTGAAATGAGTCGGCAGTTTTTAAGGTTTGGCGGGAGCAGACCCCTCAGTTCCGAACAAGCGAGCATTCCACTCGGCAGGTGTGTGCTCGTAATAATACGAAGCTTGAGCATGTGCGATCCCCAGAAAGTATCCTCGAATCAGAGTGATCTTAAGCTGGTCATGTTCTTTCACTGAGGGATCGTGCTCAATGATAATCTTCGCCACCTGATCTGCGAATGCTTGCTTGTCCGCCGATTTGCCAGCCCAGTTGACATTTACGACAAGAATCTTCTGTCTCTCCTCGCTCCCGGAGCTACTCGTAGTCATGTCCTGCACTCCTGCGGATTGAACACCTTCCATACCTTCCACGAGCCGGACATCCTCAAGCAGCTGGGGGAAGGGGCCCCGTTGCGCTATCTTGTTGCCGAGAACACCTGTTCCTAGGAAAAGAGCAATCAGTCCCGAGCCGAGAATTACCCAGTGACCTCCCCAAGTCGGCTTTATGTCCAAGGCGCCATCCTTATCGGCGTCGGCTACATAACTTCTCGCAATTAGGTCATGGATTCCTTGCCGTGAATGCCCGTTGAAGACCACGAGGTACAGTGTAGCTCCGCCAATTCCGAGGGCGATGACCGAAATCATGATGGAAACCGCCCAAGGCGTCCGAGTCACCGGAAGCGACACTTCATCGAGAAAGTACGGTATCGCGAACACCACATAGCGGGCAACCGATCTCCAAAAGGAAATCGTGTTCCCGTATTGATCTGTCACTTGAATATGCACCACCCGCTTTCCTAAGGTCTGGCCATTTCCGATGCCACTATTCAAGATTGCAAAGTAAGGAAGTGCCAGGCAGAAACCAACCAGCGGGCCCCATACACCAATGCGCGAAAATGTTTCAAAGAACGGCAGTGAAATCGCTAATCCCAATAGGCAAAGGACTATTCCATCAATAGCAAATGCAGCGACTCGCCGCCAGAGCGCGCCGATGGCACGGTCTGGCGGGAGCGTTGCGTTTGATGAGAGTGGATCGCTGGCAATCGGAGGGTCGGAAATGTTCATGGGGTCCCCGTCAAGGATTTGAACGTTTCGAAAATCGTCTGGATTCTGACAGAAAGCCCCGTCCGCTGCAAGTGAAACCCATTGGCGACGAAATCAAGCATTCGCACCAACGATTCGGAATTCTTCCCTGCTAGTGACCCTCACTTCGCGAAGGCTTCCTTATTCCGCACGGAGGGCATCTTAGCAGTTAATTTCGAGCTCCCGCTGCATCCCACTCATCGCAAACTGCGCGATGAATGTGACCCCTCGGCGAATTCAGTTTGGTTTCGAAGCCGAGATCGTCTCGATTGCTTTGAGAATCGCACGGGTGTTTCGCAGGGACCAGGTAATGACGGCGATCCCCACGCCGCACACCATCAAGATGGTTGCGATGAAACCGGACATCACCTCCAATCTCAGATCCATCACGCTGGTCATGGCGAGGGCGAAAAAGAGGGCAATCAGAAAAGCCACAATTGCCGCAATCCGCATCAGTTTGCTTCGTTTGTCAACCGCATCCAAGGACTTCCGTAGGACAGTTTCGAGCTGCTCTTCCATAGTGTTCACCGTTTCCTTTCCATAGATTTTCGAAGGCACGACAGACCGTACGCCAGGCGAGACTTCACTGTCCCGACGCTGATCTCGAGAACGGCCGCCACCTCTTCGAGCGAGAGGTCTTGCCCATAGTGCAACAACAGCACGGCGCGACTCGCGGGTGAAACTTCGTCCACCAGCGCCGGAAGTTCACGGAGCAATTGCGAGAGATGGCCATCTTCCGGAGCCGGCAGATTTTCCACCGCGAACTGGTCGTCGTAGCGATCAGACCAGCGGCGTTCCCTTTTGAGAAATGCAAACGCCGCCCGGCTGGAGATCCGAAAAGCCCATGCCCGAAACAGTTCCGGTTCTCGAAGCCATATCAGCTTCTGGCAGATCCGCAGCAACACTTCTTGTAGCACGTCCTCGGCGTTCGACGGTCCGACAAGCCGTGAGATGTAGCGGAACAAGCTGAGCTGCGTGGCGCGCAGCAGGGCTTCGAGCGCCTCGCGGTCGCCAGCTTGGGCCCGCAGTACCCATAGAAGCTCATTTTTGGCATCGGCCATCCATGCCTCCTACTGATTAAGAGCATCGCGGTTGGGCATCTGTTCGAATGGCCCTAAAAAAAAGCCTGCGGAGCTTCGCTCCGCTTGGACGGGCGAGGGCGCCCGCCCCACACCAACCAATTCCTACTTCGCGAACGCTTCTTTATTCACCACATACGGCATCTTGGTGATGTCGCCGCCGTAGTTTCCTTCCAGCACGTCAATCAGTCCCTGGACGCAGCGTCCGGCCATGCCTTGATTGGGATCGGGCGAGAGGCGGGTGATGCGGGCGGCGCTGGCGAAGTGGGGCAGGAGGCGGCAGCGGTCTTCGATGGCGGGATCGCGCAGCGGCGAATCGGCGGGCAGAGGTTCTTCTTCGTAAACATCGAGCGCGGCGCCGGCGATCCAGCGTTCACGCAAGGCGCGGGCCAGGGCGGCCTCGTCCACCACCGGGCCGCGCGAGGTGTTGACGATCATGGCGGTCGGCTTCATCAGGCGCAGCGTGGTTTCGTTAATCAGATGATAGGTCGGCGTGGCGCTCTCGCCCTCGCGCACCAGGGGAACGTGGAGGCTGATGAAATCGGCGGCGCTCAACGCTTCGTGCAATGTGGTGTAACGGATGGAGGTGCGCTCGCGGCTGATGCCGCGCTCGAAGCGCAGGTCCTTCATCTCTTGAATGGCCTGGATATAGTCGCGGTTCTCGAAGGCCGGATCGTAGCACAGGATGTTCATGTCGAATCCAGTGCATTTTTTGATCAAGGCGAGGCCGATGCGTCCGGTGCCGATGACGGCGACGGTTTTCCCGGTGACTTCGTCGCCCAGAAACGGCAGGTAGGGATGCCAGTAGCTCCAGCGATTTTCGCGGGTGAGATGTTCGGCGGACCAGAGTTTGCGGGCGAGCGCGCCCATCAGAAAAAAGGCAAACTCGGCGGTCGCTTCGGTCAGAACGTCGGCGGTATGGGTGAAGGGGATCTTGTATTGGTTGGCGGCGGTGCGGTTGATGTTGTCGAATCCCACGGCGAACTGGGCGACCACTTTGAGCGTGCCTGAGCCAGCGGCGAAAATTTCGGCGTCGATTTCATCGCGCAAGGTGGTGATCAGGCCGTCCACTCCCGACTTCACTCGTTCGACGATCAGGCTTTTCGGCGGGGCTTCGGGCTGGGGATAGACTTCGAGGTCGTATCCTTTTTGGCGGAGAAGGTTGAGAGCGTCTCCGATGTCGCAGGTGGCGAAAACGCGGATTCGTTGGCTCATGGGGCTGGAATAGTTTAACGCAGGCGGGACCCACCGCAAGAAGGGAATTCAGCTGAACACGACAGCGCGTGTGGAACCGGGGCTGCGCCCCGCTTGGACGGGGCGAAGCCCCGTCCCCACACAAACTCACCAACGCTTATTTTTCGGGACCTGGCGGATTGGAAGCGGCAGCGGCGGCTTCGAGCGCATGATGGCGAACGTCGGCTCCCAGCACCCAGAAGATGACATCCTCGGAAATGTTGGTGGCGTGGTCGGCTACGCGCTCGAGATTGCGCGCGACCAGGAGCGCGTCCAGGGCTTGTTGGGTGGCCTGACGGCTCTTCGTTCATCCGGCGCACCAGCATGATGAAAGCTTCGTCGCGCATGCGGTCGACGACGTGGTCCATTTCGAGCACGGCCTGGGCGAGTTCGGCTTTGCCTTCGACAAACGACTCGAGCGCGCGGCGCACCATGGCGCTGACGGCGGTGGCCATGCGCGGAATATCCACGCGCAACTCGACGGCCGGCAATTCGATCATGTCCATGACGCGCTCGGCGATGTTGACGGCCTGGTCGCCGACGCGTTCGAGGTCGGCGTTGATCTTGGTGACGGCGAGAATGAAGCGCAGGTCGATGGCCGCCGGCTGCTGGGTGGCGAGAATGTCGAACGCCATTTCGTCGATCTCGCGCTCGGCGGCGTTGATCAGGCTCTCGTTTTCGAGGACGAGCTGGCAGCGGGTAAGATCGCGCTCGGTGTACGCCTGGCAGGCGCGATCGACCGCCAGTTCGGCGAGGCCGCCCATGCGGAGCAGTTTCTCCCGGAGATCCTCCATCTGTTGTTGAAAGCGCGTGCGCATCATCCGCTCTGCTCCTGAACCCTAAGTCGTCCAGGGAAAGTCAAAGAAGAAGTCCATTGCAGAAGTTAAAACCCTTCACACCTCAAAATCTTTCATTCTGCAATCTGCTTCTCGCCACTTCATTCCTATCCGAATCTTCCTGTGACGTAATCTTCCGTCCGTTTATCGGAGGGATTGGTGAATATCTTTTCAGTCTTATCGAACTCGATCATCTTGCCTAAAAGGAAGAAGCCGGTAAACTCGGCCACGCGGGCGGCCTGCTGCATATTATGCGTCACAATGACGATGGTGTATTGCTCTTTTAATTGAAAAATCAGTTCTTCGATCTTGCCGGTGGAGATGGGATCGAGTGCCGAGCAGGGTTCATCCATGAGCAGAACTTCCGGCTGAACGGCGAGGGCGCGGGCGATGCAGAGTCGCTGCTGCTGGCCGCCGGAGAGGCTGGCGCCGGATTTTTTGTGGAGATGATCCTTTACTTCGTCCCAGAGCGCCGAAGCGTGCGAGAGATTTCTCGACGACCTCATCCAGCTGCTTGCGGTTGCGAAAGCCGTTCAGCTTGAGGCCGGCGGCGACGTTGTCGTAGATCGACATGGTGGGGAACGGATTGGCCTTTTGAAACACCATGCCCACGCGGCGGCGCAGTTGGGTGGCCGAGGTGCCGTTATAAACACTGAGGTCGCCGATGCGCACCAAGCCTTCGACTCGAGCCTCGGGAATGGTTTCGTGCATGCGGTTCAGGCAGCGAATGAACGTGGATTTCCCGCAGCCCGACGGGCCGATGAGCGCGGTCGCGTGGTTGGCTTGCACGACGATGTTGATGTCGAACAAGGCCTGAGTCTTGGCGTAAAACGCATTCAGATGCTCGACAGTGATTCCGACGCCCATAACTTCTTACGCTCCTGCTAACGTTCCGTGCTTTACGGCGATGCGAACCGCGGCTACCGCAGCGACGATGAGGACAATTAAAACCAGCGCGCCCGCCCACGCTTGCCGGTGCCATTCATCGAAGGGCGATATGGCATAAGTGAAAATTTGCAGCGACAGGGCGGCGGTCGGCTGATCTGTACTCCAATTCCAATATTGATTCCCAAACGCGGTGAAAAGTAGCGGCGCGGTTTCTCCAGCAACGCGGGCGAAGGCCAGCATGACGCCGGTGATGACTCCCGAGGTGGCCGTGCGCAGCGTGATTGAGATGGTGGTGCGCCAGCGGGAAACGCCGATACCGTACGCGGCCTCGCGGATGGCTTGCGGCACCAGCAGCAGCATCTGCTCGGTAGTACGCGCGATGGTCGGGACCATCATGATGGCGAGCGCGACGCCGCCGGCCAGCGCGGAAAAATGTTTCTGGCGCATCACGACCAGTCCGTAGGCCACAATGCCGATCACGATGGACGGCACGCCGTTCAGCACATCGGAGACAAAGCGCACGACATCGCCATAGCGGTTGCGTCCGTATTCGGACAGAAAGATGCCCGCGCCGATTCCGAGCGGCACGCCGAGCGCGCTGGCGATACCGAGAATGACCATGGAGCCGACGATAGCGTTCGCCATGCCGCCGCCGGACTCGCCGACAGGCTTCGGAGTCTGGGTCAGGAAGGCAAGATTGATCGAGCCGATGCCTTTATAAACCAGGTAAGCGAAGATGGCGAAGAGCGGCAAGAGCACGAGAGCGACGGTGAGCACAGCGATGCCGGTCATCACGTGGTCCATCACCCGCCGCCGCAAGCTGATGGGCGGAACGGTCACCTTCGGGATCAGCGCCGGTGCCGTCGTCACGTTCGAATTGGAGTTCGTGTCGTTCACGTTAGTGTCAGCAAGTTAATATCTGCACGTTCGCATCAGCAAGTAATCTCAGGCAATGCTTCTTGACGGTTGCCCTCGGGTAACGCTCCACACCATGAGCCGGGCGAGCGCGTTGACCACAATGGTGACAAAGAACAGCGCCAGGCCAATCTCGATCAACGCGGAAAGATAAAGATCGCCGGTCGCTTCGGTAAATTCGTTGGCCAGCACGCTGGCCATGGTGTATCCGGGAGCAAACAGCGACTTGGCGATTTCGGGACGATTGCCAATCACCATGGTGACCGCCATGGTTTCGCCGAGGGCGCGGCCCAGGCCCAAAATAATGGCGCCCACGATTCCGGCGCGCGCATTGCGCAGCACACCCATGCGGATCATTTCCCAACGCGTCGCGCCCAGCGCCAGCACCGCTTCGCGCTGGTGCTGCGGGACCACGGTGAGCACTTCGCGAGTGATGGACGAAATGATGGGAATAATCATGATGGCGAGAATCACGCCCGCGGCCAACATGCCGATGCCGTAAGGCGGTCCGCTGAACAGGCCGGTCCAGCCCAGCGTCGTGGCTAGAAATGGCTGAACATATTGACGCAGGATCGGAACGAGAACGAAGATGGCCCAGAGTCCGTAAACCACGCTGGGGATGGCGGCCAGGAGTTCGGTGGTAAACGACAGAATTCCGCGCAGGCCGACCGGGCACATTTCGGTAATGAAGACGGCCACGCCTAAAGACAGCGGAATGGCGATGACCAACGCCAGCAGCGACGACACGACCGTGCCGAACATGAAGGGCAGCGCGCCGTACTGGTCTGAGACGGGATTCCAGTCGGATTGGACGAAGAACTTCCAGCCAAACGCGTGCCAGGAAAGTGCGGAGCCGACCACCAGTTGGTAAACGATCAAGCCGAGCAGCGCGACGATGGCCACGCCGCACAGACGCATTGCCCAGCCAAAAAAAATGTCGGGAAGTTCGTTGACCTTCCCATGCAACAGCGGCGCAGTTCTGGCTTCGAGTTTCAGGGCGGCCTTCGGTTCCCGCTCCGGGTCGGGAGCGCTAAAACGCGGCCGGGGCAGGGCTTGATTGGACATGCCATTTCAGGCTACCAAGGGGATGTTACAAAACGGTTAAAAAGCGGGGATGGGGCGTTTTTAGGATTTTGGAGGGGCGGGCGAGGACGGGCGCATGGACCCTGACCTACAGTCGTCTCAAGATCACGGTTTATGAAGCACGGACAGTGGGCGCAGTGAAAATTTCCAGTTGCCGGGGCGGCGGCCTACCCCCAAGTTCACTCATGGCCGCCGTGTTGGAGCAGAAGTTGCACCACGTCCTTATGTCCTTTATCCGCCGCAAAGTGCAAAGGCGTCCGATTGCCGTAGTCTGTGTTGAAGCCAAACAAGGGGTCAGGCGCCGCCGCAGACCGTTCCGTTCTGGCGTTGACGTTGGCCCCGTGGGCCAGCAACAATTCCGCCACGTCCTTGTAGCCTTTGTCCGACGCCCAGTGTAAAGGAGTCACGCCATTAGGAGTCTTGGCATTAACGTCGGCCCCGTGGGCCAGCAGCAATTCAGCAATGTCCTTGTAGCCTTTATTCGCCGCACAGTGCAAGGGTGTCCAGTCATTATTTGTCTGTGCATTGACATCGGCGTGGTTGGCCAGCAGCAATTCCACCACGTCCTTGTGGCCCTTAGCGACCGCCCAATACAAGGAGGACTCGCCGTTGTTCTGCTTGGCATTAACATCGGCGTTGTTGGTCAGTAGCAATCCCACCACATCCTTGTGGCCATTAAGAGCCGCCAAATGCAAGGGCGTCGTACCATCGTCCATCTTGGCTTTGACATCGGCGTTGTTGGCCAACAGCAGTTCCGCCACGTCCTTGTGGCCTTCACTCGCAGCCCAATGCAAAGGTGTTTTGCCCTTGTTGTCACTCGCTCTGGCGTCGGCTTTGTTGGACAGGAGTAGTTCCGCCAGGTCTTTGTAGCCCTTATCGGCCGCCAATTGCAGAGGCGTGTTAAGGTCACTGTCCCTAACATTCGCATCAGCCTTGTTAGCCAGCAACAACTCCACCATGTCCCTGTGGTTATTGAACACCGCCCATTGCAAAGGCGTCGCACCCTGCTCGTTCTTGGCGTTGGCATCGGCCTTATTGACTAGCAGCAATTCGGCCACGTCCTTGTGGCCATTACTCGCCGCCCAGTGCAAAGGCGTCGTGCCCTTGTCGTCTTTGGCTTTGACATCGGCGTTGTGGGCCAGCAGCAATTCCACCACGTCCCTATGGCCGTAAAGAGCTGCCGAATGCAGAGGCGTATCGCCGTATTCGCCCCTCACATTGACGTCGGCGTTGTGGGCCAGCAGCAAGACCGTCACGTCCGCGTAGCCCTTAGCCGCCGCATAATGCAAAGGCGTCCATCCGATGTTGGCCTTGGCAGCGATGCCGGTCTTGCTGGGCAGAAACCATTCTTTCACCCGTTGCCAAACAGTCGTGCTCGTGTGGATTTTGGCATTGATATCGGCCTTGTTAGCCAGCAGCAACTCCGCCACGTCTTTGTGGTCATACGCCGCTGCCGAGTGCAAAGCCGTTGAACCGTTCTTGCTCTGGCTAAAAACCAGATCAGGATGGGCTCTGAGCAGCGACTGGACCTTGGCTATGTCGCCCTTCGCGGCCGCGGCGCGAAACTCGCTTCCGAGGCTATTCCTGTGGCAGGAGGTGGAGACGCCGATACAAACCAGCGCCAGCAGCGTAGTTGCTACGCGGCGAGGAATCGAGGGTTTGCTGAGACGACTAAAGAATGAGTACATATCAGAGGGCTCGCGGAATTCCCGTAAAGTATATCCAAGTTTGGTTTGCATGGAGCGCTCCCCACTACATGCCGAACATAGCTTTCCGGCCGGAAAGTTGAAGCCAGTGACAATGGAAAATGTTCGTTACCGTGATTTCACAATTAAGCCGCTTCCCTCGACCAGGCGCGGATGCGGTCGATCTCGGGCTTTGGAATTTTCAAATACTCCAGGAATTCCTGGTGGTCTTCCGGCGCCGCACGCTCGAATTCCTTGTGCCACTTCCGCATGTCGTTGTCCGCGAAACCGGCGGCCTTCATGATGGCAACCCACTTCTCTTTGTTCATGTCTTTTCTCCTGACGAATGTAGTTCGATGCTCCAGCAATCGCAAAATGGCGCGTTGGTGCTCCTTGAGCCGCTCGATTTCCTCGCCGATTTCCGCCAGCCGCCGCTTGAGGACGAAAGCCGCCTCCGTCCGTTTCGGCTCCCCGAGCAGAGTTCGAATGTCCGCCAGCTTCAGGCCGGCGCTGCGGAAGCTGCAAATCTGCCGCAGGCAGCTCAGGTGCCTATCGCCATACTGGCGGTAGTTGCCTGCGCTGCGCGGCGGAGTCGGCAGCAGTCGCAACGACTCGTAATACAGCACCGTGGTACGGCTCAAGCCGCATGCGCGCGCCAATTGCGTTACTGTAAGCATCGCTCTATTCATAGTCTCAACCCTACAGCTTTAGACAGGTCAAGTATATTTTAGAAGAACTTTGAATGTACGGCTGGCCGGGCGAGGACGCCCGGCGCTCCACTGTTTGGCTCATCGGGTCGTCTCGGCTTGCGCGGCGCACCTCGCTTGTGAGATGACTGTTCGTTAGTATTAGCATTTATTCGTGCGCCTATGCCCACTTTTGCCGCCATTGACATTGGATCGAATTCCGTCCGCCTGAAAATTTCGCGCTTGCACGGCGGGCGGTTGAAGGCGATCCACGAAGACCGCGAAGTCACGCGCCTGGGCGAAGGGGTATTCAGCGGCGGGCTGCTTTCTCCGGAGGCGATGTCGGATACGGTGCGCGTGTTGCAGCGTTTCCATCGCGCCACGCAGGAATGCGGCACCGATTCGGTGAGAGCGGTGGCCACGGCGGCGCTTCGCGACGCGCGCAATTCGCGCGCCTTTCTGGAGTGGGTGCGCTCGACCACGGGCTGGACGATTGAAATCGTCTCCGGCCTGGAAGAGGCGCGCCTGATTCACCTCGGCATGGTTTCCGCCGGGCGCGTGGGCGCGCACAGCGTTCTGCTGGCCGACCTCGGCGGAGGCAGTTGCGAGCTCACGCTTTCGCGCAATGGGCAACTCCGCGATACGGTGAGCTTGCCGCTCGGGGCGGTGCGGCTGACCGGCGAATTTCTGCACCACGACCCGCCGCGCAAGAGCGAACTGAAGCGGCTCCAGGAATTTGTGGCGCGCGAAATTGCGCGCATTGAAGAGCGCATCAAGGCGGCGCGTGTGGGCGCGGTGATCGCCACCTCCGGCACCGCCGCCGCTCTAGTCGCCGCCGCCAGAAACCTGGCCCGTCCCAAGAAGCGCCGTCCGACGACTTATGCAACGCGCGAAATGATCCGTCGCATTGCCCGGGAAATCGCGCGCTTGTCTTTGGAACAGCGGCAGAAAGTTCCCGGCATCGGTCCGCGCCGGGCTGAAATCATTTGCGCGGGCGCGTTTGTGTATGCGGAACTGCTGGAGCAGTGCCATCTTCCGGGCTTTCGCTATTCGTCGCTGGGACTGCGCGACGGCGTTCTGGCGCAGATGGCGGCGGAATACGATCGCAGCACGCGATCGGGCCGGGCGGTGGAAACGGAACGCTGGGAGTCGATCAAGCGCGCCGTGGAACATTACCGCGTCGATCTGCACCATGCATTGCAGGTGCGCGACTCGGCATTGCTACTATTTTCTTCGCTGAAATCGGTGCACCAGCTCCCGCCGGAGTACCGCGAATGGCTATCGGCGGCGGCCATGCTCTACGAGGTTGGCGATTACGTCAACCGCAACGGACACCATCGCCACACTTACTACATCATCGCGAATTCCGAGATTCTGGGATACACGCCGCTACAACGGCGGATCATCGGCTCGATTGCGCGCTATCTGGGAAAGTCGCGCCCCACGCCCGACGACGGCCCGATGAGCGCTCTGGCTCCCGAGGAACGGGAGAATGCGACGAAAGCATCGATGCTGCTGCGCATCGCGCGGGCCTTGCATATGGGAAGAATCAAGTCGGTGGAAAAAGTCGCGGTCTCGGCGCGTGGTGGACGGGTCTCTATAAAACTGACTCCGCGCGGAAAGGCGAGCGTGGACCTGGAGGTATGGTCGATTGAGAAAGACCGCTTCTACTTCCGGGAAGTTTTCGGGCGCGAGCTTTCAGTCGCGGCGGCGTGAAGCGTGCGCAGGATGCGGGGCGTGATGCACCAGCTCAGCGACCCGGCATTGCGGCGAGTTTCAACTTTGGCGACGGCGCCTTTTTTCAACTCAACCACAGCTTCGCCTCCGTTGTCGCCGATGGTGCGTCCGAGAAACTCGCGCAGGTTGGGGTTGTGGCCCACCAGAAGCAAAGAATCCTGCCGCGCGTATTTTGCCAGCATCTTCTGAAAATCCGCGAAGCTGGCCTGCGGGCGCAGCGCGTTCTCAACCACCAGCTTGCCTTCGTGCCCCATTTCGTTTCCCACTAAAGCCGCAGTCTGCGTGGACCGTTTCAGCGGGCTCGAGACGATGATTTCCACCTGCACGCCCAGCGCGGCCAGGGCGCGTCCGATATATCCGCATTGCTCGATGCCGTCTTTATCGAGGCCGCGTTTTTCGTCTTTCTTGGCGCTGCTCAACTGTTGCCCGGCGCTGGCGTGGCGTAAGAAATAGAGAAACATCTGGGACAACTATTCCTTTCCGAACAGAGTTCGTCCAAACATAGATCGGACGTTTGCGGCTCGTCCGTTTGCAGCTCGCCCGTTCATTGTTCGTCCGTTCACAGACCTCGAAGGCCGGCGCGGGAATGGAAACCGGAATTTCTTCGGGCGTCTTCCTGCCTTCCGCCAGTCCAATGAGAAAATCCTGGGCGCTGAAGGCGTTCGGCCCCCGCGGCGGGCGCTTAGAGCGTCCCTTCGGCGATTGCCAGGGGCGCAGGTAGCGGCCGTCCTTTTGCAGGAATCTCGCCTTCACATTGTCGGCGAGATACGCCGCAAGAATCTCATGCACGACGCGGTCGCGCAGCAGCGGGTTCTTCACCGGGAATAGACACTTCGACGCGTTCGTGTAGATTGCGCGGCATCCAATCGGCGCTGCCGAGATAGACTTCAGGCTCGCCGCCGTTTTCGAAGTAGAAGATGCGGCTGTGCTCGAGAAAACGGCCCACCAGGCTGCGCACGCGGATGCGGTCGCTGAGGCCGCGGATCCCCGGCCGCAGCGCGCAAATGCCGCGCACCATCAGCTCAATGTCCACTCCCGCCTGCGAAGCGCGGTAGAGAGCCTGGACGATATCTTTATCGACCAGCGAGTTGACTTTGACAATCATTCGCGCCGGACGCCCCATGCGCGCGTGTTCGGCCTCGCGTTCAATCAGGCCCATGCACTTTTCCGCCAAATCGAGCGGCGCCACCAGCAGGGGATCGTAGCCGGGGTGCTCGGCGTAAGCAGTCAGAAAGCTGAAAACATCGTGCACCGCGCCGGTGATTTCCGGGTCGGCGGTGAGCAGGCTGAGATCGGTATAGATGCGGGCCGTGGTCGCGTTGTAGTTTCCCGTGCCCAGGTGCGCGTACTGGCGGGTGACGCCGTCGGGATCGCGGCGGACGAGCAAGGCCAGCTTGCAGTGCGTCTTGAGGCCGACGAGTCCGTGGAAGACCTGAACTCCGGCGTCTTCCAGATCGCGCGCCCAGCGGATGTTCGACGCTTCATCGAAGCGCGCTTTCAGTTCCACGACGGCAGTGACTTCCTTGTGCGACGCGGCCTCGATCAAGGCGGGAACAATCAGGGAATGCTCGCTGGTCCGGTACAGCGTCTGCTTGATGGAAACCACGCGGTCGTCTTCCGCCGCCGATTTAATGAACGACATGACGGCGTCATAGGAATCGTAGGGATGGTGCAGCAGAACATCGTGGCGGCGCAACTCTTCAAACAGATCGTGGGACTTCGCGGTGAGGCGCAACTCGCGGGGCACAAAGGTGTGAAACTTCAAATCCGGCCGCGACGCTTCGTCGTAGATGTTGAACAGGCGCGACAGATTCACCGGGCCGTTGACCGGAAAAATCTGCCAGGGGTCGAGTTCGAAGACCGTACCCAGCCGCTCAATGATCTCGGGGTTGGCCTCGGACTCGATCTCCATGCGCACCGCGTCGCCCTTGCGGCGGTTGTGCAATTCGGCGCGCACGGATTCCAGCAGATTGCGCGATTCTTCTTCCTGCAAATAGAGGTTGCTGTTGCGGGTGACGCGGAAGGCGGCGGACGAAACGATGTCGTAGCCTTTGTACATGCGCGCCGCATGATGGACGACCAGGTCGGCCAGAAAAATAAAATCCAATGTCCCCTGCGAAGGCAGGCGAACCAGCCGGGGCAGCGACCGCGGCACAGTCACGACTCCGGTATAGGTGAGCGAGGAACGGCGGCGGCGGCGCAGCAACAGGGCCACGCACAGCGCCTTGTTGATGACGCGCGGAAAAGGATGCGCCGGGTCAACCGTGACCGGGGTCAGCAGCGGATCGAGTTCGCGCGCACAGTAGTCGTCGGCAAAGGCCAGGGCCTCGTCGTCCAGTTCTTCGATGCCCAGCACGCGAATTCCCTGCTCCGCCAGCTCCGGCCGCAGGCGCTCATTCCAGCAGGAATATTGCTCTTCGACGAACTCGTGGGTCGCGTCTTTGATCAGTTCGCGCTCCTCGACCATGGTGAGCCCGTCGGGAGTGGTGGAGTTGTGGCCGTCTTCGAGTTGTTGCAACAGGCCGCCGACCCGGACTTCGAAAAACTCGTCCAGATTGCTGGCGGAGATGGCGAGAAATTTTACGCGTTCGAGCAGCGGATTGCGGAGATCGTCCGCTTCTTCAAGCACGCGCCAATTGAACTTCAGCCACGAGGATTCGCGGTTGAGAAGGGGAGCGCGATTGTTGAGAGTCTGCCGGACCATGTTTATCGAACCATGTTTATGGAGCCAATCGTGAGACGGAACGTCGATCTGAATCGGGTCATCGGATGATCGGGTCATCGGGCCATCGAAAACCGTTGCCGACTTGGGTTTCGATCGCCCGATCACCCGATGGCCCGATCACCCGATTTCTTGCAACTCGCTGCTATTCGGGAGCTGCCTTTCTCCGATGCGTGATGATGAACCGGACTTCGGTCCCGTTGGGCCGCCGCAAGAACAAATGATGCCTGTCAACGCGGCCCTGAACGATCGCACCCGGCTTCCAGTCTTCCGGCAGTGCCTCATGTCTCTGTTCCGGATCGCGTTCCGCCACGATCAGCGTCTTGGCGGTGCGGACCGCAACCTCGAAGTACGGATCTTCATTGTAGATGGGGGTGTTGACGACCCAAGCTACCACCCGGTCCCGCGTCTTGACCTCGGCCCGGACGATGGTCAGCGGCAGATCGCCATTTTCGACCGCAAACGAGACCGCTCCCGGAACCAGGAACAACACCAGCGCAAGCAAGACCCTGCCAGACATCCGACCCAAAACAGTATACCAAGCCGGGTGAGGTCTGTGGGCGGCGGAGCCCCAGGCACTAAACGCGATGCATTTTCAACGGCTTAGCGGCAAGAGTGAGCTTGAGGCCTTCGCAGAACCCAATCAAGAGGAAGTTTTTTCGCAGCCTGTTAATTCAGGATTGCTGCAACCACGGGAAAACTCCGAATTGTGTCCGACGGAGACGGGGCAAGCCCCGTCTTTACCCTGGAAGTGGTCTCATCAATGTCTGCGCACCAACTGGAGGCAGGGGGCATCGATATGGCCGGCGCAACTAATGGGCGGGGATAGCGGGACGGCCGAGTTCGAAGCGCAGATCGATAACACGTCCCGTACTCAGCAGAAAGCCGGTGATGACGCCCTTGCTATTGCGCGTAAAACGGATTTTGCCCACATCGGCAGTAAAGAAGTCGCGAGTGACTGGGTGGAGCGTGTCCGGGCCGTTCTTCAGGTGGTGCAACACAAGGTTGCCTTTTCCCTCGGGGCTGGATTCGATTTTCGACTCTTCGATTTTCAACTCATAGATCGGATCGATCTCTCGGCTGCTGTAGAGGCCGGCATATTCGGCGAGCTGAGCTTCGGTCGGCGCGAAGGCTGGGACGGCCGAGAATGTCTCTATCTTGCCGCCTTCGTGCCTGATGGTCAATTGCAGCGGAGCTCCAGTCCCGGCGGGTGAAAACGTGAACTCGTCGGGGCCGATCGTCAGGCGGAAATGGTCTTCGCCGATAGCCTCCACCGCATACGTGTCATCTTCGCCCACGTTGCCCGCCTGAAGTCCTCCGTCTTTGACGACAAAGCGGACCAGATCGTCTGGGTCTTTGACGTTGACATAGGCGCCGGCTTTGGCTTTCATCTGCTCGGGGGTGAGAGTGAGCGGCTTGGGGCCAACGGCATGGGCGTGCTCGACCGGTTGCATCTGCGGGCCGACATAGATCTCGGCGACTTTCCGTGCCAGATCGCTGGGATTGGCTGTGCCGAGATTGCAAAGGCATGCCACGGTGAAGTGCTGATCGGGGAAGCGAATCATGTCAGAGCGGTAGCCGGCATCGCCTCCACTATGCTCGACGGTGTTGAGGCCGCGATATTTTCCGATTCCCAAGCCGGCTGCGTAGTCGATCTGCTCTCCGTCATTGAGCTTTCCGCGCTCCTGCAACTGCTGTACAAGGCTTGGTCCGCCGACGCGCGGCGTATAGAAGTTTTCGTCCCAGAGGGCAAGATCTTCAACGGTGGTGAGCAGGCTGGTGGCGCCTTCAGTGTCAAAATTGGTAACGCTCAGGCGATAAGTGTCGCCCGAGGGCACGTAGCCATAGGCCATGTTCTTGACGATTTCATCGAAATCATCGCGGAAGTGCGTGTTCTTCATGCCGAGCGGAGCAAAGATGCGCGCGGTGGTAAAGCTGCGAAACGACTGTCCGCTGACGCGGGCCACGATCTGCGCCAGGAGCGTGTAGCCGGTGTTGCTGTAGAGGAACCTGGAGTTGGGCGGAAAGTTAAGGTCTCGCTGGTGCGAGACGACGTAAAGAACATCGGCATCGGTGATGAGGTCGCGAGAATAGCGCCATCCGGAGAGTTGCAGCAGGTCCCACTGGTCGCGCAGGCCGCTGGTATGGTGCAGCAGCTCGCGGATCGTGACCGGCACGCCAAAATCGGGCAGCTCCGGGATGTATTTGCGCACCGGGTCGTCGAGCGCGAGCTTGTCCTCTTCCGCCAGCAGCAGAATCGATGCGGCGGTGAACTGTTTCGACATGGATGCGACGTGAAACACCGTCGCAGGCGTGATGGCGATATTGTGGTCGAGGTCGGCCATGCCGTAGCCGCGTTCGTAAACAATCTTGTGGTCGCGGATGACGGAGAGCGCGCAGCCGGGAGAGACGGTGGAGTCCATCTTCTGAAAAAGCGCGTCAACCTTGGCTTCAGGCCTTTCTGCGGGAGCGAGCGCGGACTGCGCGGCGCTTGCAGTGGCCAGCAGGCAGAGCAGGACAGGCACGAGGGACCGGGATGTCATCTATGAAATCTCACGCAGCGAAAACATGAAGGTGATCGCTTGCGAGTTATTGTAACGAATACTTCCCTTCGCTGCCCGCGCCGTCCGCTGGTTAACCGCTGTTTCCACGCGCTGCACAACAGAACTAACTTCGTAGATTTCTGAGGAGGATGTGGAGGCAGGCAAGGTGGGCGAAGCCGGGGAAGTTCTCGATGCGGTACTCCCATCGGGTGACGAAGCGGTGGCAGATATGCATCCACGCGAAGGGCCACTCCAGTTGCCAGAGCTTGCGATTGCGGTGCGGCGCGCGGGAAATGCGCGCCACCGGCTCAATGAACCACGATCACGGTGATTGGGGTCCAATGATCGACCCGCACCGATCCGTTGTTGCAGCGTTTGAAGATCCCCATGCCCACCGATTCAGCGTAGAAGCTGGGATAGTTCAAGCGCAGGGTGATCGAACTTCCGTCTTCGCTGACGACTCCGTCGAACTGCGAGGTGGTCGAAGGAGTGCCGCACAGAGTACTCACCATCGTGCCGGCGGGGAAAGTCGCCGAACCGGACAATTGCAGGTCTTGTTTGGAGCCCTGGAGCGAGACGTTGCCGCTTCCCCGCATGTTATCGCCGACTCCGCAATAGAGGGTCGCGGAAAATCCGGCGCCGTTGACCGAGATGTTGGCACCGCTGCATCCCTGCTGGCCGTGCCAATTGCCGCTCAGACCTTCGTTCAGGCGGTATCTCATTTGGGCCTGGCGTTGTGCTTCGGCTTGTTGCTCCTGGGCCTGGCGTTGCGCTTCGGCATCGCGCGCCGCCTGTTCGCGAGTGGCTTTCTCCTGCTTGTACTCCAATTGATAAATCAGGTCCTTGGTGGACTGGATGTCGGCGGGGTCGCGCGCCCACGCCAGGTACAAGTTGAGGTTCTGGCGCGCCGCCGCGAAATCGGCGGCTGCGTTTTGCGCCACCGCGAGATTGTAGTAAGCCGGCCCGTACCAGGGCGCCGCGTCGATGGCGTGGCCGAATTGCTGGGCCGCGTCGTTGAAATCCGCCGCCTGCTTGGCTTCGCTCATGGCGGCTTTTCCGCGCGCTAGAAAACGTTGCGTATCTTCGGGCAACGGCGGTGGTGGATTGAGCTCTGCCGCCTGGCGCATGAGCTTCTCGCGCAGGGCGCTGTCGGCGGGATTCTGTTTCAGCGCGGCCACCGCCTGCTGGAATTGCTGCATATTCTGTTGCCGCCCGATTTCTTTTAGCAACTGCTGCGCGTCCTGGGTGCTGGCGCCTTCGCGCGCCGCGGCCATGTAAACCACCAGGTTGCGCTTGGCGGGTTCGAGATCAGCAGCCTTGGCCCAGGCGACCGCCGCGTTGTAGTACGGATCGCCAAACCACGGCGCCTTTGCCGCCGCCTGCTCGAAAAGCGTGGCCGCGTTTTTGAAATCGTCCGCTGCGGCAGCCGTCTTGAATTGCGCAGTGGCCTGTGCGAAGTCGGCCTTCGCCGCCGCCGGGACCGCGGGCGCAGTCTTCAGTCCCTTGGCCAACTGAATGACCTGGTCGCGCAGCGTGGTGTCTTCCGGATGCTTCGAATACTCGGCGAGCGCGGCTGCGAACTGTTTGCGGGCTGCCAGTTCGGCGGCCTGTTGCTTGCTGAGGACGACCGGCTTTTTAGCTGGCGCTCGAGCAGCGGTTTGCGCCTCGCCAATGGCCGCAAGCACGAAGAGCAGCATCACGATCATGGCTGCGAATTTTGAACTTGCCTTCATATTCTTTGCTCCTTGTCCAGCTGTGCCCGGGGTCATGGATTGGCGGCGGCTTTGCCGGCCGCGGCATTGTACTCGCGCACCTTCTGCAGAAGACTGCCGATAAATGGGTCCCTCGTTTGCATTTTCTGCGCGACTTTCAGCATGGCCTCAGCCGCGCCAAAATTCTGATTGCTGATGGAAACCAGACTGCTCGCGACAATCTTGTAGGCCGCCTTGCGTTCCGGGGACGCGACCCCCGGCCCTAGATCGACCGAGGCAATCGACTCCACGAACTTGTAGCTGTCGTTGTCCGGGTCGAGCGTGCGCGCTTCGGCAATGTAGGCTTTTGCGAGTTTGTTGTCGTCGGCCTGTATGGCGGCGTAGGCTTGCAGGTTATCAATGGCAGCGTGCGCCTTATCGTCGAGCTCCTTTACCAGCCGCTCCTTATGGATGTCTTGGGCGAGCAGAATCGCGTTGCGCACCAGCGGGTCGTCGGGACGGTCCTGCAACGCCAGCTTGAAGCAGCGCTCGGCCTCGGCGTAAGCGGCCGCACCCGGACGCATTTCCGCTTGCATGCCTTTGATGAAGTTTTCGTTCTCGAACGTCGCCGGGTCAACCTGCGCCGGAAAGACTCGCTGCTGGCCCCGCACCACGTGCGGATCGACCGCGATGGGCTTGTTGGGATCGAGACCCAGGCAGCGCAGATCGACCACCGAGGTGTCCCCCGTGCCCCACTCACAGACCGGCGGGGCGGCGGGCTTGTTATTGGGGCCGTCACTCAGGCTATCTTTGAGCTGGAACGGCTCCGCGCCGCTGGCGGGCGCGCCGTTGTCATCCTTCAGCGCGAAAGTGCCGGCGGTGTCCTCGTCTTTCAGCCCGAACTGGGTGCGGGCTATGTCTTTCATGTTGCCCAGGGCTTCCGCCTTGCTGCGGTCGAACTCCTGTTGGCGGAGTTGAGCGGCCTCGGCTTCCTGGCGTTCGCGCTCTTCCTCGGCCTCGCGCTGGCGCTGTTCCTCCTGCTGCCTGCGCATCTGCTCCTGCTGCTGGCCGGCATTATTGTTGATCATGACGGGGGGCGCGGCGTTGACACGCGTCCCTCCTGGACCCTGACCCTGGCCTTGGCCTTTCCAGTTAGGGCCCCGATGGCAGCTGTTGGTATTGACGTCGGGCGTGCCGTTGCAACTGCTGCACCAGGCGGCATAGGAGCGCCACCATGATCCGCCAAAGCCTTTGGGCGCGCCGCTCTCGGTACAGTTCTGCGCCCAGGCCATCGAGGAAACCAAAACCGTCAGCGCCACCACTACTCTCGACGCCGATCTCGCAATCCTGATTTCTGGCATTGCCCCTGCCTCCCCCGCCGCATCAGGCAGAATTCATTGATTTGGGTTTAGCGTATCGCGGGGAGGCAATCAGCGCATGTTACGGAGGTAAGACGGCGGTGTTCCGGGACGGTGATCAATCTGGCGCAAACAGCTTCCTGAGGGCAGGGGCGGGAAGGTTGGATTTTTCCACCAGCGCCATCAGTTCGATACCAAGCTGGCGCATTTCATCCGGCGCCTGGGAACAGTGCCATCCGGCGCCGACTTCCGCGAATTTGGTGGCAAGGCGGGCACGCAAAGCGGCGACCAAAACGAAACGTGGGATGATCCTGATTATGTTTGCGCTCCACGGGATGATTTTGAACCCAGTGGCGCGAAGCACATCGAGGGTCTCGCGCAGGGCATCGACCAGCAGCCTGAGCTCGGCTGGGAATCGCGCCAGGTCGTAGGTATTGCAGCCATGTTTCGTCAGAAGATGCGCCAAGGGAGCGACGAGCGCTGCATGGGTTGCGAGGTAGTCTGAAATATCGGTCGATGTTTTCGATTTCAAACCTGCCTGGCATAAAATGGCAACCAGCCGCGTCAATCGCGGCGTGATCCTGCCGTCGATCTCCCCAAAAGGCGTGCTCATCCCTCGAAGCCCGGTGATGGCCCGGATCACACTTCCATCCCGCTTTCCCCCGCCGAACACAAAGCCCAGCATGACCCTCTCCTTACCCAGTGCGCGGGTGAATTCATCCGGGCCGGATGGATTGTTGACCATGAAGACGACATTGGGAGACCGGTTGACGGCCAAGACTGGCAGAAGGTCCCTTACCTGATTTTTTCGGACGACCACGAGGATGTAATCGTAGGAATCTTCCGCATCGAGGCGGTCTATGACCGGAACCTTGGTTTCGCTGCGTGTGTTTTTGAAGGGATCCTCGATGACGATCCCTCCATCTCGTATCTCTTCATACCGCTTGCCGCGGGCGAGGACCGTCACATCGAACCCCGCGTTATGGAGGCCCACGGCACAAATTGAGCCGTTCACGCCGGCCCCGATCACGAGTATTTTTGCGCTGTCCATGGCCATCTCGATCTGCTCTAATTGCAGGGTGGGCCGCACGCCTGATTCGAGCCGTTGGTTTTCATCTTCGTGGCTGCGCTGGCCCGCCCGATAGGCGCTGCAGTTCCACCTGCGCTCCGCGGTACATGTCGGATGCGGTGAAGTGGGTCTCCATGGCCTGCTGGAAGAAACGCCGGGCATCGTCCGGCTTGCCGTCGATCAGCGCTTTCTCGCCGAGATAGAAATACGCCGAGCAATGCAAGTCGCGGTTCTTCGTTGGGTCGGCGTCGTTCGCCGCCGCCAAAACCGCGTCCGCGGTTGCCTTGCCCAGATAGAGGTTGACCACCGGACCGGGAAATTCTTTCAGGTCAATTTGCGCGGCAGAGGTGGCCAACTCGCCGGTTGCCGGCTGTCCCGCGCGGGCCCGCGCCAGGTAGAGCCAGATCACTCCATAGGAGTAGGGGACTTTCGCCTCGGAGACGGCAAAATCCTGCTGTGCTGCGGCGAACTGCGCGAGCAAGAAGTGCGCCACACCCCGGTCGTCATACCACCCGCGAAACTCGGCTAGAGCGGAGTTGCTCTTGATGGCCTTATCGTAATCCTGAATCGCTCGCTCATATTCACCCCTTCGCTTGTAGGCGCCGGCCCGCGCACTGAACGCGGCGGCAAACAGCGGATCTAACTCGATGGCCTGATTGTAGTCTTGAAAGGCGCGGTCGTAGTCTCCCTTCGCCGTGTAGGCCGCGGCTCGGTCGGCGAAGGCGGTGGCAAAGGGACTCGCGCTGGCGAACACATCGTCGAGTTCCAGGCCTCCAAAATCGTCGGCGTCGTCCGAGAATCCCATAAAAGCGTCTATAACATCGTCGGGAATGTCTACTACGTGCTTCTTCTTGGCGTCGGCAGGATTCTGTTGAGCTTCGGCAGGCTTCGGTTTTGCTTCGGCGGGCTTCGGCTTGGCTGCGGCGGGCTTCAACCGGATCGCCTGACTGTAGTCCTGGATGGCCTGATCGTATTGGCCCTTCTTCTCGTACGCATTCCCCCGGTGGTTGTACAGCCGGGCAAGTCTGGCTCCCTGAAGCTGGCCGGAGCCAATGGCGGCTGAGCAGAAACGCAAAGCTGCGTCTGGATTGGTATATTGTTGATCGCCACACTGCTTGACGGCGTCGGCGCTGGCCCGTTGCAGCTCGGCTTGCGCTCCCATGTATTCGTAAAAGGTCGTGACGTGGGTGTCCAACGACTTCTGAAACATCTTGTTGGCTTCGTCCTGCTTGCCCGCGATCAGCGCCTTCTGCCCAAGATAGAAATACGCTTCGCAATGCTGCTCCCGGTCCTTCTTCGGGTCCTTGTCCTTGGCCGCCGCCAGAAACAATTCTGGCGTCGTCTTTCCCAGAAACAGGTTCACCACTGGGCTGGGCCACGCCTTGAGATTAAGTTTCGCGGCATCGGTGGCCAAATCGGTTTGCGCCGGCTGGCCCGCCCGCGATCGGGCCAGGTAGAGCCAGATGGCCGGATACGGGTAATTACGCATTCTCCCGAGGTCCTGCTGCGCGTCGCCGAATTCCCCTAAAAAGAAGTGTGCATAACCGCGGTCCCCAAGCGCGTCACCGTCGTTTGGATTGAGCCGCAGGGCCTCGTTGAAGTCGAGGATGGCCAATTTGTCCTGGCCTTTCTTGCTGTAGAGCACGCCCCGATTGCGCAGCGTCTTCGCATCGCTTGGGTCCAGGCGGATGGCCTGATCGTAGTTTGGGCCGGCCTGGTCCCATTCGCCTTTCTCGTCGTAGGCTGCGCCGCGGCTGGCGTAGGCGAGGGGGAAGTTGGAGTTGAGCCGGAGGGCTTCGTCCAATTCCTTGATCGCCCGGTCGTAATCGCCTTTGTGGTTGTAGGCATCGCCTCGGCCGTAATACGCCTCGGCCAGCTCTGGATCGAGGCGGATGGCTTCGTCGTAGTCTTGGAGGGCGCGGTCGTAGTCGCCCTTGCCGCTATAAGCCAGACCCCGGTTGCTAAACGCCCCAGCGAAGGTTGGGGTCAGTCCGATGACCTCGTTGAAATCCTGGATCGCCCGGTCGTGGTCCCCCTTCCCGTCGTAAACGTTGCCCCGGCCGTAGAACCCGTCGGCGGATTTCGGATTCAGCCGGATGGCTTCGTTGAAATCCTGGATCGCCCGGTCGTGGTCGCCCTCGCCGTCGTAGGCCAGCGCGCGATCGCGGAACGCTTGGTCGGAGTTGGGAGTGAGCTTGATGACCTGGTCGTAGTCCTGGATCGCGTGGTCGTAGTCGCCCTTATCGTTGTAGGCATCGCCGCGGTCCTTGAGTGCGGTTCCATCGTTCGCATCGGACTTGAGGGCCTGGCCGATGTCCTGGATCGCGTGGTCGTAGTCGCCCTTCTGGATGTAGGCCTCGCCCCGGCGTTTGAAGGCGTCGGCGTAGTTTGGACTGAGCCGGATGGCTTGGTCGTAGTCCCGGATGGCGAGGTCATGGTCGCCCTTGTTTTCGCAGGCAATACCCCGGTAATAAAACGCCTCGAAAGAGTTTGCGTTGAGCTGGATGGCCTGGTCGTAGTCCTTGATCGCCCGGTCGTATTCGCCCTTGTCGTTGTAAGCGCGGCCCCGGCTTTCGAACCCGTCGGACCGGCTTGGGTCTAACTTGATGGCCGTGTCAAAATCCTGGATCGCTCGGTCGTAATCGCCCTTATCGTAGTAGCCGAGGCCCCGATAATAGGTCGTTGCGAAATCGTTTGGGTTGAGCTTGATCGCCTGGTCGAAATCCTGCATGCCACGATCGCGATCGCCCTTGACGACGTAGGTATAACCTCGGTTGCCCCACGCATCGCCATAGCTTGGATTGAGCCGGATGGCTTCGTCGTAGTCCTGGATCGCCTGGTCGTATTCGTCTTTCTTTTCGTGGCCGTTACCCCGATTGTAGTAGGCGATGGCAAGGTCCTCGTTCGACAAACGCCCCGACTTGATCAGGGCCGAGCAGGCTCGAATCATTTTGTCCGGGTCGTTGGTGTTCTCGGACCCGCAACCCTGCGCATCTTTTTTCAAATTGGCCCAGCTAGGCACGGCACACAGCATCATGAGGACGAGAAGCAGTCTCACGCATTTCATTTTCAGACTCCTCATAAAAGACCGACGACCGTAATGACGAGCCGGGGCACTCACCCAGCTCACATCGAGTTGCCTTGCCTCAGCAGCGCCGGACGTGGACCACGGCATCCCGGAAACTGCCCGCCGCGCCCGGCTCCGAGGTTGATAGAAGCTCCGCCGAAAGCCAGCCACGCTCGACGGGCAAAGCCTACGCGACCTGCGCTTGATCGTCAACACCCATATTGGGCCTCCATGATGAGGCGGCGACGGCCCGTTGGGCAGGTGACCAAAGTAATACACGAAAGGCTCCCGCCATTGAAACTCATCCCCCGAACACGCCACACTATCTCGAACGTTGGTTGGTCGAAGTTTGGTAGGTGGAAGTATGGGGACCCAGCCGCATAACACCATAGCTCACCGGCGCAGCGACCGCCTCTCGCTTGCCTTTCCGGTGGAAGCCTCGGGGATTGACCTCTCGGGAAAACATTTCTCGGTAAAAACCAAGACGACCACGGTCAGCCGCTACGGCTGTTGCCTGGCCCTGCCGGAATTGCTGCGCTCCGAACAGCCAATCTCGGTTCGCCGGGCGGGCACCAAGGAACGGGCTTTAGGCCGGGTGGTGGCTCCATTAGGCGCGCACGCCGACGGGTTCCTCTACGGAGTTGGTATGGACGAATCGTGTGAGACCCTGTGGGGCATCCGCTTTTCCTCTTCGTTTTACGAGAAGCTGCTGGACAACATGTATGACGGCGTCTATTTCGTGGACCGCGAGCGCAGGATTACCTACTGGAACGGGGGCGCCGAAAAGCACACTGGGTACAGCGCCGCCGACACGGTCGGGACGCTCTGCTTCAACAACCTTCTGGGGCACGTGGATGAGACGGGCAAGGCGCTCTGCACCGGCGATTGTCCGCTGAGCGCGGCAATGGCGGACGGCCAAGCCCGGGAAGCCGACGTTTACCTCCGGCACAAGGATGGGCATCGCGTGCCGGTCAGCATCCGCGTTCTGCCCATACGAAATAACGACGGCGCAATTGTGGGAGCGATGGAAGTCTTCAACGATTCCACGGCCAAGAAGCGGGACGAAAAACGAGTTCGCGAACTGGAGAACCTGGCCGTCCGCGATCCCCTGACTAATCTGCCCAACCGGCGCTACCTGGAATTGAAGTTAACCCAGGCCCTGGAAGACCTGAAGCAGTTTGGCCGCGAGTGCGGCCTGCTGCTGTTCGACCTGGACCATTTCAAGCAAGTCAATGACGCCAACGGCCACGACGTGGGCGATGACCTGCTGAAAGGGGTCGCGGAAACCCTGATGCAGAGCCTGCGCAGCGTGGACCTGGTCGGCCGTTGGGGTGGCGATGAGTTTCTGGTGCTGATGACGGACGTGCATGCCATCGCTCTGGGCGATCTGGCCGAGCGCTGCCGGGCCCTGATCGCGCAGACGTCGGTCGCGCACGGAGCAATCCGGGTGTCGGTCACGGCCTCCATCGGCGCCACTCCGCTGAACCATGCCGATACCGGGGCAACCGCGGTTCGCCGGGCGGACGAACTGATGTACCAGAGCAAGCACTCGGGCGGAGACCGCACCACGGCCGGGTGAAGCAAAATCTGCCGAGTTAAGAAGTTTATGCACAATACATAATCTTCGTAACATTGGTATAGTTCTGGATCCTGTATTGGATCCCTTGCGTTTGTCTGCCGTTCCCAGGGCATATACCAATAATTTAGTCCATCTAGGATTGTCGTTACTCCGAAGTCTGGCAATCGCGCCAACGGCCGAACCCGGCAGGATCGATGATTGGGAATACAAGGGTGTCCATTCGTGTGCGAGGTTTCGCAGTCGTCTCGCCGGTGGTGGGTTATACTGCCGAAATAGATATGCCTCCACTCGAAAAGTTTGCCCTTAATTACGCGCACAAGACTGTCGGCAAATCCCTCATCGTCCACGCCGATTGCATTGAATGGATGGGGAGTATCCCAGAAAATTCAATCCACGGGATTGTCACCGACCCGCCCTACGGCGTAAAGGAGTATGAGTTCGACCAACTTGAAAAACGGGCCAACGGCAACGGCGGCATCTGGCGCATCCCGCCGTCTTTCGACGGCTCCGTACGGCAGCCACTTCCCCGATTCACGGCGCTGAACGCAAAAGAGCGCACGCAAGTTTGCCGGTTCTTCACCGAATGGGCCAAGGTTGCCACGCATGTGCTTCGGCCGGGCGGCCACGTTTTCATCGCTTGCAATTCATTCATGTGCCAAATGGTTTACGGCGCGCTAGTCGCTGGTGGCCTGGAGTTTCGCGGACAGCTAATACGCGTGGTACAAACGTTGCGCGGCGGCGACCGGCCCAAGAATGCGGAGGAGGAATTTCCGGACGTGTGCTCCTTGCCGCGCGGCTGCTATGAGCCGTGGGGCATACTCCGCAAACCATTGCCCGCCGGTATGAAGGTCAGCGATTGCCTGCGCCGATTTGAAACGGGCGGCCTGCGGCGGCTGCCGGAAGGGCTGCCATTTTCCGATTTGGTTGAAGTGGGACGCACGCCACGCGAAGAACGCAAAGGTGCTGCGCATCCAAGTTTGAAGCCCCAAGCTCTGTTGCGCGAGTTGGTTTATGCTGTGCTGCCGCTTGGAAAAGGAATCGTGCTTGATCCGTTCATGGGTTCTGGCTCCACGGTCGCGGCTGGCAACGCCGTGGGCGTGCATTGCATTGGGGTGGAAAAGAACAGCGAGTACTTTGCAGCGGCCCCACAATCGATCGAACATCTCACCAAGGTCGTCGTGGCGCGCGACCAGTTAACCTTTGCCTTGGCGTAGATCGGCGCACTTGTAAATCCAGTTCGCCATCATCCTCTTTGCGCCCGCCTTCGATACCCTGGCCGTAATCGTCCTGCGGCTCGTTTTTGATCTGCCCGAAAACTTCCAATCGGCTTTCTTAAGCATTGCCCCTACCACCAGAAGAAACTTGAACGCTTGCGGCTTTTCAGCCTTTGGCCCTGTGCGCCCGCTCTGAAACACAAATACCATCAACCACACATCCTCCGCATTGTGACCCTGCCAACCCTGTAAATAACGCGACGCTTTGATTTCGATTCCGTCTTTGCCAGCGTGTTGCGCTGCGTCATTAGCATATTTCCCGGCTGGCAAAACATCCGGATGCCCGTTGTGGTAAAGGTTCTTGACCACCGTGGGACAGTGCTTAGGGATGCGAGCACCCATCATTTCGCCAACCAAGCTGCTAAAGTTCGCCTGCATCATTGTGTTTTCCAGGCTGGCCATTCCCTTGGCGTAGAGCTCGGAATCGACCGCAGTCGCAAAGTCGATGAAATCCTGCATGGCCGCTCGTATGTGGGCGGCGGTAACTCCAAAGGGAATAATCGCCTTGGGATTAAAGCCGTCTTCTTCGATAGGCTCGGGTAGGATGATTTGTGACATTCCGTTCTGCGAGCAGCGTAACCCCAAAAGAATATCTCGCCGCAAGTTTCTTGAACAGCCATTTTTGTTTTCAACTTGACTTTGCCCGGAAATGAGTTTGTTCGAATCGTCCGGCAGAAGTCTTGGTTACAGCACACTCTTCGAGTTCAGACCATTGATTCGTTCGTCCACTGTGAGGCAAGGGGTTGGACAGTCTGCGCAACCGGCTTCATCACCACCTGTCCGGCTACCCCAGCAACTCGCCCAGTTCGCGTGGACTATCAATGAGCACATCGGGAGGGACTTCTTCAAGGGTGTGCGGGGCGAAGCCGTAGGTTACGCCGCAGGTCCAAAGGCCGGCGTTGCGTCCGGTTAGAACGTCGATTGAGGAGTCTCCAATCATCAGCGCCTGGTCCGCGGCCACTCCGGTTTCCTGTAGCAGGGTCAGCACGCCCACCGGATCGGGCTTTTTGGTCGGAAAGCTGTTGCCGCCGTAGATGCGCACGAAGAACACTCCCAGGCCCAGCGCCTGGAGGATGTCGCGCGACGGATTGACCGGCTTGTTCGAGAGCACGGCCATCTGCCGATGCACTCCGTTCGGCTCTGGCTCATTACGATCGGCGCCATTCGCCGAATTCGCCACCGCCGCCAGCACTTCCGGAATTCCCTCATACACGGTGGTGTGGTCGAGCTTGTGCTGGCGGTAGTAGCCGAGAAAATACTCCAGCGCCTGCTGGAAAAAGGCTGGGTCGTCCGCGTCCTTGTCGCCGAGCGCGCGGCGCACCAACACCGGCGCCCCGTTCCCCACATAGCTCGCAATCAGGCTGCCCGGCAGTTCGGGGCGTCCGAGATGGCGCAACGTCGCGTTGATCGCCTGAATCAAATCAAGCCGCGAGTCAATCAAAGTACCATCGAGATCAAATACCAGCAGGCGGATGCGACGCGGATCGAAGGGGCGGAGAAAGCGAATCATGACTGTTCAGGATAACGCAGGTATCAGGTCTCAGGTGTCAGTTCTCAGTTCTAGTTCTCAGTTCTCGTTCTCAGTTCTCAGAAGAGGCTGAACTTCATACGCATGGACTGTCAATAGCGTGTCGAGTGCTCACGAACACGTCATGGACTCAAGATGAAGAGGTTTTTCTGAGAACTGAGAACCGAGAACTGAGAACTACCTGTTGATTTACAATGGCGGGACTGAGCTCTCTGGGGTGAACAACGCGGCATGGCTACGACCAAGGTCGATCCCAAGCTGAACGAAAACGACATTGCGCAAGAGGCTGTGACTTATCAGGGCCTGACGAGCCGCCAACTCATCGACGCGTATCGCATCATGTTCACTTCGCGGCGCGTGGACGACCGCGAGATCCTGCTCAAGCGCCAGCAGAAAATTTTCTTCCAGATTTCGGGCGCGGGGCACGAAGCCATCGGCATGGCCGCCGCTTTCACGCTCAAGCCCAGCTACGACTGGTTCTATCCTTATTATCGCGACCGCGCTCTATGCTTGGCGTTGGGCGCAACCCCTTACGAAATGCTGTTGAGCGCGGTGGGCGCGGCCGACGATCCCGGTTCCGGCGGACGCCAGATGCCTTCGCATTGGGCCTTCAAGCGGCTCAACGTGGTCACGCAATCCTCCGCCACCGGCACTCAGCTTTTGCAGGCTGTGGGATGCGCCGAAGCCGGGCGCTACTTCGCCAAGCATCCAAAAGCCTCGCAAAAGGCCGTCGGCGACTATCGCCAATTCAAGGACGTGCAATTCCGGGGCGATGAAATCACCTACGTTTCGCTGGGCGACGGCACCACCAGCCAGGGCGAATTCTGGGAGGCCATGAACACCGCCTCCAACCGCCGCCTGCCGGTAATTTTTTGCGTGCAGGATAACGAGTACGCGATTTCCGTGCCCGTCGAAGTACAGACTTCCGGGGGCAATATTTCGCGCCTGGTCTCCGGCTTTCCCAATTTCCATTTCGAGGAAGTTGACGGCACCGACCTGGTGGCCGGCTACGCGGCCATGAAGCGCGCGTCCGATCGTTGCCGCGCGGGCGATGGGCCGGCGTTTGTCCACGCCCATGTGATCCGCCCGTATTCGCATTCGCTCTCCGACGACGAACGCCTTTACCGCCCCGACGCCGAGCGCCAGGCCGATGCTTTACGTGACCCGGTGCCGCGCCTGCGAACGTTTCTGGTGGGCGAAGGAATCCTCGACGAAGAAGTGATCGGCAAGATCGAGAAAGAAATCGAAGATCAGATCGAGGCCGATGCCGACCGCGCACTCGACGCGGCGTTGCCGCAACCGGAAACCGCCT
>CAVPYG010000004.1:0-67522 GCA_963709835.1 uncultured Acidobacteriaceae bacterium
TGTTGTGGCGCCGCGTTCAGGTGCTTGCTCGAGCAGAGAAACGCCGCGCGCCAGTTCTTCGCTTTGCAGCACCAGGATTCCCGCCAGTTCCGCTGCCGCCGCCGTGGGTTGGTCGATTTTGTACATCACCAGGCGCGTCGCCGCCGTGTTCATGAAGTCGAGAACGTCGTCGAGCGAAGAAGCCAAATGATAAATGTCTTCGCGGTCGAAGGGCGTGATAAAGCTCTGGTTCAGCTTGGTCATGATGGCGTGGATCGCCTTGTCGCCCCGATGCTCGATGGCCTGCATCTCTTCGACCTGCTCTTCCAGGTTCTTAGGGTCTTCCAGAATGCTGCGCAGCAGTCGGGCCCCCTCGTTCATGGCGGTGGAAAGCTCGGCAAAGAGATCGAAAAACTTGGTTTCGCGCGGAAGAAAACGAATCATGTCACCGTTAGCCGGTTCAAGATTAAGAACTCGGTACTATCTCATGCCGGGGGAGCGGCACGCAATAGGAAGCCGGCCGTGGCTAGTGGGCCAGTGTGGTTTCTTCGGGACTTCTCGCCACCCCGAATTCGTGGCATCATCTTTTCGTGCCTCGCCGGGCAAGTGAAGATAGAGGCTTCGCGACTGTGGCACGGCGCGCTGCTCGTGGTTTACGGAACAAGCTCAGGAGTTTCATCGTATAGAAACCTGAAGGGGCGTTCAATGTCAACGTGGAAGATTACACTCATAGCTAGTTTGATCGGAACGGCGGCCGGCTTCTCGGCCTGGGAACTTAACTTGACCAGAATGGTCTGGCCCGAACATCCCCAGCTTGCGGGCTTTTTTCTTACCCTCATTATTACCGTTGCGGTGCAACTGGCTTGGCCGGCGGACAAGTCCAAGACCTCTTCCAGAAACTAGATGGCTGTGAAATCAAACTGACCCGCCACCGGTCACGGCACGGAAGATGCGCGCCCCCGGCCCCTCGAACCCTCAGCCTCGGGGCGGGCAAACGATCGGAATCACCTCTCGCCGGTTCCTCCGATAAACCCGGAAATCGCTTTCGTCGGCTTTTACCTTAGACTGGATCCAGGGCAAGACTGAAGATAAGCTGCGATGGATCTTCCCGAGAAAATCCGCTCCCTGCCCACTTCTCCCGGCGTCTATCTTTACAAAAACGCCGAAGGCGAAGTCATCTACGTCGGCAAGGCCAAGAACCTGCGCTCGCGCGTCTCTTCCTACTTCCACGAAGGCCGCTGGGAAGACGCGAAAACCGGCACGCTGGTCCGCGAGGCCGTCGACGTCGACTACATCGTCGTCGCCAATAACAAAGAAGCGCTGGCCCTCGAGAATCACCTGATCAAGCAGAAGAAGCCGCGCTTCAACATCCTGCTGCGCGACGACAAAACTTATCCCTACGTCAAGCTCACCCTGGCCGAGCGTTTCCCGCGCGTGTACGTGACTCGCCGCCTGCGCAAGGACGGCAGCGCCTACTTCGGCCCGTACTTCCCTGCCAATCTCGCCTATCGCATCGTCGATCTTATTCATCGCCACTTCCTGATTCCATCCTGCAAAGTGGATCTAACGCGCAACCATCCGCGCCCTTGCCTGCAGTACTACATCAAGCGCTGCCTCGGTCCGTGCGTGAAGGACCTGACCACGCCCGAGATCTACGCCGAAGCCGTCCGCGACGTGAAGCTCTTCCTCGAAGGCCGCCAGACCGACCTGGTCAAATCTCTGCGCGAGCGCATGTCGGAAGCCGCCGAGGCGCAGGAGTTCGAGCGCGCCGCCCGCTATCGCGACCTGATCTCCACCGTCGAGCAGTTGCAGGAAAAGCAGCGCATCGCCGCCGCCGAAGGCGACGACGCCGACGTCTTCGGCTATCACTACGAAAATCAGAATGCTGGCCGTGAACCTCTTCCACATGCGCGGAGGAAAAGTCCTCGACCGCCGTGAATTTTTCTGGGAAGATCTGCCCGAGTTCTGCCACGCAACAACTTGCAGCAGAACAAAATGACGCAAGCGATGCGCGGCAGATTCCTTTCATCCCGGCGAATTTTTCTCCGCCCTGCTCAAGCAGCTCTACCTGGCCCAGCCCTACGTCCCGCGCAACATCTACGTCCCCGTCGACTTCGAAGACCGCGAAGAACTGGAAGAAGTTCTCAGCGAACAGCTCGCGGGCGAGGGCGCCCGCGCCACACGGGTGCACCTCACCGTCCCGCAGCGCGGAGAAAAGCGCGACCTCATCGATCTCGCTGGCACCAACGCCAAGCAGTCCTACGACCAGCGTTTCCGCGTCCTCAAGCCCAACGCCCGCGCCATGCAAGAAGCCCTGCAAGACGCGCTGGCCCTGCCCGAACTGCCCGCGACGCATCGAGTGTTTCGACATCTCCCACATTCAGGGAGCGGAAACCGTGGCCTCGATGGTGGTGTGGGAAGACGGCAAGATGAAGAAATCCGACTACCGCAAGTTCATCATCAAGACGGTCGACGGCGTGGACGATTTCGCCTCCATGCGCGAAGTGGTCACCCGCCGCTACAAGCGCCTGCAGGAAGAAAAAAAGCCCATGCCCAGCCTGGTCCTGATCGACGGCGGCCTCGGCCAGCTCCACGCCGCCGCCCAGGCGCTCGAAGCCCTCGAAATCATCAACCAGCCGCTCGCCTCCATCGCCAAGCGCGAAGAGATCATCTACGTCCACGGACAGGAAGACGACCCCGTGGTTCTCGACCATCATTCGCCCGTGTTGCATCTGGTCCAGATGATCCGCGACGAAGCCCATCGCTTCGCCGTGACCTTCCATCGCAAGCGCCGCCAGATCCGAGACCGCGCCACCGAGTTACGAGAAATTCCCGGAGTAGGCGAATCCACCACCCGCCGCCTGCTGGAACATTTCGGCAGCCTGCAAGCCGTGAAGCAAGCGGACGTAGCCGCGCTCTCGGCGGTCGTGACTAAGTCCCAAGCCGAAGCGATCTTGGAATATTTTCGGAAGGCGGGCGTTGGTTCCTAGCTGTCAGTTATCAGTTCTTAGCGCCATCGTCATCCAGAGCGAAGCGAAGGACCTCTGCAATTGACGGCGCTAGCGATATAATGCGGTTTATGGCGAAGCACGTCATTCACATCTCGGAAGCGGATGCCGCCCGCGATTTCGCCGGACTGCTGGTGCACGTACGGGCTGGAGGCGAGATCGTCATTGGAGACGACGCGCTGCCGGTGGCCGTGGTTCGTCCGGCAGAGCCGCATGTTCGCTTGCTGTCGGAGTCACTAAGGCTGGCCCAAGAGCACGCCTCCACGGCAACGCTTGACGGGGACTTCGCGCGTGATCTCGAAGGAGCTATCAACAGCCATCGTGAGCCCGTTGAATCCGCCCGCATGGGACTAATCCTCGACTCTAGCGTGGTGATCGCCGCCGAGCGGCGCGGCGATACGGTCGAGCAGTTGATCGAACAAATCGTAAGCCGGATCGGCGATCAGGAAGCCGCACTCTCTGCGATTGGTTTGACTGAACTCATCCACGGCATCTATCGTGCCCGAACGCCGGAAGTGCGCCTGCGCCGCGAATCGTTTCTCAACGAACTGCTGGCAGACTTGACTGTGTACCCTTACACAAAAGAGACTGCGCTGCTAGCTGGGAAGATAGACGGCGAGCAGCAGAGCCGGGGTGTGGTGATCCCGTTCGGAGATCTGCTGATCGGAGCTACGGCGTTGTCACTCGGCTATCAGGTATTGACCTGCAATCCGCGAGACTTCCAGCGTATCCCGGGTCTTTCCGTTGTGCAGATCTAGAATCCACTTTTAAAAACTGACATCTTTCTACGTCCAACGAAACCAGCGCAAGGCCAGGACGAACGAGATGCCTCCCCAAAGGGCGAGGATCAGGAGGCGCGTGGATTGGGAATGGAGCGTCGCGCCTTCCAAGATTGTGGCCCGCAGCGCGTCGTTGAGAGCGGTCAGCGGCAGGGCTTGGATGAAGGGCTGGATTCTGGCGGGGAAATGCTGAGAGGAAAAGAAGACTCCCGAAAAGACCCACATCGGCATCATTACTAGATTGAGCAGGCCGCTGGCGGTTTCGAGTTTCTGAGCGCGGCAAGCGGTCAGGAGGCCGACTGCGCCAAACGACACTCCTCCGAGCGCGGCGATCACCAGGACCGAAAACAGCGATCCCCGCAGCGGCAGGCGAAAGACCAGCATGCCGAAGCCCAGAAGCGCTCCCACTTGAACAATCGTCATGATCAGGCGGCTGGTGGTCAAAGCGAACATGAAATCGCTGCGGCGCATGGGCGTGGCAACAAAGCGCTTCAGCAATTTTCGCTGGCGCATTTCGACCAGCGCGAAGCCGATTCCCCACATGCCGGAATTCATCAGGTTCATGCCGAGCAGCCCGGGAATGAGGAAGTCGATGTAGCGCGAGCCGGGTTCGCTGGAAACTGCGCTTGACGTGGCCAGCGCATCCTGGCGTCCAGCGGCGGATTGCAGGGCGGCATCGACTTCGGAACGCGAAAGCACGCTTTCGGGCCGCGCCGGATCGTAATGATAGGTAACGCTGCCGTCGGGGTTGGACTCGATCACAAGATCGAATTTTCCGAAATGAAAAGCGTTGAGCGCCGCTTGGCGGTCGAGCACGGTTGCATGAATAGAAGCGTAAGCAGGCGAGTTTTTATCTGATGATCTTTTATCGGACAAGCTTCTATCGGACGAAGCTTGCAACAAGGCGAGCGTCTTCGCAGCGCCGGCGTTTTGGACCACCGCAACCGACGTGTTGTCCGCAGGCTTGTTGCGGAAGGCGATGCCGAGTCCCAGCGCGAGCAGCAGGGGAAAGCCAAATACCCAGAAGATGATTTCGGGCTCGCGTTTGAGTTCCAACATGCGGGCGCCGAGCAGGCGATTGTAGCCCGTCCAGCGCCCGTTCTGGTGCGCGGCAGCGGCGGGCGCTGGCGGCCGGCCTTCAAGGTTCGGCGTCTGGGATTTTGTGTTCTCCGTTGCCATTTAATTCTCCCTCAAATGGCGGCCAGTGAGCTTGACGAAGACGTCTTCGAGGCTGGCCTGGCGCGTGCTGAGGTGTTCGAGGTTCTGGCCCTGTTGATCGAGGGCGTCGAGCAGCGCGGGGATGGTAAGGTGCGGCTCGCGCACGTTGAGGCAGATGGTCGGGTCCTCGTAGCGAACGGACTCGACGCCGGGCAAGGCACGCCATGCATCGGTTGCTTGCCCATCGGAGTTTCCGCCGGCGTTGTTGCTCACTTCGAATTCGACGACGTGATGGCCGCCAAGGCGGTCGATCAAATCGGGCGGACTTCCTTCGGCGATGATCTGGCCATGATCGACGATGGCGAGACGGTCGCAAAGCCGCTCGGCTTCGTCCATGTAGTGGGTGGTGAGCAGGACGGTGCCGCCTTTTTTCTGGAAGGCGCGAACGATGTCCCAAAGCTGGCGGCGGCTTTGGGGATCGAGTCCGGTGGTGGGCTCGTCGAGAAACAGGATGCGCGGATTGCCGACCAGCGCGGTGGCGACGGCGAGGCGCTGCTTCTGGCCTCCGGAAAGCTTGCCAACCCAGGCGTCGGCTTTTTCCGTGAGCTGCGAGTTCTTCGAGAACTGCCGACGGCGGGCGCGGCTCGCTGTAAAAACTGGCGAAAAGTTCGATGGTTTCGCGCACGCTCAACTTCTCCGAGAGGCGCGTATCCTGCAACGAAATGCCAATCCACTCGCGGAGTTGGCGCGGGTTGTCGGTCCAAGTGTGCCCGAAAATGCGGACTTCTCCGGAAGTGGGCGCGAGCAGGCCTTCGAGGATTTCGATGGTAGTCGTCTTCCCTGCTCCGTTGGGGCCGAGAAGACCGAAGCATTCGCCGGCCTCGATGCGCAGGCTGAGGCCGCGGACAGCTTCTACCTTGCCGTCGTAGGTCTTGCGCAGGTCAATGCACTCGATCGGAGATGGCATCATGGCATTCTAAATCAGTCTCGCGGTTCGGAATGTGAATGGCTTGTAACTGGCATCGGCGCGTCGCCCTTGGCATCCCGCCAGAGGATCGCGTTTAGTTTTTTCGCATCGGCCGCATCGGGCTTGGAAAAATCCATCTGCGACGATTCCTTTGCGCCCACGGCTTTTTTGCCGTTCACTTGATAGATAAGGCCGCTGCGCAGATTCTGATCGTCGGCGTGATATGGCGGCTGCGTTCCCGGGCCGGAGAACAGCGGCGCCATCAGGGGGGCGTGCGCGTCGAAGAGGTTCATCGGAGGAAGTCCGAGCAAAGCTTCCATCGTGTGGACCATGCTGACGGTCGTGTAGAAGTTGTGGTCGACGAATGGCTGCGGCGCGCGCGGCGCATATTTGCTGATGACCAGCGCGGTCGATCGATGAGCGTCGACGTGATCGGCGCCGTCCTGCGCGTCGTCTTCGACGACGAAGATGGCAGTGTCGTCCCAGTAGGGGCTGTGGGAGACGGCATCGACTACGCGGCCAACCGCCAGATCATTATCGGCGACCGAGGCTTGCGGCGTGGGCTTGCCCTGACGCGTGCCTCCGGTGTGGTCGTCGGGGAGATAGAGCAAGGTGAACTGCGGAAGTTCTTTGGCCGTTCCCCTGCGCTTTCACGAACTCGTCGAACTCGCGGAGGAATTCGTCGGCGCGGAGCTGGTCGGGATAATCGGTATTGAAGTCGGGAAAGAGCGGATCGTAGTGATCGCGCAGCGCGGCCTTGGTGGGACGCATGCGCTTCAATTGCGGAATCGCCCACGGCCATGGACTCGGGCCGCCGCGCGGATTGCCGACGTTCGCGGGCAACGGATCGCCTTGCTTGATTTCGGCGATTGGGCAGGTTGCCGTAACTAGCGCGACGGCGTGCCTTCTTTCGGCGAATTCGCTCTTTCGCTCTTGCACCACACGGCGGCGATGAATTCTCCGTAGATGCGATAGGTGAGGTCGCGGCGGGCGAGGTTGTCCCAGAGGAAGCCGGTGCCGGGATCGTCCACGTCGGGGATTCCCTGCTCGAGCGGAATTCATCGGCCACGGTGCCGCCGAAATCGTAGGTGCGTTCTTTGCCGCGATAGGCGATCGGCCAGGTTTTCTCGTTGTAGTCGCTGGTGGTGGCGGCGGTGGACCAGAGATGGCCGTCGCCGGAAACTTCTCCGCTGTCGTAGAAATTGTCGAGCACGCCGAACTGCAGCGCGAGTTTGTGCTCGTTTGGCGTGATGTCTTTGCCGTACATGGTCAGCGATTGGTCGCCGTCGCCAACCGGCAGGTCGCCGAAGATCTGATCGTAGGTGCGATTTTCTTTGAGAACGTAGATCACGTGGCGGATGGGATTCGTTCCACCGGCGAATGTCGAACTTGCCGCCGTCGGAGTGGAACAGATTGTCTTCTTCGACCTGGCGCGTGTAGGCGGCGAGATTCTTGTCGATGTCGGCGAGGCTTAGGCGCTGGATGGAACCGCCGATCAGGGTTGGAATGTAAGGATGCTCTTTTCTTTTGCGCTCGCCCTTCAGGGTGCCCTGCATGTTGTTCGGACCGCTGCCCTCGCCTTTGGCGGTGGCGATGAGCAGGTCGTTGCCGGCGATGGCGAGGGCGCTGGGATACCACTCGGTAGGGATGAAGCCGAGAGGAGGGCCCTCCGCAAAAACCATGTGCTCGTTCGGGTAGGCGCTGAGGTCAGGCACAGGTTTGACTCCGAGGACTGCAATCGCATCCACTGAGGCGGAGGCGGCAAATAAAAACTTGCCATCGGAGGAGAGTGCCAGGCCCAGTGGCACAGAACCGGCCCCGTCAAGGCTCACCACGTACGGAAGCTCGATTCCAGTTTTCAGATTGACAGCCTCGACCGTATCGGCGTTGGCGATCGCTATGTAAAGCGTCTTCTCATCCCGATCCAGCAACATCCCAGCCGGATGTGAACCGGGCGCGATAGGGTCATCTTGTCTCGCAGGTTATCCAGCGCGCAATCTTTCCGGTCTCTAAATTCAACTCCGCCACCGACGAACGGTTCCACAAGCTGACCCAGGCTTTGGTGCCTGCTTTATTGGCGACGACCGTATAGGGATATGCGCTTGGGATGAAGCGGCTGCGGCTGAGATCGAACGACTGGAGAATTTTGCCGGTGCTTGTGTCGAGGACGATGGCGTTGTCCGAAAGATTGTTGGCGATGAGGAGGCGGTCGCCATTCGCGCCGGGCAACACTGCGAATCCAGCCGGGTATGGAATTGCGGTTCCGGCGGGAGTCTTGCGCAGGCCGAAGGCTACTTCTTTGCCGTCGGCGATGGGCTGCGGCGGGATCTTTATGAAGCGTTCGGGAGTGACTTGCCCGTCCGCGAATTTGTACACCGCGATGCCGTTGCCGATGCTGGTTGGCTTTTCGCCGGTGGGATCTTTTTCCGTAGCATCGGTGATCGAGCCCATCGAAGCGTAAAGATGCTTGCCGTCGCTGGAGAAAGCCAAGCCGATGAAATAGCTTTGCTGCGTGGAATAGTCGTCGCTCAGGCGGTCGTCGGGAAAATCGCGCAGTTGATTGTTGCTGAGATCGAGAATGGCGATGGACTGGCGACCGCCGCTTTCCTCGGTGCCATAGCCCTGATTGAGCAGGGCGGCGTAGCGGCCGTCGGGGCTGAGCGCGATGGTTGCGGGAAAGCTGTTGGTGCGGGCGAGGTAGCCGGGGACGGGGAGGGTCAGGCCCTTGCTGGTTGGAAGATTGATGCGGCGCGAGCGGTCGGCGGCGCGGGCGATCACGCACACGGCCAGCAACGAGGAAAGAGCGAGGAGGTAGACAGCGGCGAGTTTTTTCACGGACTTTTTCACAAACGGAGGCCTCGGAAGGGTTGTACCATCCGGCAGGCGAACGGTGCAAATCACCATGGGCTCGAATAACCGTCCCGCTCACACAGGCAGGAAGGTTGGCGTCCGGATGATCTGGTCAGTTGCACCGGTATTCGGGTAATCTGGTTCTCAAGGTTTCCGAATCTTTAATCTTGAACTTGCTCGAACCATCTTGTTGAGAGGAACACATCATGATCAAAGCCAAGGGATTTGCCGCCATGACGGCCAAGGCTGCGCTTGCGCCTTACGCATTTGAACGCCGCTCGCCACGCGAGCACGACGTCGCGATCGAGATCATGTACTGCGGCATCTGCCACACGGATATTCACCAGGTGCGGGAAGAATGGGGCCAGGCGATCTTTCCCATGGTCCCGGGGCATGAAATCGCCGGGATCGTCACGGCGGTTGGACGCGCTGTGACCAAATTCAAGGTTGGAGACAAGGTTGGCATCGGATGTTTCGTCAACTCCTGCCGCAAATGCGAGCAATGCCAGAGGGGACTCGAAAACTACTGCACCACGGGCACGGTTTTCACCTACAACTCGCGCGAAGCGGACGGCACGCCGACGATGGGCGGGTATTCCGATTCCATCGTGGTTGACGAGAATTATGTTTTGCGAATGCCCGGCAATCTGCCGCTTGACGCCTGCGCGCCGCTGCTATGCGCGGGCATCACGCTCTATTCGCCGCTCCGGCATTGGCAGGCGGGGCCGGGCAAAAAAGTGGCCATCGTCGGCCTGGGCGGTTTGGGCCACATGGGCGTGAAGATTGCTCACGCGCTGGGCGCGGAGGTCACGGTCCTGAGCCATTCTTTACGAAAGAAGGATGACGGCAAACGTATGGGGGCCGATCAGTTCTATGCCACCGCGGATCCGGAGACATTCACCAAATTGAAGAACCATTTCGATTTGGTGATCAACACGGTCTCGGCCGACATCGACTGGAATCAATATATAAGTCTGCTGCGAGTGGACGGGACGATGGTAGTGGTGGGGCTTCCGGAAAAACAAATTCCGCTGTCCGCTTTTTCGCTGATTTCCGGGCGCCGCAGCCTGGCCGGTTCGATGATTAGCGGTATACACGAAACGCAGGAGATGCTCGATTTCTGCGGCCAGCACAAGATCCCGAGCGATATTGAAGTGATTCCGATTCAGAAGGTGAACGTTGCGTATGAACGCATGCTCAAGAGCGACGTTCGCTATCGCTTTGTGATCGACCTGGCAACGCTCAAGGGATAGCGGGCTTTTCAGTAAAACGACAGCCCTTTCATGGGATAGTGCTTGCGGTTGCGCGTCCACAATGCGGCGTTATTCAAAACCGCCGTGGCGGCAACCAGCGCGTCGCCGATTTGCAGGCCGTGACTCTTACCATATTGGCGAAGATAATCGCCGGCTTGGCGGCCTGTCTCATAGTCGATGGGAGCACAAAGAAGAACACTGAAAAAAACCTTCAATGCATCTTGCTCATGCGATCGTACGCCGTTCCATAGTTCGGCTGAGGTTACCGGCGAGTACAAGATCGCGCTGCCCGATAGGCCCAGTTCTTGCCACCTCGAAAGAACGTCGCGATCTCGCTCGCGACAAACCTCGATGACGATGTCGGAATCGACGAGAACGTTCACAGTTTCTTAAGTCTTTCCATCCGCGTATCCCGCCGCAGGCTCCGCACGTATTCTTCGGTAGACTCGGGCAAGTCGGTCCGATCTTTCCAGATTCCGACGATGCCTAGCATGGCCTCCCGCCGCTCATCCAAATTGCCGAGATAACGTTCGCGCGCTGCCTGGCGCACTAAATCGGAGATGGTCGTTCCCATCCTCCGGGCGCGCGTGTGGAGGGCGTTCCAGAGGTCGTCATCGAGGTAGAGCTGGGTTCGCCGCATGATGTATAGTATACATCATTGATCAGCGAATGGCGAGCAGAACCGCGACATACTGGCGCACTTTGACCACCAACTCGGGTGCGGCCTTGGAGTGGAATTTCGCTTTGCGGCCGGACCAATCCATGCTTTTCAACTGATCGACGAGGACGGCTCCCTCTACCTGGTCAACCGTGATGGGCAGGGCGAAAGGGTAGGGTTTGCGCTTGCTGGTGAGCGGACAAACAACGGCGAGACCGCTGGCGCGGTTGTAACGCTGATCTGTCAGCACCAACGCCGGACGCCGCTTGGCCTGTTCGCGGCCAACCTGCGGATCAAACTCCATCATTACTATGTCGCCGGCTTCGGGAACGTAGGGAGTCATAAAGTCACCATTCGATGACTTCCTTCCCCACTTCCGGTCCGGTTGAGATTTCGGAGTAGCGGTTCTCTGAAGTGATCTGGGACACAAGTTGCGCGAGCGTGGGAATTTTGGTTACGCGGCGCAGTTCGACGCGGCCTTCGGCGGCTGCGATCTCCAAGGAATCGCCTTCCTTCATCCGCGCTTCCACCAGTACGGGCTTGGGAATGCGCACGGCGAGGCTGTTGCCCCACTTCACCATCTGCGTCTTCATGAACGGCGGGCCTCCGGAATCATATACAGCGTAGCACAATGTATCTACATTGTCGATACTCGGAGCGAGTCCTGGCCACAGGCGCAGAATCGCCAGATCCTATTTCTTCCCCAGCAAATGCACTTCGGACATTGGCGGCCCGGTTTGCGATTTTTTCACTCCGACGAACTCAACGGCTTTGGCGGCGATGTGCTCAGCGGAGACTTCGAATTCCTTGATCAGCTCCCAGGGAGCGCCGGAGTCTCCGAAGCGGTCTTTGACTCCAATGGCGCCGGTGATGATGGGGATGCCGTAGAGGGCAGGCGATTGGGTGATGGCGTTGGCCACCGGCCAGGCCAGCGCGCCGATCTGGTGCTCCTCGGCGGTCAGGACGACGCTGGTGTCGCGGGCGGCGCGGACGATGGCTCCGGTGTCGAGCGGCTTGAGGGTGTGCAGGTTGAGGATGCGGGTTTCGTAGCCGAAGTCCTGTTTCAAGATCCAGGCGGCGCGCATGGCTTCGGGCACCATGGGCCCGCAGGCTGCGATGGTGAGGTCTTCGAATTCGTCGCGATAAGCGGATTCCAGTTTGGTTTCGAAGGCGTCGATGAAGTTCGCGGCTTCTTTGCGCAGGCGAATGACGTTGGCCTTGCCGAAAACGAAGGGAGTTTTTTCGTCGGTGACGATGGGTGTGGCTTCGCGCGCGAAGCGAATGTACTTCGGGCCGACTCGCTTGAGCAGCAGGTAGTCGGTGGCCTTGCGGGTTTCGATCATGTCGCAGGGGACGACGACGCTCATGTTGGGCAATCCGCACATGGCAAAACAATCTTCGAGCGCCTGGTGAGTGGCGCCGTCGGGGCCGACGCTGACTCCGCCGTGGGCTCCGGCGATCAGGACGTTGAAGTTTCCGTAGCAGACGGAGGTGCGAATTTGGTCGAGATTGCGGGCGGCGGCAAAAGTCGCGTAGGTGCCCAGGACGGGGAGCTTCCCTTCTCTCGCCAGTCCGGCGGCGGCTGAGGTGGCGGACTGCTCGGCGATTCCCATGCTGATCCAGCGCGCCTTGCGCTCGGGCTTTGCGGCGTAAAACTCGCTGATGGTGATGGAGCCGGAAATATCCAAGCCGAGGCAAACCATACGAGGATCGTCGCCGTTGGCCGCCAGCGACTGGCCGAAACCGAGCCGCGTGGGCTTCATCTGCACTTTCATGTTGCCGGCGGCGTTCCACCAATAGTTGCCGTGAAACTTCGGCATCTTGGCTTCCAGCTTGCGCTCGACCTCGGATTGATACTGCTTCGCGTGGGCGAAGAATTCTTCAAGGGGGATCTTGCCTTCGAGGTTGAGTTCCTTCAGGGCTTTGTCCAGCTCTTCGCGGGTTGGAGTTTTGCCGTGCCATCCGGCTTGATCTTCCATGAAGCTGACGCCTTTGCCTTTGACGGTGTTGGCGATGATGACGGTGGGCTTGCCGTTGCCGGATTGCGCTTTGGCCTTCTCTTTCGCCTGCTCTTTCGCCTTCTCTAGCGCTTCGACGACCTGCTTCATGTCGTGGCCGTCGATGGTGACAACTTCCCATCCGAAGCTGCGATATTTATCTTCGAGGGGCTCGACGTTCATCACATCTTTTACCCAGCCGTCGATCTGGAGGCGATTGCGGTCGATGATGCCGATCAAGTTGTCGAGCTTGAAGTGGCCCGCTTCCATGGCGGCTTCCCAGATCTGGCCTTCCTGCTGCTCGCCGTCTCCCATGATGCAGAAGATGTGGTGGTTCTTTTTGTCCAGCCGGGCGGCGAGCGCCATACCTACGGCGATGCTCAGGCCCTGGCCGAGCGATCCGGTGGAGACTTCGACGCCGGGCAACTTGAGCCAGTGGGGATGGCCTTGATAGGGCGACGAGAGCTTGCGCAGGAGCGCGACGTCTTCTTTCGGGCAGAATCCGGCGAAGGCTAATCCAAGATAAAGGCTGGGCGCTTTATGGCCGGTTGACCAGACGATGCGATCGCGATCGGGCCAGTTGGGATTCTTGGGATCGTGGTTGGCGACGCGAAGATAGAGCGCGGCGGTGATGTCCATGATGGAGAGCGTTCCGCCGGCGTGTCCGGACCCGGCCGCGCACAGGGCGGCGAGGTTGTAGCCGCGCATCAACGTGGCCTGCTGCTTCAGTTCGTCAATGCTGTAGGAACGCAGGACTTCGCCGGTGGTCGAATTCTGAATAGGCATGGGGTTGCTCCTTCGCTTACGCCGGGCGTTGGAACGACAATCGGACGATAATCCAGGCAGGGCGAAAAACGGCGCATAGGCTTACAGGATGAGCGTAAACGGGGCTCTGGCGGGGGTCAGTGAGCGGTGTCACAGGCAGGGGTGACGAATGCCAGCATTCCCGTCCGAGCGGTCGGTTTCTCGCCGCCGAGACGCGGAGAACGCCGAGACAGTGAGCTTTGGCGAACCCCGTGTCTTCTTTGGTCATCGGCTTTCGAACCTAACCACAGAGGACACAGGGTGTCACGGAGGAAAACCTTCAGCACATCCAGATAACTTTTGTCATCGCTCCGGCTTGAAAATGGCGAAGGCTGCGCCCTGCGGGTCGGAGATCACCGACATGCGGCCGGCTCCTTCGATCATCATGGGCGCGAGCCAGATGTTAGCTCCCTGCGCTTTGGCCTTCGCCACTACCGCATCCACATCATCGACCAGGAAGTAGGCCAGCCAGTGCGTCGGCGCTTTGGGCGGGCGATGAGTTGTGGGGGGAATGCCTCCAATGAAATGCTCTCCATTCTTTATGTGCACGTAGCCGGAGGGATCTTTCGTGCCATCGAGACGCTGGTTTGCGATCTGCCATCCGAAAAGGCCGGAATAAAATTCGGCGGCGCGTTTGGGATCGGACGTGTTGAGATCGGCCCAGCAGAGCGAGCCGGCGACTCCGGCGATTGCGATGCCTTTATCATTCTTAGGCTGCCAAGCGGAGAAAACCGCGCCGGTGGGATCTTGAATGACCGCCATGCGTCCGGCATCCATGACATCGAAAGCCGGGGCGAGAATCTTGCCGCCTAGCTGCTGCGCCTTGGCGACGGCGGCGTCGGCGTTGTCAACGGCGATGTAAATTGCCCAGTGGGGAGGGACGCCCTGGGAACGCTCCTCGGGGCGCAGGGTGCATCCGGCAGCGGCATTGCGGCCCTGGATCTGGAACATGGTGTAGAAATCGTTCGGGCCCATCGGATTGTCATGGGCTTCCCAGCCAAAGAGCGAGTTGTAAAAACTCTTGGCGGCGTTCTGGTCGGTGGTGTGGAGTTCAATCCAACAGAAAGATCCGGCGGGGTGCTTGTCGATGTTTGTCATAGTGGCGAGATTTTACACCAGTTTTGGCGGACGGGTTGTCAACGGGAGATGAAAGCGAAGAGCATTAAACGCAAAGATCGCGGAGGGAGCGCCGAGTTCGCGAAACGTCCGTCACTTCCCTTTGAGAAACAGCCAGCAACCAAGCGAGATGAATGCGGTGGCCGCGAACCCTGCCCCAAACCCAATTACTCGCAATTCGATTCCATAGCCTTGGCGCGTCTCAGCAATCACGAAAGTCGCCACGGCAGCGAACAGAGCAAAGCACACTACCGAAAGCACGAGCAATGTCGTTCTGGCGACCATAAAACCTCTCAGTTCACCGCAGGTTCTTCCCCGCCCACTCATCAATTCTCGCCAGCGCGGTGTTCAGGTTCTCGAGCGAGTTGGCTACACTGAAGCGGAGGTAGCCTTCTCCGAATTTGCCGAAGGCGGTGCCAGAGAGGCAGGCTACTCCGGCTTGTTCGAGCAGGGCGTCGGCGAGTTTCTTGGAAGGCCAGCCAGTCTTGGTAATGTTTGGGAAGGTGTAGAACGCGCCTTTGGGGGTGCGGCAGGAGAAGCCTTTGATCTTGTTGAGTCCGCCGACAAAGGCGTCGCGGCGGCGGTGGAATTCGGCGCGCATTTTGTCGACCGAGGACTGGTCGCCGCGCAGAGCTGTGATTCCGGCAACCTGGGTGAAGCTGGCGGTGCAGGAGTTGGAGTTCGTGTTCAGGCGCGCGATGTGGGCGGCGAGATCTGGGCGCATGACGCCGTAGCCCATGCGCCATCCGGTCATGGCGTAGGTTTTGGAGAAGCCATCGAGCAGGATGGTGCGCTCCTTGAAGCCGGGCACGCTCATGATGGAGAAGTGTTCGCCTTCAAAGAGGAGGCGGCTGTAGATTTCGTCCGACAAGATCATGATGTTGCGGTCGCCGATGGCGTCGGCAATTTCGAGAATATCTTTCTTGGTCAGCACACCGCCGGTTGGATTTTGGGGCGAGTTGAGGATGATCAGCCGGGTGCGATCGGTAATCAGCGACGCCAGTTCTTTGACGTCGAGCGAGAAATCGCGCTCCTCGCGCAGCTGAATTGGGACGGCGCGCCCTCCAACATAGTTGATCATGGACTCGTAGATGGGGAAGCCAGGATTGGGATAGATGACCTCATCGCCTTCGTCAATCAGCGCCAGGATGGAGAAAAACATGATCGGCTTGCCGCCGGGGACGACCACAACCTCGTCGCTCGTGACGGGGACTTTACGGGTGCGGCTGACGTAGTCGGCAATGGTCTGGCGCAGGTCGGGCAGACCGGCGGCGGGGCCGTAGTGGGTCCATCCCATGTAGAGCGCGTCGACGCCGGCCTCGACGATATTGGCGGGGGTATCGAAGTCGGGCTCGCCGATTTCGAGGTGAATGATCTCTTTGCCCGCTTTTTCAAGGGCGCGGGCTCGGCTGAGGACTTCGAAAGCGGTTTCGGTGCCGAGGCGCGACATGCGGCTAGCAAGGCGCAATTCAAATTGAGTCGTAGTAGGCATGGCTGCGGATGAGATTATACGCTTGGGCGGCTGGCTTCCGCGATGCGGCGGGTCATTTAGGTATTGTCCTAAAATCTGTTTTTTACCACGGAGGTACGGAGACACGAAGAAAATTTTCGAACCTCTAAAAACCGCGGGGAAGGTTTTATCCGGCGGCCGGCGGCCTGCATGACTCGGCGGTGACGGGGACATTTCTATTGTGGACAAGACGGGGACATTTCTAATGTGGTATGACAATCGCGCGACTTCGCGTTGACTTTTCTGAGACCTGCTGGCAAACTCACAGTTCACCCGTCGCACGCAATCGGGCCAGCCGGATGGGCCCGGCGTGGCTGTCGCCAGCGATTCGACCAGGGTTCGGAAACGGTTCGCCCTATGCCCGCAGACCGCGTCTGCTATACGCTCGATTCGACGCTCGAGACGGTGAACAGTGCCGAAGAGACGGCCGGACGCAAGGCAGTCGAAGCCGGTTTTGACGACGAGGAGGTCATGCAAATTTCGATGGCGGTGCGCGAAGCCGCCATCAACGCGGTTTTGCATGGCAACGCCTACGACCCGAGCAAGAAAGTGACGATCGCGTTTGAGCGCACGCCGCGCGACTTGGTCATCGTGGTCCGGGACCAGGGCAAAGGGCTTGACGCCAGCCGGATTCCGGACCCGTTGGCGCCGGACAACCTGATGAAGACCTCGGGGCGAGGCATTTTTCTGATACGCTCGTTTATGGATGAGGTGGAGATCCACCCTTCCCAATCGGGCACCGAACTTAGAATGATCAAACACGTCCACGGCAACCCCGCGGACCCCAAGGAGGCTGTTCAGTGAGCATGAAGTCCAGTACTCGTCAGATTGATGGTGTTACCATTGTCAACCTCAGCGGTCGGATCACGCTCGGCGAAGGCAGCATAACGCTGCGCGAAACGGTGCGCGACCTGCTTTCCAAAGGGCAGAAAAAAATCCTGCTGAACCTTGCCGAAGTGAACTATATCGACAGCTCAGGAATCGGAGAGTTGGTCAGCGCCTTCACCACTTGCAAGAACCAGAATGGCGAACTCAAGCTGCTCAACCTCACCAAGAAAGTGCACGACCTGCTGCAGATCACCAAGCTCTACACCGTCTTCGATGTCAAGGAAGACGAAGCGGCAGCGGTGAAGTCTTTCGGCAAGTAGCCGGGCGCAGGGTCGTTTTCTCCGCGACACTGTCGGCGGCCGGGAGCGCGCCCGATGAGGGCTAGCTCAAGCGGCGTCTTTCAGATCCGTGGGCGGGAGTCGGATATTTCGGAATGCAGATCGCCGACTCTCGCTTTGCTTGCCTTTTCGCGAGGGACAAAGTGAATCGATTTTCCCGCTTTCTGGTCCCGTTGATTCTGGCGGCCGGTACAGTCGCTGTTGGGCAAGACAGCAACCAGGCGGATGTTTCCAAGCCTGCGCCTGGGGCCCCACAGCGCATTCGGGTTTCCTCGGGCGTTACGACGGGGCTCTTAATTAAGAAAGTCACGCCGAAATATCCTGAAGAGGCTCGCCGGAATCTCATTCAAGGCACCGTTGTGCTTCAAGCTCTGATCGGTCGAACTGGAGATGTCGAGGACCTTACGCTGATTTCGGGAGATCCCTCCCTTGCGCCCGCAGCCATTAAGGCGGTGAAGAAATGGAAATACCGACCTTACATGTTCCGGGGTGACCCTGTCGCAGTGGACACGCAGATCATCGTGAACTTCCAGCTTACTAGGCGTTAGGTCTGCAGCACACTCCGTAGGTCGATCTCCGACCCCTGCCAGTTCCCTTTTCGGGAAGTTGCTTGTAACATTTTTGTCCAGCTTAGGGTAGCGTCTCGCCTCCACGCCTACAATGAAACTGAGGAAGCATCTCTTTGCGCCTCATTCATTATGCGTATTCCTGCTCTGATTCTTTTTCTGGGGACTATTCCGGCGATGACCGGGATTGGCTCTGCGCGCAATACTTCCAAGGTTGGATGCGTCTCATTCGCCGAAGCGAGCCACCATGTCGGCACGACCCAGTGCGTGAGCGGGACCGTGCTGCGCGTGGAGAATGGCGGCAAAGGCGTTACCTTCCTCAACTTCTGCAAGGATCAAGATTCCAAGGCGTGCCCCTTCACCGTGGTCGTGTTCCCGGCCGATCTCAAGAAGATGGGCGACGTGCGCCAGTTGGAAGGGCGGCAGATCGAAATCAAGGGGACGATTGAAGATTACGACGGGCGCGCGGAGATCGTGTTGCGCCGCTCCCAGCAATTGGGCGAAGGCGCTTTCCTGCTGTTTCCTACGGTGCCCACGGATTACGATGTCGAGCGCGCGGGCCACAGCCGTGCCGGGGGTTCGACACACGCCAAAGCCGCCGCGAAGACGACTACCGAACAAGGCAAGCCGGTTTCGATCGAAGATCCAGGCGAGCCGCAGTAGCTGGCCGGCGCTCATAAGCACCCGCCGGCGTCACACCAACCCCTTGCGCAATTCTTCCAGCGGATACTTTGTCCCCCGCCAGACGATGCCGCCGTTCCAGAGAGTGTGGAGCATGGAGCGCAGCAGTGTGTACATGAACAGGCTGGTGCTGACGGGATGCAGGAAGAAGTAATACGGCGGGATCGCCGACCGGGCCGACATTCCGTAATAAATAGCAAACAGCGAAGCGAGCGCGATGGCGTAGGGAATTCGCGCCCATCCGTGGGCCAGCCAGACGCCGAGAAATGGCCCGAGATTCACGAAGCCGAGACCGACGATGCAGGCCACGGTCCGCGGCCAGCGGAAAGAGAGCACGGCAAAAAAGTTCTTGGTGAGATTGTTGACGACGCCGAAAGCGCCTTTGGCCCAGTGAATGGAAATCAGGTCCTCGCCAAAAACATTGCGCTGAGCGAAACCCGCGTTTTTGATGACCTTGCCCAGTTTCATGTCGTCAACCACCTCCATGTGCAAGGCGCGATAGGTGCCGACGGCGTCATAGACGGAGCGCCGGACCAGGTTGAAAGCGCCCACGCCCATGTGGTCGCGCGCTTTGGGATCGGCAACTTTCCAGGGGCGGTGGCCAAAAACGAAAAGCGCCTGGAAAAAAGCGATCATCATTTTCTCGCCCGGTTGTTTCATGATCATGCGCGGGAAAAGGACAACGTGATCGGCGCGCTCGGCTTCGGCGTAGGCCACGGCGCGGCGCAGAGAATCGGGCTTGAAGAGCACGTCGGCATCGGTGAAGAGCAACCAGTCTCCGGTCGCCTGCTGGCCGGCCGTCCACATGGCGTGGGTTTTGCCCAGCCAGCCGGCGGGCAATTCCGAGACGTGGATTACCTTCAGCAGGAGGTGGTCTTGCGAATCGTGAGCTTGAGGACTCGCGGCGACCTCATCCATGATCTGGCCGGTGCGGTCGGTCGAGCGGTCGTTGACGGCAATGATTTCGTAGTCCAAGTAGTCGAGCGCGAGCAGGCGCACGAGCGTCTCGCGGATATGCTCTTCCTCGTTGCACGCCGGAACGATGATGCTGACTCTGGGCTCGCCATTCGGCGTCGATGGCCTGCGGTCCCATGCGGGCAGAGCGATATCGGCGACACGCGGCAAACCAAACGCCGCTTCCACGATGCGCGAAAACCAGGCCAGCGCGAGGATGCCGCCCGCAATCCAGTGCAATGTTTGCCAATGCATTCTGTTTAGGAAGATGCTCCTGAGGGAAGTTGCGATGACACCATTTCTTCCTCGATCCGCAGTGGCGGGGCAAATCTCATGCCATAGAATAGGATAGCAGCGGAAATGCCCATGGCAATGACTGGCAAGATGAAAGCAGTCTGGAGCGAGTGCCGGTCGGCGACCCATCCCATCATGGTGGGCGAAGGCACGTCGCCCAGAATGTGAATGATGAAGATGTTCACGGCGATGGCGGTGGCGCGAATATGGGCGCCAACCGAGTTGATGACCGCCGCATTGAGCGGCGAGGTGTTCAGAAGCAGGAAGAAGGCCGCGACCGCAATCGCCGGCACCATAGCGCGCCCCTTGGCAAAAAGAGCCACAATCATCACGGGAACACCGAGCGCGATGCTGACGGCCGAAACCAGATAGTAAGAGCCTTTCATCCTCGGCAGTAGATAGTCGCCCAGCCATCCTCCAGCCAGAGCGGCAATGATTCCATCCACCACAATGATGATGCCAAAAATAAAATTCGCCTGGGCGAGCGAGTAGTGGCGCTCGCTGTATAGAAACTGCGGCATCCAGACCTGAATTCCGCCCAGCGAAAAGGTCATCGCCGCCATGCCCAGTGTGGATGTCAAGAATGCCGGATTGCGCAAGACACCGTAATACACGCGTTTCAAATCCAAGTACACAGTCATGCACAACTTTAGAAGGAGCCTCCTCGAGAAAACTTGCGCCGGCAAATCGTCGGGGGGCTCCTGAAGTGAATCAAATTGACCGCGCTCCGGCTCCTTCAGAAACAGCACCGCGATCGCCAACAGGAACCCCGGCGCCGCCGCAATGTAGAACGGGAAGCGCCAGCCATAGTGCGGGGCGAGATTGCCGCCTAACAGATAGCCCGCCGCCGATCCCACTGGAATCGCCAGATAGAACACGCCCAAGATGCGCCCGCGCATTTTCTCCTCGAATAGGTCGGCCACAAAGGTCGGGGCGATGGTAACGAAGGTCGCTTCGCCAATTCCGACAAGCGTGTGGCGGACCAGAAGCTGCGTGTAAGTGTGGGTAACCGCCGTGAGCAGAGTAAGTCCGCTCCAGAAAATCGCACCCACAACGATGATCAGCTTGCGCGAGTAGCGGTCGGCCAGCGGCCCCACAAAGGGCGCGGCGATCATATAGAAAATCAGGAATGCGCTGGTGAGGTATCCGATTTGAAGCTTGCTGAGATGAAATTCGTACCTGCACCAAAGGCTGCACCGCGAACAACACATTGCGGTCCGCATAATTCAGCAGATTGAGCGCGGTCAGCACGAGCAGCGCGGTGCGGGGATAGAGCTTCTGCGGGGTCACAGGTTGAGAGAATATAGCACGGGAGGATTGCGGAAGTCAGAAGTCAGATTGCAGAAGTAAAAACAAACGGTGCCACCTGGCTTCTACTTCTTCAATCTGACTTCTTACTTCTGACCTTTTTCGCGCGGCCAGCGCGCGATCACTACGGTCGAAATTCCGCCGCGCGGACGGAACTCGCCTTTCACTTCGGCCCACACCGGCTTGGCCCAGCGCACAACATCCTCCAGCACCTGGTTCACGATGTTCTCCTGGAAGATGCCGAGGTTGCGATAGGCCTGGAGATATTCTTTCAGCGATTTCAACTCCAGGCACCGGCGATCGGGCATGTAACGGATCACGATGTTGCCGAAATCGGGCAATCCAGTCTTGGGGCAGACGGAGGTGAACTCGGGATCGTCCACGACAATCTCGTAGGCTGGAAACTGGTTCGGCCAGGTTTCAATTTCCGGGAAATCGTGATCGAGGCCGGCGCTGGCGTGCTCGGCGGTGTAGCGGGAGAGAAGCGTTACGGGGCGACTTTGGCATCTGACTATTGTACCTACTGTCGTTCACCGTTAGTTCGCGCTGTGGCGGGCACAAACAGCCCGCTCGACGAATCTAGACAGGCACGGCCGAAACACGCATTTGCCAGTCCCTGGCAGCGCCTGGATGATATACATTTAAGCTTGCACTTTTCTCTTAATGCCATTGAATGGAAATAGTTCGGGACGCCAACCGCGGCGTTGGTGGCTGACGGCGCTTGCCATGCTGGGGGTGGTAATCGTGTTGGCCGCTTTCGTATTCCACCGCGATGACGGGGTGCCGGTGCGGACGGCCGTGGTCGAGCGGGGCCTGATCCGCAGCCTGGTTTCCACGAACGGAAAAATTGAGCCGGTCAACAATTTCGAGGCGCACGCACCGGTCTCGACGAGCGTGCGGCGCGTGCTGGTCAAGGAAGGCGATGCGGTCAAGCGGGGCCAGTTGCTGGTCGTGCTGGATGACGCCGACGCGCGTGCCCAAGCCGCGCGCGCCCAGACGCAGTTGCGCGCTGCGCAAGCCGATCTGAGCGCCGCGAAACGAGGCGGGAACCAGGAAGAAGTGCTGAGCACGACAGCCCAGTTGGTGAAAGCCGGCGCCGACCGCGATTCCGCGCAGCGCAATCTGCACGCGTTGAAGAAACTCGAGCAGGAGGGTGCGGCCTCGACGGGAGAAGTGCGGGAAGCGGAAAACACCCTGGCGCGCGCCGATGCCCAACTGAGTTTCCTCCGGCAAAAGCAGAGCAAACGATATTCGCAAGCGGAGTTGGCGAAGGTCGAAGCGCAGCGAGCGGAAGCGCAGGCGGCCGACGACGCCGCCCAGGACGTGCTGGCAAAATCGAATGTCCGCGCGCCGTTTGCGGGCATCGTATACTCGCTATCCGCCAAGCAAGGCGGCTTCGTGACGGCCGGAGATCTTCTGCTGCAAGTGGCGGACCTTAAGAAAGTGCTGGTCAGGGCTTTCGTCGACGAACCTGACGTGGCCAGGCTTGCCGCCGGAGATCCCATGGAGATCACCTGGGACGCCGCCCCGGAGCGCGTTTGGCGAGCCACGGTGGCCGCCATCCCATCGACGGTGAAATTGCATGGTTCGCGCAACGTCGGCGAGACCACCAGCATCCTAGATAACAAGGACTTGAAACTCTTGCCGAACATTAACGTTGGCGTCACCATCCTCACCGCCGAGCACGATAACGTGCTGGTGGCGCCGCGCGAGGCTGTGCGCATGGACGATTCCCAGCCTTATGTTTTACTGGTCACCGGCCATGAGCTCAAGCGCCGCGAGGTGGAGACTTCCCTTTCCAATCTCACCCAGGTGGAAATCACGCGCGGCCTCTCCCTCCGGGACATGGTTGCGATCAATTCGTTGAATGGCAAACCGATCGGCGATGGAACGCAGGTCAAGTTCTGAATGACCGGGCGCGCTTCCAGAATTTTTCCCGTTGTAGCAACGCTTACTCTAGCCGCGCTCATAGGAGCGCCGGCCGCCAGTGCAGCCGACTCTGCCCAGAACATGCTGGCTGCCGGACGGGCCGATGAAGCCATTGCCGCGCTGAATGCTCGTCTCGCTTCCACTCCGGCGGACGCGGAATCGTTGAACTTACTGTGCCGCGCTCTACTACGAGCTCGGAGATTGGGACCGGGCGGCACCATCCTGCAAGAAGGCGTCCTCGCTGGATCCAGGCAACAGCCGTTTCCACATGTGGCTGGGGTGCGCGTACGGCGAAAAGGCGGAACGCGAAAATTTCCTGGCCGCGATTGTGCTGGCTGTGAAGGTCCGCGAAGAATTTGAGCGCGCGGTGCAACTGGATGCAAAAAACGTGGAAGCCCGGCTCGACCTGGCGGAGTTCTATGTGGAAGCGCCCGCCTTTCTGGGCGGCGGCGAGCAAAAGGCCCGCGCGCAAGCGCAGTCCATTGGACTGCTCGATCCCGGGCGCGAACACTGGGTTTACGCGAACATCGCCGAAAAAAAGAAAACATCGCCACCGCCGAACGAGAATATCACCAGTACATCGACCTGAGCCAAGGCGACGCGGAAGCGTGGCTCAACCTGGCGCTTTTTCTCCGCCGCCAGAAGCGCCTCGATGAAATGGAACAAGCCATCGTCAAGCTCAGCCAGGCGCCGATGCCCAAGCTCGAGGTTCTGGCGGAAGCCGCCGGCAACCTATATCGCGCGGGCCGCAACTTCCCTCTGGCCACGGAACTGCTGCGCCGCTATTTCGCCGGCGGGCCGGTAGAGGCGGCTCCCGCGTTCAGGGCGCGGCATTTGCTGGGCACGCTGCTGGAGAAACAAGGAGACAAAGCCGGCGCGGCGCAAGAGTACCGCACGGCCTTGTCAATGGCGCACAACTTCGGCTCGGCTCAACAGGCGCTGAATCGAGTTAGCCACTAACGTGAACAGAGCGAGGATGGCAAGATTCCTCTTCCGTTCCGTGGCGTCCCGGATAACTTCCATAGTGAATGCAAAAGTTACTGTCAAAGTTACTGCCCATCTCGCTGGCGGCGCACTACAATTTGTGCGTGACCATGACAAAGTGACGGAATGAAGGTGACGAGATGAAATTTCGATGGCTGCGCTGGTGCCGCACAATTCCGCTTGCGCTGCTTGCGGCCGTAGCGATGATGGCGACCCGCGGCGCGGCTGAACCTCTGCCTCTCGAACGCGCCATTCGGCTGGCGCTCGCGCACAGCACGAGCTCGGCGATCGCAGGCGCCGACGTGCAGCGGACATTTGCCTCCTATCGCGAACTCCGCAACAACTACTGGCCGCAGCTGTTCCTCGGTTCGGGCCTGGGCTGGACTTATGGATACCCGCTCACCATCGGAGGGTCGGCTCCGGCGCTGGCGAATGCGGTGGCGCAGAGCACGGTCTTCAACCCTTCGCAGCAACAATTTCTGAACGCGGCGAAAAGCGACTGGCATGCGTCGGAGTTTCAAGACAAAGACCAACGCAATGCCGTCATCCAGGACGTCGCCTTGACTTATGCCGAACTGGCGAAGTGGGAGGCGCGAGTGGCGCGCTTGCAGCAGGACGAGGCGCAGGCGCAGCAAATGGAGCAGGCGGTGGCCGAGCGCTTGCAGGAAGGCGTGGACAGCGCGGTGGACTTAAATAAAGCCAAGCTGACGACGGCGCGCGTGCGCCTCCACCGGGCCGAAGCGCGCGGCTCCGTTGACGTCTTGCGGCGGCATCTCTCGACCCTGACCGGGTTGCCGGTTTCCGCCATCGAAATCGCGCCCGAAACCATCCCGGCCTTGCCGCCCGTCGCTGCTGAGGAAGATCTCCCGGAAAAGGCAATGGCTTCCAGCCCGGCCGTCAAAGTTGCCGAGCAACATTCTTTGGCGGAAACGCTGCGGGCCTCGGCTGAGCATCGATCGTTGCTGCCGTCCATCGATTTCTCCGCCCAGTATGCGCGGTTTTCAGACTTCAATAACTACCAGAAGTACTTCCCGGCGGGCGCTTTTCAGAAGGACAATGCCACCATCGGCATTGGCCTCAGGATCCCTTTGTTCAGCGCCAGCCAGCGCGCCCGGTCCGATGCGGCCGCGGCTGAAGCCCTGAAGGCGAAGAAGCAAGCCGAAGCGACTCGCAATCAGGTGGGCGAGGAAACGCTGAAACTCCAGCGCGCCGCCGAGCAACTGGAAGCGGCGCGCGAGGTTGCGCAGTTGGAATATCAACTGGCGCAGTCGGGCCTGGAAGCGGCCCAAACCCGAATCGACGCCAAGACTGGCACGTTGCATGAATTGTGCCGACGCGCGGGTGCAGGCCGCCGAAAAATTTCTGCTTTTTCAGGACGCCGATTTTGAGTATCAGCGGGTCCGCATCAGCCTGCTGCGGGCCACCGGCGATTTGGAGTCGTGGGCGCTGCCGGATAACGCTCCCACCAACCCGGCTGCAAAATAACGCATTCAACACCTGATCCAGCCGCTGCCTGATTCTCGCGCCTCAATGCGCGGAGGCGGCGTTTGGCAAGGTTATTTTGCGATTTGCGCCCGGCTAAGGCACACTTAAGCAAAGGCTTCCACGCCGCCGCTGCGGGCTTGGATCGATCTGGGATGGCAGCCTCCACCGGGGTCTAAGCACGCGCAACGATGTTAAAATAGAGACTCACACTATGCCATTGAAAACACTGTTTTTGAATCCGCCTTCGTTTGAGAATTTCGACGGAGGAGCGAGCTCGCGCTGGCCGGCGACGCGCGAAATCGAATCGTACTGGTATCCGGTCTGGCTGGCCTATCCGACAGCCATGCTGGAAGGCGCGCGCTTGCTCGACGCGCCGCCTCACCACGTCACAGCGGAAGAAACCATCCGCATCTGCAAAGACTACGAACTGCTGGTGCTCTTTACCAGCACTCCGGGGTTTGCCGGCGACGTCCGAATCGCCGAGGCCATCAAAGACAGCAATCCGCACATCAAGATCGCGTTTGTCGGACCCCACGTCACCGTGCTGCCGGAAAAATCTTTGCTCGATGCAAAGGTAATTGACATAGCCTGCCGCAAGGAATTCGACTACTCCATCGTCGAATACGCGCAAGGCAAGCCGATCGAAGACATTCTGGGAATTTCCTACCGAAAGAACGGTGGGGTCGTGCACAATCCCGACCGGCCGACCATTCAGGACCTTGACGCGCTGCCGCACGTTACCGATGTTTACCGGCGCGATCTGGATGTCCGCCGCTACAACGTGCCTTTTCTGCTCCACCCGTATGTGGCGCTCTACACCTCGCGCGGATGCCCGGCGCAGTGCACCTTCTGCCTCTGGCCGCAAACCCTGAGCGGGCACCCCTGGCGCAAACGCTCCAGTGACGATGTTGCGCGCGAGATGGCCAAGGCGAAAGAGTACTGGCCGTACGTGAAGGAATTTTTCTTCGACGACGACACCTTCAACCTGCAGAAGGCGCGCACCATCGAACTTTGCGGCAAGCTGAAACCGCTGGGGCTGACCTGGTCGTGCACCTCGCGCGTCACGACCGATTACGAAACGCTCAAGGCCATGAAAGAAGCGGGATGCAGGCTTTTGATCGTGGGCTACGAATCGGGCGATCAGCAGATTCTGAAGAACATCAAGAAAGGCGCGACCGTCGAACGCGCCCGCCAATTCACCAAAGATTGCCACAAACTGGGGCTGGTGGTGCATGGGGATTTCATCCTTGGCCTGCCCGGAGAAACTCGCGAGACCATCCAGAACACGATCAAATTCGCCAAGGAACTCGACGTGGAAACGATCCAGGTTTCGGTGGCGCATGCTTACCCTGGGACTGAAATGCACGAGTACGCCATGAAGAATGGTTTTATGACCAGCGAATCGAAAATGGTGGACGACGGCGGGCACCAGATGGTGCAGATCGAATATCCCGGCTTGCCCGCGGCGGAAATTCTGGAGGCGGTCCATCACTTCTACGATGCGTATTATTTCCGTCCCAAGGCCGCGTACCGCATTTTGCGAAAAGCGGTGTTTGATAACTCGCAACGCAAGCGCCTGTACACGGAAGCGAAGGCGTTCCTGAAACTGCGCGCGCAACGCCAGAAGTGGGTCAAGGACAACCGCAAGGAAAAAGAAGACACGCCTGCTCCGGCGCCGGCCAAGGCGTAGAGTGGAGGGACCAACGTCTCTTCCATCCAGCAGTCAAGCGGCCGGGCGGGGACGCCCGGCGCTCCACCAGCAAACATGGGACCACAGCAGTGACACTTCGAAAATACCTGGTGCTGGCGGGAATCACCGTATTCAGCACGGCGGGCGATTCCCTGCTGGCGCGCGGCATGAAAGATCTCGGCAATGTTTCCCTGCACAACTTCTCCGGACTGCTGCTGGCTGATCCTCAATCCCTGGGTGACCGCGGGAATCCTGTTGCTGATGACGTTTTTCGCGTGTTACATGTCCGCGCTTTCATGGGCCGACCTTACTTATGTGCTGCCTGCCACGCGCTCCAGTATGTGCTGGTCGCCTTGATCGGCCGCTTCAGTTTTCATGAAGAGATTTCTCCGACGCGCTGGCTGGGCATTGCGCTGATCACCGCCGGCGTGGGCTTTGTGGCCGCCGGTCCGTCGCTCACCCCCAGTCGCAAAACCGGGCATGCGCATTCCCACGATGTTTCACACGAGACCGTTTCCCCGGAGGTGGAGCCGTGAAAGACCTCTACGCCTGGGGCGCGATCGGACTCATCGTTCTGGCCTCGACCACCGGAAACGTGCTGCTTTCCTACGCCATGAAACGAGTCGGCGACGTGGGTGAACTCTGGAAGCGGCGCGGGGCGCTGGCCGTGATGGGGCGCGTGCTGGCGACGCCCACCTTCGCTCTCGGTGTGCTGGCGATGGCGGTCGCATTCTACAGCCTGCTCTTTGGACTTTCGTGGGGAAATCTCAGCCTGGTCGTGCCCGCCTCGGCCTCGCTCACCTTTGTGGCCAACGCGCTAGCCGCGCGCATCTTTCTGCACGAAGGGGTGGGCCGACGGCGTTGGATTGCGGCGTTGCTGGTGGCGGCTGGCGTGGCGCTGATGGCGGCGTGAAGGTTGCTAGCCGAATAAATCGACGGGGATCGCAGGCGGCTTCGCTTCCACCTTACCAGGCTCGCCGGTGAGCGCAGTTTCCTCCGACGCCGAATTCTCCAATTGCAGAATAGCCCTGAACATGGGAATCCGATCGCAGAGTGTCGCCGCTTGAAGTTTTCCTTCCGCCAACTGTCTTTTGTACGACTCCGCATCCATCTCGCGGCGGACGGACCTGAGTTCGTTCATGATGGCCTGCAACCTCGCCAATTCCCTGATCAAGCCCGCCAGCATTTCTTTGCCGCTGGCGCTTAGGTGGACGAACTCCATGCCAGCTCCGGATTGGCCGCGAAGCGCCCTCACCTCTCCCACCGCCCGGAACGAAGCGGCGTTCACGCGCACGACGATTTCCGCCCGCGTGCCGCAATCAATGGGCAGCGTGCTATCGACGCAGCACCCGCCCAGGCTCAGGTCGCGGACCGCCCCAGAAAGAAAAATGCCATTCGATGGCAGGCAACTGATGCTGGCGTGACCGCCGCAGACAAATCGCGGGCTACGGCGGCGCTCGTCGTCCGCAGTGGTGCGCACGGGCATGTTAATAAGATCGTGCGCCGGCCGAAAACGCTTGAGCCCAACATGGGGGTAACCGCGGCTTGGGAACCGAAGTAATTGAAGTTGGCGAGGCGATTTTACCCGAACAGTCTCATCAATCCGCTCGAAGGCAGATCGGGGACGAGGAAGCTAGTGCGTTGGCCGCTGGCGAATCGTACCACGGCTTCGGCCGCCAGGTAACCGCTGCGAACGGCGCCCTCCATGGTGGCGGGCCAGCCGGTTGCGGTCCAATCGCCGGCCAGAAAAACTCGCGGCCATGCCGTGTCTGGCTTGGGCCGATGGCGGTCGATTCCCGGACGCGGTGAATAGGTGGCGTGCACTTCTTTGATCACGGCCGATTTCAGCAGCTTCGCTTCGCGCGCGCCGGGGAAAAACTCTTGCGCTTGTTTCACCGCTATTTCGACGATCTCCGCCTTCGACTTTTCCACCAGGCCACGGGAGCAGCTTACAACCAGCTCAATGTAGCTGCCGCTGACGTTGCCGTTGGCGTTGGCGTTGGCATTGGCGTCTTCCGAAGCTTCAATATTGCGAGCTACATTCATCCGGGCGGCAATGATCCGCGATTTATGAAACATCCATTGAATGGTGCGGTCGAGCAGGATGGCGTGATCGAGCTCGCTGATTTGGCGGTCGAACCAAAGGTGGATGCCGGTGATTGGCGAGGTCGAAAACTGGCCGATTGCCCTGGCCAAAGGCGCGGCGGACGCCGTGTCTGGCAAGATGCGGCCCAGCGCGTCGAAAGGAAGCGCTAGCACCAGGTAATCGAATTTCTCTTCCTGCCCGTTGGTGGTCACGTTGACGCCAAACGGTACGGTCCGAAACGACTCCACGGCGGCGCGAAACTGTATCTCTCCGCCACGGGCGCGAATGTAATCTCCGGCGGTGCTGTAGAGTTCGGTGAGCGGCACGGTGGGAAGTCCCATGCGCCCGCCGGCAGGGGATTTCAGAAACGACTCGCGCACCACCTGGGCCGCGTAGGGGACCGAAATCCGGTCGAGATCTTCGTTCAAAGCACTGACCAGAATCGTCTTCCAGAAACGCTCGATGGCGTGCGCGGTTTGTCCGCGGTATTTGAGCCAGTCGAGGAAGGACAAGCCCGTATCCGACGGAGCGGAAGGAATGAGCGCGGCCAAGGCGCGGCTGATGGCCAGCTTGTCGGGAAGACTCAAACATTCAGCCTTAAAAAATGACAGCGCGGTGTGCAGCGGAGCGGGCAGAGCCGAAGGTTCGATCACCGATGCGCGCCCCCCGGGCTCGAGGAACGTCATCTTGTCATACCAGCGAATCTTGTCCTCGACTCCGGCGCGGCGATAGAAGTCGAGCAGGTTGGTGCAGCAGCCGAGCAACACGTGCTGGCAGTTGTCCACGACCTCGCCGGTGCCGGGATGCTGATACGAAGAAGCTCGGCCGCCGAGATAAGCACGGCGCTCAAAAAGCGACACGCGAAAACCGGCTTCCGCCAATGCGCATGCGGCAGCGAGGCCGGCCAACCCGCCTCCTGCGATTGCCACTGTAGAAGTTTGTTGTGTGGAAGGCGGCATCACAAAAGGCGCTTCAGGATTCCCTTTCCCATGATACGAAGTTTTTCGGGCGCGGTTAATCGGACGCGCTCGCTGAAAACGTCGTACTGCTTCAAGGCGATTTTTTCGAGCAGGCGGCGGTAGATGGTAATCAGCACCCAGAGCGCGGGCTGACTGTCTTCATTGACCAGCGGGATCAGTTCGTCTCCGGAGCGATAGCATTCGCGAGCGCGGTCGGCCTCCATCGCCAGCAGCGGACGGATGCGGGCCAGATCGGGCTGCGGTGCGGCCAGATCGGCGGCCGAGAGACCGAACTGCGCCAGGTCCTCTTGCGGAAAATAAATCCGTCCAACGGCGGCGTCTTCTTTGACGTCGCGAATAATGTTGGTCAACTGAAAGGCCAGGCCGCAGCGTTCGGCAAGAGGTTCAGCGGCGGGATCGCGATAGCCAAAAATTTTGATGCAAACGAGACCCACAACCGACGCCACGCCGTAGCAGTACTGGCGCAACTCTTCAAAAGTCTGGTAACGCGCAAGCAACGGCTCGGAATAGGAAGGGTCGAGAGGGCGTTGATCTGCGCCGCGATCGAGGTCGGCAGCGGTGCCGAAAGCCAGTTGGTCGAGCAGTCCAATCGGAATCCGATAGGCGCGCTGGGCATCGGTCAGCGCCAGCAGGATCGGATCGTCGGTGGGTTGCGCAGCCAATGCGCGGTGAACGTGATCGAGCCAGTCCGCCAGCTTGTTCTGGCGATCGTAGGGGCTCAGTGTGTTGTCGTCGGCGATGTCGTCGCAGCGCCGCATGAAGGCATAGACGGCGCTCAACGCATTGCGCTTCCGCTGCGGCAGCGCCAAAAATCCGTAGTAGAAATTCCTGGCGGCGGAGCGGGCGATGCTCCGGCAGACGGAGTACGCCATGTGGAGCTGTGAAGCGGTCGGCGCGAACTGCACGGGCGCATTTTCCAAAGCGACGGTCATTTTGCTATACCCGGCTGTCTCCCCAGCTTCCCCAGCGCGGCCCGAGCGACTAGGGACAGCTTGCGGGCCTTCGAGATCACGGGACGCCGGCCGAGCACCGCGTATTGCTGACGCTCGATGGCGTTCAAAATCTCTTGCCCGCCGCGGCTGAAGAGTTCGATGTCGGTGGCGAGCGCGCGCTCAACTTTCGCGACCAACGGTAGGCCTTGCGCGAACCACTCCCGCGCGCGTGCGACTTCAAAGCGCATCATCTCGCGAAACGCGGCCGTGTTTTCGCCGTCGCGGATCGTCTCTTCGCTCACGCCGAAGCGGCGCAGGTCTTCGAGAGGAAGATAAATTCGTCCTTTGGCAAAATCGGCGCTCACGTCTTGCCAGAAATTGGCGAGTTGCAAAGCGGTGCAGGTGTAATCGGAAAGCTGCTGGCGCTCGGAATCGCGATATCCGCAGAGGTAGAGCACCAGATGGCCAACCGGATTCGCCGAATAGCGGCAGTAGCCCAGCAGATCGTTGAAAGTTTCGTAGCGGCCGACGCGCTGGTCCTGGCGGAACGCGGTCAGCAAATCCGCGAATTCATGTTTGGGGATTTCAAACTGGCGCACGGTTTCGGCAAGCGCGACAAACACAGGATGGCTCGGGTGACCGTCGTAGCAAGCGTTTAACTCCGCCTCCCAAAGATCGAGCAGATGCAAAGACGCGGCGCGATCGCCCACCTCGTCGCCAAGATCGTCCGAGATGCGGCAATAGGCATAGACGTTGAAGAAGTGTTGGCGCAGCTTTGCCGGCAGAAACCACGATGCGACGGAAAAATTCTCGTAGTGGGAGCGCGCCAGACGGCGGCAATACTCGCGCGCATCGGCTTCCGAAGGCGCGTGGTCGGGGATGGCGTACTCCGGGGGCAGCGCACTCCAGACGGAGGCGAGCGGCGCAGTCGGGGGATGGCTGGTCGCAGTTGTCATCAAAAATTGCTTGTGGAGCGCCGGGCGTCCTCGCCCGGCTGGACGGGCGAGACGCCCGTCCTCCATCACATGATTCATGCCGCTCCCGTGCTAATGCCCGGGGATGATCGCAGTCTTGATGTCCCCGTTGCGGTTCAGCATGTGGCGCAGCACGTCGTGCAAGCGCGACAGCGGGGCCTCGCCGGTGATGTAGTCGGTGCCGCAAACTTTCTTCTCGGCAATCAGTCCGAAAGCCCGGCGCACTGTCTCCGGAGTGTGATGGAAAGTCGCTTTCAAGGTGATTTCCGAGTAGTGCAGGCGATTGGTGTCGAGCTGCACCTTGGTTCCCGAAGCGCAACCACCAAAGAAATTCACCGTGCCGCCCTTGCGGACCATCTGCACGGCCCACTCCCATGCCTCCGGACGGCCGACGGCTTCGATGGCCACATCGGCGCCGCGCCGGTCGGGGGTCAACTCGCGCACCATCTCCACCGGATCTTTGACCTTGGTAATCTGAATGACCTCGTGCGCGCCCTTTTTCCGCGCCAGCGCCACCTGGGAATCGCGCTTGACCACGGCGATCACATTGCAGCCGATGGCCTTGGCCACTTGCACAAACATCAAGCCGATGGGTCCGCCGCCAATTACGGCCACCGTATCGCCGATCTCGACTCCAGTCTCATGCAGGCCGCGGAGGACGCAGGCCAGCGGCTCGGTCATCGCGGCATCCTCGAAAGTCACATTCGCCGGCACGACGAGCATATTGCCTTCCACAATGCGCCGCGGAATCCGGATGTATTCGGCGTAGGCGCCATTGTTGAAGAGCAGGTCTTCGCAGAGGTTCAACTGGTGCTTGGAGCAATAGAAGCACATGCCGCAGGGAGCGGAGTTGAGCGCCACCACGCGCATGCCCTTCCGGAAGCCGCGCACGCCCTCGCCAACTTCTTCGACGGTGCCGGCCAGTTCGTGGCCGAACAACGCCGGCGGCACAATCATGCGGGCGTGATAGCCCCGCTGATACACTTTTAGATCCGTGCCGCAGGTGAGCGCTACATGGACTTTGACTAGGACCTCGCCTTCACCCACGCGCGGGATCGGCACCCTTTCAATCTTGATATCTTCTTTGCCGTAGAGAACGGCCGCTGTCATCTTGCCATTCACAGTTGATGTCCTTCCAAAACGCTCCACCCCATCACGCCAGAACCGGGCGTTCCGGGGGCCCCGGCGCTGCCCGGCTGGATCACGATTTTCATCGAGTCCGGTCGAGGATGGGCCGCCAGGTTCAGCGCTTCCACACCGCTTTGCAGCGGGAAACGGTGGCTGATAAGCCGTTCCAGGTCCATTTCACGGTCCATAACGAACCGCACCGACTCCTCCTGCAATTCTACCGACGCACTGTACGACCCGAGCAAAGCCTTTTCGTCCACACACACCGCTGCCGGGTCAATCGTCGCCTCGCCTCGCGCAGTTTGCGCGAACAGCAAAACCCGGCCTCCCGGACGCGTAGCATCCATAGCAGGGCGGATCAGGCCGCTCCCGCCGACTGCCAAAATCACGGCATCAGCCCCTCGCCCTTCCGTCATTTCGCGTACCGCGTGTCCGGCATCGGCCTTGGAAGCGTCAATGGTCAGGTCCAAGCCAAAGCTGTTGGCTATTGTAAGCCTTGCCGGATACAAATCGGAAGTTATTACCCGAGTTCCTGCCCGATTTGCCAAAATCGCCAGTATTAGACCTATGGGGCCTTGGCCAATCACCAGCACGGTCTCGCCCGCCCGCAGCCGAAGGGTCTCAATACCTTTGATGCAGGTATTGACCGGCTCGGCGAAACTCGCCTGTTCGAAACTGGTGCCGTCGGGGATGCGCACTGTTCCCTTCTCGACAATCCAGTCCATCACCCGAACGTATTCAGCAAATCCTCCGCCCGACGGCTCGAACCCCGCCGTGCAGCCCACTTTCTTGTAGGTGGAGCACTGCGCGAAGGTTTTGTGGCGGCAATAGTAACACTTGCCGCACGGGATGTGATGAAACACCACCACCCTTTCGCCAACCGTAAACTTGCGCACGCCTTCTCCCACTTTCGCGACCACACCGGCTGTTTCGTGGCCAAAAATGCGCGGCGCGGAGTGCGAGCCGGTCGAGATCTTCTTGAGGTCCGTGCCGCAGATTCCGCAAGTGTGTACGCGGACCAGAATCTCTCCCGGGCCGATTTCAGGCACCGGCACTTCTTCCAGGCGCACATCGTTGGCGCCGCGATACACGGCTGCCTTCATGGTGGACGGAATCCCTCGCCTCGCGTGTTCATCCGTCAATGTCTGAGCAATTGCCATAACACGTAGTTCCCCTACTGCTTCCCCTGACCAAGAGTATTAGCCGGAGTACCGATACAAGTATGTGCGCTAGCGTACTCTGTGCTATCTCTTGCTGGGTTCGACCCAGCCAGCAACGATGCGCCGCGTAAAGTCTCACGACCTATGTAACTCAAAATCGCACCGCACAGAGCCCGGCCTGCTTTGGAACTGTTCCTCGCCAATATAATGGTAGTCCTCCACAACCACGGGCGCAGCGCCACATGACCCGCGAACCTGACGGAACGAAAACTACCGTCGTTTGCCACAAAGCGTTCCATCGCCGGCAAATCAAAGTCGACGCCGTCGGAGATGGCCTTCAAAGCCGCGAATTCCACTCCTCGCGCCTCGGCTCCCTGCGCCACGGCTGCGGCTTCCATATCGACCGCGCTCGCGCCATAAGCTTTTCGAAGCCGAATCTTCTGTTCCTTGCCAGCCACCGTCGCGGAACTCACTAAAATTCCCTCACCCGAGCCGATTTCGGTTCTGACGCCGTCGGCGGCATTGATCACCGTGCGCGGCTCCATTACCTGCCCAACCTCAAGCGCGGCATCGAGCGATCCGGCAAACCCCACCGAGACTACGCGCCCCGGTCCCACTTCCCGGATCACCGCTTCTGTGGCGCGGCGCGCGGCTTCGGCTCCAATGCCGCCACAAATCAGAGCCGCTTCTCCATGTTCAAACAGACGATACGCTCGTCCGTCGTGCTCAATCGATCTAACTTTCCAGCTTCGGACCAGCGGCCTCACCTCTCGCTCCATCGCGGCTATGAAGGCAATTTTCGATTTAGACATAGCCGTTTGCGCGAAACCACTCTACCGACCGCCGCAGCGCTCCATCGACTGGGACCATTCGCCAGTCCAGTTCCCGCTCCGCTTTCGCCGAACTCACAAACATCATCTTGCGCGACAGCCGCACCTCGTCAATGGTCGCGCGCGGTTCGCGGCCCATAATTCGGCCCGTCACCATCTCATCCACGACTCCAGCCGCCAGCGCAACCAGATACGGCACCTTCACGCTCGGCGACGGCAAGCCCGTGATCGCCGCCAAGCGGTCCAGAATCTGCTTCAGCGTGAGGTTCTCTCCGCCCAGAATGTAGCGCTCGCCAGATCTCCCCTTCTCCAGCGCCTGCACGTGGCCGCGGGCGCACTCGGTCGCATCCACCAGGTTCAAGCCGGTTTCCACATACGCGGGGAATTTCCGCTTCAGAAAATCCACCACGATCCGCCCCGTGGGAGTCGGTTTGATATCGCGCTCGCCAATCGGCGTCGTGGGATTCACAATCACCACATCGACTCCCGATTGCGCCGCCTCGAATGCCACTTGCTCCGCCATGAACTTCGAACGCTTGTAGTGCCCGATCATGTCCGCGAGTGACACCGGACTCGCTTCGTCCGCCACCGCTCGCGCAGGGACAGCCGCCCCCGGCTGTCCAGCCGAGCGCAGCTCGGCAGCGTGGCCCGAAATAAAGCCCATAGTCGCCACGCTCGACGTGTAGACCACACGCCGAAGGCGCTGTTTCCGCGCCGCTTCGAGCAAGGAACGCGTACCCTCGACATTCGAGCGATACATCTCGTCGGGATCGCGCACCCAGAGCCGATAATCCGCCGCCACGTGAAATACCACGTCGCAGCCTGCGATCGCCTTCTCCAGCGAAGCCGCTTCGCGCAGGTCGCCCACCACGCGATCGGCATTCAGGCCGTCCAGATTGCGCAGATCGCTCGTAGGCCGCACCAGCAGTCGCAAATCTGCTCCCTGTTCCGCCAGAACGCGCGCAACATGACTGCCCAGAAATCCGGTAGCGCCAGTAATGAATGCTTTCAAAGCCAGTTTTCGGTTCTCGGTAACAGTTATCAGTTGTCAGTTATCAGCCGTCAGTAAAAAAAGTAGTCTGTGCGCAGGAAACGGCCTTGGTTTTCCTGAGAACTGACAACTGATAACTAGCTTGCACTTTTCTCCGCCATCGCCTTCGAACAGGCCGTGAGCGCGAGCAGCGGGAAATACTCGCGGTACAGGTGATATTTCAGATAAAACACGCGCGGGAAGCCGGTGCCGGTGAAGAAAGGCTCGTCCCAGGAACCATCTTTCTTTTGTGTGCCCAGCAAATAGGCCACGCCGCGGGCCACGCATTCGCTGCGCGTGTCGCCCACCGCCAGCAGTCCCATGATGGCCCATGCGGTCTGCGACGCTGTGCTGTCGCCCTGGCCTCGGAGGTTAGGATCGTCATAGGATCCAACCGTCTCGCCCCAGCCGCCATCGGCATTCTGCACCGATCGCAGCCATTCCGCCGCCTGCTGGATCATCGGGTCGTTGCGGTCCACGGCCATCGCTTCCAGGCCGCGCAAGACCTGCATCGTGCCGTAGATGTAGTTCACGCCCCAGCGTCCGAACCAGCTTCCGTCCGGCTCCTGCTCCTGACGAATGAATTGGATCGCCCGCCGCACCGCCCGATGGTTCTGGCTGTATCCGTAAGTCGCGAGACACTCCAGCATCCGGCCTGTGATGTCAACGGTCGCGGGATCGAGCATGGCGTTGTGATCGGCGAAGGGCACATACTGGAACACCATCTGGTCGTTGTCTTTGTCGAACGAAGCCCAGCCTCCGTTCTTGCACTGCATCGACAAGATCCAATCGATCGCCCGCTGCACCGACTCCGTCTGATAACGCCCATTGGGATGCTCGACCCGGCTCAGCGCCAGGCAGACCATGGCCGTGTCGTCCACGTCGGGATAGAACTCGTTGTTGAACTCGAAGTACCAGCCGCCCGGCTCGCCTTTCGGATTCTTGATCTTCCAGTCTCCGGGCTTGCGCACCTGTTTTTGCAGGATCCATTCTGCGCACTTCACCAGCCGCGGGTCGTTGGCCGGAACTCCCGCCTCGCCCAAGGCAAACAGCGCGTAAGCCGTATCCCACACCGGAGACATGCAGGGCTGCATGCGGAAGGTGTCGCCTTCTTCGATGCCCAGCTTCTCAAATTCGTCGAGCGCACGAATGACCTGCGGGTCGTCCACCGAATACCCCAGGCAGCGCAGCGCGATAATGGCGTTCATCATCGAGGGATAGATCGCGCCCAGGCCGTCGCTCATCTCGAAGCGCTCCAGCAACCACTTTTCGGCCTTTTTCAGGGCGATCGAACGCAGCGGGCGGATGTATAAACGCTCCGCCCAGTGAGCTATCCGATCCAGCACCAGAAAGAAATTCCGCCACGAAATTCGCTGCTTCGCCCAGTGCAAGTGCATGCGCGATTTGTCGCGCCCGCCGACGAAAAGCTCTTCCACTCCCATTTCTTCGGGAATCTTCTTGAACGGCTTCTTGGCGTAGCAGATCGAAAGCGGCACCAGGATGGCGCGCGACCACGAAGAAATCTCGTAAATGTTGAACCAGAACCAGTTGGGAAAGAGCACGATCTCCGGCGGGACGGCGGGCACCGCATCGTAATCGTATTGCCCGAAGAAACAAAGGTAGATCTTGGTAAAGGTATTGACTTCGGTGACGCCACCCATTTCAAGGATCTTTTTGCGGGCCCGCGCCAGCGCGGGATGGTCCCCGCTGAATCCGGCCAGCTTCAGGCCGAAGTACGCCTTCACGGAAGCGCTGATGTTGGAAGGGCCAGCGGCGTAGATGCTCCAGCCACCGTCTTCATTTTGGTGGTTCAGGATGTAGCGGGCCGCCTTGTCAAAGCGCTCCTGATTGCCCGTGCCGAGCAGGGTGTGGAGCAGGATGTAATCGGATTCGAGGGTGGTGTCGGCTTCCAGCTCTCCACACCAATAACCCTGTTCATGCTGCTGAGAAAACAGATACGCACTGGCTGCATCGACCGCATCGGCGACCCGGCTTTCCAAGCCATCGATCTTTCCCAATCGCATTGGCGGCACGGAGGCCGAAGTAAAAGGGGAGGATTCTTCCATTTATGGCTCCACGCCAACCATGGCCGGCGCTGCGGCAATCGTGGCCACGATCTCCGGCGGCAATCCAAAACGCACATTTTCCGGCATGATTTCCAGCTCTTGCACATCGCCAAAGCCCTTGCCCGCCAGGTACTGCACCACTTCCTGCACCAGATGTTCGGGCGCCGATGCTCCCGCCGTCAGGGCCACCGTGTTCACGCCATTCAGCCACTTTAGCTGAATATTGCGGCAGTCATCGATTAGATGCGCCTCAGTGCCCAAACTGCGGGCAACTTCCACCAGGCGCTTGGAATTTGAACTGTTGTCGGAGCCCACCACCAGCAGCAAATCGGCCTCGGAGGCCACGTGTTTCACGGCCACCTGCCGGTTTTCCGTGGCATAGCAGATGTCCTGCGCCGCCGGGCCTTTGATGTTCGGGAACCGCTTTCGGAGCGCGCCGATAATGTCTCGCGTCTCATCCAGACTGAGCGTCGTTTGCGTCAAGTACGCCACGCGGTTAGGGTCGGGCAAGGTCACCGACCCGACTTCCGCAGGCGATCCTACCACATGAGTCACCGCCGGAGCCTCGCCGAGCGTGCCAATTACCTCGTCATGATCGCGATGGCCGATCAGGATCAGCGAATAGCCTTCCTTGGCGAATTTCACCGCCTCCACATGCACCTTGGTGACCAGCGGACAGGTCGCATCGATCACCCGCAGCTTCCGCAGCTTGCTGTGCTCGCGGACTTCCGGCGAAACCCCGTGCGCACTGTAAATGACACGTTCGCCCTCCGGCACTTCATCCACGTTGTCGACAAAAATCGCGCCCTTCTGCTGCAACTCCTCGACCACAGAGCGGTTGTGGACGATTTCCTTGCGCACATAAATCGGCCGCCCAAAGGCCTCCAGCGCGATCCGGACGATATCGACCGCCCGCACCACCCCGGCGCAGAATCCCCGCGGTTTCAATAGCAATAAGCTCTTGCTTTCAGACAAGTCGTCTCCCCCACCCGCTAGTAGCGGTCTCATCTATGGTTTTGGGTAGAGCGCGGCTTGAGCCGTGCCTTTCAGCACAGCTAAAACCTGGGCTTTAGCCCCCGTGGACCAAACTGCCTACCCGGAGAACCATTTATGAGACCAACTCTAGGCTACACTTTTTGCTGGATTAAGATGCTATAAGAGTACCGAAAAACACCCCCTCAGGTCAATGTAAGCCTCTGATGATGTGAGGATTAGCAACGGACGGGGAAACCGGGCGGGTGAATGCGAGGGGCAACCACAGACCGCACCTCACCAGATGCGGCGCAACCCATACTGGTCGAATATTCTTTCGTTGCTGACGATGAACAGCTTCTCCATCTCAGCTTGCGCGATCAGCATCCGGTCAAACGGATCCTGGTGAGGCCCGGGCAACATCCCGGCGCGGATCCCGTGCTCATATGACACTGGCAGACTTTGAAAGTTTTCCCGGTCAAGATATCCACCGAAGTCTTGCACCAGCTCGGAGGCCGTCGGCAACCTGCCCAGTCGAAACTTCGTTGCGATCTTCCACGCAGAAGCCGCGCTCACGAAAACAATGCTGTCCGGTTGTGCCATCAGTTTTCTGCACGACTTCGGCAGTGCTGGATCGTCGCTGTACCACCAAAGCAACGCATGCGTGTCCAGCAAAAGACGCACGTCATTGCCCCCAGGCGTCAAGCTCTTCCTTAGGCAGAGACTCGAAGAACTCCGGCCCGACCTTCAGCTTGCCGCGTAAGGCTCCCGGCTTCCGCTGGCCCGTCTTGTCCCCAATCGCGACCAGCCGCACCACCGGCTTCTTGCCCCGGGCGATGACGATCTCTTCGCCCTGGCATGCTCTCGCAATCAGCCGCGAAAGCTCCGTCTTGGCCTTGTGGATGGTGATGGTTTCCATGAAGCTAGGTTAGCTAACTTTGGTTAGCTAAGTCAATCTATTCTCATTGTGGCCTCTTAGGCCCCGTAGATAGTAGCGGTTCCAGCGCGGCAGTATTCGGTCGTGTAGAGACGGGGCTTGCCCCGTCTCCCTCGGACTCATCCCGTTCTCAATGAGAGCATCCCGCTAGCTATCCGTCACCGCTCTTTCGCCGCCCTGCGGGCTGCTGCATGGGGGACACCAGCCATGTCCCCACTCCGGCGCGGCGCCGAATCACTGCTTGCTACCAGACGAACTCTTGCCTGCTGTTGTGGTACGGGTTCCGACAGACGCTTTGCGTTTCCCCAACACAATCCGCGCCACTCGACTGCGCGCCAGATTCATGGGCTTGCCTTTCACAGTGATATTCACGCCTGTGCCGGTCACCGAGATGAGGTTGCCCATCAACAGCGTTCCGTCGCGCAGAACCACGGTATCGAGCGTTAGTGGATTTAACTCCACCTCGACGCTGCCAGGCAGGGCGTTCTCCGCAATTTCCACCGCCGTGCTCGCGGTGGCATAACCTTCTTTGCTGAACTCCAGCACATGCTTGCCGGGAGCGATCGGGAGCACTTCGGGGGTCATGCCGGCTTCTTGCGAATCAAGTTTGAGGATGGCCCCGGAAGGCACGCTGGTGATGTGCATTTTGATCTTCATCGGCTCGTCGGAGGGCAGATGCTGCGGCTGCAATTCCATGCTGGCAAACGAGCCCATCGCATGCGCGCGTGACCGGGATCTTGGCCCGTTGTCCGGCCGCCAAATTGGTGACTTCCAGATATCCTTCGCCCACCCGCTTGCCGTTTTTGTCCAGCAGGTAGAGATAGAAAGAGGCGGAAGGAATCGCCGTCGTGCTGAGGTTCTCCGCCAGCGCCTCTCCCAAATAATCGTTCTGGCCAGAGACGGACGTGATCTGGTGCAACTTGCCCAACGTGAATCGCAACATCGTCTCCTTGCCGTTGGCCGGCCAGGTCAGTACGGTATCGGCCGCAAACGCGTTGGCGACTGCCCACAGCAAGAGCACCGGAAAAATCCAGATTGGCTTACGCATCATACCTACATATTGCCGGGTTCAAACTGCCCGTTCAACCGGAATATCGCTCATACACACTTACTGAAGTGAATGACCCAGATGCGGTGCCCCAGATGGTTATTGATCGCCGCGGATTTTCCACCACTCCATCTGTTCGAACTCGGCCATCTTTTCGTCCCCGTGTTGCGAGTACCAATGTTGCCATGCCGCCGCATCGGCAGGCAGGGTTTCGTCGGTGATCTCATGCAACGCGAGGAACGTCCAGTTGCGCATTTGCGGGGTAGTTTGGGGATCCGCGGCTAGCTCGATCAGTTTCGGCACCATTCGCATGCGCTGTTTGCGCATGAAGTTACCGCAATCGGACACGTTGCAGCCCGCGCGATCGCGAACCGCGTTGGATGGGTCGTGGGTAAAGGAATCGAAGAGCTGGTCAAGAGCCTCGTCGGTGCCCAGATATCTCATGCCTTCGACGGCCCACTGGCGGACCTGCGGGTTGGGGTCATTTTTGGCGTAGTTCAGCAGGACCGGATAAATGCGATCGTAGCCCACGCCGCGGCCGGCCAGAATTCCCATTGAGTACACGCTGTAGGCGCGATGCGCGGGGTCGGCTTGTGCCTGTGCGATGAGGGCGTCCGCCGAGGCGTCGGTTTTCGGCACTCCGTTGATTGCCAGGTTGAGATCCGCATTGGCGTAGCGAACGCGCAGGTCGGTGGAGAATTGACTGCTCCTCTCCAGTTCGTTCATGTTCGCGGTGCGCTGGAGATCGCGCCAGACGCCAATTTTCTGCTCGAACAGGTCGAGTGCGCGGGTGTCGTGCTGAATCGCCCGGCTTAGCAATTCTTCTGCCTGCGCCTGCTCCGGGAGCGTCTTCAGTCGTTCCACATCGGCGTCTGAGAGCGGTGAGTAACCCGCCTGCCGCAGCGGAGTTCTGGTCGCCGCACCGGCCTTCGGAACGCGTTTGCTTTGCGCATGGCCGTGAGAAAAGATCTGATAGCCGACAAAGCCCATCCAGGCAAGAAAGAACGCAAGCCCGACCGCGGCTACGACGGGTCTATTGCGGCGCAAGGCCGGGAGAGAACTTGATGGCGCTTCTCCACGTTGCGGCGGCGGACCGTAGCCGCCGAGAACAGTGTCGACAGCGACATGTGTGTCAAGCTGAAGGCCGGCGAGCTTCTCCAGTTGGGCGGCAACCCAGCGCGCCTCCTGCCGGTTATCGATCATGTCAACCAGCGTCGCCTGCTCTCCATTCTTCATCTCCAAGCGAAGAGAGTAGGAAGCCGGTGTGCCTGGCTGTTGCGGCTTGGTGACGGGCAATATCTGAGCAATGTCGGAGAAGGCAAATTCACGAGATCCACCGATGCCGAGCACAGCCCGGCGGCGGACAATCTTGCCGTTGCCTGCCTGGATGCGGAACGAGACCAGCATCGCAAGAATCAGTCCGTAGATCAGCAGGAGCTCAGCCAATCCGAACGCTACGGTGAAGAACAACGGGGCTTTGGAATGTGCAAGGAAATAGACGATGGCCGTCCACACGGCGGTGAAGAAGATCAAAACCAGGCTCTGGGACGGGTTGCGAAACGCCGGGAAATAGAATTCCGTGCTGCCGTCGATTCCGGCCGAGACTACAACTTTCGGATTCTGAGGAGCGGCCACGTCGGAGGCATCGGATTGGATGGCTGGGGCAGCGCTTGCGTCCTGCGCGTCGCTCAGAAAGATTGGCGTGGGCTCTCCGGCTGCGGCCGAGGCCGAGGTCGAAGATGGCGTCAGGCGGAAAACCGGGACCTCGAAATCATCGGAATAATTCACGCCGGGGACGTCGGCCTGGGCGTGCAAGAGCCAGAGCACCTGATCGTTCAGATCGTCGTGATTCGACTCGTAGGCGTCGCTCGGGATACTGAATTCCACCGGAATCACGGCGTCACCCATGGGTCCGTGTCCGAGCGATGCCTGCGCCACATTCTGGTCAGCTTGCCAGAGAACGCTCTCGAGGGTGGAACGATTTTTACCCTCGCCCGTGATGACTTGGCGCACACAGGAAAGACTCAGGTCGATGCCATGTCTGGCATTGGTGTCGAAGCGCAAGTGGATCGTGCCCTTCAGCGTGCGACCGGGCGAAATGGGCACCGCGGCAAACTCGAAATAGGTTTGGCCAAAGCGCTGCCGGCGGATACTGGCCCGGATTGCCACGCCCGCCAGAATCACGCCAGCCGTGCAAAAGGCAAGCACGAGGAAGATTTTGGGGTCGGAGGTGGGCCAGAGTTGGGGCAGGGTCGTGAATGCGAGTGTGAACACAATCCCGTTCACAAAAATCGCCGCCGCCCAAAGGCCGAAGGCGCTGTTGCGGTTTTTGCTTTCCGCTCGGCTCGCCGCCCAGTCTTTCCGCCATAGCCACGGAGATTGGGGATTGGACGCCTCGAGTGCTGCTTCTGACTTCAATTTGCGGTTGCCATAAATTCCGGCGCCAATGACGCCGCCGCCGATCAGAGTGAAGAGCGCGCTGACCAGCACCCCCACCCAGCGATTCCCCTGGACCTGGCCGGGAGCGCCGAAGACAAAGCCGCTTGCGAAAGCGAGCCCAAAGGCCATAAAAATCAGGCCAAAAACAAGGGGAAAGACCTGGGCGCCTTTGGATGGTCTGGCCACAACGGCATTATAGAGTTGCTTCAGACGGGAACAGAGCCAGATAGCAACATCTTAATTACTCCCGTCACAGCATCCCAGGTAGTCGGCAATCGGGAATCAATACAGCGAGCAGCGAAGCCAGATCAGCAACGAGAAGTCAGCTTGTGGGAAGCATCTATCGGCGGGGGACCTGGAAATATTGTCCATCCCAGCTCGGAAGGGTGTTCTATCCAAACTCCACTTAGGTGGGACCTTAGACTTTTTTCAGCACACCCAACCTGTGATCAAATTCCTTTGACATAAGCCCCACCGCACGCGACCATAGTTATTAGAAATCTGATTGGGGCAGTGGTGATGTGAGCCGTCCATCAAAACGGCCCTCGAAGTTGAGGTGTTTAGCGGGCGTGAGCGAAGCGAGAGCCCGCTGCCAAAATCCTGAGCGAAGCGAATGGATCTCCCCCAAACCCATTTCTGGTTTAGCTATTGGAGCTAAGTTATTGTTTTATAAAGACTTTACTACTAAGTCCTTTAAAACCAAAGACCTGGCGAGAGATTATTCGTAACTCTATGATTTCAAAAGACCGGGATGTTGGGGGGGGATGGGAGTTACTAAATGATAAATACAAAACTCCGCAGGCCGCAGCCCTGAGCCAGCGGCTTCCCAAAGCGGGAATTAGCCGTTGGCCTTAATCATCTGCTCGGCGTGTTTGCGGGAAGTATCGGTGAGTTTCGCGCCGGATAACATCCGCGCCACTTCTTCGGTGCGTTCTTCGCCGGTGATCCGGCGGACGGTGGTTTTGGCGCGGCCTTCGCTTTCGCGCTTCTCGATCAGGTAATGGTGATCGGCGAAGGTTGCGATCTGCGGAAGGTGGGTCACGCAGAGCACCTGATTGCCCTTGGACAGTGCCTTCAATTTTTTCCCGACAGCTTCGGCGGCGCGGCCTCCGATGCCGGTATCGATTTCGTCGAAAACTAACGTGCGTTGCGAGGCAGCCGATTTTTTCTTCGAATTGCCGGTTGGATTCGTTCCCGCTTCGACGCTCGCTTTCAGCGCCAGCATAACGCGCGAAAGTTCTCCGCCCGAGGCAATCTGTTCCAACGGACGCATCGCCTCTCCCGTATTGGTCGAGATGCGATAGACGACGTGGTTGATGCCGGAAGAAGTCCAGTGCTCCTCGGCTTCGTTTTCTTCCACCGCGATGCGAAAACTCGCGCGCATGGCAAGGTCATTGATTTCGGCCTCGACCAGCTTCTCGAGTTTTCTTCCCGCCTCGATGCGTTTTTGCGAAATGGCGCGAGCGGCTTTGCGATAGTCTTCGGCAGCGACGGCGAGCATCGCCCGCAGTTCCAGCAGCACCTGGTCTTTATTCTCCATCTCCGAGATTTTGCGCCTGATGTCTTCGCCAAATGCGATGACCTGTTCCAGCGTCGGTCCGTACTTGCGCTTCAGGCGATCGAGCAGCGCCAAGCGCTCTTCGATCTCGGCGAGACGCTCAGGCGAAGCCTGGATTCCTCCGGCATAATCGCGCAGCGTCGCTCCCACATCTTCGACGCTGATGCGCGCCGATTCGAGCGCCGCGAGCGCTTCCTGAAACTTCGGTTCGTAACGCGCCAGTTCTTCCAGATGCTTTTGCGCGGCGCGCAGGCTCGATGAGGTCGAAGCATTGCCTTCATACAGCAGATCGAAGGCACTGATGGCTGCGCCATAGATCTTCTCGGCATTGGCTAGGACGCGCTTCTCGGCTTCCAGTTGCGCATCTTCTTGCGGATTTGCGCCCGCCTGCAAATGCGCCTCTTCGATCTCGCGGCATTGGAAGTTCCACAGATCGAGGATCCGCATGCGGTCCTGCTCGTCCTGTTCGAGTTCGGCGATCCGTCCGCGAATCTGCTTCCAGCGGCCGAATGCAGCGGAAACTTCCTGCAACTCGACTCCAGCGTAAGCGTCGAGCAGGTCCTGCCGCGACGCGGCATCGAAGTGCACGATGACTTCACTTTGCGCGTGGATCACCGCGAGATGCGGCGCAATCTGCTTGAGCACAGCCACGGTCGCCGGCTGATTGTTGATGAAGACACGTCCCTTGCCGCCAGGAGCGATCTCGCGCCGCAGAATCAGTGAGCTATTCTCCGCGTCCAGTCCGTTCGTCTCGAGGACGGTTTCGATGGAACGCGCCGCCGCTCCGTCGCTCTCGAACACCGCCGCAACGACAGCCCGCTCCGCGCCCGTGCGAATTACGTCGGAGGACGCCTTTTCGCCGAGCAGCAATCCCAGCGCGTCGATCAGGATCGACTTCCCTGCACCGGTCTCGCCGGTCAGAAGATTCAGTCCCGCCGCGAATTCGATCGCGACATTGTCGATCACCGCGTAATTCTCAAGTCGAAGTTCGGCCAGCACAAGGACCCTGCAATCTCAACTGACGACGATCTTAACTCAGGACGGCCTTTCTCGGGACGATCTTTCTGAGGACGGTCTTTCTTCGGACGGCCTGCAATTCTCGCGCAGCATAGCACAGACCAGTCCAGCGAGTTGGGCTATGCCATTCGTCCAGTACCAATACGGTACTAAAGATTGCCCAAGCTGCACTACTAATTTTGCTCCGCAGTTGAGCGGCTCTTGAAGATAATAGCTATGAAAGCCTTCCCCCATTTCGCATTCGCCATTCTATTTTTCTGCCTTGCGCCTGGTTTCACATGGGCGCAACAACTTCAATCCACACCTACCAGCCATGCCTTCGGCAAAGTGCAGATCGGCAGTTCCGTTTCCTTCGCCATCCAGCTTTCGAATATTGGCACCAAGACGCTGCGCATCGCTTCCAAGTCGGTAACGGGGAGCGAATTCTCATTCGGCACTTTCCCTGTACCTGTAAAGATCAGCCCTGGGTCAAGCATCCAGTTGCCCGTTATTTTCACGCCGACAGCCAAGGGCTACACCAGCGGCACCGTTACGCTGGTCAGTAACGACCCGAATTCCCCTCTTACCATCCATGTCGCCGGGACTGGATTCTGTCCAGTTGCCGCGCAACTGGCTGTGACGCCGGTAACGCTCAGTTTCGGCAACGTCACGGTGGGATCGAGCGCCAGCCTTCAGGCTACGCTCACCGCCTCGAATGCTGCCGTAACCATTTCGTCGGACGACTCGACAAGCTCGGAGTTTTCCATCCTTGGGCTGACTCTGCCGGTAACAATTGCGGCTGGACAGAGCGTCGCGGTCACGATCCAATTCACTCCGAGTGCTGCTGGCGCCGCCACCGGACAAGCGGGATTCACCAGCAATGCCGCGAACTCGCCAACCGTCGAACAGTTGACGGGAACCGGCGTGGCCCAGGTGGCCCATAGCGTCTATCTTTCCTGGGATGCCGGAAGCGGGAACCCGGTCGGATACAACGTGTACCGCGGCACTGCCAGCGGAGGTCCGTACGAGATGATCAATACCGCGCTCGAGGCCTCGACCAATTACACGGACAATACGGTGGTCTGCGGGACGACCTACTATTACGTCGCAACCGAGGTGAACGCCGAAGGCCAGGAAAGCGGGTACTCCAACATAGGCCAGGCAGTGATTCCGACTTCGTAGCCATTGCAAGCCAGCGCAGACGAGCGCAAAACGCCGCACCGCATTGACCGATGCGGTACGCTTGCGGAGCGGTTCGCCGTGCTAGTCTATAATCTTAACGAGGGCTCTCCCGAAACCGATGCACGTTCCTTCCCTCCTCCTGTTGTATGTCGGCGGCGAAATCGTCGATCTCGTCCTTCAGACCGGTCCGGTCGCCAAGTCCGTGCTACTGCTCCTCCTCGCGTTCAGCGTGCTCTCCTGGGCGGTGATTCTTTCCAAGTGGCGGCTGATCCGGCGAGCGCGCGAGCAGAGTGGGCGATTTGTCCGCGCCTTCCACAAGGCGCAGCGCATGCAGGACATTGCCGCGGTTGCCGAACAGTTTCGGCCCAGCCCGCTTGTGGCGGTGTTTGCCGGCGCAGTTGGGGAGTTCAAACGCCAGATGGGAACGACCGGGGAGCATCCACAACCTGGTGGCCATTCAACGGGCCATGCAGATCGCATCGTCGGAGGAGATTACCCGCTTCGAACGCAACGTGCCGTGGCTGGCGATTACCGGCGCAGTGACACCGTTTATTGGACTGTTCGGAACCGTCTGGGGAATCATCGACGCGTTTCACGGATTGGGTACGGCGGGCGCCGCGACCTTGCGGGCGGTCGCTCCGGGTATTTCCGAAGCGCTGATTACCACCGCGGCCGGCCTGGCTGCGGCGATCCCGGCGGTAATCGCTTACAACCTCATCATCGGCTCCATTCGCGAAATGGCCTCGCGCAACGACGACTTCACCCTGGAGATGCTCAACCTGGTGGAGCGCCAGATGGTCAGCCGCCAGACGGCGCCACCCGCCCCGGAGGCGCGGCGCTGATGGCCTTCACCTCCGCCAACGGACGCACGCAGACGGCGCTCGCCGATATCAACGTCACGCCGCTGGTGGATGTCGTGCTCGTGCTGCTCATCATTTTCATGGTGACCGCGCCGGTGTTGCAGTCCGGAATCGAAGTCAACGTGCCCCACACCCGCACCGTCAAAGAGATCACGGAAGAGCGCCTGGTGATCAGCATCGACAAATCGCAGAAAGTTTATCTGGGCAACGATCCCATCAATATCAACCAGATCGCGAGCGCGCCTGAAGCAGAAGATTCGCGATCCGCAGCACCAGGCGATTTATTTGCGTTCCGACGAAGATGTTCCGTTTGGCGCCTTCGCCACCGTAATGGACGCCATCAAGCAGGCAGGCATCAGCAACGTGAGCATCGTTACGCAGCCAATGGATAGTCACAGCGGCCATCGCTGACACTGATAGATATCGACATGCATATAACGATATCGACATCGACATCTATTCCGAACGCGGGCAATTGCGCCGGCCACTGGCCTGGTCGCTCGGACTACACGTCGGATTCGCGGCGTTTGTCGTGCTTTATACCATGTTCATTCACAGCATTCGTGGTCGAGGGCTGGGGCAGCGGCGGCGGCGGGGATGCCATGGGAGCGACGCTGGTGAGCGCGATTCCCTTGCCCGCGAACGAGGTGCAGACGACGAACGTGCTGGCAACGGAATCCAAGGGATTCTCGAAGTCGCAGCCCACGGTGCAGGAGAAGGAGCCGGACGCGATTCCAATTCCCGGCAAGAACGCGAAAACAAAAATAAAACCCGCGCCGCGAGCGCAACCCAGCGAAAGCCGGAACCAGAGGAGCCGAGTCGAATCAGATTCCGTATGGCGAGGGCGGTCCGGCCAGTGGGCCTTACACGATGAGCGCGGGCGGCGCCCAGGGTGGATTTGGATTTACCGGAAGCGGCGGCGATTTCGGCAGCCAGTTTGCGTGGTACGTGCAAGCGGTGCAGCGGAAAGTCACCGAAAACTGGCTGAAGTATGAAGTGGATCCGCGGATCACGGAGGCAAAACGGGTTTATCTTACATTTGATATCGCGCACGACGGACACCCGATGAATGTTGAGATCGAGCAGTCGAGCGGCGTGCCGTCGCTGGATCAGTCGGCGATCCGCGCCCTCCAGCGCATTGATACGTTCGGCCCGTTGCCATCGAATTATTCGGGAAGCAAGGTTTCGGTAGAATTCTGGTTTGATTACAAGCGGTAGAGGACAATCGTTGGTCGATGGTCGATCGTCGTTTGCGGGGTTTTGCCACCGACTCACGACCAACGACTGCCGGCCAAACAGGAGCACAAATTGAGTATCTCGGCTCGCCCCATTCGTCATCGCGTTTTGATAGCCCTTGCCTTGTTGCTGCTGGCAGCCTCCGCATCCGCGCAGGATTGGATTCGCACCGGAACCGGGCTCGGCGTCGAGCGCGTGCGCCTGGCCGCATCCGACTTTAAGCCCTCGACCGCCGACACAAACAACGCAGCACTCTTGAAGACCTTCAACGACACACTCTGGAGCGACCTCGACAACGCTGGAATCTTCGACCTGGCCTCGAAGAGTTTTTATCCCTTGCAGGAACCTGGGAAACCATCCGAGGTCAACTTTTCCGCCTGGAACACCCCGCCGCCGAACGCTTCCATGCTGGCGTTTGGCAACCTGGGTGTGGCGGCCGGCAGAGTGACGGTGCAGGGATGGCTCTACGACCTCAAGAACGAATTGTCGCCACAGGTGCTCGGCAAGCAGTACAGTGATAATGCGACGAGCGACGCGGTGCGCGTGATCGCGCACAAGTTCGCCGACGAAATCATCTTCCGCCTGGGCGGAGGCGTAGCCGGAATCGCCGAAAGCAAAATCTACTTTGTCAGCAATCGCACCGGCCACAAAGAAATCTGGATGATGGACTACGATGGCGCCAACCAGCAGCAGGTCACGCACCTGGGCAGCATTTCCCTGTCGCCGCGCATCTCGCCGGATGGCTCGCGGCTGGCCTTCAGTTCGGTTACGAAGAGTGGTCGGTCTATGACTTGGGAAATCATGATGTACTCATTCGATCTCAACCGCATGGTCAGCTTCCCGCGTTTTGGCGGCGTGAATCTTTCGCCGTCGTGGTCGCCCGATGGCAAGATTGCGTTCTCGTCCTCGGGCAACGGTTATCCCAATATTATGGTTAGCGATGCCTCCGGAGGAAACTCGCGGCGCCTGACCGACGGCAAGGGCCCGGATGTTTCGCCGACTTGGAACCGCAAGACCGGCGCGCAAATCGCTTTCGTGAGCGGACGCACCGGGCTGCCGCAGATCTATACCATGGAGGCGGACGCCACCAACCTGCAGCGCGTCACCGATCAGGGCTACGCGGTTTCTCCCAACTGGTCGCCCAACGGACAGTTTCTGAGTTTTTCCTGGATGCGCAAATATGGACCGGGAGAACCGGGTTCCAACGATCTATACTTGATGGACATCGCCAGCAAGCAGTGGGTGCAGCTCACGCACGACGCGGGGCGCAACGATTCCCCTTGCTGGTCGCCGGATGGTCGGCATATTGTGTTTCAGTCCCACCGTTCGGGCAGCGACCAGATCTGGTCCATGCTGGCGGACGGCACAAATGTGAAGCAGTTGACTTTCGCGGGCCTGAACACGCAGCCCAACTGGAGTTGGAAGTAGGTTGTTTTTGAGATGCAAGACGGTTTTGCGGCTGGCCGAAAGTGCGCCCTGCCGTGAATCCCACAAGCAGCGAGCCACAATGCGGGCGCACAAAAAACTGGAGGAATCCGTGAAGCACTCAATGGCAACAACAATGAAGCGATGGAGCATTTTAATATTCGCACTCGGCACGATCCTGTTCCTGGGCGCATGCGCGAAGAAAGTCGCTCCGCCGCCGCCCCCGCCGCCACCCCCACCACCGGCTCCCACCGCTACACTGTCGGCGAATCCGGTTACCATCAACAGTGGTCAATCGGCGACGCTGACCTGGCAGACCACGAACGCAACCGACGTCAGCATTGACGGAATTGGCGCGGTCGAAACCAGCGGAACGCGTCAGGTGACTCCGAGCGAGTCAACCACCTACCATCTGGTAGCGAAAGGCGCAGGCGGAACGATCGACGCCAGCGCTCGCGTGACCGTCAACCCGCCGCCACCGCCGCCGCCACCGCCACCGCCGCCACCGGCTCCTACGGACGCGGAACTTTTCGGGCAAAACGTGAAGGACATCTACTTCGATTACGACAAGTACGATGTGCGCGCGGACCAGCAAGCCGCGATGCAGGGCGACGCGCAGTTCCTGCAACAGCATCCCAACATCCACTTTACGATTGAGGGACACTGCGACGAGCGCGGCTCGACCGAATATAACCTGGCGCTTGGCACCAATCGCGCGGACGCGGTGAAGAACGCGCTCATCCAGGCCGGAGTGACCGGCGACCGTATCAAGACCATCAGCTACGGCAAAGAGAAACCGTTCTGCACCGAATCGAACGAAGGTTGCTGGCAGCAAAATCGCCGGGGACACCTGGTGTACGAACCGTAAATCCGTCAAGGGCGGCTGCGGCCGCCCTTGTTTTTTCAGGTACCATGCCGCTGGACGCTCGGCGGCTTTTTGATATTGGCGCAGGTCAACTATGGAATCGAATCGTTTGTCGCTTGCTCTCGCGCTGTCCGTGGGGCTCTTTCTTACTCTCTGGGCCGCTCCGGCTTTTGGCGCCAACCGGGAACTCATCGAACTGCAAACTCAGGTCACTCAACTGCAGGAGCAGATGACCCAGATGAAGCAGTCGTTCGACGAGCGCATGGGCGTAATGAAGAGCCTGCTCGAAAAGAACACCGACGCCGCCAACAAGGTCAGCGCCGCGATCGGCGAGCTGCAAACTTCCATCAACAAACAGCAGCTGGACCGCGCCGCGCAGGTCGACCAGATCTCCGGGCAGATTCAGGCGCTGAACGACACCATGGACGAACTCAAGGTGCGGCTCGCCCGGCTGAGCAAGGAATTCGAAGACATGCAGGCGGCGCAGCAGACCCTGGCCGCGCAGCAGGCGCAAGCGCAGCAGCAGGCACAAGCGATCGCCCAGGCCCCGGCGCCCGACGTGCTCTACAACAATGCCCTGCGCGATTACAACGGCGGGAACAACGATTTGGCAACCCAGGAATTCAACGACTACATCAAGTTTTATCCCAACACCGACCTGGCCGGGAACTCATATTTCTATCTTGCCGAAATTGAGTACAAGGCCGCCGACTACACAAAGGCAGTCGCGAACTACGATCTGGTGCTGCAGAATTTTCCCAGCGGAAACAAGGCAGCCTCGGCCCAACTGAAGAAGGGATTCGCCCTCCTCGAACTCGGGAAGCAAGACGAAGGCGCACAAGAACTGAAACACGTCATTCAGCGCTATCCAAAAACCACGGAAGCCACGCAAGCACGGGAGAGATTGCGCAAGGTGGTACCAGCGGCTCCCAAAGCCCACCCATGAGGAAGCCGGCGCAATTAGGACTGGGCGCTCTAATCATCGCGTCTTATGCGACAAGTGGGCCCTCATCACTCCGCAGCACAGAGCGGCAGAGAACTCCGGGAGCGCGAACTGAAACGCCCTGGAATTCCTTCGCGCTCTCGGCGCCTCTGCGGTGAATCGGTTTGAAGTTTAGGTTGCGTCCGCCACGGCCGCCTTCTTGGCCGGCACGTCGCTGGGACGCAGCGTGACCCAGTCGGTCTGCACGCGGTCCCATCCCTGAATCAGGAAGCCGTAGGATTCGAAGAGCTGGCGGATCTGCGGCCGCTGCCAGCCTGCAATCTCCTCGAGAATCGGCACCAGAGTTGCCAGCGCGTTGTCGCCGAGCACCGTCCGCTTGGCGATCTGCGCCACCAGTTTCGATTCCGACACAGCAATGGTAAAACCATCGCGCCGGTTCACGTGCAGCATGACATGAATATCGGAACTGCCGTCGCCGACATAGACAATATGGTCAGCCGGAACGCCGAGTTGTTCTTCGAGTTGATCGAGGCGCGTGACTTTTCCATAGCCGGCCGTGGCCCGCACCAGGCTATCGATCTCGCCTGTAGCTTTGTACTTGAACTCGGTGCCAAAAATATGGTCCTCGGGCACGATCCCTTCGAGCGCCGACTGGATCACCTCGACCGGCGCCGCTGAAAGCACATAAAAATCGAAGTGGAACCCATCGATCCGCCGGTCGAGTATTTCGTAAATCTGCTTGATATTGTCCTTGAGGCGAATGCGCTTGCCCGCTTCAAACAAATGGTCGCGGCGGACGCGCGTGTGGAACTCCGGATCGTGCAAAAGCAGATAAGAAAGTTCGGCGCCTTGCTGGACCAGGTTCAGCGTCGCCATGCCTTTGGCCTTGCGCTCGAATTCCGCGACAGAAATGCCGAGCAGCTCGCTCAGCACGTAACCCGTATCGTTAAAGGTCAACGTCTGATCGAAGTCGCTGGCAAAAAGATAGTGTTTCCGGTGTTTGCTAACCATACTCTATTTTAGATTCAGGATCAGGTTAATCGAGTATGAAATTTACCCATCGTAACTATTAAGGGCAAACTCACAACGACGGCGAGTCGCAACCGGTCTGAATTTACGGTGCGTGCAAACGGGCGGCAGATGAACCGGCAAGAGACGCACATTGCCCGCAGCGAACATTCGGCGTAACCTGACGCTGTAGCGGTTCCTATCGACGCACCCACTTTGAGAGGCCTGCCATGCCGAAAAGTGCCAGCGACCATCTTCACGACGATGCCGACCGCGGGAAAGGTTCCCTCGAGCCGGACGAGCGCACGCAAACCGGCAACAACTCGATGAAGAACCAGCTTTCGCACCGCAACCCCGATCCCCTGGTGGACGGCGCCGACAGCGATTTTCCCGAGCCCGGCCACAGCCCCGAGCACTCGTTCGAGGGAGAGCTCAATAAAGGCAGTTAGGCAGACCGCAAGGGGCCCATCTTTGAAGGTCCGGGGAAGGTTCGGGTCGCCACGCCCTTCGGACCCGCACAGGGCAAACCTGAAGCTGCGCCCGCCGGAGAGCGGCCGGGAAGGCGGCGATAGTCTCGGTGGTGAACCGGCGCAAATCACGCGGCCACGCTACTAGTTTATAATTAAAAATTCTGGCTTCCAGCGTGAAGCAATCCAACGGAGTTATCCAACTATGATTCGACAGCTGCAAAATGCGGGGCCAACCCTGAAGATCATTCTGGGGGCGCTGCTCGTCCTCATCTGTGCCTCGATGGCGATCACACTCATTCCCGGCGGGATCGGCTCCAGTTTCGGTATGGGCAAGCCTCCGGCCGGAGTTCTAGCCACGATTGGCGACCAGCAAGTCACCGTGCTCGATGTGGACCGCCTTGCCAAGGCCATGATCCGCCAGCAATTTCCGCAGGGCGGAGCGCAGGCCGCCAAGCTCCTGCCATTTTTTGCCAGTCAAGCTGCCGAGCAACTCATCAGTGAGAAAGCTGAGGTTACCGAGGCACACCGCGTGGGCCTGCGCGTCAGCGACGATGAACTCCGCGATGAGTTCGAGCACGGGCAGTATAAGTCTGTCTTTTTCCCCGAAGGCAAGTTCATCGGCCAGGAAGAATACGAGAATCTCCTCCAGCGCAATGATTTGACAGTCGCGCAGTTCGAGGAGAGCGAAAAAGACCGTATTCTGCTCCGCAAATTGCGCGCTCTGGTTTCAGGCGGCGCCTTCGTCGGAGACGCCGAAATCCGCGATGAATTCACCCGCAGCAATACCAAGGTGAAATTCGACTATGCGGTGATCACACAGGACGACATCCTGAAAGGCCTGCACCCCACGGACGAAGAACTCAAGGCTTTTTACGAACACAGCAAGGCCACTTACAACAACTCCATCCCGGAGAAACGGCAGATCAAGTACGTCGTGGTGGATAGCGCGAAAATCGCGGCGGCGACGACGGTCACCGCTCAGGACCTGCAGGCCTACTACAATGAGCACCGCGAAGAGTACCGCGTGCCCGAACAGGTGAAGGTCAGCCACATCCTGATTAAGACTCCACTGCCCGCGCCGGGCGCCAAGGAAGATGAAAAAGCCGTCGCCGATGCTCGAGCGAAAGCCGAAGCTGCGTTGAAGGAAGTCAAGGCGGGCGGAGATTTTGCCAAGCTCGCGGAAAAATACTCGGACGACCCCGGCAGCGCCAAGAACGGCGGTGAACTCGGCTGGGTGGGCCGCGGGCCGCACCGTGCCAGAATTCGAGAAGGCCGCCTTTTCACTCGGGAAAGGACAGACCAGCGATCTGGTCAAGAGCAGTTACGGCTTCCATATCATCCGCGTCGAAGACAAGCAGCAGGCGCATCTCAAGACGCTCGCCGAAGTGAAGAGCGATATCGAAGAGAAGGTAAAACAGTTAAAAACGGCGCGTGCCACAGAAGCGGCGGCGAATAGCCTGCTCAGCCAGGCGCGCGCTGACGGTATCGACGCGGTAGCTGCCGCCAAAGGTCAGGCTGTAATCAACACCGAATATTTCGCCCGGACCGACAACTTGCCCGGATTGGGTGCGAACCCGCAATTTATGGATGCCGTGTTCAACGAAACCGAAAAGGCCCCGCCGGATGAGGTGCAGCTTCCGCAAGGCTACGTGGTGTTCCAGTTGCTCGGCGTAAAGCCTCCGGCGACGCCCACCTTCGAAGAGATTCGTTCGCGGGTCGAGAGCGAGTTCAAGAACCAGCGCGCCGGTTTTCTGTTGCAACAGAAAACACGAGAACTCGCCGACCGCGCCAAGGCTGGGCACGATTTGAAAAAAGCAGCGAAAGAGCTGGGTGCGGCGATGAAGACGAGCGATCTGGTTCTGCCCGATGGACAGGTTCCTGACATCGGCTCGATGACCACCGCGAGTGCAATCTTCTCGCTGAAGCCCGGCGAGATCAGCGGGCCGATCACTGCCGGGCGCAATGGCGTGGTCGCTCAACTTCTCGAGAAACAGGCGCCGACCGACGAGGACTTCATCGCGAAGAAGGACGAAGTCCGGCAGGCGCTCCTCGAAGGCAAGCGAAACGAGTTGTTCGAGTTGTACGTTACGAACCTGCGCAAGGACCTGGAAAAATCCAACCGGCTCAAGGTCAATCAGGATGAGATGAAAAACCTGACGCGCCAAACCGGGCAAGAAAGCGACTAGCGAAATTCAGTCCGTAGTTCTCGGTTCTCAGGTCTCACTCGGTAGTGCGAGCTGATACCTGCACACTGAGAACTGAGAACCGAGAACCGAATTGAATGGCTTTCCCGCGCGCCAGCGGAATTCTGCTCCATCCCACCTCGCTCGCTTCGCGGGGCGGGATCGGAGACTTCGGTCCGTCCGCGTACGCGTTCGCGGATTTTCTTGCGTCCGCGCGACAAGGTCTGTGGCAGGTGCTGCCCATGGGCCCGCTGGGCTTCGGCGACTCGCCCTATTCCTCCACTTCGGCCTTTGCCGGAAATCCCCTGCTGATCAGCCTGGAGCGGCTCGCCGATCGCGGCTGGATCGACCGAGGCCAGATTGACCGAAACTCGGTTGACGGCGCTCTAGTTGGCGCTCAGGCTGGCGAAATCGGTCCCGTGGATTACTCGGCGGTTTTTCACGACAAACTGCCCCTGCTGTTTGAAGCGGCACGCAACTTCGTGCGCTCCGCCCCGCCGAAGGCGCGCTCGCGTTACGAGAACTTCTGTCGGCAAAACCAATGGTGGCTCGATGATTTCGTTCTCTTCGACGCTTTGCGGGCACATTTCAAATTGGAGAGCTGGAACCGCTGGCCCCGCGGGCTGGTCCATCGGGAGCCAGCGGCGATCGAGAAAGCATGCGCGGAAATGCTCGACGAGCTCGATGTCCGCCGCGCCGTGCAGTTTTTTTTCTACGAACAGTGGAAGGCGCTGCGGTCCTATTGCGCGCAGCATTCCATTCGGGTTGTGGGCGATATCGCGATTTTCGTGGATTTCGACAGCGCCGATGTCTGGACCCACCCCGACCTGTTTCGCCTGAATTCCGATCTCGATCCCGAAGTCGTGGCCGGCGTGCCTCCAGATTTTTTCAGCAACGACGGCCAGCGCTGGGGCAATCCCCTTTATCGCTGGGACCTGATGCAAGAGCGGGGATACTCGTGGTGGATCGACCGCATGCGCTGGCTGACGCGCAATTTCGACTACATCCGCCTCGATCATTTTCGCGGGTTTTCGCAGTTCTGGGAGATTCCGGCGAACGAGCCGACCGCGATCCATGGGCGCTGGGTCGATGGCCCAAAAGACGATCTGTTCGTCAAGCTGCGCGAGGCCCTGGGCGGGCTGCCATTTTTCGCCGAGGACCTGGGATACATCACGCCCGACGTACATGCCCTCCGCGAACGGCTTAAGATTCCGGGTATGGCCGTGATGCAATTTGGATTTGGCAATCCCGGCGCGCACACCCATCTGCCGCACACTTTCACCGCCGAGAAGGTCGTCTACACCGGCACGCACGACAATGACACGGTGCTCGGCTGGTGGAAGTCGGCCGCCACCGAACACGAACGCAGGCAAGTGGAAGCGTATCTGGGCCGATGTGAAGACGGCGTCAACTGGGCGATGATTCGCGCTGCCTCCGATTCCGTCGCCAGCTTGTGCCTGGTGCCGTTGCAGGATGTGCTCAGCCTGGGAAGCGAGGCCCGCATGAACGTGCCCAGCAGCGGAGGCGGAAACTGGCGCTGGCGTTTTGCCCCCGAGTTGCTGCGTCCTGAGTTGGCGAAGAAACTTGCCACACTCGCTGAAGTCTCCGACCGGCTTCCCCAGCCCTTGCCGGCGGCCACCAGCGAAGAGTGGGTGGCCTGAGCGGATCGGACCGCACCGCGGTCCCGATGGTTTAGGCTTTGGACGCGAAGCGCAACCCAACTCTTACCCTAGTGTTGATTGGGGATTTTAGAACCCCATTATCCTGCGGAGATAACGGGGCCAGGGGGAAGGGCCACTTGTGGCTCCCGGGCCGAAAATAGAACGTCCCTGCCGCAGATCCACAAAATTCCTTTCGAATTCTACACGGAAGGGATATTCTGTTCAACGAAAAACACATGTATTAAACGATTTTTGCCTGGGTTTGGTGAGACTCTTGGCGAAACTCAAGGATTTGACGGACTACGGACGGAATGCGAAGGAGTGTGGGTGCGTCATGAATCACAGAATGCGTTTTCTATTCCTGTTCTTCATCGGTGTCAGCTTAGCCTGCCTGAGCTGCCCTCTGTTGGCACAGAATGCTGCTTCAAATGTCCAAACAACGGCCGCCGGGGCAAAAACCGTCCAGGAGCGCCTGGGCTATCCGGCCTCTGCACGCCTGCTGGTGATTCACGCCGACGACCTCGGCATGGACCATTCCGTCAACCGGGCCACTTTTGAGGCTCCCGACAAGGGATGGGTCACTTCGGCCAGCATCCTGGTTCCCTGCCCTTGGTTTCCCGAGGTGGCGACGTGGGCCAAGGAGCACTCCAACGCCGATGTCGGAATTCACCAAGCCCTCAACAGCGAATGGACAAGTTTTCGCTGGGGCCCCGTGAGCCCGAGAGACAAGGTGCCCAGCCTGTTGGATCCGGACGGGTATCTCCCACTCGACACACCTGCGGTTACGCAAAATGCCAAACTCCCCGAGGTCGAGGCCGAACTGAGAGCGCAAATCGATCGCGCCCAGTCCGCAGGCATTCACCTGACGCATCTGGACACCCACATGGGCGCCTTGTTCGGATCGGGCGATTTGTACCAGCTCTATCAGAAAATGGGCCGTGCTTACTCTTTGCCCATTCTGGAGGCGCGGACTGGAAGTCATGCACCAGAGGGCGTGTCGCCGCCCGCGGCAGAAGTTCTGGTGGAAAAAGTCATCGAAATCGATCCGGGCATCGCCGCTCAGGACTGGACCTCGTGGTACGAGAAGCAACTTCAGCCTCTCGGCCCCGGCGTGTACCAGGTCATTGTGCATCTGGCATACGACGACGAAGAGATGCGGGGCGCAACTTACGACCATCCCAACTGGGGCGCCGCATGGCGCCAACGCGACTTCGACATGGTCAAGAGCCCGGAGTTCCGGCGGTTTCTCAAAGAGCAGGGATTCGTGCTGGTGGGTTGGAGGGAACTGGCAAAAGCGTTGCCCAAGAACTACGGCAAGTGAGCGGAGAGATGGTTAGAAGGCGCAGCGCGGAGAAAAGCAGGCCGGCGCAGGCTATCCACAAAATGATAGTCTGGCCGGCCCGCATGCAAACTGCTTGTAAGCGACGTTCTTACTTCGGATATTGGAACGAATATCCCGCTGGCCTCATTCCCCGACATGAACCGGGTGTTGTATTCGAGCAAGTAGTTCAGGTGCTCGGCATCGGAGGGAAACGACTTGCCGGGATACGGATACGTCGCCCATATCGCGGAATGGCAGCGGATCCACCGTATCGCCGCGATAGGCGTAGAAGTCCATATCTTTTTCGTATCCGTTGGCGATGAAGAAATAGTCGCGCACCCAGCCGCGCGGCAGGGCAGGCAGCTTCGCCGGATCGAAATCGAGCGCAACTTCATCGCCCGATCCGAAGACGACAAACTTATCGTCAACCGATTCGAGCAGCGGACGCACATCGCCATAGCGCGTGTAAGCGCCGGCGGGACGCGTGTAGGGGCCGGTGGCGCTGGTCTTTTCGTAGATGTATTTCACGTTGCCCGGCGGCTGGTCTTCGATCTTCAGCGGGAATCCGTGGAAATTCAGGTCGGCGCGCGCCAGCGGCACCGGCGTCAGCCGGGCGCTCTGATCCTGGCTATTATCCTGACTCGTCCGGCTGATCAGGATGTTGTCCCAGTAGATCTGCAGATTCGTGGTGATGCGAATGCGCTGCGTGCCCGGCGGAAGTTTGCCGGTGAGATCGGCCGTCATGGTGCGCGCGCCGCCGGCGGGGAATCCCATGTCATCGACGACGCGGACCCATTTTGCTTTGCCGTCGTTTCCGGACGAGCCATCCGTCGTTACTAGCGCTTCGACATACGGCGCAAACGGCCGCAGATGCGCCTGATCGGCGGCGTACATGCTGGTCGCCGAGTAATATTCGATCTCGCCATGCATCAGCAGCCACAGCGGACCGCCGCGGTAGGGCTCGCCGAGATCAAGCTCCAGGCTGTGCGGCTCGGCGAATCCCTGGAATGAAAGCACTTTGAAGTCGCCGAAATAACGATGCGCGAGCAGATCGGGCAGCACGTTGTGGCCGTGCTCGTCCCACGCGCCGGCGGGCGGACGCGCGTCATTCTTGTTGCTGAACACAACCTTGAACGGCGGATATGGCGGATTGCTGGCGAAATATTCGTTGGGATAAACGTCGACATCGGCGGGATGATCGACGGCGAGCAATTGCACCTGATCGAGGTAAACCGATTCTTCGAGCGGCTCCATGAAGCGGAAACTCAGCTTGCCATCTTTTTCGCGGAGCGCAGCGCGGTCGATCTTGATGGCTTCGGTCGGACGCGCGATGTTGCGTTCGACGTTGCCTTTGTCCGCCGCGATCCAGTGGCCGACGACGCCCGCGCCGAGCATGTCGCCGACCAGTTGATATTCGTGGCCGTCCCAGGCGAAAAGCGTGGGACAGGAACTGCCGCGGCGGTCGAGTTCCTGATGTTCTGCATCTTGTTGGCGGCAACTTCGATTTCATCCTGCAAAACACCGGTCGGCCATAGCAGGCGAACGACGTCGGCTTCTTTCGCTTGTCCCAGGCCGATGGTCAGGTAGGGCGAGTTCTGCCCAAGGTAGCCGGACGATCCATAGACTTCAAACTTCTGCCGCAGGCCATCGGAGAAAACTTCCACCTTCGTGCCGATGGCGCTCTTGTTATCGTTCAGGCCTTTGAGCGCAAGGCGCAGCGAGTTGTTCTTGTTGCCGCCTTCGTTGCGGAGCAGCACGGCGGGCCCGTGGTTTTGCGTGATCAGAAGATCGACCGCTCCGTCGTTGTCGTAATCGCCGACGATGATGGCGCGCGGCTCTTTGAGCTGAATTTTGTCGAGCCCGACGTCGGCGGTGACGTCTTTCCAGCCGTCAGGGCCGAGATTGCGAAAGAGGCGGACTTCGCCCTTGCCGTCTTTCGTCTCGCCAACAGCGACGAGATCGACCCAGCCGTCGTTGTCGTAGTCGATGGCGGCGACGCCGTAGGCGCGGACCCAGTCGACTTTCGGGAAGCGGGAACTTGCTCGAAGCTTTTGCCGTGCTTGTTGTGCCAAAGGGACAAGACCGCACCAGTTGAATCCGGATTGGTGAAGCAAGATCCATCCAGCCGTCGTGATCGAAGTCGAGGACTGCAACTGCCGCTGTCGAACGGGCAAATCCTAGCGAAGGCGGCTAGATCGCGAAGATTGCGTCTGTGGAATGCTCCCTCGCGATGATTTTCGAAAATTGTAGTTCCATGGTGCTCCAGCCCGTGACGACAATATCTACCGCTCGGTCATTATTGTAGTCAGTGCCAACGGAGGCGATGGTCGATTGTGTCGCCTTTGAGAGCCGATCGTATCCGTCACATCGGTAAAAGTCCCGTTGCCGTTGTTGCGCCACATCAAGCTCGCGGCAGTGCGGTGCGACGTCCTTTCCAGAAAGCGTCCAGCTGCCGTCCGCTGGCCTGTAACGTATAAGTCCAGATCGCCGTCATGGTCATAGTCGACGAAAGTCAGGCCCGCAGTTCGAATCCACCGCTCCTTGATCCCAGCGGATTCGGTCACATCCTTGAAGGTTCCGTTCTTCTCGTTGTGCAGCAAAAGCATCACTCGGCCGTTCACAGTCAGGGCCAGGTCGGTGAAGCCGTCGTTATCGTAGTCGCCTGTCGTACAGCCCAGAGCGTGCATCGTCGGATCAAGTCCGGCTTTCTTCGTGACATCTTCGAACTTTCCGTCCCTAAGTTGTGGAACAGACGCGAGCCCTCCTTCTGGGCCGTTGTCGGCGAGCAACACGTCAATTCGGCCGTCATTGTCATAGTCGAGAAAGCACGCACCCGGGCCGAAGTATGAACGGAAGTCGTTTCGATGTGAAAGCCGATGGTTCGAAATGATCCCAGCGCTCTTCGTCACATCCACAAACTTCACCGGAATCTGCGCCGGAACTTTCTCCACCGCCAGCGGCGAATCTTCCGCGCGCGAATATTTTCCCTGCTCGCCATAGGACAGGCTGATGGGCGCGCCCAGCTTGTTCTGCGTGATGTACTGGAATTTCTTCATCGCCTCATGGGCGGGATCGGCTTGCCCGGATTGCTGGTAGGCGCGCGCCAGTCCGAACTGGGCGGAGGCGTGGAGCGGATCGAGCTTCAATGCGTGCTCGAAAGCATCGATCGCTTCGGGAAATTGCTTGAGCTGCGCGTAAGTCGATCCCAGGAAATACCAGGTATCGGCATCGTTCGCATCGATTTCAGTAACGCGGCGAAACGCGTCGACGGCCGCGCCCGCGTCGGCGGAGTTCTTGTAATAGAGGCCGAGGTTGTACCAGGCGTGGGCGTCTTTGGGATTGTTCTTGGACGATTTTTTCCAGCAGAGCCTTCGCTTCGTCGCCGCGCTGCAGGTTGAGCAGCGCCACTCCGCGATTGACGGTCGGCGACCTCTAGCGACGGGTCGTTGGCCGCCGCTTCTTCGAAAGTCTTCAACGCTTTTTCAAAGAGCTGCTGGTTCATGTAGGCGACGCCGATGTTGTTGAGGCGGGCCGCTTCCTGAGGATTCGGGACGGGGCCGCTCGCGGCGAGCGGGGCGACGAGCAACGCAAAGAGGAAAGCGGAGACGAGGGCGAGGCGAAGGGTCTTGGTCATTTTAGTTTTGCAACCGCTCAGTTTTGAATCCGTGTCTTCGGAATGATTCTATCCGATGCCGGATAGATCCGCTTTCCACTCTTGGCGGTTATCGCGATAGACTCTCCTGATGACCAGCGGCTCCGAAAATTCACTGGCTCGCGCTTCTTCTTCGTATCTTCGTTCAGCGATGCATCAGCCCATTCAGTGGCATGAGTTTGGGGAGGAAGCGTTTCGGGCGGCCCGCGCGGCTGACAAGCCTGTGCTTTTGGATATAGGCGCGGTCTGGTGTCACTGGTGCCATGTCATGGACCGCGAATCCTATGACGACGCCGAAGTGGCGGCGATTGTCAATGAGCATTACATCGCGGTGAAAGTCGATCGGGACGAGCGTCCGGATATCGACAGCCGGTATCAGGCGGCGGTGGCCGCGCTTTCCGGGCAGGGCGGGTGGCCGCTAACGGCGTTTCTCACTCCGGACGGAAAACCGTTTTATGGAGGGACGTACTTTCCTCCGGCGGATTCGTATGGGCGGCCCAGCTTCAAGCGCGTGCTGGTTACGATTGCCCGGGCCTATCACGAGAAGCATGGCGAGGTGCTGGAACAGGCGCAGATGGTCGAGAGCGCGATCGCGCGGGCGGAATCTTTTTCGGCAGGAGGCGGAAAGATATCCGCGAATGTGATTGACGCAATTCTGGAGTCGGCGCGGAAAATGTTTGACGACGTCAACGGCGGGTTTGGAAGCGCACCCAAGTTTCCGCATCCGGCGGCGTTGGATTTGGTGATGGATCGGTACGTTCAGACTAAAGAGGAAGGCCTGCGCACGATTTTCGTCCACACGCTGGAGAAGATGGCGCGCGGCGGCGCGTATGACCAATTGGCGGGCGGCTTCCATCGCTATTCAACGGACGAGCGCTGGATCGTGCCGCACTTCGAGAAGATGTGTTACGACAACTCGGAGTTGCTGAAAAACTATGTGCACGCTTTTCAGGCGACCGGGGATGAGTTCTTTGCGGGAGTGGCGCGCGACATCATCCGCTGGATGGACGAATGGCTCAGCGACCGCGCCCACGGCGGCTATTACGCTTCGCAGGACGCCGACTATTCAATGGACGACGACGGCGATTATTTCACCTGGACGCTCGATGAAGCGAGAGCGGCGCTCGATGCGGATGAGGCGGCTGCGGCGGCGCTCTACTTCGACATTCAGGAAGCCGGGGACATGCACCACAATCCGGCGAAGAATGTGCTCTACATTCACAGCTCGGTGGAGGAAGTTGCGCGGCGCTTGAACATTGCCGAAGAGCGGGCCGGAGCATTGCTCGCCGCTGCGAAGAAAAAGATGTACGCGGCGCGGTTGCTGCGTCCGACGCCGTATGAGGACAAGACGGTGTACGCGGGCTGGAACGCGATGTGTGTGTCGGCGTATCTGGAGGCGGCTAAGGTACTCGATCTCGCGGATGCGCGCCACTTTGCTTTGCGCTCGCTCGACCGGCTGCTTTCCGAGGGATGGAATGCGGAGCGCGGGTTGAAGCATGTCATTGCTTACTCCGACCCCAAGGCGGATCGGCGCGAGCTCGCTGCCGCTGTTCCTGGCGTGCTGGACGATTATGCATTCGCGGTGATTGCGTGTCTCGACGCTTACGAGGCAACGGCGGACTTGAGCTACTTCCGTTTTGCGCGCACAATCGCGGAGGCGATGCTGGCGGGGTTCTTCGATCCGGCGGAGGGTGGGTTTTTCGATACGCGCGTGGAGAGTCGAGAGGCAGACGAGCAAATAACGCTCGGAATTTTGGGGACGCGGCGAAAGCCGTTTCAGGATTCGCCGACTCCGGCGGGAAATTCGGCGGCGGCAATCGCGCTGCTGCGTCTGCATGGTTACGCCGGCGATGCTTCGCACAACGCCGCGTCGTGTCGCGACCGCGCCGAGCAGACGCTGGAAGCCTATGCAGGGGTCGCGGCCGACCACGGTATTTTTGCGGCGACTTATGGGCTGGCGGTGATGCAATTCATCCATCCGCACACGCAGGTGGTAATCGTCGGAAAGGACGACGCGGCGGCAGAACTGTATCGGGCGGCGGTGCGTCCGCTGAGCTTTGGGACAGCGGTTTTGCGTTTGGATGCCGACAAAGCCGTCGCGCAGAACCTGCCGCCGGCTCTGGCGGCGACGATCCCGAATCTTCCGGCGCTCGACGTGGGGAAATCGTTTGCTGTGGTGTGCTCGGACTGCGCTTGCCAGCTGCCGATTTTCGATGCGCAAGAACTGGCGCGCACTTTGGGGTCACAGATACGTCCCGCGGCGTGAGTCTAAGTGGATGGATTTGGAAGGTGGCGGAACATCGTGGGGACTGGGCTCCGCAGCTACGGGACTGAAGTTGCGTTCCGTTCGCGCCGATATCCATAACTGAATAGAATTCTGCCACACGACACTGACCGCGCAACTTACCGCACGTGCTGCCTTGCTGTCCTACCGCCCTGAAGTTCCCTGGCTTGACTGCCGATGAAACGAGAAGGCGGTGCGTCCAGTCATGTCTTCCGACTTCCTCGATAACCAGAAGCTGTTCCGGCACCTGGTGGAAGACTTGCCGGTGGGGATCTACATTGTGGATCGGGAACGTCGAATCCGTTTTTGGAACCGGGGCGCGGAGCATCTCACCGGGCATATCGGGCACGATGTGGTTGGGCATGCGTTGGAAACCGTAGTGCAGGCCTGCGACCGGCGCGGTAACGCCTTGAGCGGCGAGCGCTGCCCAGTGACCATGACCCTCCAGCAACGGCAGCCGCAGCAATGCACCGCTTTCTACCTGCACAAGAATGGGCACCGCACGGCGATGAGGATACGCACCCGGCCCATCCTTGAGGTCGGCGAATACGGCGACGCGATGGGGGGCGCGACCGTTCTTTTCGAGGAAGCATTCGTGTACCGTGAGGAATCGTCGGGACCACCGATGTACGGATGCCTGGACGCGAATACCGGGGTCCCTTCGCGCCGCCTGACGCGGGCTTTGCTGAATGAATGCATGGCGGGCATGGAGGAATCGCGAATCGGCTTTGGGGTGTTGCGGATACGGGTGCTAGGGCTGGAGGAGTTTCGCGCCAAACACGGGCCGCAGTCGGGCGTGCCATTTCTCCACACTACGGCGCAGACGTTGCGCCACAGCCTGGATGCTGAGAATTTTCTGGGATGCTGGGGCGAAAACGAGTTTCTCGTGGTACTGACCTCGGCGAGCCCGATGATGGTGGCGATGACGGCTGAAATCTTGTGGAAGCTGCTGAGCCATTCGGAAGTTTGGTGGTGGGGGGACCGTTTCCCGGTCGAGACCGAGGTGGCCTGCGCGGTGGCGACAGTGGGCAGCGACTTGGAATCGCTTTTGCGGGAGTTGAAGCCTGCGCACTCGAGCAGGGCGGGGAAAGCGGCGGCGGCGGGCGCTGCCAACAATTCTGGATCAAGGCGAGGATGATGCTCCATGTTTGCGATCATTGGGATCGTGGTGGTTTTCGGCTGCATCGCGGCGGGCTATCTGATGGAGCACGGCAACATTCGGGTGCTGCTCCAGCCGGCGGAACTGCTCATCATTGGCGGGGCGGCGTTGGGCACTCTGTTGATCTCAAATCCGGTGCACACACTGAAGGGGGTCGCCGCCAGGCTGGCGGGAACGTTTGGGACATCGAAGTACGACAAAGAACGATACGTCGATTTGTTGAAGATGATGTATGAGTTGCTGCAAAAGGCGCGCAAAGAAGGCCTGGTGGCATTGGAATCCGACATCGAGGAGCCAGACAAGAGCGCGCTGTTCATCAAATACGCGGAATTTGCGAAGGACCACCATGCCTTGGCTTTCGTCTGCGACACGATGCGCATGGCGGTGAGCGGAGGGGTGGAAGTATTTGACCTGGACCAGATGCTTGAGGCGGACATGGAAGCTCATCATCACCAATCGAGCGAACCGGTGGGGGCAATGACAACCATGGCCGACGCTCTGCCTGGGCTGGGAATTGTGGCGGCGGTGCTGGGGGTGGTGATCACGATGAGCGCCATGGGCGGGCCTCCGGAGGAGATCGGACGCAAAGTGGCGGCGGCGCTGGTGGGGACTTTTCTGGGCGTTCTACTCTGTTACGGGTTGGTGGGACCATTGGCCGCCCGCATGGGCAAGATGGCGGAGGAGGAAAACGCGTTCATGCAGGTGCTGCGAGTCACCATGATTGCTTTTCTGAAAGGAATAGCCCCGATTATGGCGGTCGAGATTGGGCGGCGCGTGGTGCCCGGACATGTGCGCCCGACATTTTTTGAGGTCGAAGAGGCTTGCCGAGGCGCGAGAAACGAAGCGAGCGCCGCGGACCGCCGGTGACGCAGCCCCCGATGCCACGCCGCCGAATGGGGCGCCACCGGATGCGGATGCAGCTGCGGGTGCGGCGGCGCCAGGATAAACAGGCCCATGCCCACACCACCCATCATCGTCATCAAGAAAAAGAGCGGACATGG
>CAVPYG010000005.1:0-21483 GCA_963709835.1 uncultured Acidobacteriaceae bacterium
CGGTTGCGGGCGGATTCTTACTCGTTTCTATCGTAGTTGTCATTGCCTGACTCTGAATCTACCACGGAGATACGGGGGCAGGGGGGAACCGAGAAGAGTCGATTCAAGATGCGAAGTGTCTCCAGGGTAAATCCCTGTGCAGGGTTTATTGAATATAATGCAGTATTGCATTATAATAAAAACCGTCCAAGAGGTAATGCTCGATGGCTACATTGACGGTAACGGCGAGAGGGCAAGTGACATTCCGGAAAAAAGTGATGGAGCATTTGGGCGTGAAGCCGGGCGGGAAAGTTGAGATCGACTTACTCCCCGATGGCCGGGGAATGATCCGCGCAGCGCGGCCAACGGGGAAGATAGATACCTTCATTGGGATGTTGGCCGGCAAGACAAAGAAGGTTGCGACCATTGAGGAAATAAATGAGGCGGCAGCGGCTGGATGGGCGGGCGAGGTTTCATTCGACGAAAGCGGGCCGGACCGTAACTCAACGGGCAGGAAATGAAGGTCGCGGTCGATACCAACATCCTTGTGCGAGCCGTTGTGCGGGACGACCCGAAACAGGCAGAAATAGCCGCCCATACCCTGCGTAAAGCGGAAGTCCTCGTCGTGGGAATATCGTGTCTGTGCGAATTTGTCTGGGTTCTGCGACGAGCCTATGGGTACAGACCATCGGCGATTGCCGCTGCGATACGCGAGTTGCTCGAAGCCGGGAACGTCGAAACGAACCGTCTGGCAGTTGAGGCGGGGTTGGCGATGCTCGATGGGGGCGGCGATTTCGCCGACGGCGTGATTGCTTATGAAGGGCAATGGCTCGGCGCGGAGACATTCGTTTCCTTCGACCGGGAGGCAGTGAAGATGCTCAAGGCTCAGGGAGTGGCGGCGCGGCTATTGTAAGTGCAAACGAGAGCCTGTCATTCCGTGGCAGCTGCGATCATCCAGAACGCTAGCATCCCGAGCCCAGCTAGCGGGGCGTGCCAGCGCAGGGCGTTCGGCGCCGAAATGCCGGTAAGACCCAGCACAATCCCTCCAACGGACAAGAGAAATCCCCATCGGTAGATTCTGAGCAGATTTGGATCATAAAAAGGAAAGCCGTGAATCGCCCTGGCATACGCGATTGTCGAGATCGCTAACAGCCCGGATGTTGTAGTCAAAATGAATCCGATAAGTGAGAGCAAGAACGGACGCCCGAGCTCTTGGCGGCACCTGATCCACCGAATCCACCCCCAAACCAGGCTGACGGGCGCGAGCAGATACCCCATGGCGATCATGACTATAAAGAATATGCCCATGCCGAATCGCATAGACGCATTCTAACTCTCAGGCCACTTTTGCAATCCGGCTTTCTTACCTCAAACTTTATCCTCACTGCATGAATCCGCCGGTCTCCCGCTTTCCGGTCCCTCCAACGGTCAGGCGGTCGATCTTAATTGTCGGAATGCCGACTCCGACCGGAACGGATTGCCCATCCTTGCCGCACGTCCCAACGCCTTCGTCGAGTTTCAAATCGTTCCCGACCATCGAAACCCGCGTCAGCACATCGGGGCCGTTGCCGATCAGGGTTGCGCCTTTGATCGGAGCGGTGATTTTTCCATTCTCGATCAGATAGGCTTCCGACGCCGAGAAAACAAATTTGCCGTTCGTGATGTCAACCTGCCCGCCGCCGAAGTTCACCGCGTACACGCCATTTTTCACCGAACGAATAATGTCGGCGGGATCGTCCTGCCCGGCCAGCATATACGTGTTCGTCATGCGCGGCATGGGAATATGCTCATAACTCTCGCGGCGTCCGTTGCCGGTATCGGCCAGGCCCATCAGCTTCGACGAAAGTTTGTCGCTCAGATATCCCTTGAGAATTCCGTTCTCGATCAGCACCGTCTCTTGCGTGGGCTGGCCTTCGTCGTCCACGTTGAGAGACCCGCGCCGCCACGGCATCGTGCCGTTATCCACGACTGTGCATTTTTCGCTGGCCACTCGTTTGCCGATCAGCCCGGCGAATGCGGAGGTCTTCTTGCGATTGAAATCGGCTTCCAATCCATGGCCCACGGCCTCATGCAGCAGAACGCCGGGCCATCCCGGACCGAGCACGACTTCCATCTCTCCGGCCGGAGCTTCGCGGGCATCGAGTTGCAGAATCGCCTGCCGCGCGGACTCTTTGGCGAAATATTCGGGGGTCTTGTCGCCCGATTTGCCACCGAAAAAAAAGTCAAGTGCAACCCGCCCGCCGCCGCCCGAGGTTCCGCGTCCTGAAACGGCTTCTGTCTTCGCAATGCACGAAACATTCATGCGCGCCAGCGGCTGCGAGTCTTCGGCGAACGTGCCATCGGAGCCGGCCACCAGAATCGTCCTCAATTCGTCGGCATAACTGGCGCGCACTTCCTTGATTCGCGCATCGTATCCACGAGCGGTGCGATCGGCGCGCATCAGCAGTTCGACCTTGGCGGTAATGTCGGCGTCCACCGAAGGCAACGCGACGGGATACAAGCTGCGCGCCGGCTTTTGCTGGAATCCCGCGACCTTCTCCTTCGACGGAGCGCTCGCGATCAACGCCGCCGTGCGCGCCGCATGAAGAATGCGTTGTGGAGAAAGATCGTCGGTGTAGGCGTAGCCGGTGCGCTCTCCGGAGACGACGCGCACGCCACATCCCGCCGAAATCCCCTGCGAAGCCGACTTCACCAGCGACTCATCCACCATCAGCGAGGTCGAGGTCAGGTATTCGAAATAGAGGTCGACATAGTCGCCGCCCGCCGAAAGCGCGGCCGCCAGATAAGTCTCAAGGTCCTGATTCGTAAGTCCGTAATGCCGGAAGAAGAAGCGGGCATCGTTATGAGCGTGGGTAGAAGTCTGGTTGTCAGTCACCATATTTGGATGCGCAGGCTCTTGCAGACGACTCGCGGCCCCTCAATGGGGTAAATTATGCTTCGTGAACTCAGCGTACAGGCTATGTACGGCTCCGGCCGTTACCGCAATCGACAATGCCAACGTGGCGGCTGCTCGTGGCTTCCTGATGTATGCGCGAAAAGTCTCCCCTTTTTGTCTGGGGAGATACATCACCCAAAACAAGCCAAAGCAGAAGAAGTAAACCCACTCAAATCGAAGGAGTCCATCCCACATAGACACGACTGCAACTGTGAACATAAGGCAGGCCATGCCGATTCGCATCCAAAACGGCAAAGAGGAAACCGGCCTCGTCGAAACATCTGATTCCTGCATGGAATTCCTCCACGTGGACTGTCGCTTGCGAAAAGTATACCGGGGTTGGCCCAGCCCTCCCTCATTTTAATCCTCGAGGGGCCCCGCTCTTGTCGCGTCTTTTGGGCGTGTCAGCAGCGCGTGTCTCAGATGTCCCTTATCGTAAATCCCCGCTGAAACCGACGAGAATGCCCGCTTTACGATCGCGACCCTGTGGACGAACGTGGTTATTTTGCCAGACCTGCGAGTCTGGCGGTTTCTAGCCAAAGACGTTCAGCCTTCGCATCGTCTCGCGCTTCTTGGCTGGGTGTTACACGGTTGCATTTGTGGAAATATTCGCCCGTCACACCGATCACATCAGGTGAAGACGCCAGGTAAACTATCGTTTCAGCGCCTTGTTGCGGAGAAAGCGCAAAGCGCTTGCCAACGCGAATACCAAAGGAAATCAGTCCCCCGCTCTTGTCCCCGAAGCGAGTGGCGACGAATCCGGGATGTAGGCAGTTGGCGGTCACACCAGTCCCGGCAAGCCGGCGCGCGAGTTCGCGTGTAAAGAGGATATTGCACAGCTTCGACCGGCCGTACACCTTAAAACCCGGTCCGCCGTAACGCAGCCATTCCAGAACATTAGGGCGATAGGCCTGGGCCGACTGTAAATCGTCGAAGTCGAGCACTACGGCTTCGTGTGCATCCGAGGCCGTATTCACTACTCTGGCTGGCGCTGCGGCCACCAGTCGCTCCCACAAGCCGAGCGTCAGGACAAAGTACGCCACGTGATTCAAAGCGAAGGTAAGCTCGAGACCGTCCTCGGTGACTTGGCGGGAGCCGAACATGGCGCCTGCGTTGTTGATGAGGACATCGATGCGCGGTTCAGCCCCGGCGATCTCCGACGCCACTCGCTTCATCTCGCTGAGCCGCGAAAGGTCGGCATAGTAGATAGTGTGGGAGATGCCAGGGGCGCGCTCGCTGAGCCGCTTCATCGCCGCCTCGCCGCGCCCTCGATCGCGTGCGACCTGGACGATGCGTGCGCCCATCCCAGCGAGATCCTCTGCCGCCACCTGCCCAATGCCCGACGTTGCACCGGTGATGACAACAACTTTGCCCTTCATGTCGTTCATAGTTGTTCAAAGAATCGTTTTCGGGTAAGAAATTATAGCAGTTTGCGGCTGAAGCACTCACAACCCCAGAATCGACCGGTCGCCTGGTGAATTGTCATCAACGCGGAATCTGACACATTCGCAAGATTACACAAGCCAGGTCACTGCTTGAGATTTTTCATCACAAACGCCCGGTGTGCGCCATCACAGACATAGACCCGCCCGTCGGCGACAATGGAGATTGACCTATGTGTCAGCGCCGAGGTGCGCCCGTTTCTCAGGGGACGGCCCCTCAAAATCTGTGCCAACAACGGTTAGCTGTATCGCCAATTCGATCTTTGAAAAAACAGCGAATTCCGGTACGAGCTTGATCGACACCGTGCCCGCTAACCCTATGATAATAATAGACGTCAAAATGCTAACCCATTATTTTTGAATACTTTGCCTCTAAGAAATTTAGAATCAATATTTTAACTGAAAATTGGGGGAGGGGGGGAGGGTACAAAAAAACAGCGCGAAACGATGCAAACATTCAACCATGCCCCGTAGAAACCAACAAAGCGAACCCAAACATCGTCACCGCCCAATGGTCACTGAATAACGGTCTCTGACTGACGATCACTGCCAAACGTACTGACCTCATCCCTTACGCGGTAAAGAATCGACTCCATGACCCCAGACTCGCTCAGCCAGATGCTCTCCGAATTTCTCGACGGCGCGCGCGCCGCCGTGGTGGTGGAGGACGGCGCCATCGCGTTCGATCTGGCCGAATCGAAATACTCGATCTCCGGCGAGTACAACAAATGCCTGCTGCACTTGTGGTCGCACGAACGGAATTTTGTGCGGCGCGTGCTCGATGCGGAAGCCAAGGCAACCACGCTGCGCTTGCAGGTGCAGCGCATGGGCCAGAACCGTCCCACGCGGCTTGACTTCTGCCGCGACCGCGATCAGCGCTCGCCCGCTGTTCGTCGTGCGGCGCGCGCCGCCTACGAGCCTCGCCTGCGCCGCGCGCTGGAAAGAAATTTTCCCGGCTGGACCGTCGTCAGGCTCACCACCGGCGTGGACCTTGAACACTCCTTCGGCCCAGCCTACCTGCGCGGCTGGCTGCGCCAGGGACAGCGCGCGCTCGCCATCGTCGGCGTGAACGACCAGGAAACGCAAGCGACGGTAGATGGCGCGCTGACCGTCGGAATCCTTTGGCTCGAAGCCTGCCGCCTGGCCCAGCGGGAACGCCGCGTCGTCGAAGGTCTGGCGATGATTGTGCCGCAAGGCATGGCGACGCTCACCCGGCAGCGCATGGCGCATCTGCATCCCACGGCGGCGAAATGGCAGTTGTACGAATTCGACCAACGCGAGGATGCGCTCGTTCCGGTCGATACCGGAGACTGCGGCAACCTGGCTACCCGCCTGGTGCATTCTTTCGATGAAGGGCTGGCGCGCGAGCGCTTTGCGGATTCGATCGTGCGCATTCGTGGTATTTTGCCGCAAGCGGAAGTTGTAGCGCTTTCGCCCGCGTCGATTTCATTTCGCCGCCATGGTCTCGAATTCGCCCAAGCCCGTGTCGCGCACGATCCGCGAAATTTCCAGAGCAACCAGGAAATTGTTTTCGGAGTTGGGCCGGAAGAGCGCGTTCTCGACGCGGAGAACGAAACTCAATTCGCCGATCTGGTGCGACTGGCGGCGTCGGTTCGCCACAAGGACGGACCCAAAAACCACGCGCTCTGGCGCATGACTCCCGAGCGCTGGCTTGAATCGCTAGTCGCCGCCAACGTCGCAGTGCTCGACGGACGGTTGCGGCCTGAGCCGGTCTATGCGCAAGTTCCCGCGTTCGCCGCCGCAGACCGAGCGATGATCGACATTCTCGCCGTAACCCGCGAAGCGCGCCTCGCGGTCATCGAACTCAAGGCCGACGAAGATATTCATCTGCCGCTGCAAGGCGTCGATTACTGGTCGCGCGTCGCCTGGCATCAGAGTCGCGGAGAATTCGCGCAATTCGGATATTTTCCGGGTATCGAAATTTCGCCGCAGAAACCGCTACTGATGCTGGTCGCGCCCTCTCTGCGCGTCCATCCGACGACCGATACGATTTTGCGCTATTTGTCGCCCGAGATCGATTGGGAAGTGCTGGGAATCGGCGAGCGCTGGCGGGAAGAGATGGCGGTCGTGTTCCGCAAAAGGCCGCAGCGCACCGGATTCCGAGCTGCGTAGGGCTTTTCACCGCCGAGACGCCGAGAGCGCCAAGAAAAGCCTTTTGGGTTTTGCAAATGCAGGGAGGCATACTCGGAATCGACTTTCCCTCTTAGATTTTCTCGGCGGCCTCGGCGTCTCGGCGGTGAATCGCGTCGCCGGGATCTGGAGCTTCGCCTTTGTACACGCGGCTGATTCCACGCACCAGGCGCCGCATCGGAAGCTCGCCTTTGGCATCGGCGAAGAAGATTTCGCCCGCGCGGGTTCCGCGATAGCACCAGCGTTTCAGGATCGCCAGATGCTCCATGCGCTCCATCGCGCTGGCTGGCTTGGACGCGGGAAACGCCGACCAGCGCGGTCTGAATTCGCGCTTCCATCGATTGCGATTTCGTGTGTTCGCCGCCGGAGATCGGGAACTCCAGCGGCCCCGCGATTGCGCCCGCGTCGACGCGGAACAGGGCAACGCTCTCCGGCTGCCGCGATTTTTGCGCGAACTTTTGGGAGTACTTTTGCACGATCACGGCGTGCATCTGGTCAATTCGCTGGACGAATTCCGGCAACTGCTGCAGCACGGGAGCGAGCTTGTCGAGCCGCGCATGGATGGCCGCGGCCGCCTCGAATTCCATCTTGTGCCGAGGCATCATCGCGCTCCGTGGCCAACTGCCGCTTCAGCGATTCGCCGCGCGAGTCCAGAAAATCCTCGACCCGCACGACTTCAGCCCGGTACTCGTCGTCGGTGCAGCCGCGAAAACAAGGCGCAAGACACATCTTCATCTCGGAATAAACGCAGCCGGGAAATCTGGGATCGGGATGGAGGTCTTCCACGCAACGCCGCATCTTGAAAAAATCGAGCGCGTCGTTCATGAATTTTTCCGCCGCCATGCGCGAAACAAACGGCCCGTAGAAAACGTTTTTTTCAGAAATCAGCTTCCCTGAGATTCTCCCCAGCCGCGTGGTGATCGAGGCGCGGGGAAATTCGTTTTCCAGATGCAGTTTGACCAACGGGGCGAAGCGCAGCCGCAGCCGGTTCGCGTAGGTTTTGGGAAAAGCGGCGCGCAGCGCTTGATAGAGAACGAATCCCGATTCGAAGTCCGATCCGGTCGGCGTGTATTCGATCCAACGCACGCGATCGCGCAGATTGAGGCGCTTGGTTTGCTCCTGAGGAACGGCAAGCAGCCGTTGCAAGCGCCGCCGAAGATTGGCGGTCTTGCTGACGTAAGGCTCGGAATTCGCGCCCTCGCCGCGCAAAAGAAATACAGCCGGAGCGGCGGCCACCGATGAGAAGACCTCGGCGTCAGTTTCCGGGCGGAACTCGATGCGTTCGCTCAGCACGTTCTTGATTGTAGTGCGTGCGAGTCAGACGGAATCGTCAAAAGCTTGCGCTGCGGAATTTCTTGCGGAAGTCGTCGCCGTTCATCTCCACCACGCGGCACATCTCGTGCAACCGGGAGCGCATACGCTCGCCGATCCGGTCGCCAAGAGTGTCTTTCCGGGCCGCCGCTTTTCCAGTTGCAAAGTCCTCAGAATGCTTCTCGTTTGGTTCGTCGGATAATTTCTCGGCTGGTTCGTCCGCGAAGTTGGTGGTGACGATCGTGGTGAGAGCATCGTTGTATCGCGTGTTAATAATCAGGCGTACCGTGTCCCATCGCCACTCGGTCGGCCTCACCGACCCCAGATCGTCGAGCACTAACACTTCCGTTTCAAACACCGGCCGGAGCAGTCCAAGCTCGGTGGCTTGTACCGAGGGGTTGTACGAATCCTGGATCTGTTTCAACAAGTCGGCATAATCGTAGAAGACGCATTCGATCCCCTTCTCGCGGATCAACGCCTTTGCGATGCCAACCGACAAATGCGTTTTCCCCGATCCAGCGTTGCCCACGAGCAGCAGACCAGTTTTGTTTAACGGATACTCTTCCACGAACCGGCAAGCGGCCATGCGGGCGCGCGCCAGATGCGCCTGCGGCCCTTCGAATTCGAAGTTCGACAGTTCGCAATGCTCGTATCTCTTCGGAATACGCGCCGCCGCGATCATGGCGCCGCTTCGCGCCCGCAACTGGCAGTCGCAGCGCGTCACTCCGCCGTCGGGGGTCCCCGGAACCGGCTTCCATCCCGACCCCGCACACAGAGGGCAAACTTCGGTGGCTGTTGTCATAACTCTTTAGTTTATTCTTTTCTTGATTCTGTACTTAGACTCTGCACCCGAATCCGCCCGCGCCGCAACTCCAAACCGAGCCCTCTCTGTGAACATCCTGTGCAGCCGGCGGGCGCGTTGTGGACAACGGTGGAGAACCGGGGAAACCGCCGATTGGCCAGGCCGGCCACGCCAGAAGAGAACAAACCCGGCGTTTTCGGCTCATACTCCCATTACCCCGGCACCCATCGGTGCCAAAATCGGCATCTGGCCCATGTTTCCCATTGACAATCCCTTAACATGCGCGAGAATTGGCATCATCGGTGCTCGCGCCTTGGGCTTTTTCCCCAGCTGATGCGCGGGAACCGAAGTGAAGAGTGTCAGGAGAGAAACCATGAACAAAGCTGATCTGGTTGACCGGATTGCCGGAGCCTGCAACATATCGAAAGCGCAGGCGACGACCGCCATAGACACCACCGTGGACAGTGTTACCGCTGCCCTGAGAAAAGGCGAACGGGTTGCCTTGATCGGGTTCGGCACGTTTTCCGTCTCGCAGCACAAGGCCCGCAATGGCCGCAACCCGCAGACGGGCGCCACCATCAAAATCGCTGCCCGGCGAGTCGCCAAATTCACTCCCGGAATCGAACTCAAGAAGGTAGTCAACCGAAGCAAGTAGGGGCCCCGTAATTTCTGGATGCAAGCGATGCGGCAGGGGGTCGGCCCTGCCGTTTTTCTTTGCAGTGTGGGATGACAATCCCTCAGGGGCTGAAGCCCGTATTCCTGGCGGCCGTTTACGGCACGACTGAAGTCGTGCCCTTCCCGAAACCAGCCGTGGCTTGCAGTAAATCTGAAAATGCGCTAACGGCGGGTGGAAAGAATGCGGAGAATCTGCTCGAGTTCGTTGCGTAAGCGCGCCACATTCACGGAAGAATTCACCGGAAACGGAAGCGCGGCCTGGTTCCGGTCGGCCTTGGTCTCGTCGCGCAACTGCTGCCGCGCCCCGGCAATGGTGAAGCCGTCCTCGTAGAGCAGTTTCTTGATGCGCACCACCGATTCCACATCGCGCTTGCGGTACATGCGCTGCCCGGTGCTGCCTTTCACGGGCTTGAGCTGCGCAAATTCCGTTTCCCAGAAGCGCAGCACGTAGGCCGGCAGACGGCATAACTTGGCGACCTCGCCGATGCGGAAATAGAGCTTGTCCGGAATTACGATTTCGGCGCTGCGGGACGCTTTGTGTGAAACTTTCTTGCGCGGGCTCATGAAGGTGACGGCCGCTTCCAAATTCCTCTCTACGCGTTTCTAGCACGAGACGCGCTGCGCGACAACCCCCAAAAGTGCTGACAAGCCGGATCAGTCGCCGCAAAGGACTGGGACGCTCCGCTCGCAACATCTCAGGCTGAACAACAAAATGTTCCTCAGCCTCTTACGGCTATTTCGCCGCCTCGACCAGCGCGGGCGCGGGGTACTCGGGAAGCTTCTGCTTGGCGGCCTGCGAGCGCTTGACCTGGAGCTCGTCGAACAGCAGCGCCGGGCTGGCGACGCTGAACCAGACCGGCTCGGGGCGGTCCTCGACCTGCGGGCGTGGTTCCGGCGGCGATGAGATCGCCGCGCAGCGAGCGGACGTCGAGATCTTCGAAGACGCCGCCGCGCACCAGTTCTTCATGCGCATCCTTGGTCCAGATGCGATAGAGCAGCCGCGGTTCGAGCTTCGGGCCCCATGGTTTCCACGTAAAGTCCGTAAGGCAAGTCGCGGTTCTTGCAGAGTTCGATCAACTTTGCCTTGAGGCCGGCATCGGGCTGCGGATCGGTCGATTGCAAAATCAGATTGCCGGGATGGGGCGCAGGCGCAGCGGCTGCGGCGGCGCGCCCGTGACCGTTCGAAGCGGGAAAGTCGCGAATCGGCTGGCGTCCGACGAGGTAGGAGACGAGTTGCCCCTTTTCGATCAGAGACACGCGCTGGGCTTTCACGCCTTCGTCGTCGAGCGTGTAGTTGCCGAACAGAGGCTGCCCGGAAATCGTGGAAATCGTCGGGTCGTCGAACACATTGATGAAATCGGGCAGCACGCGCGATTTGTAGCTGCTCGACCATTTCCCCGTGGTACGGGCGTTTTCGCCGAGCTGCGGCTTTCCGGCCGAGAACATTCGGCTCCACCAGTTCAGTGACGACGGTGGCGGCGGCGTCGTTCGAGAACAGGACCGGCCCGCGATATTCCTCGTCGACCACCGGGGCGTCGCGCAGCAACTTCAGCGTTTCGCAGGATCCGGGCCGTGGTCTTCAGAAATTCTTCGCGGGTGGGGAGTTCCTTGAGATCGTTCGCCCTGATCGGCGTGCGACCGTTGCAGCAACATGCCATCGGAAGCCTGGGTCGATCCCGCGATGGAGATGACGTAGTGCGCGTGGCCGGAGCGGGCAACCGTGCCCTCGGAGTTCAGGAAATAACGGTTCTCGACGGTGAAACGCAGCGAGGATTCGAAGTTCTCCAGATCCTTGTCGCTGCGATATTGGCCGGAAGCCTCTTCAGAGGAGATACAGCCGAAGCCGGAAGTGAAGTCGGCCGGAGAAAAATGGGCGAGCGGCTCGACCGCTTCGACCGGCGTGGCTTTGGCGAAATCGTCGACCGGCTCATCGACTTTCAACTGCTTCAGGGCCGCTTGCTTGGCGGAGAGCGCTTCGCTGGCTGCCTTGTAGGCGCGATCGGTGGCCAGCCAGATGCGATGGCGGATGGCGAAGACGTCATCGTCGGATGGAACCAGATCGACGGTGCCTTCTCCAGTGCCGTAGAAGCTGTCCTGCTTGTAGTCGCCGACGCGGACGACGACGCGCAACAGGCGGCCGTGATTACGTTGCTGGTTGCGCAGCGCGCCGAAAACCGCGCTGGCCTCGAACTGGTCGATCTCGGTGACGCGGTATTCGATGTAATACGGCGCCGGCACATTGTCCATTTTCAGCTGGGCTTTGGAGCGGTCCATTTCCTCGCGAAGCGCGCGCAGCACGGGATCGCCGGAAGCCGCATCGGCGGCGCAGGCAAAAGTCGCGCAGGCCGCAGACGACGATCGCGGAAGAGAGCGCCGCAAACAAAGCGGCAAGTCGTTTTGCGCTGAATCAGTGCTTCAGGTGACGAATTGAGGCATTGTCGCAGCTCATTCTCTGCCGGATCAGCTTGTCGATCAGTTTGCCTCCCTTCTCATCCGTTGCCCCAGGCGGAGGCGGAAGAATCGGAGGTCGCGTCGTCGCCGTACTTTCGTTTCTGCACTTCCATCTCGGAGAACAGCATGGCCGGAGCGGCCGCGGATACCGGAACGCTGCCCGATTCGGCTCCGCAAATGCCGTTGAAGACGCTGGTCGTGTCTCCGGTGGCGGCGATCTCGGTCAACACCGTGAGCGGCGTGCCAACAATGTCGACGCCGCGCACCAGTTCGTCGGGACGCCCATCCGCATAAACGCGCCACACCATGACCGGCAAGCACCTGAAACGATTGCGGCAGATCGCGCGTGGTCAGGGTGAATCCGCCCTGAATGTCTTCGAAGTAGAGGCCGTAGGGCTTGCCCTGCTTCTTGATTTCTTCGATGAAGCGCGCGCGCAGTTGCGCGTCGGGCATCGTTTTCGAAGAAGTGACGATCAGATTGCCCTGGCGGCCGACGGGCATCAGTCCGGACTGGGCGCGGCCGTGTCCGTTCGAGTTGCTGAAGTTCTTCACCGGCAAGCGTCCCATCAGAAAATTCTTCAGGATGCCGTCCTTGACCACCTCGACACGCGCCGCCGGAATGCCTTCGTCGTCGTAGCGATAAAAGCCCGAGAGCTCGGTGCCGCCGAGCGTACGCAGCGTGGGATCGTCGGTAACGCTGAGAAATTCGGGCAGGATTTTTTCGTTGACCTTCTTGGTGAAAGTCTGGCCTTCGTCGCGCCCCCGCTGGCGCTGTCCTTCGACGCGATGGCCGAGCACTTCATGAAAGAAAACCGCGGCCGCGCGCCCCGAGAGCAATGCCGGGCCGCTGTAGGGTTCGGCTAGCGGAGCTGCGCGCAACGCGCTCAGATCGGCGGCCATTTTTTTCACGCTCGCCGCCACTTCCGCTTCCGAGGGAACTTTTGCCGGGTCGGAAGACTGGAAGGTTTCCACGCGCATCAGTTCCATGCCGTCGTCGGCGCGGGTTTCCGCCTGGATCATGATGCGGAAAATAGCGTCGGTGGTGACAATCTTCGTGCCTTCGGTCGAAACCAGGTAACTGCGGCTCCGCTCCGCATAAAGAACAACCATGGACTGTTCGATCTGGGGATACTGGCGGAAGTTGGCGGAATAACGGCGGGCGAGATCTTCCCAGGCTTTTTGTTCGGGAAACGCGGGCGCCGGAGTCTTTTCACTCTCGATGTAAGTCGACGGCTTCTCTTCCGAGAAGTCGGGCGAGTCGTCCTCGTCCTTGGCGCGGACCGCGGTCTTGGTCTTCACGTTGGTATAGGCCTGGCGCGCCTTGCGATACTGCTCGTAAGTCAGCCGCCAGAGCACGCGGGCGATGGCATCGGGGTCGTCCCGCTGCGGAAGCTCTCCCGAAGTAATGCCGGAGAATCGTTCCTGGTCGTGGGTGTTATCGAGCGCGGGAGCGCCGATGCGCATGCTGACGTCGGCCGCCCGGTGGCGGGCGCGAGTCGAGGTGAGGATGGCGCCCTGGGCGCCGAGCACGACCAGCGATTCGCCGTCGGTCACGTTATAGCTGGTGAAGTAGGGCGCGGGATCCTGCTTGGCCAGTTCCGTCTGGCCGCGATGCAGCTCCTTTTCCATGGTGGCGAGGAGCACATCGCCGGTCCCTTTGGCGGGATTTTGAGCGTGGAGCGGGTTCTGTCCCAACAGGGCAACCAGTGCCAGAATGATGCCGAACGAAATGGAGTTTCGAGAGCTTATTTTTTTAGAATTCATCTTTTCCCATCATGCCTTTCCGAATTTCATCGGAAACCGTGAGTGTACAGGAGTGGACGCAACAAAAAAAGCGGCCCCTTGCGGGGCCGGCCTTTTCAAAGAGGCAAGTGGCGGGAATCAAACAAGAATTAGCTGGGCGCCGTTCCGCGGGCCAGGACTATGGACGGGAACAGGCAGATTGAAGTGTCGAGAACATCGAGAGTGAAGTGGTGGCAACGGTTACGGCCTCTTTGCTGGCTGTGAAACGAGCATTCCCAGAACCAAAATGGAACGGGGGAGGGCGCGCGAGTCCATTTTGGGAATTTCTTTCAGAATCAATATGTTAGAGGGAAGTCTTAGACGTTCAGGCAGCGGCGAACCAATCGGCAGCCTAGGTTACAAGATGCACAACCCTGCACTTTGGCAGGAACTCGGGAAGAACCGCGCGGCTGAAGTTGAAGGCGGACGTGGCCGGCAAGGTTCATTGTGGGAGCGAAGCTTTGCTCCCCAAATTCCAACCTAGCACCCCACGCGCGCTTTGAACTCGCGCGCCCGGTCGCGCGCTACTGTCAAGTCCGTGTCCTGGCCATCTTTCAGGCGGACATTCAAAGCTCCTCCGGGAAGCGACGCGACTTCCTTGATCCACTCCACGTTGACCACGGTGCTGCGGTGGATGCGGACGAATTTCTTCGGGTCCAGCTTCGTTTCCAACTCCGCGATCGCGTAGTCCACACAATAAGCCTTGCCTCCCGACACCGCGTAAGTCAATTTGTCCTGGGCATAGAAATGCGTTACCCGCGCCAAGTCGAGGAACCGGAGCCGGTCTCCCAGCCGCGAAGCAATCCGGTCGGGATACTCCGGCCTGGTCTCGCGCAGCGAGTCTGTGAGCTGCGTCAGCAAAGCTTGTAAGTCCGGCGGCGCGAACTGGCCCGAACCGCGCAACCGTTCGACTTTCTTGAGTGCGCGGTCCAGCGACTCCGGTTCCACCGGCTTCAGCAGGTAGGCGACCGAGTTCACGTCGAACGCCTTCAGCGCGTACCGATCGTAGGCGGTGGTGAAAATCACGATCGGCTGGATGGGCAGCCGCGCCAAGACCTCGAAACCATTCAAGCGCGGCATCTGAATATCCAAGAAGCAGACGTCGGGCGGGTCCGCCGTCAACGCGGCCACCGCTTTCTCGGGCTCGGTCGTGCTGCCTGTCACTTCGACGCGCCCCGTGCGCTCGAGCAAGCGGCGCAGGCGCTCCAGTGCCAGTGGTTCATCGTCGACCAGGTAAGCGCGCAGCTTCATACGCGGGGCAAGACCATCTCCACCACAGAATACCCGTCCCGGCGCAGAACGTTAAGCCGCGCCTTCTCGCCGAACAAGGCATCGAGGCGCTCGACCAGGTTATCCAGCCCATGGCCGGAGCGAATCGCCGCCAAGTCGAAGCCCGGCCCGGTGTCTCGGACCTCGATGCGCAGGTTTCCATTCTCCGCCGAGGCAGTGACCAGAAACTCGCCACCGCCGGCCTGCGGAGTGATTCCATGCTTCACGGCATTCTCGACCAGCGACTGCACCGACATGGGTGGGACTTTTACCTCCAGGAGTTCGGCCGGCACATTCACCGAACCGCGAAGCTTGTCGCCGAAGCGCACTCTTTCGATATCGACATAGCTCTCGACCATCTCCAGTTCCTGGCGCAATGGAATCAGCGGTTGATTACTGGTGTCGAGCGAGGCCCGTAAGAGCGCGGCGAGGCGGCCAACGATTTGTTCGGCGCGGACGGGATTCACCGCAATCAGCGAGCTGATTGAGTTCAAAGTGTTGAACAGGAAGTGCGGGTGAATTCGCGATTCCAGCGAACGCAGCCGCGCCTCCGCCACCAGCTTGCGGGTGCGCTCCTCGGCCATTTCTTTTTCGTGCAGCTGTGCCTCCACAACCTGGACGCGTGCCCGCAAGGATTCGTGTACGAAGGCGCCCAACCCGAACACCACGGCCAGTGGCAGGCAGATGCGCAAGGAGTGGTAGTACTCAAGCCAGAAGTTTTGTGGGACCACGAAGCCAATCCACATCAGCAGCGTCTGCACCAGCAAAATGCCGACGGGAATAACAACGATCATGCACAGAGCAAAGGTAGGAGCCAGCGGAAGCTTGCGGCGAATCAGTGTTTGCAGAAGCCGCCTATGAACAAAAGGGCGAGAGCCGAGATCAGGTTCGCGTAGATGAGCTGATAAGCAAGTACATGCAGCAGTACGTGGAGGCTTCGGGAATTGATTCCCCGCAATCTGGATCAGAACGACTACACCCACGGCCAAATTGGTCCACAGCAAGAGTAATTCGCCACTTTGAACTTTCGTCATAGCCATAGCCTCTCCTTTGCCCTGTTGCGTATTCTCTACTACTCTTACTTTGCGTTGATGGGTTCTAAAGAGCCACTGCGGAAGATATTGAGGATCTGCGTCGTATCCTGACCGGGCAGCTTCATCTCTCCTACAACACTCTCATTGATTGTGCCGTATTCGATTTGCTTGGTCGCGAGCGAGACCCAGATCTGTCCCCAGTAGTCGCTGCGTCCTTTCAGAGTCATGCCTCCGCTCGCGATCTCCAGCGGATTGAAGAATGCCTCGTAGCGAATGAGGGCGCAGTCCTGGCCATTTCTTTGCGAACGCCCAATCCACTCCAGCACCACGTCGCGGTTATGGAAAGTTCCCACATCGGGCATGTTCACGTCCTGGTTGGAGACGACATGATACGGCTCGTTCAGTTTAAGGTGGTCGAAGAAGTTCTGGCCAAAGACCTCGATCATCCCCGTGTCCCAAATCAGATTACGCTCCATGACCGCCGTCGGTGGGAACGCTTTGAAGAAGTCCGGCTTCAGGGTGCTGGCCAGATCATTCTGATAACGGAACCCTTCCAGGAAGTCGCGCTTCTGCGCCGCAGCGAAAGGCGCCGTCGCGCCGCCGACGGCATCCGCTTGGGTGACGTTCTTCCACATCACCTCTCCGCCTGGCAGACCGCGCGTGTACTCTCCCGTCAGGCGCTGACGCATCCAAGTCTCGCCTTTGGTGTTGGCTGTGTTGTATTCCACGGTGAACTTATAAGTGCGCGGGCCGCTATCTTTCACGGTCGTTCCCGGCGGCAGGGTCCAGCCTTGCGCAGACACGGATTGCGCAGCCAGAAATGGAACAAACAACGACTGCCCGAGCAGGCTGAAGACCGCCCATAGGACAAGTCTGGGGATTAGAGCTGAAATCGATTTGCTTCGCATTGGTGTTGCCTCCTAATGCGGAGTCTGCTCCGGGCGGGGGCGCAGTGCATCTCCTTTGCGACGAAAGGCAGCAATTCCCGACCACAGGCCTTTAGACGTGGACGAACCGGCTCCCGGCGGTACGCTAGCTGCCAACCCGCACACCAGCCCACAAAAACAAAGCCCCCTCTAAAGGGGGCTTGGCGTCAGTTCAACGGAGAGTTCTAGCTGTCGCCGGCGACCGTGCGCACCTTTTCTGGCAGGAAATGATAGGGCGGCCACGGACCGGTCACGAACAGCTGGCAATTCTTCAACTGCTTGGCGGCCGTGTCGTAACGGTTCTGGTATTTCTCGATGGACTTGGTGTCGATGAGGTGGGCGATATCGAGCAGCATTCCGTCGGCATCGACCCGCTTGCAGCTCACTTCTTCTTCGAGCGGATTGAAGAGCTTGTGCACCTGCACTGAGAGGGCGCGGGCTTTGGTCTGGCGCTCGCGCTCGCGAAACGCCTTCTCGCGCAGCTTCGTCAGATACTCGCGGCCGACCGTATCGGGCAAGACAATCTCTTCCGTAGCGCGCACCGAACCGTCGCGCACCACCAGCTTGATACGCATTTCCGACTTGCCGCGCAGCCGCGCCACACTCTCGCAGAAAGTCCGCCGGTTGGCTCGCACCGCCTGGCGGATCGCATCTTCACTGTCGAAAATCGTCCCAAAACGGAAGGGCAGCACAGTTGCGGTCCGGAAACTCTGGCTTACCACCCGGGCATGCTCCAAAACCGACTTCTCGTCGAGTTTGGAGGTTGTACGCTCATATTCACTGACAATAACCGCGAATTCTCCGCTCGGATAGCTCATGACCGGAGAACCGTTCACACCCTGAATTCCATCGAGAAGATAAGGACGGCGGGCGCGAACTCCGTTAGCAAGTGTTGGGTGTTCCGTGAGGCAGTACGCGTACCACGACATGCATTCTCTCCGAATTACACCGGGGCCTTGGGCGCCCCTTCAAACTCTCATTTGTGACTAGGGCAGCGTTTCTACATGGAAGATTTGGCGTGTTCAGACAAGATGGACGCGAAAACCCGCGCCCAAAGCCATCCTACTGCCGCAGCAGGTTATTTGCAACCTTTCTTGCGGCGCCTGCATCGCACAAAATCTCAATTTGATACGACGGCGGACCGGCAAAAAGGGTCAGCCCTTCGGCACCGCCAGCCAAAGAGATTGCGGGAGATGCTGCGCTTCGAGCACGCGGTCGGAGGTGCTTGTCAATGAAATCTCACGACTTCGCTTGCTTCTGAGCGGCGGCGCGCTCTTGCAGCGCAATCGTAACCACACGCAGCATATCGCCGGCGGGAGCGGGCTTGCCCGTCCAGATTTCGAATTGCCGGGCAGCCTGTTGCACGAACATTTCGATCCCAGGGATGACCGGGATTCCCTTGGTCCGCGCCACATGCAGCAGGTGCGTCTCCACCGGGTCGTACACCATGTCGAAGACGACCCGCGCCTGGATCTCCTGGTCTTTCAACGGGCAGTCGCGGGTGTTCCCCGTCCCCACCGGAGTGGCGTTCACAATGACGTCGAAGGCCAGTTTGCGCAGGTCGGCGCGTTTCAGGGCGCGCGCCTTGGCCTGGCGGGCGAGTTTCTGGGCCTTGGCCGAAGTGCGATTCAGTATCCACACTTCAGCGCCCCGCTCTTTGAGTCCGAAGACGGCAGCCCGCGCCGCGCCCCCGGCGCCGAGCACGAGAATTTTCGCGCCTTCGATGGCCAGGCGCTGCTCCAGCGGGCGGACGATGCCGGCGACGTCGGTGTTGAAACCGTAAAGCTTGCCCTCCTGCCCGCGGACGACGGTATTGCAGGCGCCGACCTTCGCCGTGTGCGCGTCGGTGTTGTCGAGATAGGGAAGGATGGCCTGCTTGTACGGCATGGTGATGCTGAGGCCGTGCAGCGGGATCTCGCGCACACAGTGCATCAGGTCCTTTATGGATTTGGCGTGGAGAGGAAGATACACGCCGTTCACGTTCTCGCGGCGCAGCGCCGTGTTCATGATGACCGGCGAGAGCGAATGCGCGATGGGATCGCCGGCCACTCCATAGACGCGAGTGGCGGCGTTGACTTGCTCGATGCGGTAGATCCCGCGCAGTTCCCGGGCGCTGATCTGGCCGGGCGCGGTTTTCAGGTCGGCGTTGACCGCGGCAAAGGTGAAGACACTGCCTGCCCGCGCGCTCAGCACGCGGCTGATGATGCCCTGCTCTCCCATGCACAACCCGATCAGCGCATGGTCGCCGCTCTGGGTTTGCAGAAACTTCATCATGGTCACGTTGTCCGAGAGCGTGGTCGCGGTGGTGACGACTTTGTAGAAATCCGCCGGGACTTTCGCCATTTTTCCCAGCGTCTCCGCCAGGTTGCGCGTGGCGCGAAAATCGTGGAACGACACGATCAGCCCTCCGCCGCTGCGCAGGCGCGCCATCGCCCCCGGCTTCGCTTTCAGCGCGCTCTCCATTTCCACGTCCACAATCTGGCAGCCCGCCGCCTGCGCCTTGGTCAGCACTTCCAGTTGCGCCGCCAGCGATCCCTTGAACTTGCCGCCGTTTGCGGCGCGGCGGCAGGTCGCGATGGCGGTGACGAATTGGTGGGTCTCAAGAAAACGGTGAATTTTCGCCAGCGCCGCCACAGGCTGCTTCAGGTAATCGAGGCGGAACTCCAGGAACGGATTGTCCCGCGCCATCGATTCGGCGCTCTCGAGCATGGTCTCGGCCGTGTCGCCGCTCAGCGCCAGGCACACCTTGGGCAGTCGTGCAAGCGGAAATCGAGGGCCGGCAGTGGAAGAATTAGCCAGTTTCATTGTTTTTTAACAACGGCGCGATATTACAGGGATGTAAACCGAGATGCAACATAAGCTTGGTGGACCGCTCAGAAAACACTTTGGGAGTGGGGCGGCTAAACACCCTCGTAACCTTGACCCACCCCCCAACGCTTGTTACTTTCCGGATGTAACCCTTGTCTTTCGAGAGGGATGGATGGGCAAGACCCGTGCGGCTAGGAGCCGGAGGTAACATGAAGAAAATAGGATTGTTAGTGGTACTGGCGGTGGCCGCGACCTTCGCGGCGGCCCAGCAGTCAACCTTGGCGGTCACGCCCGATGCGGACGGCATCGTCCACACCGCCGTCAACGTGCCTTTCGTGCGTTTTCAGACGCCCACCGCGGAAGATATTTACTGCTCCGGTTTCCTCACCAAGAACCGCATTCCCGACGCCAACTACGTCAACGGCGGGTTGGAGACACCAACCTCAACCAAATTCGAAATGGGGGAATTGGTGTATCTGGCGGGGAGCGGCTACCAGACGGGACAGCTCTATTCGGTCGTCCGCGAAATGCGCGATGTCAACGAGTACGAGATCTATCCGGGGATGAGAAAAGTGCTGGCTGCCACGGGACGCCCTTACGGCGATATTGGAAGGATCCGGATCGTCGATACGCGCAGTCACAGCGCCATCGCCCAGGTGGAATTCAGTTGCGATCCCATCAATCCGGGAGACGTGGTCACGCCTTTCGTGGAAAGACCGCCAGTTTCATTCCGCGTGCCCGCGCACTTCGACCGGTTCGCGCCGCCGAATAGCAAGTTGAGCGGACGCATCGTGCTGGGCAAGGACTTTGACGGCTTCCTCGGCACCGGCATGAAGGTTTATATGAACATGGGTACGAACCAGGGCGTAAAAGCGGGCGACTATTTCCGCGTGGTCCGTTCCTACACAGCCACTTTGGAGAATCCTGTGGACTCGCTCTCTTTCGCCGCTCAGACTTCGGAAGACACGCAGGTGCGTCCGCCGACTTTTGAGGCCAAGCGCTTCACCAAGAGCCTGGGACCAGACATTCATGTGCGCGATCTGCCGCGCCGCGCCGTCGGAGAAGTGGTGGTCCTGAACGTCACTTCGACTTCATCGTCGGCCATGGTCGTATTCGCGCTCGAGGATGTGCACGCCGGCGACACCGTGGAACTCGACGAGCAAGAGTAAGCGAACGAAAAGCAGGTGTCAGGTCTCAGGTCTCAGGAAGGACCGAGCCCAGGTCTTTCCTGAGACCTGACACCTGCTTTATTCAGCGGGGAACTTCAACGTCCGCGTCGCCAAAAACCTCGGCCGTGAATGCCTCGATGGTCGCGTTTTTGCGCCAGGCATCCGGCGGCAGGCCCGCTTTGCGGCAGGTTTGTTCCAGAAAGGTTTCCCGGTCCCATCCATATTCGATGGGGACCTGGGGCAGCAGCAGGCCGCGCCGTCCGCCGCCCGATAGCAGCAGCCCGTGCCGCCCGACTTCCACCGCATCAGGATGAATCGGGAACAGACGGGAAAGCACACTCAGCGAGGCTTCCAGCTTCGTAGCTTCTTCTTTCGTCACCGGCAGGAAACGGTGGTCCTCGAAAGCGGCGGCTCGGGCCGTTTCGGCCACGGCGCGATGCAAGGGCGCGATGGGCGCGACATAACCGACGCATCCCCGCAATTCGCCTTGCGGATCGCTTTTCAGATCGCCTTTTAGATAAAGCGTGGTGAAGACGCCGCGCGGCTCCGCTAGCCCGGGCAAAACCGGAAGCGCGTCCGGAAGAGTCTGGCCCTCTAGAGCGGAAAGTATCGCCCGGTGCGCGATGGCGAGCAGTGCCCGGCGTTGCTCAATAGAAAACTCAGGGGATTGGGGGCCAGCCGCTCGATTCGCGGCCAAATCTTCCGCTGACTTCTCAGACTGTCTGGACATCTCGTTTCCTCCTCCGCGA
>CAVPYG010000006.1:0-10620 GCA_963709835.1 uncultured Acidobacteriaceae bacterium
CGCATTCCGCCTGAGCGGCGCGCCTTCAGTCCGCCCGATTCTTTTGCAGAATCTAAATCCTTTGCAGGATATTGGGCGTCCTCGAAACCTGGTAAAGCTATCGCGCTTCGTCGGCCACTGTCAACCCGCTGCGGCCACAGGATTTCCAACCTGTTTTCAACAGCCTGCTGTACGCAGCATGGGGAGTTCAAATCCAGAATGTTTAGCAGCAAACCGGAGAGCTCTTTTTGCAGCGCGCCCGAACACGCGCTTCCGTTTCAGCTCGCCGAAAAAATTCGGCGCAGGCCGAAGCGGAAGACGACTTCAAAATTAAAGATCGCTTGGAGGCTCTGCTATTCGCGGAAACCCTTCAGGGAACCTTGTCCCCGAATGCGAACCCCGGAAAGGGGTCAATTGGAGGCTTACTGAATTGGATGCCAAAAACCGCCGCGACGATTCAGCGGGCAGTCCAGACACACAGTCACTTGTCCTCGACTCGATCTGTTATACCAAACCGCGGGACGTTGCGCAAGGGGATATTAAAGAAATATTACTGGCGTCATACGGTTGGGTTTTTAGGCGAGTGGAGAGACGGGCGTCCGCGCCCTCGCACCGCAGGTTCCGCATCAGCATCGCGGCCGGGCGAGGACGCCCGGCTCTCCACCGGCTGGATTCGTCCGCCAGCAGCCTATAATGCGGGGTAGCGATGATTTCAGTTGTTCAACTCGGGGTCGTTAAATATGTGGAAGGGCTGCGCTTGCAGCAGCGGCTGGTCGAACTACGGAAGGCTGGCCAGATCGGCGATGTGCTTTTGCTGCTCGAACACTCGCCCGTAATCACGCTGGGACGCAACGCGAAGGCGGTCAACGTTCTGGCTTCGGCGGACGCGCTGGCGGCCCGCGGCGTTGAAGTGTTTGAGTGCGATCGCGGAGGGGATGTCACGTTTCACGGGCCGGGGCAGTTGGTGGGGTATCCGATAGTTGACTTGCGGGGGTATGGCAGTTCTCAGTTCTCAGTTCTCAGTTCTCAGTCAGGACCCTTGGATTCAGCTGCCGATCTGACACAGACTCCGCGCAAGACGCTTGGGGTGGTCGATTATGTTCGCCAGTTGGAAGAAGTGCTGGTTCGCACCTGCGGCGATTTCGGGATTCCGGCGAAGCGTGTCGCGGGGCTGACCGGCGTTTGGACAGAATCTGCTCGTGTAGTGTCGGGCCTCCGGCCCGATTGGGGGTCGGAGACCCGCCACCACACAATCACAGAAGCGAAAATCGCCGCCATTGGCGTGCATGTTTCGCGGTCGGTGACTTCGCATGGGTTCGCTTTGAATGTGAATACGGACCTCAGCTACTTCGACCTGATCGTGCCTTGCGGAATTGCGGCGAAGCCGGTGACCTCCATGCAAAAAGAACTGGGGCGGGAAGTCGATCTGAACGAAGTAGCGCAATCGGTGTCGCGAAATCTTGGCAGCGTCTTTGGGAGCCATATGCTTTGGGTGGAATCGATCGAAGCATTGCTGGAACCGCGCTTGGGCGTGCCGATGAAAGTGCCTGAGGACCTGCGGCGTGTGCGCGGCGACGATGACATCTTTAGAGCATGAGTCGTTGGCGATGCCGGATTCTTTCATCCGGGTCAACACCAAATACCTGTGATTTACCGCAGAAAACAGGTCCTTCGCTTCGCTCAGGATGACAATTTATAAAATGCCAAGTCATCAGAGTCGTCAGTCGCGCACCGCTACTCGACTTTGACTCACAGCCTGCTAGAGATTCTTCCGATCCGCGTGGTTGAGGTCGGCATCCGGGACTCGCTTGCACCGGAAGGCGCTGAAGTCGTCCACGTCGTTGAGTGCAAATGTCGGCACGCCGACGACGCGGGGCGTGCGGATGCGGAAGAAGTCCGCGCCCTGGACGTCTTCCAGAACGAAGGCGGGACGGGCGTCTGGCTCTAGACAGGCAATCTCCACATTGCTCAGCGAGATGTTTTTAGCGTGGCGCAGGAAAAAGCCATGGGCGGGCATTTTTCCGAACATGTTGGGCTCGGGGTAGTGGTTCTCCGCTTCCGGAGGCTGGAGGGCGGCGTCTCCCGTCGTGCCTCCACCCCTATGCTGGATGTAAATGTCGTTGAGTTGGATGTCTTCGATGGGGTGGCCGGGAATGCCGCTTAGGATCGCTCCGAAACTGGAGTTGGAATTGGAACAGACGACGTTGCTAATCAAAATCCGGCGCAGCTTTCCCACGGGCACTCCGGCGGGACCGCGCATGCGGCTGCCGAGGCGGAGGAAGATAGGAGCTGATACGATGTCGCGCATGGTGATGTTGGTGATGGAGATGTCTTCAAGCAGGCCGCCATCCACGGTTTCGAGCGCCAATCCCTGACAACCCTCGAAGACGCAGTTGGAAATGGCGATGTTCTTGAAGCCGCCATTCGATTCGGTGCCAAATTTGATGCGGCCGTTTCCGCCGATCTTGGATGCGGGATCGAAGCGCTTGAAAGTGCCGTCGAGCAGAGTGCCGAGTTGATAGGCCGCAGTCACGTAGCAGTTGGCGATGGTGACATTTTCGGTGGCCCGGGCGTAACCGAGCGCATAAGAACTCTTGGGGCAGATGGCGTCGTCCCAGGGCGAATTCACCGAGCAGTTCGTGACGCGGACGTTGCGGCAGCAGTCGATGTCAATGCCGTCCCGGTCGGTGTCGATTTTCAGGTTGTCGATGGTGAAGTTGTCGACACCGGTGGCGAGGATGGCGAAGTGCCCTCCCTTGAGGATGGAGAAATCGCGCAGCGTGACGTTGCGGCAGTTTTTCAGGGCAATCGCTTTATTGGCGACGCCCTTGTGCTCGGCCACCGGACCCGGACCCCAGCCCCGGCTGAGTCCGCGACCCCAGATGAGGCCGGGGCCCGAGATGGAGAAATTCTCAATGCCGTCGCCCCAGAGCAGACTGTTGTGCCAGTGGTTGTGGCCGTAGTCCTGATAGGCATCCCAGGGAGTGTTGGGCTCGGCGAGGTCGTAGCTGGCGAAAGTGGAGGCGGCTGGATCGGCGGGCGGGTCAGCTGCGACGATCACGGCATTCTGATCGAGGTAGAGTGCGACGTTGCTCTTCAGTCGAATCGAATAGCACAGGTAATTGCCCGGTGGGACGCGCACCGTGCCTCCTCCGGCAGCGGCTGCGGCTTCGATGGCGCGGTTGATGGCGGGCGTGTCGAGGGTGTGGCCGTCGCCGGTGGCGCCAAAGGTTGTTACGTCGCAGATCTTTGTCGTTGCGTCCGAAGCGCCGGAGTTTGGGGACGCCGGAGTTGTTTGCGCGTGGGCGGGGCGAGACGTCAGCGCGGCTCCGGCAATGCCGACGCCGGAAAGACGCAGGAAATCGCGGCGCGCGGTCTTGGCATTCGACATGAAATCGTCCGACATGAATCGCCTCCCGAAGCGGTCGTCCACATTTTATATTTCTTTTGCAATTCCCGTGGAGAAGCGGCTTGCCTCGGCTTCTACGCCGAGAGAGATGGGGCAAGCCGCGTCTCTACTGATAAAATATCTGCGTATGTCCGCCTCTTCCCATCTGGTTCAGATTGAGCTTGGCCCGGTCATCCGCAGCCCTAAGCCCGCTTGGCTTAAGGCTCAGGCTCCAGTGGGCGACAATTTTCACAGTTTGAAGAAGCTGGCGCGGGGGCTGGGACTGCATACGGTGTGCGAGTCGGCGCAGTGCCCGAATATTGGAGAATGCTGGCAGCATCGCACGGCGACGTTCATGCTGCTGGGCGATATCTGCACGCGGCGTTGCGGATTTTGCGCGGTGCCGAAGGGACGTCCCAAGGCGATCGACTGGGATGAGCCGCGGCGGGTGGCGGAAGCTGTGGCCACGCTGGGGCTGCGCCATGCGGTGGTGACCAGCGTGAATCGTGATGACGACAACGTTGGCGGCGCCAAGATTTTTGCCGAAACCATCCGACAGATTCGCGCGCTTGTGCCGGAGTGCCGGGTTGAGGTGCTGATTCCCGACTTCCAGGGGCTGGAAGAGCCTTTGCGCATCGTGCTCGAGGCCAAGCCGAACGTGCTGAATCACAATACGGAAACCGTTCCGCGGCTGTATCGCGCGGTGCGCTCGGGCGCGCGCTATCAACGGACGCTCGATCTGCTGGCGAATGCCAAGAAGTGGGATGCGGCGACGGTCACGAAGAGCGGGGTGATGGTTGGAATCGGTGAAGCGACTGAAGAACTGATCTCGGTCTTCCGCGACCTGGGCGAGCGCGGCGTGGATATTCTGACGATTGGGCAGTATCTGCGTCCGTCGAAAGATCATCTTCCTGTGACGCGGTACTACACGCCTGCGGAGTTCATCTCGCTAAAAGAAGACGCGTTGAAGTTTGGATTTAAGCACGTCGAGTCGGGAGCGCTGGTGCGGTCGAGTTATCATGCGCACGAGCAGATGGTCGATGGTCGTTAGTCGTTAATCGTTGGCAAAACAGTCGTTAGTCGATAGTAGTTAGTCGTTGGCAAATGCGGATCCCTAATGTGTATTGCGAACGACGAAAGACTATCGACCAACGACCAACGAGAGTTGTTCCCTACCACACCCGACACGCGTTTTGATTGACCATGGGCGCTGTGGCCGGACAGTGGTAGGCTTCGCGGAACTCCGGCATATTGGAAACGGTCCCATTCACCCGGTATTTTCCCGGTGAGTGGGGATCGAGCGCTACCATCATGCGGGCGATGGCATCGGTGCGGTTCTGGCACCACACGTTGGCCCATCCCAGGAAAAAGCGCTGCTCGGCGGAGAGGCCGTCGACGGGCGCGGGTTCCTTGCCAGCCAGCGTGTTGAGCAAGGCCATATACGCGATGCGAAGGCCGCCATTGTCGGCCGTGTTCTCGCCGAGGGTGAGTTTGCCGTTGAGCTTCAGGTCGTCGACGGCGACGAAGTTCGCGTATTGGTCGCGAATGCATCCGGTGCGTTCCTGGAATTGCTTCTTGTCGTCGGCGGTCCACCAGTCGCGGAGATTGCCGGCGGCGTCGAACTGGCTGCCCTCGTCGTCGAAGCCATGGGTGAGTTCGTGGCCGATGACGGCGCCGATTCCGCCGAAGTTCATGGCGTCGTCGGCATGGTTGTCATAGAACGGCGGCTGGAGAATTCCGGCGGGGAATGTGATGTTGTTCTTGGTCGGGTCGTAGTTCGCGTTCACCGTCATGGGCGGATAATGCCAATCTCTTTTGTCGAGCGGCTTGCCGATCTTGCCCAACCTCCGCTGCAGATCGTATTCGTTAGCGCGTTGCGAGTTGCCAAGGGCATCGCCGCGCGCGATCTTGAGCGTCGAGTAGTCGCGCCATTTGTCGGTATAGCCGATGCGGTTGGTGATCGCCTGTAATTTGACGAGCGCCTGGGTCTTGGTGTCCGCTCCCATCCAGGGCACGCTCTTGATGTCTTCGCCCAGCGCCTTTTCGAGTGCGGCAACCATGGCCAGGGTGCGCTGCTTGCCTTCGGCGCCGAAGGTCTGTTGGACGTAAATCTGGCCGACCAAATCGCCGAGGTCTTCGTTCGCGTAGCCGACGCAACGCTTCCAGCGCGGGCGCAACTCTTTGGTGCCCTGCAACGTCTTGGCGAAGAAATCGAAGTTTTCGTTGACGAAGGCCGCCGGCAGCGCCTGCACGCTGGCATGGACGGCGTGCCAGCGCAGATAGGTTTTCCAATCGTCGAGCGAGTGCGCACTCAATACTGCCTGCATGTTCTTGAAGAAATCCGGCTCGGTCACATTCAGCGAATCGAAGCGGGGCGCGCCCACGCCGTTGAAATATGAGTTCCAGTTGAATGCCGGACTCAGGGCGGCGAGTTCGCTGGTGGTCAGCTTGTGGTAAACCTTCTGCGGATCGCGGCGGCTGGTGCGGTCGAGCGCGCCCTTGGCCAAGCCGGTTTCAATCTCCATGACGACTTTGGCTTCGGCCGCGGCTTTGCCTTGATCGTCACCCAAGAGCGCAAACATTTTCGCCACATGCGCGACGTATTTCTTGCGCAGCTCGACCGATTTCGGATCGTCCTTGAAATAGTAATCGCGGTCGGGCATGCCCAGCCCGCCCTGGTCGACTTCGGCGATCATCTGGCTGGCGTTCTTGAAGTCGGAGTCGGAGTCGAAGCCGAACAATACATTGGTGCCTTCGCGATGCAGGCGGACGATCTCTTTGGCAAGATCGTCCTTCGATTGGATCGCGGCGATGCTATGGAAGCTCGGGATCGAGGGGCTTGGTACCGGCCTTTTCGATGGCGGATTCGTCCATGCAAGCGGCGTAGTAATCGCCTGTCTTCTGCTCGCTCGGGCTGCGGCCAGGCTGATCGTGAGACGCTTTCTCGAGAATGTCGCGAACAATATATTCGCCGCGCTCCTCCAATTCGTTGAAGCGGCCCCACCGGGAGCGGTCAGCGGGAACTGGGTTCTGGGCCATCCACTTGCCGCAGGCGTAGGCGTAGAAATCGGTGCAGGGGTCGATGCTCTTATCGAGCATGTCGGCGGAGAAGCGCACGTCGGCCGGCGGCTTCGAGGCTTCGGGCTGGTTCTGGGACAGAAGGGCGGGCGCGAGCATCAGGGAGACGGCGAGTACTAGCAAGGAACTACGCATAGGAGCCTCGATTCGTTGGTTGGTCGGTAGCCGCTGGTCGTTGGTCGTTGGCAAAAGCAGGTCCTTCGCTTCGCTCAGGATGACAATCGGGATTTGTGGTTGCCAACGACTAACGGCCAACGACTTCTACCATCAGAAAATCTTCATGTGGATCGTCAAATACTTCTTTGGGTTTTCGCGGATGGCTTTGACCAGTTCCCGCGTTTCCACCAAGGTCTGGTTGCTGTTGTTGTAGAGTGCGGGATCGTTGAAGAACATTCCCGCCGTACCTTCGCCTTTTTCCAGACGGTCGGAAAGTTTCGACAAGTTGGTCATGAGAGTCTGGAGGCGGGCGGCAAACTCCTGGTCGCGGGCGATCTTGCCCAGCGCTCCCTTGCCCGCATTGATGTCGGCGGTCAACTGGCTGACATCGGCCATCGTCTTGTTGGCGTTGTCATAGAGCTGGGAGTCATTGAGCAACTTTCCGGCCGTGCCTTTGCCCTGCTGCAAGCCGTCCACCAGCGCATTGATCTTGTCGATGGCGGCGAGCGCTTTTTTGTACGACTCGTCGCTGGTGACGAGCGGGCCGAGCGATCCCTTTCCGCTCTGGATCTGGTCCAGCAACCCCTTGAATTCAAGCACCGTGGCGTCGAGTTGTTCGTACAACGCCGGGCTGTAGATGGCCTTGCCGATCGAACCCTTGCCGCTTTCGACAAAGGCAACAATGTTGTCGAGGCGCTTGAGCAGGGCGTCCATGTTCTGGAGCGTGCCCTGGCTGGCGCGGACCACGTCCTGGAAGTCGGGCTGGTCGTGGGCCAGCAGCGTGTCGCCGTCGGTCACCTGCGGACCCTTCGCGGTTGAACTGTCAATGTCAACGTAGGTTTCGCCGAGGACTCCGGCGGTGCTCAATAAAATGACGGAGTCTTTGCGCAGATTGAATTTGTATTTGGTGTTGACCTTCATCGTGACTTCGACGGGCGTCGTAGGCTTGTCGCGCACGATCTGGACGCTGGTCACGTTGCCGATGTCCACACCGTGCAAACGCACCGGCGCGCCCTCACGCAACTCGCTGGCGTTATCGACGTAGGAGCGCAGCGTGATCTTGTGCGTGAACCAACCGCCGGTTCCGCTCATCAAGAAAATCAGGACGGCGAGCGTGACGCTGGCGATCAGGACCGTGAGTCCGACGCGCAGTTGCGACCATTTCAGCTGCTTCTGGCTAGGCAAAGTGATCCGTGAACACAGTCGGTCAACGACAGAAGCATGATAGCAAATGCGGCGGGATTTCAGGGGTCAAGATTTTTCGAGGCTGGGGACGGACGGGTGGTGCGCCAAAATGAAGGCTCCCGGTCCCGCGCGCGAAACTTGGCGCGAGGCGGCGATCCCTACCTGGTTTGCGGTGAACGCCGGGTGTTAGTTTTCCAGGATGACGTGGGCCAGGGCTTGCTCGGAGGTGTGGGTGATTGAGAGGGCGATATTCTTCGTGCCGAGCCGAGCTGATATGGCCGCCGCCTCGCCGTGAAACTGAAGGGTGGGACGCTGGCCTTTGGGGCGCACGACTTCGATATCGCGCCAGCGGACACCGCGGCTCCATCCCGTGCCCAGCGCCTTCATCCCGGCTTCCTTGGCGGCGAAGCGCGCGGCATAGCTTTCAAAGCGGCTGGCTTTTCGTTCGCAGTAAGCGATTTCGCCTGCGGAGAAGATGCGCCGCAGAAAGCGGTCTCCAAAGCGCTCGATGCTTTCGCGAATGCGAGGAACTTCGGCGATGTCCACTCCGGTGCCGAGAATCATAGGGACATTGTGAATTGGTAGTTTGTAGTGTAGCAAGTTCTCAGTTCCCGGTTCTCAGACCTCAGTGAGAGCCCTCAGATCTAATTAGAATGCTTCTGGAGCTATGGCAACAACGCACAACCGATTTTACTGGGAACTGGGAACTGAGAACTCCTACAACGTGTGCATATACGCAATCAGGTCCCGGATCTGCTGGTCGGTCATGACCTGGCCGAAGGCTTCCATTTTGGCGCGTCCGTGCTTGACGATGTCGGCCATTCGTTCGTCGTTGGCTGGCAGTCCGCTCAGGGACATATAGGGGCGCTTGAAAACGCCTTTCAGGCCGGGGCCATTCTTGCCGCGCGAGGAATACGGCTCGTGGCAGCGGGCGCAGTAGTTGTCGTAAAGTCTTCTGCCTTCGGCCTGTTGCGGGTTGAGTCCGAGTTCGGCATCGGATTTGCGGCGCTCGACCTCGCAGGCTCCCAGCAAGAGCAGAGCGAGAATCACCACGGAGGCACGGAGGCACGGGGAAATCCAGTCCAGGGAATGCATAATGTTCTATTTATAAATGATCAGTGATTGCGGCGCCCGGCAGCAAAACCCGGCCCAGAAGTAGGATAATACGGAAGTCATGGGCGTTCACGTCAAGCGCGTTTATGAGGCGGCTGCTCCGGCGGACGGGGTGCGCGTGCTGGTGGATCTTTTGTGGCCGCGCGGGCTGACGAAAGAAGATGCGGCGGTCAAGTTCTGGCTGCGCCAGTTGGCGCCATCGGACGAGTTGCGGCAATGGTTTCACGCGAACCGCGACGAGTGGCGCATGTTCCGCAAGCGCTATCTCAAGGAGTTGGCCAGCGAGGAAGGTTCCGCGGCGGTGGAGAAGCTGCATCATCTGGCGGAAGGCAAGCGGCGGGTCACGCTGTTGTATGCTTCACGCGAGGTTGAACACAACAATGCGACTGTGCTCAAGGAATTGCTGGAAGGGATGAAGAAGCCTCCGTCGAGCGTGGGGCGCGGCGCGGCTGGACGGGGGCGGATTCGGAAGGCGAAGAAGAACTAGCTGCGTTGCGATTCGCGAACGACATCGTCTTTATTCAAGGAGAAACGTATGCTCCATTCATCGCTACAGATAGTTCTGGGCTGTGTTTTTCTGTTCTGGGGCGCATCTCTTTACGTCCAACGTGGTGGTGTTGGCCCGCTGCTGATGCTCGTGATAGGAGCGGTTCTCGTCACTGTCGGCACGGTAGTGATGAATGTCAGACAAGCGCTCAGGGATGAGTCGAAGCGGCGGGAAAAAGAAGACAAGCCCGTTCTGAATATTTGAGATCGCCGCCGTCATAGCACTCCGCACTATAATTCCACAGTTATGTCCAGTCCCACCATCGAGAAGAAAATCGAAGCCCTGCGCGAGAAGATCCGGCACCACGAGTATCGCTATTATGTGTTGGACGATCCTGCGATTTCCGACGCCGAGTTTGACGCGCTGATGAACGAGCTTAAGCGGATCGAGGCGGAGCACCCCGAGCTCATCACGCCGGATTCGCCAACGCAGCGCGTGGGCGGCAAGCCGCGCGAGGGATTCGTCAAGGCCAGGCATTCTTCTCCCATGCTCTCGCTCGACAACGCATACAGCGAAGAGGAGCTGCGCGACTGGGAGCGGCGGGTGCACGAACTGAGCGGGCGCACCGATCTGGAGTACATGTGCGAGTTGAAGCTGGATGGAATGTCGCTGGCGCTCGTCTATAGCGACGGGCGTCTGGAACGCGGCATCACGCGCGGCGATGGCAGCGTTGGCGAAGACGTGACCTTGAACGTGCGAACGGTGCGGTCGATTCCGTTGGCGATTTCGAAAGACAAGTTGAAGAAGGCGGGGATTCCCGCGGATTTCGAAGTCCGCGGCGAAATGCTGATGCCGCTGGCGGCTTTCCGCAAAATGAATGAAGAGCGCGAGCGCCAGGGACTCCCGGTGTTCGCCAATCCGCGGAACTTCACGGCGGGAACGGTTCGCCAGCTCGAACCGTCGGTTACAGCGCAGCGCCGCATGGATTTCTTCGCCTACTTGCTGCTGAAAGATGGCCAAACTTTTTTCGACCGGCAATCGAAGGCGATGGATGCGCTGGAGCTGGCGGGATTCAAGGTAAATCCGAATCGCAAGCTGGCGAAAAATCTGGACGAGGTTTGGAGATTCATACAGAGCTGGGAAGCGAGGCGCGAATCGCTGCCTTACGAAATTGACGGGATCGTCATCAAAGTTGACCGGACGGCCTGGCAACGGGAACTGGGCTTCACCGGGA
>CAVPYG010000007.1:0-34007 GCA_963709835.1 uncultured Acidobacteriaceae bacterium
TTCTGTAAGTTAGCCCCCGGGCCGCCGCAGGCGGCCGGATAGCAAAGGGGCCATTGGTTCCAGTAGGTTGGAAGTGTCGAAGCAACCACCTACGGAAGGAAAACCAATGGCCGAGTTGAAGTTTGAGGTCCCCGAGGGGGCTGTGGAAGGACTCTTTTCGCAACCGGGAGGTGAAGGCTTCCGGGTGCTGGTCGAAACCGTAGTTCAAGCCCTGATCGAGAGGCAGGCTGATGAGCATTTCAACGCCCCCTGGAATGCGAGGGGGGTCGAGCGGCCCAATGGCTACCGGAACGGATTCAAGGCCCGCGGCTTCCAGACGGTGGCCGGCGCCCTGGACCTGTCGGTGCCCCAGGCGAGGAACGGTTCCTTCAAGCCGGCGATCTTCGATCGTTGGCAGCGGTCTGAGCGGGCGATGATGGCCGCCTGCGTGGACATGGTCCTGATGGGCGTTTCAAACCGGAAAGTGACCCGGCTCGCCGAGGAGGCCTTTGGAGCTTCGGTGAGCGCCGGCCTGGTCTCCCAGCTGCTCAAGGACCTGGACCCGGCGGTCGAGGCCTTCAACACTCGGCCCCTGGGGCGGTACCGCTACCTCCTCGTCGACGCCCGGTTTGACAAGGTCCGGGAGGGCAAGCGGGTGGTGAGCCGGGCCTTCCTGTGGGCCATGGGCGTTAACGAGGAAGGGGAGCGGGAGGTGCTGGGGTTCCTGGATTGGGGCGGCGAGACGGAGGTGGCATGGGAGAGCCTTTTCGCATCCCTGAAACGTCGCGGGCTCCAGGGCGTGGAGTTGCTGGTCTCTGACGCCCACGAGGGGCTCTGCGAGGCGGCCATGAAGGCCTTTCCGGGAGCGAGCTGGCAGGAGTGCCAAGCGCACTTTCTCCGGCGCGCCATCGAGGAGGTGCGCAAGGACGATCAGAAGGCCTTCCGCAACGATGTGCGCATGATTCTGCAGGCCGCAGACCGGGCGGAATGCGACGACCTTCTCAAGCGCCTTCAGGAGCGCTGGAATGCGAAATCGCCGAAAGCCGTGGCCTATGTGGAAGAGCACCTGGAGGGCTTGGTGGCGATCCTGGCCCTGCCGGGGGGCCACCACATGCGGCTCCGGACCACCAATACCGTGGAACGGGTGAACCAGGACTAGCAAGACGCAACTGAACGAGGCCAACCAGCTCCTACTATCAAAGCCAAGCAGGACCTCGATCACAAGAAGCCGTTGAGCAAGGGTGGCTCCGACAAGCCCAGCAACTTCCGCGGCGAGACGCCGCACCAGAACCGATCGTTCCCACGCAACAGCAAGGGCGCGATGGTCAAGAACGTGGAGAAGACGAAGTGAGCGAGCATGTGATGATCGATTTGGAGACTCTCGGCAAGGGGAGTCACGCTGCGATCTGGACCATCGGCGCAGTCAAGTTCAACCCGATGCATCGCGATCCGGACTATTATGGTGGGCCGGATAGTGACTGATAAGTTTCATCAGTCCGCATCAACATGAAGTCTTCGTTCGCGCTGGGACGCGCTGATGCCGGCACCATCGAGTGGTGGATGCAGACACTTCGGAATGAGCCTCGCGAGAATATTCTCAAGATGCCTGAAGTCGATCTCATCGAAGCGCTCGACGGCTTCAAGGAGTGGTTCGGCGAGGACAAGCCGGTGTGGGGCAACGGCGCGACGTTCGACAACGTGATCCTGTCCAACGCCTTCGCGGCGTGCAACATCGAACGTCCGTGGTCATACAAGAGCGACCGCTGCTATCGCACGTTCAAGAGCCTCGCGCCTGACGTGAAGCCGATCGATGTCGGCGTTGCGCATGGAGCGCTCGACGATGCGCTGGCGCAGGCGTGGCACATGCAACGGATCGTGAAGCATCTGGGCCTGACACTATGACATTTCCAATCGGTCCATATGATCTGATTCTTGCAGACCCACCATGGCGATTTCGCACATGGACCGAGACCAATCAAAAGAAAAGCGCGAAAAATCACTATCCTCTTCTAAGGACTAGCGACCTTCAACACATTCCTGTGGGGGCGAGCGCATCGAAGGATGCGGTGCTGGTGTTATGGGCTACGCAGGCGCAGCTTCCTGATGCGATCGGCCTCTTATCCCATTGGGGTTTCGCTTATAAAACTGCGGGGGCATGGGCTAAGAGATCCACAACCGGCAGAAAGTGGGCGTTCGGCACTGGTTATATCTTTCGTTGCGCCGCCGAGTTTTTTATTGTCGGCACACGAGGGTCCCCTAAAACAGTCGCGAAGAATGTTCGCAATCTGATTGTTGCTCCCAATCGTGAACACTCCCGCAAGCCGGATGAGATGTATGGGAACCTCGAACAACTCTGGCCCAATGCACGTAAACTCGAACTGTTTGCTCGCTCACGCCGACCAGGATGGGATGCGTGGGGTAACGAGATAGAGAAATTTTCAACCTGAGAGGGAAATATGGCAAGCGCACGCGATCTCGCCGTCAAGCGCGGCGAAACGGTTCTGTATTTCAACCCAAGCCAGTTGGTCATTGATCCGGAACTGAAAGCAATACGTAACTCGTAGTCAAAAAAGCAGATGTGACAGGAACTCCATGTATCGCTGGCAGGTTGCCAGCATCGATATTAAGAACGACAAACTGCTGGCGCTGCTCGACGTAGGAGAAACTCCGGTGAGTATGGCGCTGAAGCCGGACGGCGGCGAAATGGCTGTTTTCAACTTCGACGCCGGGAGTATCTCCATGATCGAGACCACGGGCAACGAAGTTTCGGGGAGTTATCTGGTCGGCGGCCAGCCTGTGCGCGGCGTGATTTCGCTCGATAACTCGCGATTATACGTTTCCAACTTTGGATCGAACAACGTTGTGGTTTACGACATCGATCTGGGCAAAGTCATTGCAAATCTGCCCGTGGGGACGCATCCGGATGCGCTCGCACTTTCCGAAAATCAGAACTATCTGTTGGTGGTGGACAGCGGTTCCGGAGACCTCGTCGTAATTCAGAAACGCCAGCCTAAGAAGAAATTCGAGCCGTTGGAATATTCGCTGGTGACCATCATCCCCGTGGGCATACAGCCGAATCAGATTGTGGTGAAATCGTTTCTGGCAACGAAAACTGTGGCGGGGCATTAGGCTGCGGCAGGCCTGCCCAAGCGGAGCTTGGACGGGGTGTCCGTTACTACTTCAAAACAATGCTTCAAGTTGTTTTCGCGGACAGTTGTGCGGTCTCCGAGCCTATCGCCCGCCGCAGCAATTCCACAAACTGCTCGATGCGCAGTTCTCTTTTCTCCGGCACCGAACCCGATTTACGGAACAATCCCGGATCCAGTTCCTCGGTCAGCAGGGCATCCTGAAAACGGTCCATCGTCCACTCCAGGACCGATCCGATCATGTCCGTATCCAAATCCGTCCGTAATTCTCCTCGGCTTACTCCAAAGCTCACAAATTCGCGCCATCCGTAGGGGTCCTCCGTCACCAGAAAGCGGTTGATCTCCCGGCGCAACGCCAGGTCCGTTCCATAGTTACCCACAAGATAGATTCGGTATGACGACCAGTTATCGCGCACCATGTTCTCGGTGCGTTCCAGCCAATAACGCAGCACTTCAAAGAAACCACGTTCTCGCGCCTTCGGCGGAGCCTCCATATACTTCGGAAACGACCGGACCGCTTTTTTGTACGCCTCGAAGAACAAGCCGTCCTTGCTCTTGAAATGCTGAAACACCGATCCTTTGGAAATGCCCAACTGCGTCGCAATGTCTGCGACTCGCGCCGCGCTATACCCGCGCTCGGCAAAATGACGCATGGCCACCTCGACAATTCGCAGCCGTTTCGTTTCTGAACGCGGACGCGGCTTCCCGTCTCGCCTGAGCCGCGCAGGCTTCGCCAGACTGCTCGCAATTCCTTCCATGGCCCAACTCCTCCCAGGTTCGTTGACCGGCGGTCAATGCAAGATACCGCAATCCCGAGCCTGCCTTCAATGGCTTTGACGAGTGCCGTCATTCAACGTAGAAGAGATCACTTCACTCTGGCCCGACGCCAGGCTGCGATAGGCGGCATCCAATAGGATCTGGTTGCGCCAGCCTTCTTCGCCGGGTACGGGAAAAACTGCCCGGCCTTCGATTGCGGCGGCGAAGCTGTCCACCTGTCGGGCGTAAGCAAGGTGGTTGGAAACGGATTCCTGGGCAACGAGTTTTCCCTCGCGCCATAGCTCCAGCTGAATCGGGCGTTCGACATTGAACGCATGGTCGGCGCGGAGGGCGCCCGCATCTCCCACAATTTCCAGGGGCGTGCGATATTCGGCGCGGGTCGAAACCAGCACCGTCGCCAGCGTGCCCCGCTGAAACTCCAGCGTAATGATGGCGGCAGCTTCCACGTCGCCCGACTCTTCGTCGCTGTGCCCGATAGCGGTGACGAGCCGGGGTTCGTCCTGCAAGATGTAGCGCAGGGCATCGATGCAGTGGACGGCCACATCGGCGATCGGTCCGCCTCCTCCAATGGAGCGCTTGTAGAGCCAGGTGCGGTCGTGATTGGAGCCGGGATAGGAAAACTCCGCCCGGGCAAAAATGGGGCGGCCGATTTCACCCGCAGCCAGGCGTTCGCGAAATCTCGCCGTGCTGTCTTCAAAGCGAAAACACTGGGCGACGCCGAGTAGAACGCCGGCCTTGCGCGCCGCCTCGACCATCTGGTGGCATTCGTCCGCATTCATGCCCATGGGTTTCTCGCACAGCACGGGCTTGCGCGCGGCAACCGCGGCAAGCACGTCGTCGAGATGGCAGACATTGGGAGTGGTAACGAGGACGGCGTCAACTTCAGCGCAGCGGCTGAGTTCAGCGGTCGAGGCGAAGACATGCGGAATGCCATACTCGGCGGCGGCAGCGCGGGCCTTGTTCATGTCGCGGCGGGATAGAGCCACAACTTTGCAATTCGTGGCCAGGTCGAATCCCGGCATAAGTCGGCGTACGGCGTGCAATCCGAAACCTGCGATGCCAAAACGAATCATGTGAGTTTCCGCGGCTTTCGTAGTAGTCAGTTCCACGTCGTGGTTATTACGTGTACGGATAAAAAATGAAAAACAGCAGCGACATCGCGGTCAACGCCCAAAGTGCGGGGCGAACGTCACGCAAGCGTCCGGAAAACAGTTTACACAAAGGATACAAGACAAATCCCACCGTCATGCCAATCCCAATATTGTAAGTGAAGGCCATAAGCACGATGACGCCAAAAGCCGGCACCAGTTCGGAAAGGTCGTCGAAGGGGATGCGCGTGACTGGAGCGAGCATCAGCAATCCCACAAAAATGAGCGCCGGAGCGTAGGCCTGCGGCGGGATGGCGGAAATGAACGGCGCGAAGAACAGCGTCCCGGCAAAACAGAGTGCCGTAATGACCGCAGTCAGCCCGGTGCGCCCGCCGGCCTCGACTCCCGTGGCGGACTCGATATAAGCGCCCGACGTTGTGGTCCCGATGGCGGCGGCGAAAGTCGTAGCCAGTGCGTCGGCCAGCATGGGGCGCTCGATTTGCGGCAGATTGCCGTTCTTGTCGAGGAATCCGGCGCGCGCCGACACACCGATCAGCGTGCCCATGGTGTCCACAAATGCCATGACAAAAATCGTGAGGACGACCGGAAAAAATCCCCAGGTAAATACCGTGTGCAGATCGAACTTAAAAAACACAGGAGCAAGGCTCGGCGGGCGGCTCATCCACCCGGTTGGCGCGGGAGCGACCCCGGTCACAAAACTGAGCAGAGCGGTCGCAAGGACTCCGCAAAGAATCGCGGCAGGGAAGCGGCGAATGGTGAGCACCGTCATGAGCAGGAACCCGAAAACCGCGAGCAGTACGGGAAGCGAAGTAAGATGGCCGGGACGGACCGGCGCTCCCGCAGAGCCCAAGGTAACGATGCCGGCCTGATTCAATCCGATGAAAGTGAGAAACAACCCGATGCCGGCGGCGTAGCTGTAACGGAGCGAGGCGGGAATGGCGTCAACCATCCACTGGCGCAGGCGGAACAGGGTCAGCAGAATAAAAAGAATTCCCGCGAGAAACACCGCTCCGAGAGCGCTTTGCCACGAGTAGCCGAGCACATTCACGACGGTGAACGCGACAAAAGCGTTCTCGCCCATGTAAGGAGCAATGGCAAAAGGCCGGTTGGCATAGAAGCCCATCAGCAACGTGCCGAAAATCGCGGTAAGAATGGTGGCGGTCAGCGATGCGCCAGTGGGTATGCCGGCAGCTTTCAGGATGGCGGGGTTGACGGCCACGATGTAAGCCATCGTAAAAAACGTGGTCAGTCCGGCGATGACCTCGCGGCGGACGGTCGTCTGGTGCTGAGCAAGTTTGAAATATCGATCGAGCCAGCGCTTCACGATTCAGAGCTCCGCAATAGGTCGGAAATTGAAGAAGTCAGAAGTAAAATTGCAGAAGTGTAATCTCGGCCACCGTACGACTCTGATTTTACTTCTGCAATTTGACTTCTCACTTCTGACTTTTCCGCAATTCGGCCAGCAGCGCGGGATCGATGTTGCCGCCGCTGATTACGGCCACGTTAATCTTTGTGTTGGGCAACTCATCGGCGTGGAAAAGAAAAGCCGCCGGAGCAACGGCGCCGCTGGGTTCGGCCAGCGTTTTCGCGTTCGCGCTCAGCGTCCGCGTGGCCTCGCGAATCTCGTCTTCGGTCACGCTGACGATGTCGTCCACAAAGGCGCGCATGTGTTCGAAATTGATTGCGCCGATGCTTTGGGTGCGCAGGCCGTCGGCCAGCGTCCGCGAAACTTGCTCCGCCGGGAAAGAAACGATGCGGCCGGCGCGCAAGCTGGCTTGCGCATCGGCAGCGAGTTCGGGCTCGACGCCAATCACTTTTACTCGGGAATGACTCTGCGTGAGATTGCTGAGCTTGATGGCCGCCGAAACGCCGCTGATCAATCCGCCTCCGCCGACGGGGACGAGCACGGTTTCAACGTTGGGCAGGTCTTCGAGAATTTCGAGGCCGATGGTTCCCTGGCCGGCAATGATTTTTTCGTCGTTGTAGGGAGGAACAATGGCGTAGCCGTGCTCGGCGGCAAGCTGCTCCGCGCGCAAACGGCGCTCTTCACTGCTCGGCCCGACCATGACGATTTCCGCTCCGAGAGCAGCCGTGGCTTCGAGCTTGTTCTTCGGAGCATTGCCCGGCATCACGATGATCGCCTTCACGCCCAGCGCCCGTGCCGCGTAGGCCACGCCTTGCGCGTGATTGCCGCTGGAATAGGAAATGACTCCGCGGCGGCGCTCTTCGTTGCTCAGCGATGCGACTTTGTTGTACGCGCCGCGCAGCTTGAAAGCGCCAATGGGCTGCAGGTTTTCCAGCTTGAGGAAAAGCTTGCGCTGGTCCGCCGCGCCCGTCCATTCGAACAGGGGAGTGCGGACGGCAATGCCGTCGAGAAGAGTGCGAGCTGCGCGAATGTCGTCGAGAGAGACCATCGGGAAAGGGGTTTTAATTATCACACAATTATCAAGTCCGTGGTGCTATAGTATTACTTGGTAACACCTTGGAGTACCTGTGATGGCGTCACCCTCTACCACCAGCCTGAAGCTCGATACTAAGACAAAAGAGCGCCTACAGCGGCTCGCCTCGGCTCGCCGCCGTTCGCCGCACTGGGTCATGCGCGAAGCCATCGAACAGTACGTGGAACGCGAAGAGAAGCGCGAGCAATTCCGGCAGGATGCGCTTGCCGCCTGGACCCACTACCAGACAACAGGCCTGCACGCGACCGCCGAAGAAGCCGACGCCTGGCTGGCTAAACTCGAAGCGGGTAAGAACGCCGCTCCCCCTAAATGCCGCGCCTGATATGGTCTCAACCGGCGCTGCTGGATGTGGCCCGTCTCCATGACTTTCTAGCTCCCAAGAGCCGGGACGCAGCCAAACGCGCCGTCAAGGCGATCCGGCAAGGCGTAAAAGCGCTCGGCAAGCATCCGGAGATTGGCCGTCCGGTCGAAGAGTTGCCGCTGGAATTCCGCGAGTGGGTGATTGAATTCGGAAGTGGGGCTTATGTAGCCCTGTGTCACTACGACGGGAAACAGATTGTGATCCTGGCGGTCCGCCACGGCCGCGAGGCCGGGTACTGAGTTGGGTTCCACAGCCGATGGGCTTCCCCCGCCGCTACAGTTCGGACAAAGCTTGCTTAAGAGTTTCGACGGTATTTCGATCGGGTGCCCCGCCCTTGAACGAGCTTACAATCTGCAGCGATTGTTCCAGTGCGGATTTCAACTCAGCCTTGTGGCGCCCACCGAAGGAGCGCACCGCGGCAAGCAACGCTAGACTGGCATGAAAAAATACAAAAGGCTGTTCCTCCGTCATTCTCGTGACCAGCCAGGAAACGTATTCTAAATTTGGAGACAATCGGAGGATTGCAATTGCTGCCAGACGAGTGCCCGGAGAATTGTCGGCCTTTGCAAATTCCGCCAAGAAGGGTCTGGCAGCGATCGCCAGTGTTCGCATCTTTGCGACAATGGCGTCCATCGTGCGAGTGCGTTCATCCCCCGGCTTTAGATTTGATCGCGTAGCCTCGTACTCGTGCGCAAATTCAAGCATTCTTTGCCGGACGACGGGTACTTCGGCACCCCCCACCAGCTTGTCGACGCGAGCGGCAGCCTCCCGCTCTTGGATCGGGACCTCACGCTCGGGAGCAGGTCTCTGCTCAGCCTGCCTGGCGCTTCTGTCTACCTCAACGTCGATAAGTTCCCCGAGCTTTACTCGGGTCGATTTTCCGATTATGTCCACAAACGAAGAAAGTAGCTGAGTCAATCCTCGCCTTCTGGGTAAGGAGAAGAACTACAAAAACTATTGGCCAGGCAAGGGCAGCTGCCAGCTCCGAGATGCTTTTCAACATCTCTGCTGGGCTCGATTGCTGAGCCTTTTGGGTGTCATTTTCTAGCTTCACTGTGACCGTGCCACCCATCGGGCCTTGTTGGGGTTGCGCTACGCCCTGCGTTTCATTCGCGGTGCCCCGCGTTGGCGAACTTGGCTGAGACTGTTGCCCACCCTGCGACGAAGCATCCACGGCTGGAGCGCTGGTACTGAGGAGCAGTACCGTTATCAATAAAGAATAGGTCAGCGACCGACAGCCCGTCTTTTCTGACACCCCCCTCATGTAATTTGGCAGTCCCGATGATTCGGCGTCTCGGCGGTGAAAACGCCGTCAGATCTCCAGTATCACCGGCATGATCAGCGGCCGTCGCTGCGTCTGGCGCGAGATGTAGCGTTTCAGATCGGTGCGGATCTTTTCTTTGATTACTCCGTAGTCGGCTTTCTCTTCGGCGCTGGAGGCGTCGAGGGTTTCCATGACAATCTCGCGGGCGCGCTCGATCACGCCGTTTTCGCCGGGAGCGAAGCCGCGCGTCACAATCTCGGGCGCGGTCTCGACCAGTCCGGTGAGCTTGTTGATGGCGATGATTGGCATCACGAATCCGTCTTCGCTGAGGTGACGGCGGTCTTTGATTACTAAATCTTCCACCACATCTGAGCGCGAGCCGGAATCGATGCAGACGCGGCCGACGTTGACGCGTCCCGCCTTGCGCGCGCCGTGTTCGTCGATTTCCAGAACATCCCCGCTCTCGATCAGCAGCACGCTGCCGACCGCGCCGTGCATGGACGCGGCCAGATCGGCATGCAGCCGGAGCTGCCGGAATTCGCCATGAATCGGCACGAAATACCTGGGCCGCACCAGGTTGATGATGAGTTTCAATTCTTCCTGGCTGCCGTGTCCGCTGACGTGAATGGGCGGAGTAGAGCCGTCGTCGTAGATGACGTGCGCCTCGCGGCGGAAGAGGTGGTCGATCATCCGGTAAATGGCTTTTTCGTTGCCGGGAATGATGCGCGATGAGAGGACGACGGTGTCTCCCTTTTCGATTTTGGCGTGCTTGTGGTTGTCCACCGCCGCGCGCGACAGCGCCGACATGGGCTCGCCCTGAGTGCCGCTGATGAGCACGCAAACTTTTTCCGGCGGGAAATTCCTCATGTCGCCGGGATGAATCATCAGGCCTTCGGGAATCTCGACATAACCCAGGTCTTCGGCGATTTCGGTTGAGTTGTTCATGGAGCGGCCGATGAAACAAATTTTCCGGCCGTGCTCGCGCGCCATGTCAATCGTCAGCTTGATGCGGTGAATCGAGGACGAGAAGCACGAGATGAACAGCCGCCGCTCGGTGCGGGCAAAGACCTCGTCGAACTTGCGGCGCACCGCGCGCTCGCTCGGCGTGTAACCCCTGCGCTCGACGTTGGTGGAATCCTGCAAAAGCAGCAGCACTCCCTCTTTGCCGTACTCGGCGAATCCGTGCAGATCGAAGAGACGGTTGTCGGTGGGCGTGGGATCGACCTTGAAGTCGCCAGTGTGAATCACGACTCCAAGCGGCGTGTGGATGGCGAGCGCCACACAATCGACCAGGCTGTGCGTGACATGCAGCGGATGGATCGTGAACGGGCCAACCTTGAAGCGCTCTCCGGCGCGAATTTCGCGCAGGTCGGCGTCGTCGAGCAGTTGGTGTTCGTCGAGTTTATCTTCGACGTAGGCCAGCGTGAACTCGGTGGCCCAGACCGGGACGTTGAGTTCGCCGAGGATCCATGGCAGGGCACCAATGTGGTCTTCGTGGCCGTGAGTGAGGATGATGCCGCGCACATGCTTGCGATTCTCAAGCAGGTAAGAAATGTCGGGGACGACGATATCGACGCCCAGCAACTCGGCTTCGGGGAACATCAGGCCGGCGTCGATTACGATGATGTCGTCGCCGAAGCGGATGGCCATGCAGTTCATACCGAACTCGCCCATCCCGCCTAGTGGAACAATATGAAGTTTTCCTTTTGACATTTGACATGATGATGCTAGCACAGCGAGAGGTCAGTGTAGAGACGGGGCTTGCCCCGTCTCGTTGCATCGCGGCGGGAGAGGCGGCTTGCTGCATCTCTATGGGAAGCCGGAGGCAGTGTTCTATAGGCTGGTAAACTCATACTGGATGGACGGCGAGAAAAAATCCTGGCTGCGGCGGCACGTCGAAGGCGCGATCCGCGGAGGCCTGACTCGCGCCTACGACACGGTCAAGGTCGATCCCGCGCGTTTCCTGATGCAGTTGCGTGTGGCGCACGGGCTGCCGATCGCCACATTTCAGGGCGTGTACACGCTGCCGGTGGAGCGCCTCGACGAGGTGGCGGAGTCGGTCGTCCGCGGCGGCATGAAGCTGGCGGGGGCCGAGGGAGCCGGATTTGGCCTGGGCGGAATCCTCACCATCGTGCCCGACCTCGGCATTCTTTCCGCCATTACGATGCGCACCATCCAGAAACTCAGTCTGATTTACGGATTCGAGTTGAACACCGACGAAGAGATTGCCGAGCTTTGGATCGCCGCTGCCAGCGCCGCCGGAGTCGACATCAGCCGCGAGTTGCTGGAAAAAGAAGTGATCAATAAATTTGTGCCGCGCGTGATCCAGCGCATCGCGGTGAGGGCAGGCGCCGAAGTGGCGGAGAAGTGGGCGGGACGAGTGATTCCACTTGTCAGCTCAGCCATCGGATGCGCCCTGAACTATTACTTCGTGCGTGCGTGGGGCCAGCGCGCAGGGGCGCATTTCCGCGCCAAGCATCTCGAAGCGCGCCGCCGGTTCGCGGAGCAGCAAGCGGAACTACAGGCCTCGCCGCCGGCGATGCTGCCGTCGTGAGCGGGATATGCCGCGTCGTTTTTCTCTGTGCTCCCGTGTGCCACCCGGTGGTTAAGGTTTTAGGAATTGGCGAGACGCGCGTCGCTCCACACAAACACAACCATCAGAGAAGATGGTCCAGGACGAGCGTTTCAAAACCTTCCACGCGTGCAATGACCGGATCGTTGGTAATCAAGCCCGTAGCCAGCGCGTGTCCGGCGGTTGCGGCTTGCAGAGCATCGGGAGTTCGCAGGCGATGAGCCGCGCGAATCCGAGCCGCAAGATCCGCAATCTCCAGGTTCGGGGCAATCCAATCCAAGTTGGGATAAGTTGAAAGCAAACCGTAGAAGTCATTTGCCCGTTGTTCGTCCCCTTCGCGGTAAGGCAGGACCAGCAACTCTACCATCGTTATCGTAGACGTGATCCCTTCGGCGCTCGGCCGTTCGAGCCATGAAAAAATGTGCTCGGTGTAAGTGAGGTAGCGGGGATTTCTTTCCAGTTGATAGATGAAGATAGGTGTATCCAGAGCGATTCGCCGGTGACGCCGGAGAAAGGCGCGAAGCCGATCTACTCCCAACTTTGGCGTTCCTTTTGCAGATAATTCTTAGGATAGGCGGCGCGTGCCAGTCCTCGAATCGCCGCATGATAAGATTTTGGTTTTTGCAGGACAAGAACCTTGCCGTTTTTCACGACCACAAGGATCTTGTCACCCGGTCGAAGGCCCAAAGCCTCGCGGGCCTCGCGCGGGATCACGATCTGGTTCTTCGCGGAAAGAGTCGCTTCTGTCATCGCTTTACATTGTAGCATAAAGTAAAGCACAAGCAAAACCCTTACCATAGGGAGCACAGAGGAACACAGGAAAAGGCTCAAGGCCACTCGATCTCCTCTGTGTTCCTCAGTGCACCCTGTGGTTAGGTTTTCGGCTCTTGGCAGTGGTCCGGTTTTTACCTGAGCCAGTCTTCCAGTTCGATCCCGCGGTCGGTTTTTTCGTCGCGATACTTCACGATCACGGGCGTGTAGAGGGAGAGGCCCCAGTCTTCAGATTTGCCTTTGCCCTTTTTCACGGCGCGAGAACCGGGGACGACCACGGCGTTTTCGGGAACTTCCAGCGGATGCTCCGCCGAGGCGCGGTAGATTTCGCCGCGCACCAGATCGTAGAGCGGAGTGGAGCGGGTCAGGATCGTTCCCGCTCCCAAGACGGCGCGGGCGTGGACCAGGGTGCCTTCATAGATTCCGCAATTTCCGCCGATCAGCACATCGTCTTCGATGACCACCGGAGCGGCGTTGATCGGCTCGAGCACGCCTCCGACCTGCGCCGCGGCGCTCAGGTGCACGCGCTTGCCAACCTGCGCGCAAGAGCCGACCAGGGCGTGTGAGTCGATCATCGAACCTTCATCCACGTAGGCCCCGACGTTGATATACATCGGAGGCATGCAGATGACGGACGGCGCAACGTAGGCGCCTTCGCGGATGGAAGAGCCTCCGGGCACAAGGCGTATGCGATCGGCGAGAGTTATGCGGCGAGCGGGGAAAGTGTCTTTGTCAACGAATGAAAGCACGTCGCCGTCCGACATTTCTTGTAACTCGCCGAGGCGGAAGCCGAGCAGGATGCCTTGTTTGACCCAGGCGTTGACGACCCAGCGTCCATTGATCTTCTCGGCGGCACGAACTTCGCCGCGAGTCAGCGCAGCCCGGAACTCGAGAAATGTGCGACGGGCCTCGCCGGCGTTGGCGATGGTTTCGCTTGCCGATAGGCGTTCAATGGCCGACTTTAGAGCGATTAGCGAGTCTGACATAGATGGAAAAGAAATCGGTGTACCCGTGGGCGCGCCTCAGGATCAGCATCCAAATTGGCGCAGGTGATGATCCAGGTGTTTGTACATTCCCGTGCCCCACTCGTGCGGAGTGAGTGCGCCAAAGAAGGGATGCGGGTGTTTTGTGCATTCTGCCTCTCCGCCCTGGTGAAATTGCCGGACCCGGACTTTGAGTTGTTCTTGTTCGCGCCCGAAATCTCGCGGATCGGAGATCGCAAGCTTCTTGTCGGTGGGGCTGTTCTTGGGCAATGGTTTGTCATTGCTAAAGATGGGCCGGACGAATCGTCCGATCAGCCGGCCCACCAAGACGCGCGGCCGTATGAGCCGGCCGGAAGCCAGATCGAACGTTGCCGAGCAATGCGCCATCATCTGGGCGACCTCCATTTTGCCCCACTGCCGCTGCGACATTGGCTGAAGCTTGTCGATTCGTGAGATCACGTCGTCAACCGCATCCGGTTGGAACAGGTTTTTCATAGCAAACTCCGGTCGCCCCGCCGAAGGACTGGATGTTTCGAAAGCCAAGAGCTGGAAGCTAAAAGTTAAAAGCTAAATGCCGCTCACCCCACGCACTTGCATTCGCTGCGGATCAGCACTCCGGGCATCTGATGGGTTGCCTCGCGGGCTTCGGCGAGATTGCTGTAAGGGCCGTGCCAGCGCGAATGATTGGGATCGTGGCCGGCGGGGCGTCCTTTGCCGGAGCTGCACTGTCCGCAGGATGCCCGGTGCAGGATGGCTTTGTGCGGGCCGGCCGCCCAATTTTCGTAAATATAGAATTCGGACGGCGGCGCCGGGGGGAGCCGCGGGCTTGGTAATCAATCCGGCTTCGGTTGCGATCTTCTGCAAGCTTCGAGCGCGTGTCGCGGCGCATGGGAAGCAGGGGCAGGCGATAGACCTCTTCGATCTTGCCCATCATGGCGAGGACGGCTTTGACCGGCAGCGGACTCGACTCGATGAAGTTGGCCAGCATCAGCGGAAGATATTTGCGGTGCAGGGTGCGCGCCGCCTGCCAGTCGTTGTCGAGCGCGGCGCGAGTCATGTCCGCCATTTCGCGGGGAATTTCGTTGGACGCAACCGAGATCACGCCGACGCCGCCGAGCGCGATCACCGGCAGAGTGACGGCGTCGTCGCCGGAGAGAACCAGGAAACTTTCCGGTACGGAGTTCAGACACCTCGGCGATCTGCGTCATGTTGCCGCTGGCTTCTTTTACGCCCGCGATGTTCGGGACCTCGCTCAGATCGCGCCAGGGTCGCGGGTTCGAGATTGGCGGAGGTGCGGCCGGGAACGTTGTAGAGAATGATGGGCTTGTCGACCGCTTCGGCGATGGCGCGGAAGTGCCGGTACTGGCCCTCCTGCGTCGGCTTGTTGTAGTAGGGCGAAGCGGTGAGGATGGCGTTGACGCCCGGGCGCGCCGCGACTTCTTTCGCCTTGGCGACGGCTTCGTGGGTGGAGTTGGAAGTTGCGCCGGCGACGATGGGAACGCGTCCGGCGGCGACTTCGATGGTGATGTCGATGACGCGCAGCCACTCATCGTGGGTGAGCGTGGGAGTTTCTCCCGTGGTGCCGCAGGGAATCAGGAAATCAATGCCCGATTCGATCTGCCAGGCGACCAGATTGCGCAGCGCGTTTTCGTCTACCGCGCCGTCCTGGGAGAACGGCGTGACTAGAGCGGTACCACAGCCTCGCAGTTGCATGGATTAAGGATAACTCTTATCGCAACGGCTTGCATTTCCAAGTGTGATTCCGCAGTTGTTGGTGTGGGGACGGGTGCCCTCGCAAGCCTGCCGTGAGCGAAGTCGAAGGGTCCAAGCCGACCAAAGCTCGGCAGCTGCCTGTAGACACAATAGCTCTGGACTTGCGCTAAAGCTCGCGCCAGACGTTGCGGAACTCGTAGAACCCCGTTTTCCCGGCCAGCCATTCGGCGGCGCGCACGGCGCCTTCGGCGAAACCGCGGCGCGATTTGGCGTCGTGGCACAAATAGATGCGGTCACCGGCGGAATTGAAGACGACCTCATGCATGCCGACCGCGTCGCCCTCGCGAAACGAGACGATTTCCAGTTCCTGGCCTCCGGACTCACGCACGATTTTCTTGAGTGTAATTGCAGTCCCGGAAGGAGCGTCCTTTTTCTGGGCATGATGACGCTCGAAAATCTCACCCGAGTAATCGTATTTCAGGGCGGCGGCGGCGGTCGCGACAATCTCGAAAAACAGGTTTACGCCAATCGAAAAATTCGTTCCGTAAAGGAAGCCGGTGTTGGCCGAGAGCGCCAGCTCGCGCAAGCGCGGCAATTGGTCGTACCAGCCGGTGGTTCCGACGACGATGTTCTTCCGGGCGCGAATGCAAGCCTCGGCGTTGGCGAATACTGCCGACGGCGCAGTGAAATCGATGGCCACATCGAATGGGGCGAGGAATGCGGGCGTGAGGGCGGAGGCATTGGCGTTTTCGTCAATGTCCACAGTGCGCACAGAATGGCGGCGTTCGCGCGCCACTTCCGCCACCAGCGACCCGGTTTTGCCGCATCCGAGAATTAGAAGATTCATGCTGAAACCCTTTCACCGCCGAGACGCCGAGGACACCGAATAGGCTCCCCCGCATCACATTCTCGCAGACTCAACGCCCCGTGACCTACCGCGATTGGCGAGATCACAAGCTCAGAGTGTAAATCTGAGCCGAGGCATCCATCGGCCAGTGTGCCAAAATCAGCGGGAAAAGCCGGCGGATCCACAGGTATGCAATCAGCCACGCAAGTACGCCAGGCAGGAAAAAAAGAAAGCGCCACAGCACGTATTTCCAATCCCAAATAAGAGGAAGAAAACTGTGCTGCAGAGCCCACCAGAACCCCACTATCATCACGGCGATCCACTTGCGCCCCGTCAACGCCTGAATCCGCGGCAGCACGTATCCGTTATAGGTCATCTCCTCCGTGGGCGACCAGATCAGCCACCATACGCTGAGGCTGTAGATCACGGCCCAAACCGGCAACCTCCGCGCGCTTAATAGTCCAGAGTACGGAATTCCTTGCAGCGTGCCGAACACAAGCTTCGTCGCCAGCATCCCAGCGGCGCCGAACAACACCATCCCCAGCAATAGGCAGCCAATCCCGAGAAAAATATCTTGCCCGCGGCGAAGCCGTATCTTTCCGATCAGGTCGCGCAAGCCGATGCCTTCGGCGCGGGTGAGGTTCGCCATCAGCATCAGGCAGCCGATGTTGACCAGCGTCCCCCAAACCGACCACCAGGGCGCGGCCGCGTTCCAAGGAGACGGGTGGCCGCGCAGAGCAAAGATCGCTGCTACCAGCCCCTGCGCCGCAATCATGAAGAAGCTGCGGCCTATCATCACAACCACGGGTCCAGCCCATGTGATCTGGCCTGATGCAACGCGACTTTCCAGTTCAGCTTGAGAGTTCATGGTTGCAAAATCCCTAAGCGCGGGAGAAGTTCACGACCTTTCACCGCCGAGATCGCCGAGAAAATCTGAGACAGGATTCTTGTCTGCTTTATTTTGATTTTCTCGGCGCCCTCGGCGTCTTGGCGGTGAAACGAACTTACGCGAACACTTCCGGGTCGGCCTCGGCAAAAAACGCCTTGTGCAGCCGCCGCACCACCTCGGCCGCGTCGTCCTCTTCAATCACGAAAGTCAGATTGATTTCGGAAGCGCCCTGCGAGATCATGCGGATCTTCACATCCTCGAGAATGCCGAAGACCTTGGCGGCGATTCCCGGAGTATCGCGCAAATTCTCGCCTACTAAACATACGATTGCCTTCCGCCCTTCGTACTTCACGTCGGCGATCTTGGCCAGATCGGCGGCCAGCGCCGGAATGCTCTCGTTAGTCTCGGCGGTCACCGACACGCTGACTTCGGACGTGGAAACCACGTCCACCGCGACTTTGTGGTTGTCGAAGGCCTCGAAGATCGACTTCAGATATCCATGCACCAACAGGCGTCGTGGCGAGGCGACTTCAACCAGCGTGATTTTTTTCTTGAGCGCGATGGCCTTGAAAATATTGGAGCAGCGCGGAGCCTGCGCCGTGATCTTCGTCCCTTCGCAGGTAGGATTCAGCGAGTTCAAAACATACACGGGAATATTCTGCTGCACCGCGGGCAGCACGGTCGCGGGATGCAGCACCTTGGCGCCAAAATAGGCGAGCTCGGCCGCTTCGTCAAAGCTGATGACCTTGATGCGGCGGGCGTCGGAACAAAGGCGCGGGTCGGTAGTCATCATGCCATCGACGTCGGTCCAGATTTCGATGCGTTCGGCATTGAGGCCGGCGCCAAAAATGGCGGCGGAGAAATCCGAGCCTCCGCGCCCAATCGTGGTGGTGATGCCGTCGCGATTGGAGCCAATGAACCCGCCCATCACCGGAACTTTGCCGGCATCAAGCAGCGGCTGGAGCTTCTTGCGCAGACGCTCGTTGGTCTCTTCGATCTGGGGAACGGCGCGGGTATAGCTGTTGTCGGTGAGCAGGCATTGGCGCGAATCCATGTGTGCTCCCGGCAATCCGCGGGCGGTGAATGCGGCCGCCACGATCTTGCTGGAAAGCACCTCGCCGAACGAGGCCACGTAGTCGTAAGTGCGGGGAGTAATTTCTCCGACCGCGCCAATGCCGCGCAGCAGTTCGTCGAGGTCCTCGAAGTCGGCGCCCAGGTCGCTGTGAAACTCCGTGAACAGCGCGGTGCCCAGCAGTTCTCCGGCGGTTTCATAGTGGCGTTCGCGCAAGGCGCGCGCCATTTTGAGAGCGGTCTTGCGATCGCCGCTGCCGGCGGCCTTGCCCATGGCGAGCAGGGAATCGGTGACCTTGGCCATGGCGCTGACCACCACCACGGGACGGTCCGCCAATCGCCCCTGCACGATGTGAGCGACGCGATCAATCGCTTTTGCGTCTTGTACGGAAGTCCCGCCGAACTTCATCACGATCATGGGCGGGGGTTCTCCTTAACGCTGTTGCCGGCGGCCCGCTGCCGGTTGCCAGACAAACCTCTGTCGGCACCGCTTTTACTGGCAACTGACAACTGGCAACCGGCAACTGTTTTCATCCCAGATACCCCTTCGCCTTGAGCAGTTCGGCATTGAGTAATGCCGCGCCAGCCGCGCCCCGAATCGTGTTGTGCGACAGAACAGTAAACTTCCAGTCCAGCACGTTGCACTTGCGCAAGCGGCCGACTGAGGTGGCCATGCCCGCGCCGAGATCGCAGTCAAAGCGCGGCTGCGGACGGTCCTTGGCGGTCATATACACGATCGGTTGCTCGGGCGCGCTCGGCAGTTGGAGTTGCTGCGGCTCCGGGTAAAAATCCTTCCAGACGGCGAGGATCTCCTCCGCCGTCGCTTTCTGCTTGAGCCGGACCGAGACCGACTCGGTATGCCCATCCTCCACCGCAACGCGATTGCACTGCGCGCTCATGGCGAAGGGCGCGGGGACGATGCGCGCACCCTCGAGCGTCCCCAGCAACTTTTGCGTCTCCTCTTCCATCTTTTCTTCTTCGCTGGCGATGTAGGGGATGACATTGCCGAGAATATCGAGCGAAGCGACTCCGGGATAACCCGCGCCGCTGACCGCTTGCATGGTAACCGCCATGACCGTCTCCAGCGTGAACGCGCGATGCAGCGGGGCCAGCGCGATGACCAGTCCTATGGCCGAGCAGTTGGGGTTGGTGACGGCAAAGCCTCGGGACTGGCGCCGCCAAGCCTGGGTTTCGATCAGTTCGATGTGGTCGCTGTTGACTTCCGGGATCACCAGGGGAACGTCGGCCTGCATGCGCAGCGCGCTCGAATTGGAGACGACGGCGCAACCGGCGGCGGCGAACTGCGGCTCCAGTTCGCGGGCGATCGCGGAATCGAGGGCGGCGAAGATAATCTTCGGCGCGCCTTCGGGCTTGGCCGGCGCGACTGTCATTTTGGCGACGTTCGCCGGGATAGCGGTCTTCAAACGCCAGCGCGCGGCTTCGGCATAGGGACGGCCTTCCGAACGGTCGGACGCTGCCAGCCACGACACTTCAAACCACGGGTGATGTTCGAGCATTTGGATAAATCTCTGCCCGACGATGCCCGTGGCACCGAGAATTCCTACAGGGAGTTTGTTCGACATGGTAAGTTTTGATTTTATACCAGCGGAATTTCTTAAGGGAATGTCGCCGGCGATTCACAGCGAAATTTACCGGCGGGACGCGGCTTTTAGGGGGAGACGCAGTCGTACGACCCTCGGTGACTATTCGAGTCTGGAGCGGAGAGGTAAGATTTGTTAGCGGACTGCGGCTTGAATCGGATGATCTGGCCATCGGGCCATCGGGTCATCGAGAACCATAGTTTCAGCGGGTTTTCGATGGCCGGATGACCCGATCACCCGATGACCCGATCAGCGCCACAGCGCGCCAGGAGTGACTATGTCGGAACTACGCCAGAATTTTGCCACCAAGGAATGGGTCGTGATTGCCACCGAGCGCGCCCGCCGTCCCGAAGAAATGGCGAGCAAGCGTGAGCGGAAGACGGTGGCATCGTTGGTCGTGAGCTGCCCCTTTTGCCCGGGCAACGAGAAACTGACCCCGCCGGAGGTCATGCGCATACCCACCTCGCTGGATGTCCCGTGGCACGCGCGCGTGGTGCCGAATAAGTTTGCCGCGCTTTCCCGCGACGTGGAGCCGACGCGCACCGTCCATCGTTCGCGCCGGACGGTAAACGGCTTCGGGATCCACGATGTGATCGTGGAGACGCCCGACCACTCGCAGGTCATGGCGCTGATGGCGGATTCCTACGTGGCGGAGATTCTTCGCATTTATAAGACGCGCTACGATCAAATCAGCCTCGACCCGCGCATCGCGCTGATTACAATTTTTAAGAACCACGGGCTCGACGCGGGCACCAGCCTGGAACACCCGCACTCCCAGATCATCGCGACGCCCGTCATCTCGCTGCAGGTGCGGGAGCGATTCCAGCAGGCTTCGCGGCACTTTGACGATTTTGGCGAATGCATGTTTTGCCAGGCGCTGGAAGAGGAATTGCAGGAACAAACCCGCATCGTCATGGTTTCCGAGTACTTCGTCGCGCTCGAACTCTATGCCTCGGCAGCTCCGTTCTCGACCCATATCTATCCGCGGCGGCACATGGCCAGCTTTGGAGATGTGAGCGGCTCGGAGTTGAACGACCTGGCGCGCATGTTGCGCTCGATGCTGGCCAAGCTCTACCACGGGCTCGCCGACCCGGATTTCAACTTCACCATCCGCAGCGCTCCCGCCGAAAGCGTCGGCGTGAAGTACTTTCACTGGTATCTCAGCGTGATCCCGCGGCTGACGCGAGTGGCCGGATTCGAGCTGGGCTCGGGAATGTTCATCAACACGGTGCTGCCCGAAGCCGCGGCCGAGTTTCTGCGCAAGGTCGATGTGGAAGCGGTGAAGAACGGGATTCCGGCGGCGACGCTGTAGAGGCCCGAAGCCGGACGCGTCGTCAAGTCGCAACATGTGCGGAGAAGTTCGATTGCCCGTCGATACAACAGGTATTTGCCGCCAACTACCTCGAACGGCGAAGGAATGGGAGCGGCGTACCGTTCCTGCCAATGCTCCACATCAATAGTGCGCCGACGGTCACCGCAAGCAGCGCGAACAAGCTGTCATCGTAGGTTGCCAACATGTACGTAACTGGCGGGATTACGGAAAGTGCAATGGCGACGAGCGAGCCCCGGACTCCGTTTGCACTGGCAAACCCGCCGCCCGACGCCGTTGCTGCAATCATCATGAAGAGTCCGCCCGCAAGCCATACTCCAGCCAACATTGCAATGCCGAGCGACTTGTAGCCCCGATGAGCAGCAAACTTTCTCAGGCTCGCATAGGCAATCGCGAACGCAATCGGGAGGATGAAAGTGATCGATCTGGCATGTGAACTATTAAACGCCCGGCCAGCGACAACGTGAACGAACACGTCAGCCACCCAGAAACTGAGTGCGCCGGCGGCCGCAAACGCAAGGGTCAAGCCCGGCTGTTGCATTCGAGGAAGCAAGGGAGATGCTCCGTCTTGCATTATGCTCCCGCTTAGTGGTTGAGAACAACTTATCTGCGGCTGAAACCCGGGGACAGGCGGGACGTTTTCTGCGTGGATACCTGCCGGGGTCTTCACTCCGGTTATCTGGCGTCTAGCTTTTTTCATCACACCCAATTCATGATCGAATTCCCTTGACTTAAGGCCAACCGCACTCGACCATAATGATGAGAGATTCGATTGGGGCAGTTTCGAGCTTCGTCCGTCAACAAGACGGCCCTCGTAGCTGCCCCAAACCTATTTTCAGCGCAGTTTTGCGAGCTAAGTCCTTATGAATGAGGTATCAACATATAAGTCCTTATTGATGAGGTATTTGCAAATTCGCTCCGCTAACCCAATGATTCTAAAGGTATAGAAAAAAAGGGGGGGTAGGGGGGGTAGTAAACACGGGTTAATACCTTAAGAGTAACCAGCACGTGGATTTCAAAGAAACATTTTCGCGGGTGCTCCGCACAGATGACAATTTTGCGTAGTGGTTCAGGTTGAAAAGAAGTCGGAGCTTTCTAGCTTCGACCTTTTCCCAAGTCGGGCGGGAAGGCGAATTCGTTGAGCGGGCCGAATTTGCGTTTTTCGGCGTAGATGCGCCAGCGCCGCCACACGATGCGCAAACTGGCCATCATCGGGATGGAGAGATAGACGCCGAGGATCCCGGCGATTTCGGCGCCCGCGAGAATGCCAAACAGAGCCGCCAGCGGGTGCAATTCCACGCTCTTTCCCATGACCAGGGGAGAGATGGCGTAGTCCAGCAGTATGCGCCAGAGCACCAAAAACAACAAAAGGAAGGGCCAGTGCGGATATCCGGAGAGAACCGCGACGGCCATCATGGTAGCGCCCGCCACCAGCGGTCCCGCCATGGGGATGAACTCCAGCGCCCCGCCGGCTGTGCCGAGCATCATGGCGTAGGGCACGTGCATCGCACCCAAAACCGAGGTGTAGGCGACCATCGAGAGCGCGGCCAGCGTCAACTGGGCGCGAATGAATTCGGCCAGCATCTGGTTCAGGTCCTGGAGCACATCCTCGAGAAACTCACGCTGGGTGCGCGACTGCACCAGGGCCACCAGCACGGCATGGAAGCTGGCGCCATCGCGCAGGAAAAAAATGGCGAGAATAGGCACGAGAAACAGCACCCAGGCCTGCTGCGCCGCTTCCGCCGCGCGGACGCCGATGCGCTGTGCAAGGCTAAACAAGTCCTCGCGGCGGCTGATCAAGAAACTCTTGATGCGTTTTTGAGTGTCTTGGGTCCAGCCGTGTTCCTTCCCGATCCGTGCCGTAATCTGGCCGATCTGGCCTGAGAATTGGCTGTTGCTGGCGTTATCCATCAGGGCGGGCAGCGACTCTCCCAGCCGAGCGCCTTGCCGCGCAATCCTCGGCCCGATCAGAAGACCGAAGAGCACCAGAGCAACCAGCAGCAAAAGGTAAATGATGGTAATTGCCCAAGTGCGGTTGCGGACCAGTTTCTCCACTCGCGCCACGCCGGGATTGATGAGATAGGCAAAAAAAATGGCGAACAGGAAGAGAATCAGCGTGCTCCGCGCCGCATAAAGAAATCCCAGTCCAACGGCGAACAGCAAAGCCGTGAACAGCACCCGCGAAGTCCGTGAATCAATGATCGTCAAGAGTTATGCCAACCAATACAACCGGTGTCAGGTCTCAGGTCTCAGGTTCTAGAAATCCGCGGTGGTTGTCGATACATAAGACCTACGACCTGACACCTGACACCTGAGACCTAAGACCTGCCGTTCAATCCCGTTCCACTTCGGTATTTTCACCCACGATAGAAATCTTCATGACCTTGAATTGATCGTCAAGCCAGAGTTGCCAGGTCGCGGCCTCGGTTTGCAGTTCCAGCTTGAGCAGGTCTTGCGGCCCGTTCTTCGTCGCCACTTTTTCCCGGCCGAGGAACTCCGCGCTGAGCGACGCCGAAGAATGCCCGTGCGGGTTCATGGTTGCGAACCGCGTGCGCTGCTTCACTGGGCACTGCACCTGCCCTTTGTCCTGTTTGCAGGCTGCGGCCAGAAACTTCCAGACCAGCACTTCCCGCTGGATGAAGAAGTAGTCGTCCAGAATGCTGGTCGAAAGGGTCAACAAGTACGGCTGCTCCTGCTCTTTTCCCATCGGACCGCTGCGCCACCTCTGCATCAGAAACTCGTTATTCGGAGTTACCTCCGACTCCGCTTCCTCCGGGCTCACTTCCGTCCACTGGTAGCGCCGGATGTCCCCTTGCGCGGTCAGTTGCAGCTCGGAGGTTTGCACGTCCGGAGGTGTATTCGCCGTTTTGAATTCCGACTGGATGACGCTGCCGTTGCCGGTTTGATAGATCGAGAAAGTCTCGGTTCCCACCCGATGGCCATTCTGATACACGCCGAAGGAACCGGAGTCGATCTTCGTTCCCTCGTGTTCCTTCTCCTTCTCCTTGGGCAGGGGAGCGGCGCTCGCCGCCAAGCCCAACGCCGCAATACACCCAACCAGTGCCATCATGAAAGCAAGCAGCCGATAAGACAACTTCACTGTGACTCTCCTGTGTAGAAATGATCCGCGGAGATTTGGGATGAGCCGTTGGCCTCAGCCCCCTCCCGAAACTCCAAGGTACGCTCGATCTCGGCGCAAATGGTGACCGGATCTTTACCTGAAGTTACGACCGTCACGGTTGCCTGCGTGTAGGACGGTCTCCGCTGCCAATACAGAGCTTCGAAGTCGGCGCGATCGTCTTTTCGCAAAGGCCGTTCCGTCGTGTCCTCCCGGCTGCGCCGCCAAAGTTCGTCCAGGGGAGCGTCCAGGAAGATAGAATGCCAGGGCCGAAGCACCTCAAAGTTTCCCGGTTGCGCGAAGGTTCCGCCCCCGAGCGCAACCACCGTGTCGCGCTTCAGCGATTCCGTCAGATCGAGAAGCGCTCTGCCTTCAGCCTGCCGAAACCCTTGTTCCCCGCTGTCCCGGAAAATCTCGGGAACCGTCTGCCCCTCTCGCGCTTCGATTCGCTCATCCAGATCCACAAAATCCCAGCCCAACCGCCGGGCCAGTTCTCGCCCCACGGTGCTTTTGCCGGAAGCCATGAATCCCACCAGAAATACCGCGCGCACTCCCATGGCACTCCACGCCGCGAAACCAAGGTAGGTGTCAGGTCTTAGGTCTCAGGAAAATCTGGATCTTCCTGAGACCTGATACCTGGAACCTGACACCTGCGGTTCACCGCTGCTTGAGGCGAATTTTACCATTGAAAGAGCGCAGCACGACTTCCGATGCCGCCTTCCCCGTAGTACCCACGAAGGAACGTCCCACGTCCACGGGAAACCGCGAGTGTTTGGGTTGCAGAGGAAAGTCGTGGCGCACGCGTCCCAGAACCGAGTGCGCCCGGAAGTCGGCCGAGACATCCGCCGGCACCAGCGCCTCGATATCGCCGCTGTGGGTGGTGAATCGGTAGGTCCCGCCGGAGCCGAAATCGCCGTCGTAGAAAATCTTTCCACTGCCCGAACTGGCCTGCACCAGAGCTCCAGTCACCGAGTTCAAACGGACGTCGCCGCTGATGGAAGCGATCTCGACGTGGCCGTTGTGAACATCGGTCAGCGTGATTGGCCCGCGCATCGTCCGGACGTGCACATAGCCATTGTCGACGTTGCGGATAGTGACCACCGCATCCGAGCCTTCCAGCGTCAAGTCCCCGCGCAACCGGTCCACCGACAACGGACCGGTCGAAGAATGGAGGTTCAGCGTAGAGCCCGGCGGGATCAGCAGTTCGTAATCCACCTTGCCGGTTTGCTCGTTTGCGCCTTGCAGCAGGTGCGAGGCGACTTCAATCCGGTTGCCATTTTGCTGCTGGTCGACTTCCACGTTGTCCGACTTGAGCGTGGCCACCACCACCACCTCATTGCCGCTCCCGGGCTTCGCCGAAATCGAACCATACTGCGTATCCACGGAAATATTCGCGGTGCCGTTGACGGTGTACCGGTATTCCTTCCTGGTCTCGGCCAGCGCCGCCGCCGACAGCCAGGTCAGCAGAGCCAGAGTTACGACCGTGCTCTTCCCAAGCCTGGATTGCTGAAGACTCGTCCCATGGAGATTCGACAAATGAAGCCTTGCCATAAATGCCCCTGCGGCCGGGAACGCCGGTCCGCCTTTCCGCTACTGAATTCGATCCAACGCGATCTGGTAAAGCAGTGCTTTTTGCTGATACGCATCCATCAAATGCTGCCGCGCGTCCTCATCCCCCGGGTTCCGATTCACGTACGCCTGCGTTTCCCGGATGTCGGCATTCACCGCTTGCAATTCGCTTTCATACGTGGCCCGCGCGGAAGGAGCCAGGGTGGAAACCACGCTCAGAAACTGCTGATCTTCCGAGCGCTGATCTTCGTCGCCAGGAAGGGTTGCGACGGGCTGATCCGCGGCAGTTTCTGGCATGCCCGATGGCTTCGACTCCTTCTGCGCCACTTGTTGACCTGCCGGCGCAGGAACTGCGGGCGAGGTTGCCGCAGCCGCCTTTGGAAGTGGACTTGGAACTGGAACTGGAACCTGGGATGGCGTTGCTGCCGCGTTCGTTACTGGAGTCGCTGGGGTTTGCTGAGCGACTTGCGGCGCGGGCCTATGACTTACCACGTAAGCACCGGCCGCCACCAGCCCGGCCGCGACCGGCGCCAGCCACCACGGACTCCAGCGCCGTGGCGCAGAAGTTGGAACCAGAATGGGCCGAAGGGGCGCGGACTGCGAGATCAGCCCCTCCGCGCGCAGTTCAGCCGCAATTCGCACCCACACCCGCGACGGCGGTTCTTCGCTGGCCGCCAGTTGCTGGGCCTGGCTCGAGACTAGCTTGAGTTCCGAGACTAGTTCCGAGCAAGCGGCACAGGACTTCAAGTGCGCTTCAACATCGGCCGCGGCCGGCCGCATCTCTAGCGTGCGTTCGCTCGGAACGATTTCGGACCGGCGAGCCTCGAACGCACCATCCGGCTCTGGGTCGAGGAACTCCGGCAGAACTCTCTCCACATCGCAACACTTCATAGCAACTCTCCCAAAATACCGCAACTTCCGCTAACCAGTCTTGGCCTTTTCGGCTCTCATGAACTTCAGATAATCCCGCAGCTTCAATCGTGCCTTGTGCAGCTGCGACTTGCTGTTACCGATCGAGCAACCCACCATCTGGGCAATTTCGTTATGTTCGAAACCTTCAATATCGTGCAACACAAAAACCGTTTTGTAGCCCGGCGGCAGCCGGTCGATCGCCCGCTGTAATTGCAGCCGGTCGATCGAGCCCGTCAACTTCAGATCCTTGGCGCCAAATTCTTTCCGCGGAACCTGGTCCTCGGTTTCCAAAGTCTCTTCCAGCGACACCACCGGCAGCCCCTTCTTGCGCAGTTGCATGAGGACGACGTTCACCGTCATGCGGTGCAGCCAGGTGGAGAAGGCCGACTCGCCGCGAAAGGTTGCGATTTTGCGAAAAAGCTGGAGAAATGCTTCCTGGGCCAGATCTTCCGCCTGTACGGGATTGGAGACCATGCGCAAACATAGCGAGTACACCCGGCGCTTGTGCAGGTTGTACAGGACCTCGAAGGCTGCTTCGTTGCCCTGCTTTGCCTGCTCAATCGCTTCTCGTTCGGTGATGCCTGGCGTCGGGTCGGTCAAGTTGTCTTTTCCGGCCGCTAGTGATTCAGATGCGGCGGCAAACTCTTTTCGTTGTACAAATTTACCGGCGGAGTCGCAAAGGTTTTCTCCGTCGTTTCACATATGTCAGAATACCAAAAACCGTAGCTTGCGGAACGATCTACCCGGCCAAAATAGCCGGACAAGCATGGCCTACCGTGCCATGATGCACCATAGAGGCTTAGGTGAGCGGCCGTTGCTAGGTTAAGAAGCACGATCGAGGATCCAGATGGTCGTATCGATTCCGGTACTTCTCCAGTCCGTTGACCGAAAGCTTCCAACTCGCTCGCTGACCGCAGCGATCAAGACCCTGGCAGAATCAAAAGTGGCGCGGTCCGGTTCGTTCGAACCAAGAAAAGCGCCACCTCCGTTTTTACCGATCCAAAACAATAGGAACGGTGGGTCAGTACCAAGTTGACAGCTCTCGTCTTCTCCGAGATCAGGCAAGGTCGTAGCGATCAAGGTTCATCACCTTGTTCCACGCAGCCACAAAGTCCTTCACAAACGCCTGCTTCGAGTCGTCACTTGCATAGACTTCCGCGATTGCCCGAAGCTGCGAGTTCGAACCGAACACGAGGTCGACACGCGTGCCGGTCCACTTGACTTTGCCGGTTGCGCGATCACGCCCCTCATACACGCCTTCGGCTGTAGAGGAAGGCTCCCACGTCGTATTCATGTCGAGCAGGTTGACGAAGAAATCATTCGTCAGCGTCTCGGGCCGCTTGGTGAAGACGCCGTGTTTGGCCTGCCCAGAGTTCCCGTTAAAGTTCGCATTCAGGGCGCGCATGCCGCCGACGAGCACCGTCATCTCGGGAGCAGTCAGTGTCAGCAACTGCGCCCGATCCACCAGCAACTCCTCGGCCGACAGGGCCTGTCCGCTGCGGAGATAGTTGCGGAACCCGTCCGCGATCGGCTCCATTACAGCGAATGAGTGCACGTCGGTCTGCTTCTCGGAAGCATCCGTGCGTCCCGGCGAGAAAGGAACCTTCACCTTGTGCCCGGCCTTGTCCGCAGCTTCCTCGACGGCTGCGCAGCCGCCCAGAACGATCAGGTCGGCAAGCGAGACCTTTTTCGCTTTGTTCCCGTTGGACTTGTTCCCGTTGGACGGGAAACCGTTGAACTCCTTTTGGATCGCCTCCAGCTTCTTGAGAACCTTCGCCAGTTCGGCCGGCTGGTTCACTTCCCAATCCTTTTGTGGCGCGAGGCGAATGCGCGCTCCGTTCGCCCCACCGCGCTTGTCGGAGCCGCGGAACGACGACGCCGATGCCCAGGCAGTCGTTACCAGTTGGGAGATCGACAGTCCGGATTTGAGGATCTTCGCCTTCAGCGCAGCAATGTCCTTCTCCCCGATCAATTTATGATCCACGGCGGGAACAGGGTCTTGCCACAACTGAGGCTCCTTCGGAACGAGCGGGCCAAGGTAGCGCGCGATCGGCCCCATGTCGCGGTGCGTCAGCTTGAACCATGCCCGCGCAAACGCGTCTGCGAACTGATCCGGATGCTCGTAGAAGCGCCGTGAAATCTTTTCGTAAGCAGGGTCAAACCGCAAGGAGAGGTCCGTGGTCAGCATGGATGGCGCAAGATGCTTCGACGGATCATGCGCATCCGGCACCGTACCGGCGCCGGCGCCATTCTTCGGTCTCCACTGCTGCGCGCCGGCCGGGCTCTTGGTCAGTTCCCATTCGTAGTTGAACAAGTTCGCGAAGAAGTTGTTGCTCCACTTCGCAGGCGTCGTGGTCCAAATGACTTCCAGGCCGCTGCCGATCGTGTCATCGCCGCTGCCCGTGCCAAATTTGTTCTTCCAGCCGAGACCCTGCTCCTCGATGGGGGCTGCCTCGGGCACGGGGCCGACATACTTGTTCGGATCGGCTGCGCCGTGGGTTTTGCCGAAGGTGTGACCGCCGGCAATGAGCGCAACCGTCTCCTCGTCATTCATCGCCATGCGGGCAAACGTTTCGCGAATATCCTTGGCCGCAGCGATTGGATCCGGATTGCCATTCGGCCCTTCCGGATTCACATAGATCAGACCCATTTGCACGGCAGCCAGGGGATTCGCGAGATCACGGTCGCCGCTGTAGCGCTCGTCCGCCAGCCATTTGCCTTCAGGGCCCCAGTAAATGTCCTCTTCGGGTTCCCAGACGTCGGCGCGCCCACCGCCAAAACCGAACGTCTTAAAGCCCATCGACTCCAGGGCGACGTTGCCGGCGAGAATCATGAGGTCGGCCCAGGAGATTTTTCGCCCATATTTTTGCTTGATCGGCCACAGCAGCCGGCGCGCCTTGTCGAGGTTCACGTTGTCGGGCCAGCTATTGAGCGGAGCGAAGCGCTGCTGACCGGCTCCAGCCCCGCCGCGGCCGTCGCCGATGCGGTACGTACCGGCGCTGTGCCACGCCATACGAATGAACAGTGGCCCATAGTGGCCAAAATCGGCCGGCCACCACTCTTGCGAGTCGGTCATCAAGGCATGCAGGTCCTTAATCACGGCATTCAGGTCGAGGCTCTTGAACTCTTTTGCGTAATTGAACTTCTTGTCCATCGGATCGGACATGGGAGAGTGCTGATGAAGGATCTTAAGGTTTAGCTGATTCGGCCACCAATCGGCATTCGTCGCGGCCCCAGCTGCGGTGTGTGTGAACGGGCACTTTGTTTCGGTTGACATGATTGCTCTCCTTTGAGAAAACTGTGACGAACTACCAACCCATCCTGACTTTACAGGATGTTTTGCTCAGGTTTTTGCACGGCAGCGGCGACAGAGGCCAAAGACCTCGATCAGCGGCTGCGACAGATCAAAGCCGTCCGGCACTTGCCGGGATAGCCGCTTCAAATCGATGAACTCTCCTTCGATGTCGTGCACCGATTTGCAGCGGGAGCAGACCAGGTGGTGATGAGGTTGGAGATTGCCGTCCACGCGCAAGGTGGGCGCATGCGGAGTGACCTCTCGCAGCATCCCGCACTCGATGAAAAGCCGCAGATTGTTATAGACCGTCGCAACGGAAATTGACGGAATGCGGCGCCGGACCGCGGCGCAAATGTCTTCTGGGGAATGGTGCCCATGGGAAGCGGTGACGGCCTCATAGACCACCTGACGCTGGTGCGTGACCGCGACATCGTGCTTCGCCGCCAGCTCACGGAACTGTTCATGGGTGAGGCGCATGATTATCGAATGAGAATGATTATAAAACGATAGAAAGCAGGGTCAACCGAAATCTTTCCCGTGACCTCGAAGAGGGCGACCGGCCGCAAGACCATACCGGTCGCTCAGATGCCACGACCGGCATCAGGACTGGCTTCGGGATCGATGGTAGGCTACACGGAAGATACAGTCTCAATCTGCTACGCCTTTTCCATCAGATGCTCAACTGCGCACCACAACCGAAGCGGCAAAGAGCCAGCGTTTACGCGGTACGCCGCATCTCTACTGTAAAAAATGCCCCCTACCCCTTGGCTGTAATCGTCTCCAGCCCGTGCCCGTGTGGCCCAAGTTCCCGCTGCCGCAGTAAATAAGAGAACAGCACTCCCAGGAAACCCAGAATCGAGAAGATCCACATTCCCGTCCGGTATCCCGCTGGATTTGCCGCGCTGGCGTTACTGTGGTCGTTGGCCCAACCGATCAGCAAGTTGAAGCCCGCCAGCCCCATGTTCTGGATCATCGTCATCAGTCCATAAGCCGTCCCCAGCTTGGACGGGTCCACGATATAGGCCACCGAAGGCCACATCACCGCCGGTATGAGCGAGAACGCGACACCCATCATGGCCATCGTCAGCAACAGGATGGGCGGCAGGCTGTGCGCCACAAAAGCGAAGTGCCCATCGGCGGAGGTGGAAGGGAACCACACCGTCACGTAATGCGAAGAGTGCAGATACCCCATCATCAGATAGACGGGAATCAGCAGTACCGAGCCGATCATCATTAGCAGCGCGCGCTTGCCGATTCGATCGACATACTTCCCGAAGAACGGCGTGCCAAACATGGTGAAGATGGTCAACATCCCGACCAAATCCCCGCCCGCTTCGCGCGTCGTCTGGTGCACGTCCATGAAGAATTTGTAGGCAAAGGTCTCAAACGGGAAGATTGCAGAATAAAACACGATGCACAACGCGACGATATACCAGAAGGAAAGCCCAAACGTCGTAAGGTCCTTGAAAACCACCTTGTCGGTCGAGCCCGCCGGGCCAACCTGGTAGCGCTTCTCGGCATTGATCTCCATGACCCAGTAGAGCAGAGCGCCGGTCACACAAAAAGTTGCAAACACAACCGAGATCAGCAGCGGCCCCCGCCACCGGCTGTAAGCGAAACCGGCCCAGGAGGGAGACCATTGCGCCAGCAACGACCCTCCGCGAGACATCATAAGGTTGATGCCGAAGGCGAAGCTCAGCTCTTTACCTCGGAACCATTTAGCCAGTCCCACGGTGACGGCGACGATCAGCGATTCGGCGCCCATCCCAAACACCAGCCGCCCAGCCGACATGCCCGCTACGAGTGCGCCGCGCGCCGTCTGGATCTTCTCAACCGAAGCCAAGTCGCGCACGAATCCGATTTTGTCTAGCAATGGAATGTGGCCGAAGAGTCTGACCACCGGGACAGCCAGATTGACCAGCCCGACGACTCCGGCGCGCATCCACGAATTGTCGGGGTAAGCGGTGATCACCGCGCCGATCAGGCAGATGGTTCCAAAGATGAAGATCGCCTTGCGCGCTCCAATGCGGTCCACGATGTAACCGCCAATCAGCACCATGAAAACGTTGGGGATGCTGTAGATCGCTTGCAGCAGGCCGATATTCGAATCGGTGAAACCGAGCTGCTTGGTGAGCAGGTCGGCGATGGGCGCGATGCAGTCATAGACGTAGTAGTTCCCAAACATCGCGAGGCTGACAAAAACCAATACCATCCAGCGGTAGAAGCGCGACGGTTCAGGACGAGGAAGCTCTGGCATGAAAACACCTATCCTTGGCGCGCAAGAGGCGCCAGCCGTTTAGTTGTGAAAACGGGCAAACGACGAAGATAACAGATTGGGGAAGGGAATGGTTGAGGATAAGGACGGGCGCTGCGGAAATGTGGGTTGCGGATTGCGTCTTTGTGGCGGCGGGTGACGGGGAGTAGAATCTCATCAGGAAGTCTAAGAAAATCAGGGAGTGTTGCCGTGAACGACGTCATTGCGAGAGATCTAGAAGTGCTCGGCGGGACCCCCGTTTTTCGTGGCACGCGCGTTCCATTTCAGGCGCTGCTGGACTACCTCGAAGCGGGACAGACCCTGGACGAGTTTCTCGACGACTTTCCGACCGTCACCCGCGATGCCGCCATCTCCGCCCTGGAAAAGGGAAAAACTCTTCTGGTCAGTCAACTGGGATGAAAATCCTCTTGGACGAATGTCTTTCCCGGAAACTGAAAGATCGGTTTGCGGGTCACGACTGCTGCACGGTGCCCGAGGCATTGCTCGGCGGCAAGAAGAACGGTGAACTTCTTGCCATTGCCGAGCGCCGGGGATTTGAAGTCTTTCTCACGATGGACAAGGGTCTCGAATACGAGCAGAATCTCAGTGGTCGCCAGATCGCCGTCATCGTGTTCCGCGCCCAATCGAATCGCCTGGCGAATCTCGTCCCTTTGGTGGAGGCCTGCCTTACGCAGATGCGCTCTATCAAGCGCGGTCAGATCACTCGAATCGGGGAGTGACATTCTGCTCAAAAAGACACTGGCCCTTGATAGCAGCAGATAGCCGCCACCAAGAGCCAGAAGCTGAAAACTGAGAGCTGACAGCTGATAGCTGATAGCTGACAGCCGCTCCTATATCTTCTCCGTCTTGCCGTCGTATTTCACCGTGCCGTTCGTGTCATTCTGGCGGGCGACGTCGTCGTTGATATAGACGTGGGCAGCCTTCTTTAACCCCTTGGCTGCGATAGCCGCCTGCACCACGCTGGCAGAGTGCTCGGGCCCGGTGAAAAACATCCAAACGCCGCGTCCAGTATTGTGCTGGCCGGTTGCGACGGGCCCGCGATCTTCCCGGTAACCAGCGTCGCGCATGGTGTTGCGCACCGGGTGGCCTTCGCGGTTGATCGTTTCGGGCCACAGATTGATCTGCGGAGAAATCATCGGAGCGCCGCCGCCCTGATACCACACGCCCACGGTGGTTGTCGAACTGGTCGATCCCTGAATCTGCGAAAGTGTCGAGTTGGTTGCGCCGGCAATCAATCCCGTAGTGGCGTTGCTGGCCCCTACCGGATTCGGCGAATAGGTTTGCAACGATACCTCCGGTGTGGTCACCATCGGGACAAACGGGCCGCATCCATAGAGACAAGGGCCATAAATCCAGGGAACGGGCTGTTGCCCAAAGGCCGCAACCGCCAACAAAACTACAGCCATTGGAACCAAATAGGGTCGCATAGTGCCTCCACAGAAGCTGATTTATTGTAAGCCTGCGAGCAGTTTGCTGGCCAGATTTTATGCGGACGCAGACAGCCAGAATGCTCGGCAACTCGCGGCGTTATTGGCTAATACACTGAAATTCAGGCCGAGGCGCCATGTAGGGTTGGTGAAAACCTGTGCGCAAAACCTGCAATACATTAGCGTAGCCCGAGCTTTCAACTGTAGTTCTGTTGTCCTCTACGCATGGCACTCCGAGCAGGTTGTCCGGCCCTCAGGAGTTGAGCAATATAACATCAGTTAAGTATTGTTGTCTTTTTTGCTTTGGTCTCCATAGCAGGTGCAGGTCGAGTCCTGTAGTGCACCCCTGTAGAACTGGACACGGAAGTTAGTTAGGCTAGGGGCCTCCGCCAGGAGGCGAGAATGTCGAGAAAGCCGAGAATCCAGAGAACCCCGGAAGAGAAGTGGCAGATTGTGTTGGAAGCCTTGAAGAGTGGCAACGTGGCTGAGACCTGCCGCAAGTACGAGATTGCTCCCAATCTCTATTATCGTTGGAAGGA
>CAVPYG010000008.1:0-228930 GCA_963709835.1 uncultured Acidobacteriaceae bacterium
GTTGCTGGTATCGAGCGACCCGAATCTGGAAACGCAGGTGCGGCAGGAGGCGGAACGCCAGATGCAAGACGCCGCCTTGGCGGATGGCATTTTGAAAACGGCGCAACAGAATGCGGCTTCGACCATCGCCAGCCTGTTGCAGGGTTTGGGATTCGAGAAGATCGACTTCGACTGACGCCGCCGAACGACTCTGCACGTTGGCTTGTTTGCGCGATGAGCTTTAGAATGGACGCCTATGAAGAAGAGTGCTTGGATAGCGTGCGCGCTGGCGATGGCGATGGGCTTTGGCCTGGTTGGGCTGACGTGGGCCCAGAAGGACGAAGGGCCGATGTCGCATCTGCAATTCCTGGTGGTGCGCGACTACAACGGCAAGCCGATCAGGAATGCGGCGGTGGTGATGCATCAGGTGGACCGCAAGGGAAAGCAGGATCGCGGCGGGTTGGAGTTGAAGACGGACAACGATGGGCGCACAAACATTGACGGCATCCCGTATGGGCCGCTGCGGGTGCAGGTGCTGGCGCAGGGCTTTCAGACTTTTGGGGAAGACTACCAGATCGACAAGCCGGAACTGCAAATTACGGTGAAGCTGAAGCGCCCCGAGGGCCAGTACTCGACCTACGACAACCCTGGAGACGCCAAGAAGGCAGACGACAAGAAGCCTCCGGAGCAGAAACCGCAGCCCTGAATATGCGCGAGAATGTCCGGCGACTTCATTTGACCCAATTTCTTGCGCGCACCTAAAATAAAAGATTCGCACTGCGCTCGCGAATTCAGCCGTAATCTGCATCCCTATGGCCCTGCGCCTCTATAACACTCTTTCGGGAAAAGTCGAAGATTTTCAACCGCTCGACGGCAACCGCGTCCGCATGTATGCCTGCGGGCCGACCGTGTACGATTACGGCCACATCGGCAATTTCCGGACATTCACCGCCGTCGATCTTCTCTATCGCTTCCTGCGCCAGAGCGGATACGACGTGCGCTACGTCATGAACATCACGGACGTGGACGACAAGATCATCCGCAACTCCGCGCACGACGGCGTGACCGTCCAGCAATACACCGCGAAGTACACCGAGGCGTTTCTGGAGGATTCGGCTACGTTGAACATTGAGCGGCCGGTGCTGGTGCGCGCCACCGAACACATCCAGGAAATGGCCGCCTTTATTGCCGAGCTGGTGAAGAAAGGCTTTGCTTATCGCGCAGACGACGGGTCTTACTATTTCCGCATTGCGAAGTTTCCCGAGTACGGCAAGCTTTCGAAGAAGGATTTTGTGGGCATGACCGACGGCGCGCGCGTGGACCTGGACGAATACGACAAGGACAGCGCCCGCGATTTCGCCCTCTGGAAGGCCCCCAAACCGGGTGAGGCTTTCTGGGAGACGGTGATTGGGCCGGGGCGTCCGGGCTGGCACATCGAGTGCTCGGTGATGTCGATGGAGCAGTTTGGGCCGAGCTTCGACTTGCACGCGGGCGGCGAAGACTTGATTTTTCCGCATCACGAAAACGAAATCGCGCAGTCGGAGGCGTTCAGCGGAAAGCCGTTTGCGCGTTATTGGTTTCATGCGCGGTTTTTGCTGGTCGAAGGGCAGAAGATGTCGAAGAGCCTGGGGAATTTTTTTACCGTCCGGGATTTGGTGCTGCGCGGGCATAAGCCATCGTCGATCCGCTGGCTGCTTACGCAGGTGCCCTACCGCAACCAGTTGAATTTCACCTTCGATGGATTGAAATCGGCGGCCAGTTCGGTGGAGAAGTTGCGCAACTTCCGCTTCCGGCTGACGAGCACGAAGTTCCCGGCGGGCGCGACTGCGGCGATGGCGCAATTGGCGGAGGAAACCACGGCGCGAATGAAGAGCGCGCTCGACGACGATCTGAACACCGCCGAAGCGCAAGCCGCCATGTTCGACATGCTGCGCAAAGCGAATACCGCGCTTGATGCCTCGGAAGTTCGACAGGACGACGTGCAGCCGCTGCTCGCGGCACTGGAAAAGTTCGACGAGATATTCGGCGTGCTGAACGATGACGATCAGCCCAAGATGAAGGCGATCCTCGACTGGGCCAGAGCCGAAGGGCGCGAAAAGGAAATCAGCCCGGAGTTGATGGAGATCGCAGGTTCCGCCCATCTTGCCGACGATGACGTGAACCAAAATCTGGCATTGATGCAAGCGGCCCGCAACGCTCGGAGGTTCGGCGAGTCTGACTCCATCCGCGCCGCGCTCACCGCTGCTGGCATCATCGTCGAAAATACAAGAGACGGAGTACGCTGGCGAAGAAAGTGAAGAGAATTTGTAATCGGGTTGTGGTCGCGAACAACCTCGCCCAAGCGGAGCTTGAGAGGCGCACATGGCTACTGCGAACCCAAGTGAACGTTCCTGTTTCCGGAGCCACGATCTAGGCTTTGAGCCGGAGCAAGGAGTCAAGGTCGCTTTTTAATTCATCATGACGTTTACAGATTGGACACTTCCTGCCCCACTTCACTTTAGCAGGCTTGTTCGTGTTTTTTGTGGGGTTAAAGAGATGTACAGCCAAACATTCGGCGCTTGGGAGCTTGTTCCTTGATTTAACCGACCGTACTCTCACGCTGTCAGCGGCTATTAGGTAATGGGAGTTCCGGTATCCTCGTAGACGCCTGTGACTTTTGCCCTTTCCGACATAAAGGCACTTCCGCCCCTTCCAGAAAGAGTAGATGATAGGACCTTTAAGATTTCTACGCGCAAAGGAATAGAGATCACTAAAGCGATTCTCGATGCCCCAGCCCGAAATGAAGTGCAATCGTCTGCGGCTGATAAGCTTTTTGAACTCCTTCTTTGCACTTTCCTTCACCAATATCTGGGAGGCGGAGTCGAGCAGATCGACGCGAAGCCTATCTCGAATCTTCCGGTCCATTTTCTTAGGAATCCCCTTCGAGGGAATAACGATACGCCTTATCGCATCGGTGCGACGCTCCATCAACCGGCGCAATCGGGAAAGAAATTCAGTTCTAAGAGCCACGATCTTCCTCCTTTTACAAGACCTATTGGCGGTCTCTCCTCGCCTTTTCGTAGGCATGCGCGACTCTTAGCAGCGTCGCCTCGTCAAAATGCCGCGCGAATAACTGGACTCCTATTGGCAGCTTCTCGTGGTTCTCTCCGCAGGGAATTGAAATTCCGGGAATGCCTGCCAAATTCGCAGTTACGGTGTAGATGTCGGCGAGATACATGGCCAGGGGGTCGTCCACTTTCTCGCCTAACTTGAATGCTGGAGTCGGCGCGGTCGGGGCGGCGATTACATCCACTTTCTTGAAGGCATCGTCGAAATCGCGGGTCAGAAGCGTTCGCACTTTCTGCGCTTTGAGATAGTAAGCATCGTAGTATCCGGCGCTGAGCACATAAGTGCCCAGCATGATACGGCGTTTGACTTCCATGCCGAATCCGCCGTCACGACTTAGACGGTACATTTCGGAAAGCGTCTTTGATTTGGCGCGGAAACCGTAGCGCACACCGTCAAAGCGCGCCAGGTTCGCCGACGCTTCCGCAGTGGCCACGATGTAATAAGTTGGAATCGCATACTCGGCGTGCGGCAGACTTACTGGTACAACTTCGCATCCTAACTCGGCCAATTTCTGGATTGCTGCTTCGACTGCGGCGCGCACTTCGGGATCAAGGCCTTCGCCGAAGTATTCTTTGGCGACGCCGATCTTCAAACCCTTGACCGGCTTGTCGAGTTCGGCGACATAGTCGGGGACGGGAACTTCGGCGGAAGTCGAATCCATGGGATCGCGGCCGGCAATGGTGCGCAAAACCTGCGCGACTTCTTTTACCGTTTTCGCAAACGGGCCGATGTGATCGAGCGACGAGGCAAAGGCAATCAGGCCGTAGCGCGAGACGCGTCCATATGTTGGTTTCAAACCGGCCACGCCGCAAAACGACGCGGGCTGGCGAATCGAACCGCCGGTGTCGGAGCCGAGCGTCGCCACGGCCATCCCAGCGGCAACGGCGGCAGCCGATCCTCCCGACGATCCGCCGGGCACGCGGCTCTTGTCGCGCGGATTGTGGACGGGGTGATACGCCGAGTTCTCGGTGGACGAGCCCATGGCAAACTCATCGCAGTTGAGCTTGCCGAGAATCACCGCGCCCGCCGCTTCGAGGCGGGCGACCGCGGTGCAGTCGTAGGGCGGAATAAAGTTTTCGAGAATTTTCGAACCGGCGGTGGTGCGCACGCCGCGCGTCACCATGACGTCTTTGATGGCGACCGGAACTCCAGCGAGAGGCGGCAAGGGCGTGCCCTCGGCGGCCATATGGTCGATGCGTACGGCCTGCGCCAGTGCGCGGTCTTCCGAAAGAGTGAGGAACGCGCCAATCTCGGGATCTTCCTTGCGGATGCGCGCGTAGAAATCCTGGGCCAGAGCGGTTGCGGTCGTTTGCCGCTGTTCAATCGCGATGCGAATATCGTCAATGGTCAATTCAGACACCATCTTCTTTACGACAATATCTTCTCGTCACTACCTCTCAATCACCTTCGGAACTTCGAAAAATGCACCGTCGGTGTCTGGAGCATTTTTTACCGCAATATCGTGGGGCAGCGATTCGCGGAGGCCGTCTTTTATGTCTTCGCGGATGGCGTAGGCGAAACGGTCGCTGCCCTGCCGCGATTGATCCACGCCGTAGCGGTCGGAGACCTGGGCCATGGGAGCGACTTTGTCGGTGTTGAGTTCGCTGAGCCGCTCCATGTATTCGAGAATGGAATTCAAATCGCGCAGCAAGTGTGCGCGCTCTTCCCCGGTCAACTCGAGGTTGGCGAGATCGGCCACGTAGGCAACGTCTTTGTCGGTTACTTTCATAAGCTAAGTCTTCACAACGAACTCAATGCGATTCACCGGAGTCGCGGAGAATTTATTGATCACGGCCACATAACGCGGCGCGAGGTTGGCGAGTTCGCGGCGCCATTCCGAGTCGGCGACCTCGACGCGCAAAATGCCATCGGAAAAACCGATCGCGCGCGTACGGTCGGCGACCGCGCTGCCGCAGGCGACGGGCCAGGCCAGCAAAGCGCTCTCCTGCGGGGGCGCGCGATGAAGGGCTTGCGCGACGATGGCTTCGAGATCGGCGGCGGTGCGGTTCAAAGCATGACTCCAGAGTTCGAAATGCCGTCGGGGCGGCGGTTCTAGCGGATTGGCCGTTTCCGACGAAACGATTGTAGCATTGGGAAATGTTGCGACCGGCTACGCCGCCTTTGCCGCAACTTTGGCGCGCTTTTTGGCCCGCCTGCGCAGGAACTCGGCCGAATAGAGACTTCCGCGGCAGCGCTTGGACCCGCATAAACAGGGCGCGTCCTGCTCGCCATCGTAGAGGTTGTAGTCGTAGGTCAATTCTTCTCCGGCCTCAATATCGCGCCGCGCAATGACCCACATCTTGCCCCCGATCTGATCGGTGCCGCAATTCGGTTTGCAGGAATGATTGACGAAGGCGGCGACTCCGAAGCCGTCGATGACGTGCTTGCCGCCGTCGAGGCCGAACAAATAGGTGTTCTCAAAATCGTCGTAAAGGTCGTTGGCCAGTTCGCAGGAGAGGCGCTCGCCCACGTATTCCATGATCAGCTTGCCTTTGGGAATCGGGCGCGTGGTGTAGCACCCGTAGGAATGAATGCGGGACTGGCGGATAATCAGGCTCATGGGTGCGATTGAGAGGAGCAATGTTTTTATTTTATCCGCAAGCGCGCATTTCTGCAGCCGGATGCGGCGACTCGAGTTCTCGCAAGCAAAGCGTAATCAACCACAGGGGACATAGGGGTACACAGAGAAGAACCACGGGGCCGCGGTTGGCTGCTATCATTCTGAGGCGAGAATTCTTGAGTAAGAATTCCAAAACCGATGGGAGGCGGGAACATGGCTCATCAGCATCCACAGCGTTTTTTGAAGATTGTCGAGGACGCGAAGCAGCGCGTCCGCGAAACTACCGTTGACGTAGTGAAGAAGCGACTCGATCGCGGCGAGAAGTTCGTTCTGGTCGATGTGCGCGAAGACCGCGAATTCGCCGCGGATCATCTGCCTGGGGCAGTCCACCTGGGCAAGGGCGTGATCGAGCGCGACATCGAAGGCGCGTATCCCGACCTGAAGACCGAGCTCGTCCTTTATTGCGGCGGCGGTTTCCGGTCTGCGCTGGCCGCCGACAACCTGCAGAAGATGGGATACACGAATGTGATTTCCATGGACGGCGGGATCCGCGAATGGCGCGAGAAGGGCTACGCGCTGGAGAAGTAGTGGTAAATGCGCCGCGTTTCGCTGCCGGGCTTAGCTCGATTTGGACGGGCGAGGACACCCGTCGCTCCACGAGCGAGTCTGATTGCGCAGCGCCCGCTTCTCTGAAAAAATACTATAACGATACTGTGGGGGCCTTGGGATGTCTCAAATCGGAAGCTTTGCGCTGCTGATAGCGCTGGGCCTGAGTGCGTACTCTTTCGTGGCGGGCTTTGTGGCGCTGTTCAGCCGGGATGCGGCTTGGGCCCGTCTCGGCGAGACTGCGCGGCGCGCCGGAATCGCCACGTTCGCCGCGGTGCTGCTGGCGGGCGTGGTGCTGGTCATGGCCGCGTTCAATAACGACTTTTCCATCGCCTACATTTTTCATCACAGCAATCGCGACCTGCCCGCCGCATATAAATTTGCCGTGCTGTGGTCGGGGCAGGAAGGATCACTGCTCTTCTGGTCGCTGCTGCTGGCCGGTTACGGATTTGTTTTGCGCCTGCGCTACAAGACCGATCCGCGGTTGTTCGCATACGCATCGGTGGTGATCGCGGCGGTGCAGGTTTTCTTTTTGCTGATACTGAATTTCTCGGCGTCCCCATTCGTCATCATGCAGGGCGCGATTCCGGCGGAAGGCACCGGGCTGAATCCGCTCTTGCAGTATCCCGAGATGGTCATCCATCCGCCGATGCTGTATCTGGGATACGTCGGTTTTACCGTCCCCTTCGCGTTTGCGCTGGGGGCGCTGATCATGAAGTATCCCGGCGAAAAATGGATCCAAATCACCCGCCGTTGGACGATGGTGACGTGGTGTTTTCTCACCGTTGGAATTTTTTTGGGCGCGCACTGGGCTTACGCGGTGCTTGGCTGGGGCGGCTACTGGGGATGGGACCCGGTGGAGAACGCTTCGCTCATGCCGTGGTTGACGGGCACGGCGTTTCTGCATTCCGTCATGATGCAGGAAAAACGCGGCATGTTGAAAGTGTGGAACATGGCGCTCATCTTCGCGACGTTTTTGCTTTGCATGCTCGGAACGTTCCTCACGCGTTCGGGCGTGATCAGTTCGGTGCACGCGTTTGCCCAGTCGTCGATCGGCACCTGGTTCCTGGTGTTTATTTTGCTGACGCTGGCGGTCTGCACTTTTTCATTGGTGGCGAATCGGTCGCACCTCAAGAGCGAGCACAGGCTGGAGTCGCTGGTTTCGCGCGAATCCAGTTTCCTGTTCAACAATCTGCTCTTGCTGGGCGTTTGTTTCATCGTAGTGCTGGGCACATTTTTCCCAATCCTGTCGGAGTGGGTGCAAGGCCACAAAGTCACGGTCGGCCCGCCTTATTTCAATAGCGTGATTGTTCCGGTTGCCTTGCTGCTGCTGCTGCTCAAAGCGGTTGGGCCGCTGTTGTCGTGGCGTAAGACCTCGGTCGAAAGCTTGAAGCGGAATTTTATGGTTCCCGCGATTGGCGCGGTTGCTGTCGGCGCCGTGATGATTTCGCTGGGCGTGCGTCCCTGGCAAGATCCTGCTTTCTTTTACGCGACCATCGCCGCCGTTCTGGCGGCGCTGCTGATGTTTACCGTGATTGCGGAGTTCGTGCGCGGAGGGCGCGTCATCGCCGGCAAGAGCGGGCAGAATTTGTTCTCCGCGATGATCCATTTGTGCCACAGAAATACGCGGCGGTATGGAGGATACATCGTCCACTTCGGCGTGGCGCTGGTCATCATCGGAATCCTGGGCACGCCATTCAATAAAGAAGTTGAAAAGGAAATGGGATTTGGCGACAAGATTTCCATTGGCCCCTATACGCTGGTCTGCCAGTCGTACACGCAGGACGACAATCCCAACTATGCGAGCGAGTCGGCGATCATCAACGTGTTGCGCGGCGGCAAGCTGATCACGACGATGTATCCCGAGCGCCGCTTCTATAAGTCGAGTGGACAGCCGCAGACGCTGCCCGAGATTTATCCGAGCTTCCGCGAAGATTTTTTCCTGGTGCGCGACCTCTATCTTGTCTATGAAGGCAAAAACGACGCCACGGGACAGCCCATCATTAAAGCGCATCTGAATCCTATGGTGCCGTGGATTTGGATTGGGCTGGCGGTGATGGTCTTTGGGACCATGGTTGCGCTGGTGCCGAATGCCGCTTCCCGGCCGCTTGCGGTAGTCGCGACGGCCAGCGTTCCGGCACAGGCGCGGGGAGGGAACTGAGATGAGAATCTCGATCATTTCGCGACATCGTATATTCCTTCGTCGCTGGTTGCAGGCTGGCGCACTGGCGCTCGCGGTGGTTGTTTTTATGGGCGCCGCGGACAATTCCGCGCGCTTCAATAATCTGGGACATCGCATGATGTGCACTTGCGGATGCGGCCAGGTGTTGCTGGAATGCAATCACGTCGGCTGCCAGGCGTCGGAGAAGATGCGCAATGAACTGCTGGCCGCGCTCGACCGAGGCGATAACGACGACCTCATCCTGCAAGGCTTTGTGCAGGAATACGGGCCGACCGTAATCGCCGCGCCCACCGCTACCGGTTTCAATCGCGTGGCCTGGATCATGCCGTTTGTCGCGCTGGCGCTGGGCGTGGTGCTGGTGGTTTACGTGGTGCGTTCGTGGAAGAACCGGCCCGCGCCCGCGCTGGCCGATGGCATCACAATTCCACATGGCCGAGAGCTGGACGAATTTCGCGAGCGGGCCCGCAAGGAGACCGACTTATGACGATGACGTTTTTTTTCTGTTCGGTGATGACGATCGCCACTCTCTATTACATCTTCTTTTTCCCCGGCGAAGTTTATGCGGGAGAAGAAAAGACGCGGCTCGGCTATCTCCGGGAGCGCAAGGAAGCGGTGTATGAGAACCTGCGCGATCTGAATTTTGAATACAAAGCAGGCAAGGTCCCGGACGCGGATTATCAATCGCTGCGTGCGTCGCTCGAAGAAGAGGCGGCTGCGATCATGGCGGAGATTGCGCGGCTGGAATTGGTTGCAGGGCAGGTGGTGTGATTGCTCAATAGCCGCCTTAGAGACGAGACTTCAATTAGGCTGCTGTTGAAATTGGACTACTATGGGCTGTGTGACGAGTTAAAATCGCAACAATGAAACGTATCCTTGCTTACGGGCTTCACTTAGTTGTTGCGGCGCTTGCGGTGCCGTGGCTGACCCTTATGGCCTCCGGTCTGGCGTATGGTGTCTTCAGCCCTTTTCTTACCTCCGTTAAAACGCCACAGCAGTTTTATTCCGACTATTTGCTGTTCGTAGTCGTGGTTGTGGGGGCGCTGCTTGCGTATGTAGTGAGTGACCAAGTCATGGCCGGGCCTGCTATATGGGTATGGATTCCGTTCACAGCGGTCTTCCTGCTCCGTCTCCTATATTGGCGAGCAGCAGGGAGCGTCCTTGTCGGGCCAGGGTCTCTTTTTGAGCACTTTTTCACTGCCGATTGCCAGATACAGAATTGGCGCGAGATAGGGTTCGGTTCAGGGTGCTCCGACAAGCTCTTTCTGACACCTCTCTTTATCGGAGGCCTGTCCTATTCGGCTGGCGCTGCGGTTCATCGCGTGAAGCAAGCGCGCTGGCCAAAAGATGCACCTGTCGTGTCGGCTGCGGCTGCGTCCGATTCGCCTCAACTTGTTACCACTCGTTTCGGGGCATTCCTGGTTCTGGCCTTTGCAGCTAGTGTTGTCGGCAGTCAGTTTCATTCGGAAATGTTAGCCCGGCATTCTGCGTGGACATGGTTGGGATCCGGATTCCTTCCGGCACGGGCGGTGGTGATTATCAACATCGCGTTTTGGGCTGCTGTCTGCTGGATGGGGGTCGCACTTGCGTTTAGCCGGTTCCGAAAGGATGAAAAGACCCTGCTAGCGTCATACGCCGGGGTGATAATGCTCATTCCGGTCGGTGCTCTGCTCCCAAGAATCAGAGGAATTGCCCATGTCGTGCAGACATTGTTGAGTCTGGCGGCATTTTTCGCCGCGTTGGTCATACTTTTGTCGTTTGCTAATCGAGATGCGAAACAGGTCTAACCGCTGCAATTCTATCGCCTCGTCGCCCCAAAGGAGTTGTTTTGAAGAAATTCGTACAATCCGCACTGCTAGCGGCTATCTTCTCGCTGGCGATAGCCTCGGCCGCAGCCCAGACCCTTTCCGGCACCGTGACCAACGGCACGACCGGCAAGCCTGCTGCGGGCGATGAAGTTATTCTTATTAACATCGCCAACGGCATGGACGTGGCCGCCAGCACCAAGGCGGACAGCAGTGGAAAATTCAGCTTCAAGCTTTCGAACGCCGACAGCGCCGCGCCGCATCTTATTCGCGCCGCGCATCAGGGAGTTAGTTATCACCAGATGGCTCCTCCCGGCAGTAAGTCGGTTGACGTCGAGGTCTATGACGTTGCGGCGAAGGTCAGCGGGCTGAGCGTGACCGCCGACGTCATGCGCTTCGAGGCCGACAGCGGAACCATGCAGGGCGTGCGCCTGTTCTTCGTCAGTAACACGTCTTCTCCGGCGAGAACGCAGATGGGCGATCGCAACTTCGAGTTCTATCTGCCGCCGGGCGCGAAGATCGAGCAACTACAGGCCCGCGCGCCGAACGGCCAGCCGATCCCCGCCGACGCAGTGGCCGAATCCGAGAAAAACCGCTACGCCATTGCCTTTCCGCTGCGTCCCGGTGAGACGCAGTTTCAGTTGGAGTTCACGCTGCCCTACTCGGGCGAGATCAAGATCGATCCCAAGCCGCTCTATCCCGCCGAGCATGTTGTCGTCGTTCTTCCCAAGACGATCCAGTTCAAGGCCGCGAATGCGGCGAGCTTCCAGAATATGCAAGACCCCAATCAGGCCGATAGCACGGTGGAAGTCGCGCAGCAGACGAAGGCTGGACAGGCGCTCGGCTTCACGCTGACGGGCAATGGCGTTTTCACGCAGCCGTCCGGGGCGGAGGCGGCGAGTGCGGACCAAGAGCAGGGCCAGATGCCGGCGCAGGGACGCGACGCTAACAATCTGCCCGGCGGCGGACTGGGCGCGCCCATCGAAGCGCCTGACGCTCTTCAGCAATATCGTTGGTATATCCTCGGCGGATTTTGCCTGCTGCTTGCCCTCGGCGGATGGATGGTCGTGAAACGGCAACCTGTGGCGGCAATCGCAGCGACTCCGAGTGCTTCCAACGCAGCGCTTCGCGCGACTCCGGGAGCGGCCGCGGCTCAGGCGGCAAGATCGTCTTCGTCGTTGCTGCTCGAATCGCTGAAGGAAGAACTGTTTCAGCTGGAGCTGGAAAGAAAACAAGGCAAGATCACGCCTGCGGAATACGAAAAAGCCAAGGCGGCGCTGGACCAGACACTGGAGCAGGCGCTGAAACGGCGGGGGTAGCTTCGAGTTGCTGGGACCGCAGCGACTGCCGAGCTGCTCCACCCCGTCAAGCCAACACCAGGCTCGACGGGGACCCCGGTGCGCTCGGCTTGGACAGCCGAGGGCGGCTATCCCTACGCATGATGGACGGGCGAGGACGCCCGTCCCCAAACGCGCAAGGTGTTCGTCCCAACACGTAGAGCCAAAGGCAGGCGAATGGCATCTAATACACTAGAACTGGTCTCATAAATGGTTCCCAGGGTTTGGCGCCGGGCCCTCAGGGGCTAAAGCCCGCGTTTCTGGCGGCGCTTAGCGGCACGACTGAAGTCGTGCCCTTCCCCAAAACCATTTATGAGACCGGTTCTAATACTGAGGCAATACTTATGAGCAATATCTTCAAAACTACGCTTCTGCTTACCGTCATGACGCTGCTGCTGATGGTGGCTGGGCGGGCTTTCGGCGGGCAAAATGGAATGCTGATAGCGCTGGTTTTCGCCGCCGTCCTGAATTTCGTTTCCTACTTCTTCTCCGACAAGATTGCGCTCGCCACTTACCGCGCCCAGCCCGTCAGCCGCGAGGATTTGCCGCGCGTTTATAACATCGTCGAGCGGCTGTCGCAAAAAGTCGGCTTGCCGATGCCGAAGGTCTATGTCATCCCGACCGACTCGCCCAATGCCTTCGCCACGGGACGCAATCCGAACCACGCGTCCGTGGCCGTAACTCAGGGCATCCTGGGACTGCTCACCGACGAGGAACTGGAAGGCGTGCTGGCGCATGAACTCGGCCACGTGCGCAATCGCGACATTCTTATTAGTTCGATTGCGGCGACGTTGGCCGGAGCGATCACTTACCTTGCGTCGATGGCCAAGTGGGCCATGATATTTGGCGGCATGAGAGGCAGCCGCGACAATCGCAATGGAGGCGGCATTGCGGCTATCGCCATGATTTTTCTTGCACCGTTTGCAGCCATGCTGATCCAGCTTGCCGTTTCGCGCTCCCGCGAATACGGGGCCGACGACACGGGAGCACACTGGACGGGCAATCCCGACGCTCTGGCCAGCGCCCTTGGGAAAATCGACGCCTATGCCCGCCAGCGTCCGCTGCTAGCCACCGCATCTACCGCGCATCTTTTCATTATTGCGCCGTTCCTGGGAGGGATGGGTTTCGGCAACCTGTTTTCGACCCATCCGCCAACGGCAAAGAGAATTGAGCGGTTGACGGGGCGGCCGGCGGATCTCGGACAATAAGCTGTGGAATGATCTACTCCGAATCGGCCGCGGGTGACCTATTCGATTGCGATGAGTTATAGTTTACGTCCATGAGTCAACCATCGAAACTGGCGAGGCGGACCTTTACCAGTCATGAAACTCCTCGCGTGAATGCGTTGGACGGATTGCCTCTCGCAACCTTCTGGCAGCGGGCGCTGGGATATTGGATTGATGTGTTCCTCTGTGTTTTGCTTTGGGTTCCGTCCGAGTGGGCATGGCGGCGTTTCGTGCTGCACGAACAAACCATCAACATGAAGTTTGACTTCCACGAGGCCGGAAATGTCATCGTCGTCCTGATCTATTTTGGATTGGGAAATTATTGGGGTAATGGCCAAACACCGGGCAAATGGATCGCGCGAACCAGGGCAATGTCCCTGAAAAGTGAGCGAATGGGGGCATGGCAATCTATAGAACGGTCCCTTGGCTATGGCGCCGCAGTGCTCGAAGGGGGGCTCGGTTTCTTGCAGTTCTTCTGGGATCGCAACCGCATGTGCGCCCAGGATCGCTTGGCGGAGACGATCGTTGTGGATGTGAGAAGACGCTCGTGAGCTTAAGCAAATCGGCGTGCGCAATCTTTAACATCAGCCTCCCAGAACAAACTCCGCCCAAACCCCGCTTTATGACTCCCGTAACCGTTCCTCCCGCCGCCTGCATAGTAGAATTCAACCAATGTCAGCCCACCTAGCGAGCGCCACCTCCAGCCGCGCAGCCGAACTGGAAAAATCGCTGCGCCGCGTGATCCGCGGCACGGACGATGTGCTTCGCCTTGCCTTGGTTTCGATGTTCGCCAAGGGGCATCTCTTGATCGAAGGCGTCCCCGGAGTGGGCAAGACCACGCTCGGCCAGGCGCTGGCCCGCGCCATCGACTGCACCTTTCAGCGCATCCAGTTCACCAGCGACATGCTGCCCTCCGACGTGCTGGGCATTTCGATTTACTCTGCTGTCGAACAACAATTCGAATTCAAGCGCGGACCAGTCTTCGCCAACGTGCTGCTGGCCGACGAAATCAACCGCACGACTCCCAAGACTCAGTCCGCCCTGCTCGAAGCCATGAACGAGGGCCAGGTCACCATCGACGCGCATTCTTATGCGCTGCCGCAGCCGTTCCTGGTGATAGCGACGCAGAATCCCATCGAGCACCACGGCACTTATCCCTTGCCCGAGTCGCAGCTTGACCGTTTTTTGATGCGCGTTCGCATGGGATATCCCGAAGGCAATGCGGAGCGCGAAATCCTGCGCGACGAGGCCGGCGCCGCCCAGCTCGAAAACTTGCGGCCCGCGCTCAATGCCGCCGAGGTAGTGGAAATCCAGCAAGCCGTCGCCCGAGTGCACGTGGACGAGTCGCTAGTCACTTACATACTCAAGATCGTTGGAAAGACACGCGAGTCGGAGTATCTGACCCTGGGAGTGTCTCCGCGAGGCTCGCAGATGCTTTACCGCGCCGCGCAGTCAATGGCCTTCCTTGACGGCCGCGATTACTGCACACCTGAAGATTTCAAGCCGCTGGTCGTCTCCGTCTTCGCCCACCGCGTAGTGGTTAGTCCGCTCTACGCTTCGACGCTGAGAAAGTCCGAGCAGGCGGAGCAAGTACTGCGCGAGATTGTGGAGAGCGTGCCGGTGCCGGTGTAGGTGTCGGACGAAATACTCAGACAAGCACTCTGACAAGTCAGCGTGCCGAGCGCAGCGCGGGATATGCAGTTATTTATCTGCTAGCGGGTCGGCAGTGGTTTCTGATGGATTTCCCGCTCGTAACTGAAGTGCAAATGGTACGAATATACGAGCAGATTCACGGGCACGGTATAGTGGACTGCGATGTGAAAGACCCGTTGCTCAGGCGGGCCGCTGGCCTGCACCATCACCTGCCCTGGATCGAGTTCAATATCGTGACTTGCCGCTTTGCGAATGACAAAGTTGCGCAGTTCTTCGTCCGATCTTGGCGGTGACAGCCCAATACGGGTATCAAGCTCTGTCGCCATATCCTGCAGCTCATCTTGAAAAATAGCGTTAGTGATTTTGGGCGCGAGCATTTCCCAGCCCGCCGTGACCACTGCCACGACTAGGGCGATCCAGAAAACATACTTCATCGGAATCTCCCTTTCGACGCTGGACTTCTCTCTCTTGCGCGGCCAGCCGCGGTTACTCGCCCGACGCCTCGGGCAGCGACGGCCGCACGCTGGAGAGACGCGAGATTGCCGCCACCATCATAGCGGAGAGGAACTGCATGGTGGCCACATCGTCGTTGTCGAAGGCGTGGGGCGCGGACGAAAGCACTTCGAAAAGGCCGAGCGTGCGGCGGAAGTGGCGCAGCGGAGCGACCAGGATGGAGCGCACTCCCATGCGGCGGCAGCTCGCCCAATCCACGCGCGGATTCGACTCGGCGTCATGGCAGAGCAGGATCTCTCCGGTGCGCACGCATTCGGCGGAGAGTCCGGTATCGGTTTGCAGGCGGACGCCGAGATCGGGAGCGGTGAGTCCGGCGCGCGCGCGGCAAACAATTTCGCTGCCGCGGCGGAGAGCGATGGCAGCGCCGGTCGCTCCGGTCAACACCTGAGCCTTTTCGGCAATGAGGCTGATGCAGGGCTCGAGATTCAGTTCTCCGGCGTAGATTTGTTGAGCATGGGTCAGCGGACGCGGCACCAGGACCGGCCCATGATGACGAAGCCGCATGCGATGGCGAAAAGAAAAATCCGCCGGCGCGGTAAGGGCGACGGAATCTTCGCCGGGTTGGTGTTGGGTGGAGTGAAACGGACTCTGGTATTCATCGGCCTCGGCGACTTGCGGGACGGTGTAGAGCAGCGAGCGCACCAGGCTGTCGAGTTCGTCATCGGCGATGAGACGCGCGGTTGGCTGCCCGCGAAGCGATCCGCCGAGCACGCGCGCCAGACTGAGCACGGCCTTGCTGCCGCAGGCCAGGCAGCACGGCGTGTTGTTGTCGCTGAGCATCTCACACTGCACGCAAAATAACGCCGTTTGCAAGGAAGCGAATCCCACGTCGGCAACCGTCAACGAACGCTGCATTCCAATGATTCCTCCGAACGGGTGTGTGTGGGGGAAGATTGAGCGTAGCGTAAACAGCGGCGAACACCGAAGTAAGTGACAGAACTGGTTCGGGGCTGTGGATAACTTTGGTATGGCTGCGATGCGGCGATTGGAAAAAATCTGGAAGAATTTGGAGTTAAACACTTTAACGCAGAGTACGCGGAGGAAAGGAAGCGCGTAGGCGTATCGAGCGCGATGATTTATGCTTTTGATGGAACTGATAGCTGACAACTGAAAGCTGAGAGCTACTCATGAAAACTGGCATCATCGGCCTGCCGCAAGTTGGCAAGACGTCTTTGTTTGGCATTCTGACGAAAGTCAATATTTCCGAGCAGGCATTTTCGAATCCGCGCGAGGCGCACATCGGAGTGGCCAAGGTTCCGGACGAGCGTCTCGACAAGCTGGCCGCGCTCTACAAGCCGAAGAAGCTGACGCACGCCTCGGTCGAGTACGTGGACGTCGGCGCCATTGGCGAGGACGCGCTGAAAGAGACGGCATACATCGGGCATTTGCGGCAGGTGGACGCGCTCATCCACGTGCTGCGGGCGTTCGAGAACGACGCGATTCCGCACGTCGGGCCGATCGATCCGCTGCGCGACATCAAGAACGTCGAGTTCGATTTGATGGTGAGCGATCTGGGGCAGATCGAAAAGCGGCTGGAGCGCCTGGAAAAGGATTTGAAAAAGATGAAGACGCCGGAACTGGAAAAAGAAAACGAGCTGCTCATCCAGGCGAAGGCCCATCTCGAGACCGAAAAGCCGCTGCGCGAAATGGAAATGAGCGCCGATGACAAGAAGCGCATACGGGGTTTCATGTTTCTGAGCGAGAAGCCGATTCTCTACGTGCTCAATATTGGCGAGAGCACATCGCTGGGAAAAGACCTGGACGCGGCGGTCGAAAAATATAAGCTGACGGAAGTGGCCGGGCGTATGAATGCGGGGGCGAGCGCGATTTGCGGCAAAGTGGAAGCGGAACTGGCGGAGATGACGGACGAAGACGCGGCGGAATTTCTCGGCAGTTATGGGCTGACGGAAAGCGGACTGGCGCGGCTGATCCGCAAGAGCTATCACCTGCTGGGGCTGATTTCTTTTTTTACGGCGGGTGAAGATGAGTGCCGCGCCTGGACGATCCCGCTCAATACGCGCGCCCAGAACGGCGCCGGCGCCATTCACTCCGATCTGGAGAAGCATTTTATACGCGCGGAGACGATTCGCTGGGACCAGTTGCTGGAAGCGGGCTCCGAGGCCAATGCGCGGGCCAAGGGCACGTTGCGGTTGGAAGGGAAGGATTACATTGTGCAGGATGGGGACGTGATGCACATCCGGCACAGCGGGTAAGGCGAAAACTTTCAACGGCCGCGGATCAGCCGGGCAGAGTCGCCTTCATCTCCGGGCGCAGGGGATGAGTTGCTTCATAGGCCGCGATCTCCGCTTCATGCTGGAGCGAGATGCCGATCTCGTCCAATCCGTTGAGCAGGCTATGGCGCGCGGATTCATCCATAGCGAAAGCCGCCGCGAATCGTTGGGCTTGACCGTCTTCCACGGTGAGAGTTTCGAGATTGACGGTCAGCTGATAATTCCCGATCTCTTCGGAACGGCGGATGATTTCCGCGACTTGTTCTTCGGTGAGCCGCACCGTCAGCAGGCCGTTCCGCAGGCTGTTGCTGGCGAAGATGTCGGCAAACGACGGCGCGATCACCGCCCGGAAACCGAAATCGTCGAGCGCCCAGACGGCATGTTCGCGCGAGGAGCCGCAGCCGAAATTTTTTCCTGCGACCAGGATCGAGGCCTTGGCGTAGCGCGGCTGGTGCAGAATGAAATCGTCGATCTTTCTTCCGTCCGCGAGAAAGCGCCAGTCGTAGAACAGGAACTGGCCGAATCCCGTGCGCTCGATGCGCTTCAGAAATTGCTTGGGAATGATCTGATCGGTGTCCACGTTGACTTTGTTGAGCGGGACAACGACGCCGGTGTGCTTGCGAAACGGTTGCATAATCTCTACTCAAACTTTCTGCCTGGAAATTGACTCATCCTCAGATTGGGTTATTGCTGTCCAGTCGCCGCCGCGCCTCGGCTAACTGCTCCGGCGTCATTTTCTTGGCCAGCTCTTTCACTCTTTTGTCGCTGTGTTTATAACGGTTTTTCTGGGCCAGCGCGTACCAAACATAAGCGCTCACCAAATCATTTCCATGGGACGACAAATACTCCCCCATCGCGAACTGAGCCTCGGGCAAGCCTTGTTTAGCGGCCTTCTCGAGATAGGCAAATCCACGGGACTCGTCCTCCTTGGTTACATCACGTCCTGACAGAAAGTGTTGAGAGGCCTCGAATTGCGCCTTTGCATCTCCTGCGTCGGCTTTCACGAGCTTGTCTTCGAGACTGTCGAAGATATGGAAGGTTAATTCGACGTTGATTTGAACAGCCACCGGAACGCCATCCTTCATCGCAGGTTTAAATCTCCACCGACGAACCGTCTCAATGGATTTCTCATCGAGCCCCATGCCTAGAGATTTCTTTACCGTGATGTTGCGAGGCATTCCCTTAGCGTCAACCACGAGTTCGAGAAGGCAAGTACCTCCATGTCCCATTTTGCTAGCTTGTTCCGAGTATTCGGGGCTGGGAGTGTAGATGCCACGGGGAGGAGTGACACCGTCGGCGCCCACGCGATAAACCTTGTCTGCGCTTTCCTTGGTGCTAGAGTCGGTGCTTTGCGAAGACGGAGTTTGCGCAGTGATAGTTGCCAACCCAAAACACAAGAGAATCGCTATCCAGCCGATTGCAAGAGCAGTGTTACGCATGATGGAAACAAAGTTTAGCAGAACTCTATGAGACGTATGGAGCGGTTTTACATTCATTGGTTAGTCTTGCCACACCTAAAATCGCCACTTCCGAATGTCGGTGAAGTGTCCGACGATGGCCGCGGCGGCCGCCATCATGGGACTGACGAGATGCGTGCGTCCGCCTCGACCCTGGCGGCCTTCGAAATTGCGGTTGCTGGTGGAGGCGCAGCGCTCTCCCGGCAGCAGGATGTCGGGATTCATGCCGAGGCACATCGAGCATCCCGACTCGCGCCATTCAAATCCGGCGGCGAGAAAAATGCGATGCAATCCTTCCTGCTCGGCCGCGCGCTTGACGGCCTGCGAGCCCGGCACCACCATGGCGCGAACCTTGGAGTGCACATGCTGGCCTTTGGCCACGCGCGCCGCCGCCCGCAGGTCTTCGATGCGCGAATTCGTGCACGAGCCGATGAACACGCGATCCACGGTAATGGCTTCGATTGGCATTCCCGGTTCAAGGCCCATGTAGGTGAGCGCCTGTTCGGCGGCGCGACGCTCGGATTCCTCGACGAAACTCTTCAACTCGGGAACGCGCCCGTCCACGGCGACCACCATCCCGGGACTCGTTCCCCAGGTTACGAAGGGAGCGAGCGACGCCGCGTCAATTTCGACCACGCGGTCGAATTTGGCGCCAGGATCGCTGGGCAGAGTGCGCCAGTAGGCGACTGCTTCTTCCCAAGCTTTTCCTTTCGGAGCGAAGCGTCGTCCGTTGACATAGGCGAACGTCGTCTCGTCGGGTGCAACCATGCCGGCCCGCGCTCCCGCCTCGATGCTCATGTTGCAGAGCGTCATGCGGCCTTCCATCGACAAGGCGCGCACAGCCTCGCCGGCGTACTCGATCACGTATCCGGTGGCGCCATCGGTGCCGATCTGGCCGATGATTCCGAGCGCCAGATCTTTCGCGGTCACGCCCTTGTCCAGCTTTCCGTTGACGCGGATCTGCATGGTCTTCGGCCTTTTCTGAGGCAGGCATTGCGTGGAGAGCACGTGCTCGACCCACGACGTTCCTATGCCTCCCGCCCACGCTCCGAAGGCGCCGTGGGTCGAGGTATGGCTGTCGCCGCAGACGATGGTCATGCCCGGCAAGGTGAGGCCGAGTTCCGGGCCGATGACGTGGACGATGCCCTGGTCGGGCGAGTCCACATCGAAAAGGTGAACGCCAAACTCGCGGCAGTTTTTCCGCAGCGTTTCGATTTGTTTCGCCGCAATCTCGTCGGCGATGGGAAGGCCGCGCGGAGTGGTCGGGATGTTGTGGTCAACGGTGGCGACCGTGCGCAAGGGCTGGCGGAGTCGGCGTCCGTTGACGCGCAACCCGTCGAAGGCCTGCGGCGAAGTCACTTCATGCACCAGGTGCAGGTCGATATAGATCAGCGCGGGCTCGGTGCCGGGAACGGTGACCAGATGCGCGTCCCAGATTTTCTCAAACAACGTACGAGGAGGCATGTTTAACAGTTTCGCTTAGAGTGGGGAGATTGTTCAAGGACGCGAAGTTTTCAAACCGCGACATTTCCAGGCGCCGCCGCATCGTTCCAGCAAAACACGGCGTTTTTGTTTATGATTCAATGCAGTCGAATCGAGGGAAACGCCGCATGATCAACGGCAAACGCATTGCCGTCGTGTTGCCCGCTTACAATGCGGAAAAAACGTTGGAAGCTACGGTGCGGGAATTGCCCGAGCTGGTTGATATCCGCATTCTGGTGGACGACCACAGCACCGACCGCACCGTCGAAGTCGCGCAGCGGCTGGGCTTGCAGTCGTTCGTGCACAACCGCAATTACGGTTACGGACGCAATCAGCAGACCTGCTACCGCGAAGCTCTGGCCGCGGGCGCCGACGTGGTCATCATGGTGCATCCCGACTATCAGTACACGCCGCTGCTGGTCACGGCGATGGCGAGCATGGTCGCTTACGGCGTTTATGACGTCGTTCTCGGATCGCGCATCATCGGCGGCACGGCGTTGCGCGGAGGCATGCCGCTTTACAAATACATCTCCAACCGCCTGCTCACTGCGTTTGAGAATCTGTTTCTGGGGGTCAAGCTGTCGGAGTATCACACCGGCTATCGCGCTTTCAGCCGCGAAGTGCTCACCCGCCTGCCGCTCGGAGAAAACAGCGACGATTTCGTTTTCGATAATCAGATGCTCGCGCAATGCGTTTACTTCGGATTCCGCATCGGCGAAGTTTCATGCCCGACAAAGTATTTTGCGGAAGCTTCCTCGATTAATTTCGGGCGCAGCGTGCAATATGGGCTGGGCGTGCTGGGCACGACGCTTCGATTCGCGCTCAAGAGCGCCGGCATCGGCCGCAACCCCATCTTCAGCGAGAGCGGACGTAAGCTCGATTCAGGCGACGCCACGCACTACGTTCGGGAGTGAGGAGAGCGGCGCCTCAGGGCAGCGGCGCGGTAGAGGCGACCGAGCAGCCAAAGATAGTCCACGCCTTCCCTGATCCCGGCCTTGCTGCGGCCCGCCTGGCGCAGGCCAAAAAAGAAGGGGACCTCGGTGACAGAGTGGACGTTTCCCCGCACGAGGATTTCCAGAAGGATCTTGAACCCCTGTGTTTCGAGTTGGACATCTCGGATGCAATCGCGGCGCACAAGAAAGAAGCCGGACATCGGGTCTTGGACGCGGATGGCGGGTCTCTGGATGGGCCAGGTCAGCCAAATGGCCAACCGCGACAATGCATAGCGCAGCGGATTCCAGTGGCGGAGGCTGCCGGGCTCGGCGTAGCGGCTGGCCAGAGCGAGATCGGCCCCCGCGTCCATCGCCTGCCAAAGCTGGGGCAGAAGCTCAGGAGGATGCTGGAAGTCGGCGTCGATGACGCCGACGACCGCGGCTGAGCTGTGCTCCCAGCCGTGGACGACCGCTCCACCCAGGCCGCGCGCATGGGTGCGCACCAGGAGTCGCACGCGAGGATCGGCGTCCGAGATTTTGCCCACCACCTCGGCGGTCCCGTCCCGGCTGTCGTCGTCCACTATAATAATTTCGTAGGGAATATTGAGTGGATCGAGACTGGATCGAATGCGCTGCAAGATCCGCTCAATGTTTGCCGCCTCGTGAAGCGTCGGCACAACCAAGGCGAGCTTCGCCGGCCCCTTCGCCGCAACCAGAGGAACGTCTTCCATGTCAGTAGCCGATGGGGACCACGGTCCCATGATTTGCCGCGCTCCGTTCTTCAGCAGACACCCAAACGATTCTATAGGGATCGGGGCATGAAATACCTGCCGGCGGCCAAAACTGCGACGATTCTCTTGGGGTTGGCCCTGTTCGCCATGCTGGTGCAAGGCTACCATCCGGGAGCGGAGGACGATGGAGTCTATCTTGCGGCGATCAAGAAAGACCTGAGTCCAGCGCTTTATCCGCACGATGCCGACTTTTTCCGAGTGCAACTCCAGGCCACCATTTTCGACAAAGTGATCGCCGGTTCGATTCGTCTCACCCAACTATCCCATCTATACCATCTATCCGTCGGAGTAACGATTCTACTGTGGCAGTTCGCGTCGGTCGTTTTGATCTTGTGGGGATGTTTGCGGATTGCGCGGCGAGTCTTCGTGGAGACGCATGCGCAATGGGCGGCGGTGGCATTCGTGGCCGCGTTGCTTACGCTCCCGGTTGCGGGTACCGCGCTTTACCTTGACGATCAGTACCTGCATCCACGGGCCCTGGCCACGGCCGCGATCCTGGCAGCGGTGGCGGCGGTTCTGGATCGGCGCCGCATTCTGGCCGGGTGCTTGCTGGCGCTGGCGTTTGTAATTCATCCGCTTATGGCCGCCTTTGGCATTTCTTATTGCATTTTTCTTTCCTGGCGCGGCGCTGCCGATCCGTCCAAATCTTTAGTTGCGGCCGTGCTTCCGTTGGGATGGATTTTCCAGCCCACTTCTCCAGCCTGGCATCAAGCCGCGGTCACGCGCGATTATTACTTCCTCGGGCGCTGGCAATGGTACGAATGGCTGGGGGCGATTGCTCCGTTGTTTTTGTTGTGGTGGATTTACCGGCTCGGACGGAAGAGCGGTTCCATGGTCCAGGCGCGGATGGCTTCAAGGCTGGCGTGGTTTGGCGTTTTTCAACTTGCCGTTGCCGTCGCCATCATGCTGCCGTCCAGCCTTGACAGGCTGAAGCCGTTTCAACCCATGCGTTTTCTACACCTGCTCTATTTGTTGTTCTGTCTGCTGGCCGGGGGACTCATCGGGCAAAAGATTTTGGGACGGCACGCTTACCGCTGGCTGCTTTTGTTTGTTCCACTGGCGGCCGGGATGTTCTGGGCGCAGCGGCAAACGTTTCCCGCCTCGCCGCACTTGGAATGGCCAGGGGCAAAACCCGGAAACTCCTGGGTCGAGGCTTTCGAGTGGGTCCGCCAGAACACGCCCGTTGATAGCTTGTTTGCGCTGGACCCTTATTACATGAAGCTGCCGGGAGAAGATTTCCATAGTTTTCGCGCTCTGGCGGAGCGCAGCGCGCTGGCCGATTACGTGAAGGACCCATCGGTGGCGACCCAGGTTCCCAGTTTGGCCGTGCGATGGAAAGAGGAAGTGGACGCTCAACAAGGTTGGGGAGACTTTCAAGCCGAGGATTTTCAGCGGCTGAAGTCGCGGTTTGGAGTCAGTTGGGTGGTGCTGGTTTCTCCGGGTGTACCGGGAATGGATTGCCCGTTCGAGAATCACGCCGTGCGAGTGTGCCGCATCCCGGAAGCGGATTAGTCTGAAGCCACCGCAGTTTGTGTCTTCCGATGGCGGTGCTCGAGCCAGGCGCTCACGGCGTAGACGGCGAGGATAACAAAGAAGGGGTCCGCCGGGCGCCGGTAGAAATCCTCCTCATGAGTCACGTAGTAAACCAAAGGAAAGCAAAACAGCGCGATGGCGTAGGGAACTACGGCGGCGCCGAAGGTTCGCCATCCCGTCCACAAGCCCCAGAGCGCTAATGCGCTGAGCGTGACGTTAAAAAAGATTGCTGGAATGTCGTATGGTTCTTGTTGCAGATAATCCCGACTCAAGCTCCAATAATTGGTCCACAGGTAAATGACGCGGCGCAACGAAGTCCGCAGGAAGAGTCCCTTGTGGCTTGAGATGAACGCCACGGCCTGCTGCTGCTTGTGTTCCATGTAGCGCGCTTCACCCAGGCGGACGTATTCCTGCCATTCTGCGTCGTTGTGCTCGGGATGCAAGTAGCGAGCGGTAAAATGCGAAGTGTCGCCGTTGTTGCCGATGTAGAGTTCGACCCCGAAGTTGCCGCGAAAGGGGACGATTTTATGGAAAGCGCGGTAGTTTCGGATAAACCAGGGCAAGACCACAACCATAAAAGCCAGCGCCGCTCCGAGCGCGGGCCGGAGCCAGTGGTCCCTGCGCTGCCAGGTGCGGTAACACATCCACAGTCCGAGTGCCGGCAAGACAGTCAACACGACCGGGTCGTTCATGGCTGCTACGCCGCCCAACAGGCCGAACTTGATCCAGGTTCCAAGTTGGGTGGAGTCCTCCAACTGCAAACCCGCGAGAAAGGCTAGCGGCAGCAGCAAAGTGGTCAAGGTAGTGGGCCAGATGTGGGACGCCGAGAAAAAAATTGCATACGGGAACAAGGCCCATGCCCATCCAGCGCGCCAGGCGGTCTTCTCCCCGAAACTGCGGCGAGCCATAAAGAACACCGGCAGACAGGTGAGCGCCGAGAACAGGCTGTTCAGCGACAGAATGCAGATCGCAGATCCCTTGCTGAAAACGCCGAAAACGCGAAACACCAGCGCCAGCAGGCAAGGATAGATCGGTGTCTGCCAGGCCGTGGGGCCGGTCTCGGCGAACATCGGACTGCTGAGCCCTTTGCCCTCGACCAGCGAGCGCGCGATATGTCCCGTTTCTCCGCCAAAATACCAGTGGTCGCGCTCCGGATTCAGGTGCTCCGGATACAGAAAGTACATGACCACGAGCCGCAGCGCGAGGGCGACCAGCACGATGCGCAGCAGCCGGAGCGACTGGGGACGGGAACGCGTTTCGAGGGCGACGATAACAGGCCTCCAATAAATTTCGCTGGTTTGCAACTGGAGCGGCAAGTACCGTGCGAGAATAACATAGTCGGAATGCATCGGTTCACGGGCCGTAGCGCGCCCTCGCCGATGTGATGAACGAAAATTCTACGATCCTTCTTATGAGCAGACGGCCCACGCTGGCAACGGGCGAGATCTTCAGCTTTGCCTACGAAACGTTCATGATCAACAAGGTCCGCTTCGCGCTGACCTCGCTCGGCATCGTCATCGGCACTGCTTCACTGATTCTCGTGGTCACTATAGGGCTTACGGGACAACAATTCATTCTGAGCTTGATTCAGGGGATTGGCGCCAACCTGATTTATGCCAGCTACGCCGGCGGGGCGCAGCGCATCACGGCGGAGGCGCTCGATGAATTGACGACCGACGACGTTATCGCAGTGCGCCAGCAGGTGCCGTCGGTAGTGGCCGCATCTCCGTTTGTGACGCTCACCGACCGCATCAGCGTGGGCAACGGCAAGGAGCAGGAGATTCTGGTGCTTGGCGTGTTCCCGGAATACCGTCAGGTGCGGAACCTGGTGTTGCCGGCGGGCCGCTTCTTTGACGTGGGGGACTCGCAAGCACACAACAAGGTTGGCGTGGTCACGGAGAAGCTGGCGGTGAAGCTGTTTGGCAGGCCGGAAAACGCGGTGGGCCGGGTGATCAAGCTGAGCGGCCTCCCGTTCACGGTAATCGGCGTGTTCAAAGAGGGCGTGGAGACGTTTGGGGAGACCGAGGTGGAGGAGTACACCATGGCGATTCCCTATTCGGTGAGCCGGTTTTTCCTGCCCTCTAACGCGGTTCGGCAGATTTATTTCACGGTCTCGAGCCTCGATGAAGTGCCTGCGACGACGGCCCAAATCAAGCGCGTCCTGCAGTCGCGGCACCGGCCCGAGTCGATTTACAACGTCGAGAACATGACGCAGCTGGTGAGCATGGGCGACAAGGTGTCGTACATTCTGACGATGGTGCTGTTGCTGATTGCGGCGGTGGTGTTGCTGGTCAGCGGCATCGGCATCATGAACATTATGCTGGCTACGGTCAGCGCCCGCACGCGCGAGATTGGCATTCGCAAAGCCGTGGGCGCCACCAAACGCGAGATTCGCCTCCAGTTCCTCTCCGAGGCCATCCTCATCTCCGTGATCGGCGGCGTTGCCGGCATCGTCATCGGACTCGCCATCCCCTATTCCGTCCACTTCTTCACGCCCTATAAAATCCCCATATCCGGACTCTCGGCCATCATTGCCATTACTGTTTCGTCGCTGGTCGGCATCCTGTTCGGCACCCTCCCCGCGATCCGCGCCTCGCAGCTCGATCCCGTGGAAAGCCTGCGCTACGAATAGAGCTATCGGGTCATCGAAAGTTAAGGACCTTTGAACTTCAATGGCCCGATGACCAGATGAGGCGATCACCCGATAGCTCCTGAACTGTCGTAAAATCATAAATCGGCGATTGCCACGCTTCGCGGGCGGGCCATGGTATCGAACCCAGCATCGAACGTAACCGGCGGCCGCAGCCGCGCCGTGGTCCTGCTCAGCGGCGGCATGGATTCGTGCGTGTGCGCGGCCCTGGCGGCGCGCGACCACCAGCCGGCTGCCCTGCACGTCAGCTATGGCCAGCGCACCGAAACCCGCGAACGGCGGGCCTTTGAGGCAATCTGTGACCGCCTGGAGATTCGCGACCGGCTGCTGGTGCGCAATGAAGCCCTGCGCGCCATAGGCGGATCGGCGCTCACCGACCCGGGCATTGCCGTTCCCGAAGCGCACAGGATCGGCATCGGCGTTCCTGTGACTTATGTCCCTTTCCGCAACGCGCATTTTCTCGCCGTCGCCGTCAGTTGGGCGGAAGTCCTGGGGGCGGAAAAGGTCTATATTGGGGCCGTGGAACCGGACAGTTCCGGGTATCCCGATTGCCGCCCGGAGTATTATCGGGCGTTCAATGAAGTCGTGAAAGCGGGCACGAAAGAGGGGACCATCCGGGTGGCGACGCCGCTGATTGCGATGCGCAAACATCACATTGTGACGCTTGGACTTGAACTCGGCGCCCCCTTCGATTTAACGTGGTCATGTTATCAAAGCGAAGATCGCGCCTGCGGAGTCTGCGACAGTTGTGTGCTCCGCCGGCGCGCGTTTCACGAAGCGGGAGCGGAAGATCCGATTTCGTACGCGGAAGCTGCCGCCCGCTCGAACTGGAAGTGATATCACAAACGTCTAAATTCAGATCTAATGCCGGGAGGCTAAATCATGAGGAAATATTTCATCCTTCTCCTGTTGTCCGTTCTCGCCGTATGGCTGTGCGCACCGCTGGCTTCGGCGCAATCCACGGGCCAGGTGTCGGGAGTCTGCAAAGATACCGAGGGGAAACCGATCGCGCAGGCCGAAGTGGAGTGGCTTGGGGTCGAAACGGGCCGCAAGTACACCCTCAAAACCAATAACAAGGGCGAGTATTTTTCGCTTGGCGTCGTCCCCGGCAAGTACAACGTGAAGCTCAGCAAGGACGGCAAGGAACTCTTTCACCTCAACGGCGTCCAAGTGGACCTCGACGAAGTGAAACAGGACTTCGACCTGAGGAAAGAATTGACGACCGCAGCCCAGGCCCAGGGAATGACCGCGGACCAGGCCAAAGCGAAGACCGAGGCCGCCGAGAAAAACAAGAAGGAAAACGAAACCATTGGCACGCTCAACAAAAAACTTGCTGCCGCCAATGCCTCGATGGCAGCCGGGGACTACGAGACCGCCATCGCCACCCTGAATGACGCCAACCAGCTTGACAACACCCGCGATCCGATCTGGAACTCGCTCGCAGACGCCTACCGCCTCTCGGGGCCCAAGCAGACCGATCCCGCCGAAAAACAGAAGCGCTTCGAGTCGGCCATCAGCAGTTACCAGAAGGCCATTGAACTGCGCGGCGCCTCGGAATCGGCAAAGAAAGATCCCGACAACAATAAGAAAATCGCAGGCTACTATAACAACCTTGCCGATGCTTGCGCGAAGGCGAGCAAGACCGACGACGCCATCACCAACTATAACAAGGCCATCGAACTCGATCCGGCGCACCAGGCGATGTACCTTTTCAACGAGGGTGCGATTCTGACCAATGCCGGCCGCGGGGATGAAGCCATCGTGGCATTCGACAAGGTGATTGCCGCCGATCCGACCAGAGCCGCGGCTTACTACTGGAAGGGCGTGAACCTGATCGCCAAGGAAACCACAGACAAGGACAACAAAGCCATCGCAGTCCCAGGCACGGCCGAAGCCTTTCAGAAATATCTGGAACTCGAACCCACCGGGCCCTATGCCGAAGGCGCCAAGGGGATGCTGGCGAGCATTGGCGCGACCGTGGAAACCGGCTTCGGGAAGAAAAAGCCGCCGAAGAAATAGCTTAATCCAGTTCTCAGTTCCCAGTTCTCAGTTCTCAGTTAAGACCGCCGCCTGGTTTTTCTGAGAACTGAGAACTGGGAACTGGGAACCGTTTTTTAGGTTACCGAGGTCGTTGGCCTAGTTGTTCTTCGCTCTGCCGCGCATCCGCGCTACATTCATAGCATAGGTTCCCCGGCTTCGCGACGTTTTCCCCCTGCGGCGTTAATACCGGTGACCGGGAGTCCATGAGATGGCTGCACCGGGAAATTCTCCGATTGCGATTGCCTTCGACGGCATGAGCGGAACGGGCTCGATTCCGACGCCGGTGCTGCTGGCCGGCATGTTGCGCGCCTCGGAGAAAGTCAGCGACTTGATTTTTTCGCCGGGGCGTTCGCCCCAGGTCGAAATCCACGGCCAACTTACGGCGGTCGAAATCCCCGGGAGCGGCGTCCTTTCGGCGGATGACACGCGCCGCATCGCCGCCGATCTGATCGGCACCAATCAGCAGGCCATCAATACGCTTCGCGAGCAGGGTTCCTGCGACGTTTCCTACGGCTTGCCGGGGATGGCCCGCTTCCGGGTCAACGTTTTTATCCAGCGTGGAAGTTGCGCGATTGTCATGCGCGTCATCCCAACCGTCATTCCGACGATCCAGTCGCTCCATCTGCCGGCGCAATTGGAAGAGGCCGCCAAGGTCCGCAATGGCATGATCCTGGTGACCGGAGGGACGGGATCGGGGAAGTCTTCGACCCTGGCCGCCTTGATTGACCGCATCAACAGCGAACATAGCTATCACGTGCTGACGATCGAAGATCCGATTGAGTTTCTGCACCGGCACAAGAAATCTACCGTGCACCAGCGCGAGTTGCACAGCGATGCGCCGAATTTCACCCTGGCGCTGCGGGCCGCGTTGCGCCAGGCGCCGAGGGTGATTATGGTGGGCGAAGCCCGCGACCGGGAAACGCTCGAAATCCTGCTTGAAGCCGCGGAAAACGGCCACCTGGTCCTTTCCAGCATGAACACGGTTGACAGCTCGAAGACGGTCGAGCGCATCGTGGGCGCGTTTGGCGCGAACGAACAGCACTCTGTGCGAGAGCGTCTCGCCAAAACTTTCCGCTACATCATTGCCCAGAGGCTGGTTCCGCGCAGCGATGGCGGCGATCGCGTGCCCGCGGTCGAGATTTTGAAATCCAACTCGCGAACTCGCGATTGCGTCGAGCAAGGCGAGCGCCCCGGCCGCACTCTGCTCGATGCCATCAAAGCCAGCGAGAACGAAGGCATGCAGCACTTCGACTGCGAGATCGCGAAACTTGTCCAGTCGGGCCTGGTCGACTTGGAAACCGGCCTTTGTTTCGCCAGCAATGCCACCGTGCTGGGACAGGAACTGGCACGGTGAATTAGTTCTCAGTTCCCGGTTCTCAGTTCTCAGAAAACACGTTGCCGCTGGCTTCTCTTAGCTCAGCTATGCCAGAGCTAAATTTGGCGGCGTATGATTCTTGCATGGCTTTTTCCTCCGTCCATCCCTCTTCTTCCATACCCGTGACTCGGATAGTCAGTTTTGAAGAGGCTCGGCGCTTGGTAGAGCGGCATGCGGCCAGCGTTTGTCCAGGAGACGCGGAAACAGTAGATCTGCTGGCGGGTTTGGGCCGTGTGCTGGCCGAGGGAATCGTCGCCGACCGCGATTTCCCACCTTTTGATCGAGCGACGCGCGATGGATACGCGGTGCGAGCGGCGGATTTGGCCGAGGCCCCGGCGCGTTTGCAAGTAGTCGGCGAAGTGAAGGCGGGCGACTGGCCGGACCCCGAACGGTGCTCGGTCGCGCGCGGACAGGCGGTCGAGATCATGACCGGGGCTGCGCTGCCGACCGGGACGGACGCGGTGGTGATGGTGGAGCACACCTCGGCCGGACAAAGCTCCCATCCTAACGTCGCAAAAGACGCGAAGTTAGGATGGGGCACCCGAACCGCAGAATTTGTTGAACATACAGCGCGGCGTGAGCGTCGGCGAGAACTTCGTGCCGCGAGGGTCGGAAGCGCGCGCGGGACACATGCTGCTCGATCGAGGACGGCGGTTGGACCATGCCGGCATCGCCATCGCAGCAGCGGTCGGCAAGAATCGCGTGCAGGTATTCCGCAAGCCCCGCGTGGCCGTGCTTTCCACCGGCGACGAAGTGGTGGACGTTTCAGTAACGCCGGGGCCGGCGCAGATTCGTAATTCGAATTCCTATTCTCTGGCGGCACAGATTAAGAGCGCTGGCGGAGAGGCGATGCGGCTCGCGATTGCTCCGGATGAACCTCGGCGGCTGCGGAGCTTGATCGAAGAAGCTTGGGATGCACAAGGCTTGGCGTGCGATCTCTTGTTGCTGACCGGCGGCGTCTCCATGGGGAAGTACGATCTGGTGGAGCAGGTTCTTGGGGAGTTGAAGGCGGAGTTTTATTTTACGAAAGTAGAGATTCAGCCGGGGCGGCCGACCGTGTTCGGCTCGTGTGGCGCGGGCGCCCCCGCCCGCGCCGACGGCGAGGTCGCAGTGGGCACGCGGGCGAGGGCGCCCGCGCCACATAAAAACTATTTTTTTGGGCTGCCGGGGAACCCGGTATCCACCATGGTGACTTTCGAATTGTTCGCTCGGCCAATGATCGAAGCGCTGGCGGGAATGACGCCACAGCCCCTGATCTTTCTACGCGCCCGGCTGAAGTCGGAGATCCGAAGTAAAACTGGGCTGACGCGATTTCTTCCGGCAGTGCTTTCGGGAGAGTTTGAGAACGCCGTGGTGGAATTGGCGCGGTGGCAAGGGTCGGGCGACATCGCTGCTCTGGCTCGGGCGAATTGCTATATCGTGATTCCGCCGGAGTGCGACCTTATCGGCGCGGGAGAATGGGTGCCGTTGCTGCTGCGATAAAGACGTAGCCTCGTAGGGCGTGTACGATAAGCTGTTAGCGATGGCAAAGAAACTTTCTCAGCTTTCGCACTACGACGCGCAGGGACAGGCCCGAATGGTGGACGTGTCCGCAAAGCCGCGAACGGCGCGAGAGGCAGAGGCAAGCGCCTTCGTTCGTATGACGCCGGAAGTGCTGCGGGCGCTGCCGGAAAACCCCAAAGGCGACCCGCTCGAAGTGGCGCGGACCGCGGGAATCATGGCGGCGAAGCGCACGGCGGAGTTGATTCCCATGTGCCATCCCGTGCCGCTGTCGCACATTGCCGTGACCCTGCGCGTGTGCGAGAATGGCGTGTCGATTGCCGCGAAAGTAAAGACAACGGCCGAGACGGGCGTGGAGATGGAAGCGCTGGTCGCGGCGAGCGTGGCGGCCTTGACGGTGTACGACATGTGCAAGGCGCTCGATAAGGGCATCGAAATCCGGGAAGTCGCGCTCCAGCGAAAGTCGGGCGGCAAGAGCGGCGACTACCGGAGGAGCGCGAAGCGGAAATAATTTTCTATTTATGGCGAGCGACGTAAAAATTCTGCTGGTGGACGACAATCCGATGGTGCTGGGTATGCTGCAACAGGCGCTGTCGGCGATGGGCAAGGTCACGGTCGCGACCGACGCAGCCGATGCCTTGCTGAAGGCGGTCGAAGACGTGCCCGATGTGCTGATCTGCGACTATCGCATGCCGGGTATGGATGGCCGCCAGTTGCTCGAAAAACTCAAAGGCAGGCCGGCCACGACGGGCATCGCGGTGATCCTGATGGCCAGCAAGGCCGACATCAGCGAGCGGCTGTCGTTGCAGGACCCGATCGAAGACTATTTGGAGAAACCATTTTTCCTGAAAGACGCCGTCCACAAAATCAAACGCGTGGTGGACCGGATCGCTTTGGAGAAACTGAGCAAGGCGGAGTCCGCCGACGGCGTATTGCGCGGCAGCCTGACGCAGATGAACGTGATCGACCTGGTGCAATCGCTGGAAATGGGCCGCAAGAGTTGCCTGCTGACCATGACCAATGGCAGTAATAACGAAAAATGCGAAATCTATTTCAACCAAGGGCAGGCCAAGCACGCTGCCTACGGCCCGACTACGGGAGACGCGGCGGTTTTCAAAGTGCTGCGCTGGACGGAAGGAAACTTCCAGATTGATTTCAACGGCAAGTCGGACCTGGAAACGACCACGCTGAATACGCAGGGCCTGTTGATGGAAGGCTTGCGGCTATTGGACGAGGCGCAGCGCGACGCGTCGGCTGAGGGTGAAGATGTCCTCCTCGACACCTGATGCCTCAACCCTCGCTCAGCGAAGCGCGGCGGTGCTGACGGTCAGCGATTCGTGCTCACGCGGGGAAAAAGTGGATCTCTCCGGCCCGGCTGTGGCGGAAGCGCTGGGGCGGCGAAATTTTCAACTGGTGACGCGCAGCGTAGTGCCCGATGAGCGCGCCGCAATCCAGGAAAAACTGATTGAGTTGTGCCAATCCGCCCGCCTGGTGGTGACCACGGGAGGGACGGGAATCGCTCCGCGCGACGTGACGCCGGAAGCCACGCGCGCTGTGTCGGAGCGGCTGGTGGAAGGGATCGCGGAGCGGATGCGCTCCGAGGGCGCGCGCAAGACGCGCTTTGCGGCGTTGAGCCGCGCCGTGTGCGGCGTCCGGGGAACCAGCCTGATTTTGAATTTGCCGGGCAGTCCGTCGGGAGCGATCGAATCGCTGGAGGCGGTGATGGATTTGTTGCCGCACGCGCTAGAGTTGATTGCGGGAAAGACGGCGCATGAATAGCACTCAGCGAACGACCGCACTTCTCACATAAACTAGGCATACTCATTTGACCAAGATCAAACATTTTCTTCATGCTTACGGCGGTTGGATCACCCGCGTGCTTGCGCCTTTGGGGCCGTGGGGGATGCTGGCGTTTGCGGCGGTGGATGGCTCGTTTCTGGGCATGCCGCTCGATCCGATTTTTGTGGGCTACGTCTACGCCCATCCTTCACAGTTCCTGCTGTACGTGCTGCTCGGCTCGCTCGGGTCGGCCCTGGGAAGCCTCGTAGTCTACGTCATCGGGTACACCGGAGGCGAGGTGCTGTTGCGTAAACGGCTTTCGCCGGAACGCTTCGAGAAGATCCACAAGTCCTTCGACCGCCATGAATTCTGGGCGCTGATGTTTCCCTCGATGTTGCCGCCGCCCGCGCCCTTCAAGATCGTGGTACTGGCAGCGGCCGCCTTTGAGATGAACATCTGGCGTTTTCTGCTGGCGATTTTTGCCGGACGGTTTGTGCGCTTCATGATCGAAGCGCTGCTGACGCTCTGGTTCGGTCCTCAGATCGTGACCCTGACGGGGAGCCTGTTCAAGCACCACTTCTGGTGGATTGTGGCGGGCGTGGGAGTGTTGCTGGCGGCATGGCTCGTCTGGCGGCGGATGAAACAGCAGAAAAGCATCGTGTAGGGACAGCCGCCCTCGGCCAGGACGGGGCAGAGCCCCGTCCCCACACTTTCACTCGCTAAGCGGATGCTGTCCCTTGTGGCTTGCTCATGGAGTGGATGATCGCCGTGGCGAGTGCGGGCAATCCAAACATCGCCGCGGTGAACAGCATGTCGCCGGCGATTCCACGGCGGAAGAATGGCAGGCCGGCGGCATAGCAGGTCACGAGGCCGGCGAGCGTTTTCGGATACATGGCCCAGCAGGCCCAGACGGCAAAGTTGCTGACCGCGAAAAATGAGATGGAACTCCCCAGCGCCGCGCCTCCGACTCGCAGCCAGTTGGAGTTCTCCCTCAGTTGGCTGCCCAGCCAGAGAATTGCTGCATACCACGCCCAAGTCACGAAATGGTCCCAGGTGAGGGGATACGCGTAAACGATCTTGGTGAGAATGACGTCAGAAGCCGCGAGCAGCGCCAGCGGGGCAAACAATTGGCGTTTCGGGCCGCGCGCGCCAAAGTAGAGCAGCGCCGCCGCTACCGGAGTAAAAGCCAGAGGGTGGGGCATGAAACGAACCGCCACCGCAAAAAGAACGAACACATAAGCCAGCATATTCCACCTCATTGGGAGTCAATTAGATTGTTGCTCGAAGCCTGCTATCGGTCAAGCGCGGGATGAGATTAGATTGAGACCCTGAAACTCTGAAACCTTGAGACCTTGAAACTTTTATACCTGGCCTTCGCCAACCCGAAATCCGGTATCATAGACATACATCCTTCCCGGAGGGGTAATGGCAGTTCCCGTATCCCAGATGTGGACGGTAGCCACCTACGTCCTGCGCCAGAAGCTGGCCGGACGCAAGCGCTACCCGCTCGTGCTTATGCTGGAGCCGCTGTTCCGCTGCAATCTGGCGTGTGCCGGATGCGGCAAAATCCAGTATCCCGCCCACATCCTGAAAACCGATCTCTCGCCCGAAGACTGCTTCAAAGCGGTCGATGAGTGCGGAGCGCCCATGGTCTCGATTCCGGGCGGCGAACCGCTGATGCATCCGCGGATTGCCGAGATTGTGGAAGGCCTGGTCGCGCGAGAAAAATATGTCTATCTCTGTACCAACGCGCTGTTGCTGAAAGAAAAGCTGCATCTGTTCAAGCCCAGCAAGTACCTGAGCTTCTCCGTTCATGTGGATGGCCAGAAAGAGCACCACGATTTTTCCGTGTGCCGAGAAGGCGGATTCGAGATTGCTCTCGACGGCATCCACGCGGCCGTCAAAGCCGGCTTTCGCGTGACCACCAACACAACTTTGTTCGATGGCGCCGATCCCAAGAGCGCGCGCCGGTTCTTCGACGAGATGATGGACGCCGGAGTCGAGAGCATGATGGTCTCGCCCGGATATTCCTACGACAAGGCGCCCGACCAGAAACATTTCATGGGACGCGCCCGCACCCGCCGCCTCTTCCGCGCCATGCTCTCGAACCGCAAGAAGACCTGGCGTTTCAACCAGTCGCCGCTCTTCCTCGAATATCTGATGGGCAGGCGCGACTACAAGTGCACGGCCTGGGGCATGCCGACCTACAACATTTTCGGCTGGCAAAAGCCCTGTTACCTGTTGCAGGACGGCTACGCCGATTCGTTCCAGGAATTGATGGAAACCACGGAATGGACGAACTACGGCACCGAGTCGGGAAATCCGCAGTGCGCCAACTGCATGGTGCATTGCGGTTACGAAACCACTTCGGTGGACGACATGTTCGGATCTGTGCGCGGATTTGTGGACGCGGTGAAGGCGACTTTCTCGCTCTATCCCGACCCAGAGGCGCTCGCCGATCTCGATCGCGATATCCGCCCGGTGCACTCCTACAATCCGCTGATTCAAATCAACGCCCCAATCGAAGCGAACGCCGCTGCTTCGCAAGCGCAAGCTGAGGCGAGCCGCGTATGAGCGGGCGCGAACATGGCCACGACCCCGCGCTTCCCCACCGGGCGCCAGCCGTCGCTGGCGGGGCGCGCGCCACCGACGATCTCGAAGTCGTTCCCGGATTCGAGCGCGAAAATCTTCAGGGATGGATCCCGCAACTCGCCAGCGAAGCCGACGTGCGAGCGGTCATCGAAAAAGCCTTCGACTATCGCGGCGACGTGACCATTACCCGAACCAATGGCTCCGATATCACCGGATATCTTTTCGACCGCCGCATTGGCCCCACGCTGGCGGATTCCGTGGTCCGTCTGATGCTTGCGACCGGCAACAGCAATGGCAAAGACAACGACCGCCCAGCCATCCCCTACTCCGAGATTGCCAGCATCGCCTTCACCGGACGGGACACGGCGGCGGGCAAGAGCTACGAAGCGTGGGTAAAAAAATATTGGGAAAAGCGCGCCCAAGGCGAAAAGAACATTTCCCTCGAGCCCGAAAAGCTGGAGTAAGCTGCGGCGCAAAAAATCTTCTTCGACTGACTGTGAAGTTGTGTCCTTCCCGGAGCCAGACTGCGGCCTACGGTAACCTCGCGATTTTCATCTAAAAATAATCCAGGATATATATTGCCACAATAGTTCTCGGGTATTGGTTTGCCCCATGTAAAGACTTATGCTTAAGGAGGTGCCGCACAGTTCCTTCGGCTCATCAAGACGTAAACAGATGGAAGCAGACAATCATCATAGGAGAAGATGACAATGCACACCACAGGGGCGAACGATAGGACGAAAGGTTGTTTGTACATTTTCGACTCCGAGTCGAGATTCGGCTTGACGAAACTGGCAGCCGCAGCGATCCACGGCGCTCTGATAGTGGCTGTGCTTTCCGCGCTGCTACTGATTGCCGCCCGCCCAGCGCAAGCCCAAACTGAGACCGTGCTCTACAACTTCACCGGCGGCAACGACGGACTTCATCCTGAGTCCAGCCTTATCTCAGACGGTGCTGGCAACTTCTACGGGACGACACTGTTGGGTGGACAGGGATGCCCAGGGTGGAACCAATACGGATGTGGAGTGGTATTCGAAATTTCGCCGAACGGCAGCGGAGGTTGGAAACAAACCGTACTTCACAGTTTCAGCGGGCCACCGGACGCGGCGAATCCATTTCGCGCTCCCGTAATCTTCGACAGTGAGGGTAACCTTTACGGTACGACGGAGTTTGGTGGCACGTTTAATTGGGGTGCCGTGTTCGAACTTAGTCCCGCGGGACCAAGCTGGACGGAAACCATACTGTACAGTTTTACAGGCGGGGCGGATGGTGGACATCCGGCGACCAGTCTGGTCATGGACAAGGCGGGCAATCTATTCGGCACAACTTCTGAGTACCAGGCACCGGGAAACGTCTTCGAGCTCAGCCCGTCTGCTGGCGGCTGGACGCTCCAGGTGATCTACGCCGCCCCTACCGCCCCTGGGTTGACGATGGATGCTTCCGGAAACATCTACGGGGCCACAACTTCGACGGTGTTCGAGCTGTCCCCTAACGGCAACGGCGGTTGGAATCCGACTGTGCTCCACACCTTTACTGGTCCTCCTGAAGACGGCAGCAGCCCGGTAACTCCTTTTGTGTTCGACCAGGCCGGAAACCTTTACGGCATGACTTACGCCGGCGGCACCAATAACTCTGGAACGGTTTACCAGCTGAGTCCCGGAGAGAATGGAGCTTGGACGGAGCAGATTCTGTACTCCTTTATGGGCGGCAATGATGGCGCCCAACCTTGGGCGGGAGTGGTGCTCGATGCGGGCGGGAACATCTACGGCACAACGAGCCTCGGCGGAATGTACGGCGATGGGACGGTTTTCGAGCTAGTGGCCCCAGTTGGCGCCGGCAACTACCAAGAGAAGGTTCTGTGGAGTTTCAACGGCACGGACGGCCTTAACCCGTATTGCACCCCGATCCTGGACAGCGCAGGCAACCTTTACGGCACGGTCGCCTCGGGCGGATCGAAAAACGCGGGCGTTGTGTTCGAAGTGAATCCGTTGCCTGCAGCGACTACTACGACTACGCTCACGTCTTCGCTAAATCCGTCGATTACGGGGAAGGCTGTGACCTTTACGGCTACGGTTTCGTCTGGTTCGGGTGGTACGCCCACGGGCAAAGTTACATTCATGGATGGGGTGACGAGTTTGGGCACGAAGACGCTCAGCGGCGGTACGGCAGCTTTTGTTACGTACAAATTGTCTCCGGGGTCGCACAACGTCACTGCGGTTTATGGAGGCAGCACGAGTTTTGCTGGAAGCACCTCGGCGGCACTGAATCAGTTTGTACTGGCAACGACAACGACGGCACTTTCCTCTACGCCGAATCCGTCCACTTATGGGCAGGCGGTGATGTTTACCGCGGAGGTCACATCCAGCCTGGGCGCGCCGCCGGATGGGGAACCCGTCTCTTTTATGGACGGCACAAAGGTGTTGGGAACGGGGATTTTGAGCGGAGGGTCAGCCATCTTCACGCCCTCGACGTTGAAGGCGGTGACCACTGCAATCAGAGCGGTGTATGGCGGGGACACGAACTTTGGCGGCAGCAAGTCGCCGGTGGTTTACCAGGTGGTGGGCACAGCTACGACTACGACCGTTTTGGCTTCGTCGGTGAATCCGTCGAACTCTGGACAGCCGGTGACCTTTGTGGCGACCGTCACGCCGCAGTTTAGCGGCACGCCCACCGGCGCAGCGATTTTCTACGATGGCACAACAAAGCTACAGGCTGTATCTCTGAGCGACGGGATAGCGGAGTTCACAACCTCGAAGCTGACTTCGGGCACGCACATCATCACGGCGACATACAACGGCAGAGCGGGTTTCACCGGCAGTTCGGCTTCGCTGACACAGACGGTGAATTAGGAATCTTTCGGACGGCCCCAGGTCTCGACCAGCGCGAGACCTGGGGCTCGTTGTTTGACCTCTTCCTGACGTTGCCGCAACTGCCCACGCGTGTGTGACCACGATCACGGCGAGCAGGCATGCTCCTCGGTAAACTTATACTCATGACGACGAACTCACCTCTCAAGAACGATCGTGTAGCGTGGTTGCAAGGGCCTTCACCAGATGGCGCAGAAGGTAAAAAAGTGAAGTGCTCAGCCGTTCCCGCCCCGCGCAAGAATCCGTGGCGGCTGATCCTGCTGGGGGCGCCGGGCGTGGGCAAAGGCACGCAAGCCGAGCTTTTGACCGAGCGGCTGGGCGCTTGCCACCTTTCGACGGGAGACGTTTTTCGCGCCGCCGGCAAGCTGCGCGAGCAAGATCAATCTCCGGCCATAAAGGCCGCCCTCGAATACATGCGCCGCGGCGATCTCGTGCCCGACTCCACCGTGTGGGAAATGGTGCGCGAGCGGAAAGACTGCCTCGTCGATTGCGGCGGCTTCATCCTCGACGGATTTCCGCGCACCCTCGGCCAAGCCGCGTCGTTAAAAGAGTTGATGGAACAAGAAAAGATTTCTTTGAGCGCCGTGGTGAACTACGAACTGCCGCTCGACGAGATTGTCCGCCGCCTGAGCGGCCGCCGCACCTGCGAAAAATGCAAGTCGGTGTTCCATGTCACAGAGCGGCCGCCGAAGGTCGAGGGCGTATGCGATCGCTGCGGCGGACGGCTTTTTCAGCGCGAAGACGACCGGCCCGAGTCCATCGCCGTGCGCCTCGAAGCCTACGAACGAAGCACCGCGCTACTCATCCAGTTTTACAAAAACCTCGGCTTGTTGATGCCAATCGCCGCCAAAGGATCTCCCGAAGAGATCGTGGCGCGAACCATGGCGGAGCTGGATAAGCTGGAGGCGCGATAGGTCTTTTGGATGACCGGCAAAACGGGCTCCAGGCGCGCCCCGGCGGGTCACCTCTCTTTTATTTTTTTCCACCGAGAAAATATTTGTGTTGGCCATTGCTTCGGGTACACTAGCAAACATTCCTATTACTTAAAGGACTATTACGATGCTGCTGAAGAACCGCCTTTTCACTCCCGGCCCCACACCCTTACTGCCCGCCGCACAAACAGCCATGGCCTCATTCGCCATGCACCATCGCACCGCCGATTTCCGCTCGCTGTTTTCGCGCGTTTTGACCGACATGCAAGACTTCATCGGCACCAAGAACGACGTGCTCGTGCTGGCTTGCTCCGGCACCGGAGTGATGGAAGGCTCGGTCTCCAACCTGACCTCTCCCGGAGACAAGGTTCTGGTGCTCACCGCCGGAAAATTCGGCGAACGCTGGCGCGACCTCGCCAAGGCCTTTGGCTGCGCGGTCGAGGTGATCACGGTGCCGTACGGCGAGACGTTTTCGCTCGGCGCGCTCAACAACGAAGTGCGCCAGAAATTGACGCCCGACGTGCGCGCCGTCTATGTGCAGGCGACGGAAAGTTCCACCGGCGCGCGTCATGACATTCAAGCGCTTGCCAAGCTGGTGCGGGCGCAGGGAGACGACACTTTGCTCGTCGTCGATGCCATCACTGGCCTGGGCACGACCCACTTCGACGTCGATATTTGGGGAATTGACGTAATTATTGGCGGCTCGCAGAAGGCGCTCATGATTCCTCCCGGCCTCGCTTACGCGGCCTTCAGCGAACGCGCCTGGCAGCGCATGGAAACTACCAAGTCTCCGCGCTACTACTTCGACTTCCGCAAGGAACGCAAGAACGCGGCCAAGGGCGAGTCGGCCTACACTCCCGCGACTTCGCTGTTCGCCGCGCTGGGTGCGGCGTTGGATTTCGTCCGCCAAATGGGCGGCGGCGACCTGGTCGCTGGACGCAAGGCCCTCGTCAACAACGCCGAGCTGGCTGCCGAGATGACTCGCGCTGGAGCCAAGGCGCTGGGATTGGCGCTGTTTGCTCCGTCCTGTCCGGCGGCGGCCCTGACCGCCATCAACGCGCCCGCGGGACTCGATTCCGGCGCCATCGTGAAGGAGTTCCGCGAATCCTTCTCCGCGGTTGTGGCCAACGGCCAGGGCGACATGAAGGGCAAGCTCTTCCGCATCGCCCACATTGGTTACTACGATTATCTGGACACGATCGGCATCCTGGGCGCGCTCGAACACGTCCTTACTCGCGTGACGGGGAAGCCGGTGCAATATGGTATGGCCGTGCGCGCCGCCCAGGAAGTCTATGCCCGCAAGCAGGCGGAGCTAAAGTAGCTTCAGCGTTGTGGAGGGACGGGCGGGCGTCTTCGCCCGTCCAGCCGCACCTAGCAACGACCGTTGGAATCGACACTTCATTTTTCGGACATAATTATGAAAATCATCGTAGCTGAAAAAATCTCTTCTTCCGCCGTCGATCTGCTTCGCGAGCCGGAGTGGATCGTTATCACCCACGATCAACTCGATGGCAAGCTCAACGCCGAGCTTGAAACCGCCGACGCTCTAGTCGTCCGCTCCGCCGTGCAAGTGGATGCGGCCTTGCTCGAACACGCGCCCAAGTTGCGCGTCATAGGCCGCGCCGGAGTTGGCGTGGACAACGTCGACCTCGAAGCCGCCACCCGCAAAGGCATTTGCGTCATGAACACTCCCGGCGCCAACGCCGTGGCCGTCGCCGAGCAGACCATCGCCATGATGCCTGGCTATGGCGCGACATTTGTGCCGCGCCGACGCTCTCATGCACGCCGGCAAATGGGAAAAGAAATCGTCTGCAAGGTACCGAACTCCGCGGCAAGACCCTGGGCATCGTAGGCTTGGGAAAAATTGGCATGGAAGTGGCCCGCCGCGCCCGAACTTTCGGAATGGAAATCATGGCCCACGATCCCTTCGTCTCCGCGTCGATCGCGAAAGATCAGAATATCCGCATGGCGTCGCTCGACGAAATCTACGCTGCCGCCGACTACTTAACGCTGCACGTCGGTCTGACTCCGCAAACCACCGGCATGATCAACGCTGAATCGCTTGAAGAAGATGAAGAAGGGAATTCGCCTGGTGAACTGCGCCCGGGGAGAGCTGGTGGACGAAGCCGCCCTGGTCGAAGCCCTCCAGCAGGGCCATGTAGCCGGCGCCGCGCTCGACGTTTTTGTCCACGAGCCGCTGAAAGATTCGCCTTTGTCCACGCTGCCCAACGTCATTCTGACGCCCCACATCGGCGGTTCCACCCATGAGGCGCAGGAGGCGGTCGGCGTCCAGATCGCGCAGCAGGTGAAGGAATATCTGAAACACGGCGTGATTCAGAACGCCGTCAATGTGCCGTCGGTCTCGCACGAGGAATATCTTGTGTTGCAGCCCTTTACTGTGCTGGCCGAGCGGCTGGGCGCGTTTCTCGCCCAAACCAGCGAAGGCACGATCGAGGAAATCTCCGTCCGTTACAGCGGCCACATCGCGGAAGGAAAAACCGATCTGATCCGCAATGCCGCCATCAAGGGCATTCTCAATCAGGGCCTCGAGGAACAAGCGAACCTGGTCAACGCCACCACCATCGCCGCCGCGCGCGGTTTGCGCGTGCATGAAGCCAGCCAGCCCAAAAGCTCTCGCGGAGAAAGCGTGATCTCCATTTTCCTCAAGACCAGCTGCAGGAAGAACATTTCGTCAAAGGAACGGTCTTCCATGGCAACAAGCCGCGCCTTTTACATGTGGACGGTATCGACGTGGAGGCGCCCTTGGAGCGCGATTTGATTTACCTGCGCAACCGCGACGTGCCGGGAGTGATCGGCCGTGTGGGTACGATTCTCGGCGAGCACCAGATCAACATCGCCAATTTTTCCCTGGGCCGCCCGGCGGAAGATACTGTCGCAGCCCCCGGCGCTCCCCGCGAAGCCGTGGCCGTGGTCCATGTGGACGGACAAGTGCCCGAGGCGGTCCTGGCCGCTCTAAGAAAAATCCCCGCCGTCCAGCGCGCCAAGGCGATCCGCTTGCAATAGCAGGCTGCGGATGTACCGAGGTTTCGTATCGGGCATCGCTTTAGCGATGCCGCGCGCCCTTCGCAATCGGACGCCCCTTTAGGGGCTCGGGCTCGATGTTAAACTTGTCCTCAGCCTGTTAGCCGCTGAGGGTCAAGGTCCGCCATGAAAAAGGTTTTTCACTTCGATGCTCCCAGGGAAAAATATCAGTGTGACGCCGCCATTCTCTGGTGTTTCGACAATCGCTTCGAAGTCGGTTTTCAGAAGTTCCTCAAGCGCATTGGCGTCGTCCACGCCGACCCCATCAAGATTGCCGGCGGAGCAATGTGCCTGGCTTCTCCCGAGCATGAGAGCGACCGGCAATTTGTCCTGGATCAGATCCGCAAATCGATCCGCCTGCACGGAACGAAACGCGTGATCCTGAAGTTGCACTCCGATTGCGGAGCCTACGGAGGCCTCGCCGCTGGCTTCGGCGGCGATGCCCAGGCTGAAGCCGTCCTTCACCAGCGGGAATTGCAGCGCGCCGCCGCCAATCTGTCGCAGGCCATCCCCGGCCTCGAGATCGAAGCCTATTTCGTCGATTTCGAAGGCGTTTGGGAAGTAGAACTCGCCACAGCATCGAGCCAGCCTCAGACCCAAGCGATAGCCTGACCTCAGATTCTGAAGCGGTAGCCAAGCCGCTCATTTGAGTCCATGATCTTCCGAGTCCTTGATCCTCTGAATGAGACCAGTTCCAAGCTACCGCTTCATCCGCCCAATCAGAAACAAAACAATCGAAAGCACCACGCTAATCGCGATGCAGCTCGCCAGCGGAAAATAAAAAGTCCCGTTCTTGCCCCGATAAACAAAATCCCCCGGCAACCGTCCGAGCGCCAACCCCGTCCGCCCCAGCAGCATGACGATCCCTCCAATCACCACCAGGGCCACGCCCAGCACCACCAGCATCCGTCCCATGTCTGCCATGCGTCGAGTGTAACGCAGGGAATTGCAAACATCTCCGGCGACAGTCCGAGCATCACAGTGATATATTCATGACCTCGGCCATCGCCTGAGGGGAGAAAACAGATGAGAGTAAAGGCCACTCAGCTCATCCTGAGTTTGGAAATTCTGATGCTCGCTCTGTTGCTTTCACTACCATTGCGGGCACAGGTTGCCGGCGCCGTGCTCTCCGGAACCGTCACCGGTCCTGCGGGGGCAGTCCCGCCCCACGCCAAAATTTCCGTTAAAAAGTTAAGCACCGGCCAATCGGTGGACGCTCAGGCCGATGCCACAGGGATCTACACCGTGCCCAACCTCGCTCCGGGAGATTACGAAGTCTCCATATCGGCGGATGGGTTCGACACAAAGATAAACAAGATAACGCTGGCCGCTGGCGCAACCGTCACCCTCGACGCTGCTCTGGCTGCATCGCCCACGCAGCCCCAAACCCCCGCCGCAACCAACTTGCCGGACGCGCCTTCCAGCGCCAAAAAAGAGCCCACGCTCCAGGATTTGGGGTTCCCGGCGGATCAGACGCAAGCCGATGCCAAAAAACAGGCGCTGCTCGACAAACGCACGCACATGCTGAAAGTCCACCAACGATTGGGATTGATCACCATGGCCCCGATGATCGCCACCGTGGTCGCATCGTTCGGCGCCGGGGGGAAAGACACCAGCACCTCATCGCGCGATCTGCATGCGGCCCTCGGCGGGCTCACCGGAGATTTGTATTTCGCGACCGCTTACTATGCCATCCGCGCGCCAAAGATCGAGGGAACGAAAACCCGCGGCCCCATCCGTTTTCACAAGGCCATGATTTGGATCCACGGGCCGGGGATGATTTTGACGCCCATCCTCGGCATTATGGCCTTCGATGAAAAAAGTAAAGGGGAAAAGGTCCACGGCATCGCTTCCGCCCACGGCCCGGTGGCCATCGTGACGGCAGGGGCTTTCGGCGCCGCTCTGTTATCTGTCTCGGTCAAATTCTAAGCCTTATATGAATGCCAAAATCCTATCCGCCTGCTTGCTGTTTCTGACGCTGTTGCTTGTGCTTCCGCAGCTTGCCCCGGCGGCGGACTCGCAATGGGTCCTCGATCAATCGACCCTCACCTATCACGTTTCTCACCCTCTGCACCAGTCCGAGGGCGTCAGCCATGCGGCCCGAGGCAAGGGCATTTGCCACGACGGGCAATGCGAATTCCTGATTGCGGCGCCGGTCAAGTCGTTCGATTCCGGAGACAGCAACCGCGACCTTCACATGCTCCAGGTGACCCGTGGCGCGGAGTTCCCCATGGTCATCGTGCGCACCCGGCTGCCCGAGATTGCCTCCACATCCGCCACCATCTATGCGGATTTGGAAATCCAATTCGCCGGACACACCGTCCAGTACAAGCAGGTCCCATTCCAACGGGTAACGCAAGGCAACCAGATCCGTATCTCGGGAACGATTCCGGCGACCCTTGCCGATTTCAAAATCGATCCGCCATCGCTACTGACGATGGCGGTAAAAAATGAAATCCCAGTCCGCGTGGAAATGACCTGGCATCCGCAGTGACGATACTCGGCGCTCCCGCATCGCGACCGGTAATCCTATGGCGGATACCTTCCACCAATTCCTCCTGCGAACTGGCTTGCAACTGACGCGCCCTGAACTCCACAGCTAGGATTGAACGATGAAGATCCTCCAAACTCCCCGCCTCCTCCTGCGCGAGTTCACTCCCGAAGACGCCGACGCCCTGGCCTTGGTTCTCTCCGACCCCGAAACCATGCGCTACTACCCCGCTCCCCAAGGTCGTGCCGGATATGATCGCGCCGGGGTCGAGCAATGGATCGAGCGCAACCGCCAACGCTACCAGAACGACGGCGTTGGCCTCTGGGCCATGGAATTGATGACGACGCAAGAATTAATCGGCGATTGCGGCATCGTCCGCCAACAGGTTGAAGGCGAATTCTTTTACGAGATCGGATACCACCTGCGCCGCGACCTCTGGGGACAGGGCCTCGCCACCGAAGCCGCCATCGCCTGCCGCGACTGGGCCTTCGCGCATCTGAAAACCGAGCGCTTGATTTCCCTGATTCGCCCCGAGCATCTGCCCTCCCGCCGCGTCGCCGAGCGTAACGGCATGACGATCTGGAGAGAAGTGAACTGGCAAGGCCTTCAGCACTACGTCTATTCAATACGGAAGCAGCCGAAACTCACTCTCAACTAAACCCAATCCCGACAAACTGCGCTCACGGTTCTACTGGCAACTGGCAACTGGCAACTGAGTTTTTTCACCACAAACATCCTGTGATCGAATTCCCTTGACATAAGACTCACCCCAAGCAACCATGATTATTAAAGGTCTGATTGGGGCAGTTTCGAGGTCCGTCCGTCCATCCAGACGGCCCTCGAATCTGCCCCAAACCAATTTTCAGCGCAATTTAGGAGCTAAGTCCTTATTAATGCGGTATCAAGATATAAGTCCTTATTGATGAGGTATTTGCAAAAACATCCCGCTAACTCGATGATTCTAAAGGTATAGAAAAATGGGGGGGGTGGGGGGGTACCCATAGGTACTAAATGGTTATTGTCATTAGAGTTAATAGTTTGCCAAAAGCGGAATCGTCCGAGTAACGCACCGCTTGTAGGCGAACGCGAATCGAACCAGTGGCTTTGCATCCCATGCGATAAACTCAAAGCAGTCCAAGCCAAGTCATGCGCAAAGCGACAATTCTGTTCAATCCCAACTCTGGACGCCGCGGAAGCCAGCGCGACCGCGAATTGGATCGCGCCGTTGGCATCCTCCAATCGGCGGGATTGCGCACCGATCTGACGGTTTGCCGCTCCAGCGCGGAGGCGACCGACAACGCCCGCTGCGCCGTGGCCGCCGGCAGCGACACCGTCTTTGCCTGCGGAGGCGATGGCACGATCCACGATGTCATTCAGGGATTGGCCGGAACGCCCGTCGCGCTCGCCATTCTGCCGTTTGGCACCGCCAACGCTTTGGCCCACGACCTCGGACTCCCGTTTCACCCCAGCGCCGCGGCCCAGGCCGCAGTCACTGGAAAAGTCCGCCGCATCCCGCTCGGGCGCATCGAGTATGAGGATTTCAAAGGAAAGCCTGCCGCCCGCTACTTCACCGTAGCCGCCGGCATCGGCGTGGACGCGCACCTGTTCTACAAACTGACCTCGCACCTTAAGAATAGCTCGGGCATGGCCGCCTATTATCTCAAAGCCTGGCAGTTGTGGGCGACTTATAACATGCGCCGCTTCGAGGTCGAATATTCGAACGGAAGCGGACACAGCCAGCGCGCTTCGCTGACGGAACTCCTGGCGGTAAGAATCAAGTTTTTCGGAAACGTTCTGCGCGAGTTCGTCCCCGGAGCGTCGCTCGACTGCCACCATCTGCGCGCCGTAATGTGCCGCACCTCCAGCCGCAACGCTTATCTACAGTATGTCGCCGGAGCGCTGTTAGGCCGCCAATGGAATATCGACGGCATCGATCTGGTCAGTTGCTCGGAGGTCATTTGTAAGTTGCCCGGGGAAACTGATCTTCGCAAAGATGGGCACAAAGAAGCCCGCGTCTATGTCGAAGCCGATGGCGAACTGCTCGGTCGCCTTCCGGCTCGCATGACCATGGTTCCCGATGCGCTGTCGCTGGTCGTGCCAGCATGACGCCGTCGTAGAGACGGAGCTTGCTCGACAACGCTGTGTTATAAACTTCACATGCCAAGCCACCAAGGTTCAATTCGACTGTTTCAATTCAAAGGGATCACTGTCTTCCTGCATTGGTCCTGGTTTCTGGTGGCAGTGTATGAAATCCAGAGTCGAAAAGGACTGTATTCTTCCGTCACCTGGAACGTGCTGGAGTATCTGGCGCTGTTTCTGATCGTGATGCTGCATGAGTTCGGCCATTCGTTGGCCTGCCGCCAAGTTGGAGGACGAGCGAACCAAATCGTGCTCTGGCCTCTAGGAGGCGTGGCTTACGTAGATCCTCCGCCGCGTCCCGGCGCAACTCTCTGGAGCATCGCCGCTGGACCGCTGGTGAACGTGGCGCTGTTGCCGGTTTTGTTGGGACTCTTCCAGTTGAGCCAATCCTTGGGATGGGCGAAAACAATGCCCAACCTTTATGCGCTGTTGGGGATGGTCTGGTACATAAACACGAGACTTCTGATTTTCAACATGCTGCCCATTTACCCTCTGGACGGCGGGCAGATCCTTCGGTCGCTGCTCTGGTTTGTGATGGGACGCGGACGCAGCTTGATGGTAGTCACTGTCCTTGGATTTCTGGGTGTGGCCGGATTCATTGGCTATGCCTTTTTAGAGCAAAGTGTCTGGCTCGGGGTGATCGCCGTCTTCATGCTGTTGAATTGCTGGGGAGGACTGCAACACGCGCGGGCGCTGCTGCGTTTCGCAAAGTTGCCGCGCCGCGCCGGTGTGGCTTGTCCGGAGTGCAAAACCGCGCCGCCGATCGGCGCGTTCTGGAAGTGCGGACGCTGCGGGCAGCCCTTCGACATTTTCGAGACGCGTGCCGTTTGCCCCAGTTGCGCCACACAGTTTGCAGTGACAAAATGCCTGGATTGCGGAGCAGTGCATCCTATAGGCGAGTGGGCCGCGCCCGTAATCAGCGCGAGTTGGGAAACGAGGTCAGAGGTAAGAGGTTAGAGGTTAGAGGTCAGAGGTGAGAGGTCAGATTGCAGAGGTGAAGACCTATGTTACCTCTTCAATCTGACCTCTCACCTCTAACCTCTCATGGAACCCGTCACTCACTTTTTATTCGGCGCCACCATGGGCCGCGCCGGACTCAATCGCAAGACCGCGCTCGCCACAGCCACGTTAACTCTGGCTGCTGAAGCTGCCGACCTTGACGTCTTCAGTCGCTTCGGAGGTTCCGCGTATGCCTTGAATCATCACCGCGGATTCACGCATTCTTTTTTGGGCGTGCCGCTGGTCGCGGCCGTGGTCGTGGCGTTCATCTATCTTCTGTGGCGTCTCGGCGGCCGCAAGACGCGCAATCCCAAGCTTCCTCCGCGCTGGGGTATGCTCTTCGCCTACGCTTGCCTTGCAGGCGTCAGCCACATTCTGCTGGATTTCACCAATAACTACGGAGTGCGTCCTTTCTGGCCGTTCTCCGAGCGCTGGATTTCCTGGGACATCGTCTTCATCGCCGATCCCATTCTTCTCGCCGTGCTCACGCTCGGCCTGGTTCTTCCCGCACTGTTTTCGCTCGTCAACGAAGAAATCGGCGCGCGCAAGAAAGGCCCGCTGGCCGCTCCCCAGGGAAGACTGGCCGCGACTCTTGCTCTCATCGCCGTTTTCGCTTACTGGGGATTGCGCGACTTCGAGCATCGCCGCGCCGTGGCTGCGCTCGAGGCGCGCACTTATCAGGGAGCCGATGCCATCCGAGTTTCCGCCTACCCCTTCGTGGTCAATCCGTTTCGCTGGCATGGCGTGGTGGAAACGCCCGCTTTCTTCGCCACCATGGACGTCGATTCGCTGAACTTCGCTTCGATGACTCCTGAAGTCGATCCCGAAGGCCGGATGCAGATTCGCTACAAGCCCGAGGAAACGCCCGTGACTCTAGCCGCCAAGAAAACCTATCTGGGACGCGTGTACTTGAGTTGGGCCCACTATCCTGTAACCGAAACAGACGAACTGGAGAACGATCCCATCGGCAACGCCCGCGCCGCATATCTAGTCCGCTTCCGCGATCTGCGCTACGACGCTCCCGGAACGAACGCGCGCGGCATGCTCGGAGCGCAGGTGTTTCTCACGCGCGATTTACAGGTGGTGGACGAACGCTTTGGAATGGGGAGCGCAAAAAGCCGGTAACTGGATGGTTGCCCCTCCACATCCACGACCATCCGCAACGTGGCCCTTTACTTCAGCGTGACCTCGATGATCCGCAGATCGGGATAAGCGTGGTTCCACTGGGCGGAGATTTTCTCGAAGGTCAGGCGGAAAGGTTTGCTCTGGCCGGGCGCGAGCGGCGATAGCTTCAAGTCCACGGCTTCATCGTACGGTCCACCGGTGACGAGAACGCGGATGGGAATCTCTTCGCGCTGGGCCATCTGTCCCATGTCGTCCTTGAAGGTGACCTCGGCCACGGCGTGGACGACGGTCTTATCGCCGGTGTTGGCGATGGAGCCATCGAGATAGTTGACGGTTGCGCCCACAAAATTCTCCGCCGCGCTGGTCTTCAAGTCCGAGAATTTCAGGTTCGCGGCATAGGCTGGAGGCGCGGCGGGCTTTTTCTGCTCGGCGCGGAAAATCAGCGCGAGAATGGCGACCACGATGGCTACGATGACAATCCCGGCGAGAATCGGACGGAGGCTGGACGCTGGCGGCTCCGGCGGAGAACTTACGTTCGGCTGCATCAGGGTTTCCATGGCGGGATTGTACTACTGCGGAACGGTTGTGGTGATGCTTACTGGCGATGGTTTTGGTAATGAAGATCGACGCAAAGGCCGAACTGCTCTTGGGTGGACAGCCGAGGGCGGCTGTCCGTACGCAGCCCGTCCCTAGGCAAAGCTTGGACGGGCGAGGACGCCCGTCCCTCCACCAGCGTTTTTTTAGTGGACGGCCGCGTTGGAAGACGATGCGGGGTTCGCCGATTCCCGCGCATCGGTCACACGGTAGTTGCTGTATTCAATGGTCAGCGTGGCGCGCCCACCGAGGCGGATGTAGCTTACCGACTCGTTGCGCCGGGGAAGCCAGAAATTCTGCACCTTCATGTACTCGTGATGAATGTCGTTTTTCTTCGTCCACCAGGAAGGATTCTGGGCGGGTTCGGCTTCAATCCGGGTCACGGCGAAATCGGTCCCGTCCACCCAGATTTTGCCTCGGTAGAGGTACTTGGCTTTCGTTCTTGGCAGGACGGCGAGGGCGTATTGGCCGCCCGTGCTCGAAGGTTCGAAGCCGACCAGCGCAAAGGCGTAGTTGTCGCGATTGAGCAGGGTACGGGCGTGCATTTCCGGCTGGACAGCTTCTTTTTCGCTTTCCAGCAAGCGGTTGAACACGCGATTGATGATCAGCTTCGATCCGGTTTGCGAAATGACCTTAAAGCTCTTGGTGGCAGGGCTGTCGTAAGTGGCCTCCACTGTCATCTCGGCATCGCGATTGCCGGGGAATCCGCGATAGGCCAGGCGATAAACGCGGGTGGATTCGAGGTGGCGCAGGGCTTGTGCCCGCTCCACATCCCTGCGAATGAGATTGTTCACGACCTGATCTACCGAAAGTGGCGCGGTAGTGATGGAAGGCGGAAGTGCATCGGAATCGATGTTGCCCCCGAATGCGGACACCAACGCGATCCCCAGCGTGATCACCAGGAGGAAGAAGAGTCTGGTCAAGCTCCGCATAGTAGTTTGGCTCGAACTAAGAATTCTGCGCATGTATGGTCCGGGATAAAGCCTGGCCGCTTGTCGTGAAGTTCGAAGGCCGCTTAGTACGGATACACGGTCAGCGTCTTATCGGACTTCTGCACGAACATGCGGGCGTGTTCGGAGCGCTCGTTGACGATGACTTCGACCACGACGCCTCCGCTGGCAAAACCTTTGGTGTTGGCCGATCCATAGATGCGGTGGGAGTTGACCAATCCCCACTCCCCGCCCGGTCCCCAGTCGCGATAAAAGTCGGCGTAGGTGTACTGAGAATATTTTTGCTGGTGCTCGCGCCAGGTCGGATCGTTGAAGTAAATGCCGTAGGCGGTTTCGTAGTCCCGATGCTGAAGGGCGGTGAAAAACTTGTCCACGCAGCGCTCTTCGGGCCAGTTGCGATACATCCAGGCCAGCGCGGCCAAAACGATTACGGCCACAAGAGCGATCGCCAGCTGCATCTTCCGTCGCCGTAGTTTCGCGGGATCGTAAGGCTGAGAGTCGAGCAAGGTCATAAGTTTCCACTAATCATAACGGATTCATTGCAGATAAAGGTAGTGAAGGAACCGACCATGGCCAGGGACGAACTGCTTCCGGCTACTCTTGCCGCACCGTAGGATCAGATGCTCGCGGAGTGCGGCGGCGCTCACGCAAAGGTCCCGTCCCTCCTTCGCGTTTTCGCCGGTTACGGAAGTCCCGGTCCCCATTTTCAGGTGCTCGGGGTTGCCCGAGAACTGATCGCTGATAACTAACAATCGCGGGCCGCAGCATTTGCCGGAGTGCCGCCTGCGCTTCTCTAAAGCGGAGGGTCGAACTGCCGATGTACATCAAGTCAGGCAAAAGATGGCGGCACACGCGGTTTCGCGGTCTGAGCGTGAAAACCGCAGGGTGGTGGAAACCATGGGTAAGATCCGAGCGCTCATTGTGGATGACTCCTCGGTGATGCGCAAAATAGTGGAGCGTTCGCTGCGTCAGGCGGGCATCGACCTGGACAAGGTTGTGGAAGCCTCGAACGGGGCCGAAGCGCTGGTTGCATTGCAAAACAACACGGTTGACCTCATCCTGTGCGACATCAACATGCCGGTCATGGACGGGTTGGAATTCGTCCGGCAGGTGCACACGGTGGAAAACGCGAAAGGCGTTCCCATCGTCATGATCACCACCGAAGGCAGCGAATCGCACGTGGTGCAGGCGCTGACCGCCGGCGCTCGCGGATACATCCGGAAGCCATTCACCGCCGATCAGGTAAGAGAGCACGTTGTGCCCGTACTAGGGAGCAAATCATGAGCACAGATACCACATTCGTCACCCGGTCTCACGAAGAAAACTGGCTCCCCGTTCTCCAACTTGCGGTCGAAGAAGTTTTCGAGATCATGCTTGGCAGCCGGGTGAAGCCGGCCACGCTACCCGAGCACCAGCCGAACGGAGAATTGACCGCTATGATCGGTTTGGCCGGGTCGCTGTGCGGGATCATGACCGTCCGCTGCGACACGAAGACCGCATGCCAGGTGGCCAAAAGCATGTTGGGCGATACAGCCAACTCCGAAGAAGAGGTGGCGGACGCGCTGGGAGAGATCTGCAACATGATCGCGGGCAATTTCAAAAACAAGCTCGCGGGCGCGGACGAACGCTGCATGTTGAGCGTGCCCAGCGTAATCACCGGCGGAGAGTACAGCCTGCATTCGCTGGCCGAGGGGAATTCCATGGAAGCGGTCCTGCTATTTGAGGGCGCGCCGATCGTCGTGCGCCTCCAACTGCAAAGCTGAGGAAAGCAGGTGTCAGGTCTTAGGTGTCAGGTCTCAGGAAGATCGCGGCCAAGTTTTTCCTGAGACCTGAGACCTGACACCTGACACCTGATCTTCTGGCACCTTCCTTAGAAAACTTTGCCCACTTACGACCCGGCAAAGTTTTCCCCGTCCTCGAATTCTAAGACGCTTCCCATGTTTCGCCGCCGACTGCTTCTGCTAAGCGGCTCAGAACAAAGTCATTTGTGAAACCCATGCCTTCTCCGGCATGGCGCTCGGCTTGCATCTTGTTTAGCGACATCTTGTCCAACCACAAGGAGCCAATGTGGACAGCGGATCTATGCAGCGTGCGCGGGATTGCGGGCGCAGAGCCAGGCGCTCGAAGTGGCGGCCCACAATCTTGCCAATCTGAACACAGCCGGGTTTCGGGGCCAGCAGACAACCTTTCAGTCGCTGCTCGCGCGGTGTCGCAGCCCGACGGTCCCGAATGTGCTAGCAACGTGCTCAACTCGGCGACGAACAATTTTGGCGTGCTGGAAGGGTCGCGCCTGGATATGACGCGGGCAATCTGGAAACTACCGGAAACCCGCTGGATGTGGGGATCGAAGGCGGCGGATTTTTTGCCGTCCAGACCGCCAGGCGGCACGCGCTACACGCGCAACGGAAGCTTTCATGTGTCCAGCAGCGGGGTGCTGGTGACGGCAGCGGGCGATCCCGTGCTCGGCGACCTGGCGTTCATTGACAAGTACAAGAACACAGACAAGAAAAAAGGCGTGATCGACGTTCCGGCGGGGGCCGTTTCCATCGCTTCCGATGGCACGCTCTCGGTGAACGGCGCGGTCGCGGGCACCATCCAGTTGGTGGAGTTCGCTGCCGGAACCAAGCTCACCTCGGAAGGCGGGACCTTGATCGCCGCTCCCGAGGGAAGCGCCAAAGCCGATGCCGCAGCCGGCGCTGAAGCAGGGCGCGCTGGAATCTTCGAACGTGAATTCCATCGCTTCGGTGGTAACCCTGATCGGAGTGCAGCGCCAGGCCGAAATGCTGCAACGCGCGATGTCGTTGTTTGACACCGAATTCAACCACATTGCCAGCACCGACCTGGCAAAAGTTTAGGAGATAACGTTTAGGAGTCAACCATGTTTCGAGCACTCTACACCGCCGCCACCGGAATGCAGGCGCAGCAAACGAACCTGGATACCATCGCCAATAATCTGTCTAACTCCAGCACGGCCGGCTTTCAGAGCCGCCGCATGCAGTTCCAGGATCTGATCTATCAGAACATGGTGATGCCGGGCGCGGCCGCCTCGCAGCAGACCACCGTGGCCGACGGCCTGCAGGTAGGCCTCGGCACGCGCTCTGCGGCGTCGGAGATCATTCAGTTGCAGGGCGACCTGAGTCAGACGGGCAATCCGCTCGATCTGGCCATCGAAGGCCAGGGATTGTTTCAGGTGTTGTTGCCAACGGGCGAGATTGCGTACACGCGCAGCGGCGAATTCCATCAGGACGCGCAAGGCAATGTGGTCACCGCCGCCGGGAATCCGCTCCAACCCGCCATTACCATACCGGCGGGCGCCACCTCGGTCACGATCGCCTCTGACGGCACCGTGTCGGTCACACTCGCCGGGACAACCGCGGCGCAGCAGGTGGGCACGCTGCAACTCGCGCTCTTCCCAAATCCGGGCGGGTTGAACAGCGTCGGCCAGAACCTGTATCTCGCGACCACCGCGTCGGGCGATGCCGCCATCGGCACGCCGGGCGGCACCGATGGTTTGGGGCAGATCGAGCAAGGGTATCTGGAGCAGTCGAACGTCAGCGTGGTCGATGAGTTCATCAACATGATCGTGGCGCAGCGTTCCTATGAAGCCACGTCACGCGTGGTGCAGGCCGCCGATGAAATGTTTCAGCTGGTCAACCAACTGGGAAAGTAGAAAGTGGAGGAAGCTAAGTGATTGCCCGCTTGTTTTGCGTCCGCATCTTCGCTTTTGCTTTTGTCATCGCAGTGGTTGCGCCGCTCCCGGCGGCTCGCGCAGCGGAAGAGTCTGGCGCACAGCCTGGCACGCGGACCACTCGGGTAACCCGGCAGGAAGTGTGGCAGGCGGTGGTGGCCGAACTCCGCGGACGAGGGCTTGCCGAATCACAGATGCCGCGGGTTGCGGACCTCGATCTTCCGGTGGCTCCGCCGGCGCTTGCCGGAAGGACGCTGCGGGTCGCGTCAAGCTGCTGGGACGCGGGCCCGCAACGCACCCAGTTCCGCCTGGAATGCGGCGCGCCCGGCCAGTGTTTGCCATTCCTCGCCTATATCCACAACTCTATTCGTGACCCTGTAGGCACCGGCGCGGGCGCAGAGTCCTGCCGGATGGCTGCTGGTTCGCACCCGGTGCCGGGAGCTTCGGCGAAGCCGGCGTTGAAGACAGCTTTGCAACCAACCGTTCGCCCCGGAGACCCGGCGCGAGCGGTGTTTCTGGCCAACGGTTTTCGCATGACCGCGAGTGTGACCTGTCTGGAGCGGGGCCGCGACGGCGAAATCATACGCGTGCGCGCCCCGATGGACACGTTTTCCGGGCGCGGATTTCCGGGCCGGCCCTGCTTGAAGCTTTGCCGCAGTAGGAATAAAGGTCAGAGGTGAGAGGTCAGATTGCAGACGTGAAATTCCGGGATCGCCGACGCCGTTTGTGCGGTGCGGTTTGACTTCTGCAATCTAACCTCTCAACTCTGATCTTCGCCAAGGAGAACCAAGTGAAAACGCTGCTGTGTTGCCTGCTGGTGCTGACGGCGGGTTGGCTGAACGCCTCGAAGCGGGATTCGCAGGCCGACAGCCTGGCGAAATACCTGGCCCGCATCCAGGAGGCGCAACCAGCCGCGCCCGCGCTCTCCCTGGGAAGCATCTGGGTGGATTCGGGACGGATGGCTTCTCTCAGCGCCGACTACAAGGCCACGGCGGTCGGCGACCTGATCGAGATCGTCGTGGTGCAGGGCGTGACCGCGACGAACGCCAACGCCGTAGCCACGGCGCGCACGTTGGCCACCAGTTCGGGCATCAATGCCCTGCCCGGCAAGATCAATGTTGGAGGGGTGTCGAGCCTGCTCGGGCTGAACTCGTCCGAGGCCTTGGCCGGCAAAGGCGCGGCTTCCACGGCCACCAATGTGACCACCAACCTGTCGGGTCGAGTGGTCGCTGTTCTCCCCAGCGGCGAACCTGGTCGTCGAGGCCGAGCGCATCATCAACATGAACAACGAGAAGCAGACCATCATATTGCGCGGCATCGTGCGCCGGGGCGATATCGGGCCCAACAACACGGTCGCTTCCGACTCCGTCGGCGACTTGGAACTGGAGATCAAGGGCAAAGGCGTGATCTCGGACGGAACCCGGCAGCCAAGGCGCTGGCTGCGCACCATTCTGCATCTTCTGGATTTTTAGGAGCTTGATTCTCATGAAAGCCGTTTTTGCCGCCGGTCTTCTTCAGTTGCTACTCATGTTTTCCGGATCGCTTTCCGCGACCGAACCGGTCGCCGTCAAAATCCGCGATCTGACGAGCGTCGAAGGCGTGCGGGAAAATCCCGTGATCGGTTACGGCATGGTGGTGGGGCTGACGCGCACCGGGGACAGCCAGCAGACCGTATTCACTACCCAGACCCTGGCCAACATTATGCAGCGCATGGGCGCGCAGATGCCGGCCGCCACGGCGCGCGTCAATAATGTGGCGGCGGTGTTTGTGACCGCCAGCCTCCCGGCATTCGCGCGGCCCGGCACGCCGCTGGATGTTACCGTTTCTTCGATCGGCGACGCCAAGAGCCTCGAAGGTGGCCTGCTCCTGCTCACTCCGCTTTACGGCGCGGATGGGCAGGTCTATGCGGCAGCTCAAGGGCCAATCGTGGTGGGAGGTTTTGCGGTTGGCGGCGCGGGCGCAAGCAAGCAGATGAACCACCCAACGCTGGGAAGAATTCCGGCGGGAGGACGGGTGGAGCGCAGTGTGGCCTTCGATTTCAACCGCCTGTCTCCGGTTTCGCTGCTGCTGCGCGAGCCCGACTTTTCGACGGCGGGGAAAATCTCCGACGCCATCAACCGCGAATTCGGACGCGCCGTGGCCAGCGCCCGCGACGGCGGACGCGTCGAAGTCGATCCGGGCGCGACGGGCGTCGCCAACCTGACCGCGCTGCTGGCGAGAATCGAGAACCTGATGGTGGCCGTGCAGCGGCGCGCCCGCGTCGTGGTCAACGAGCGGACGGGAACCGTGGTGATGGGGAAGGACGTGCGCCTCGGAGCGGTGTCCATATTGCACGGCGGATTCTCGGTGCAGATCTCGACCGAGTATCTCGTTTCCCAACCCTTGCCACAATCGCAGGGGAAAACCGAAGTCGTGCCCCAGACCGAAGTGCAAGCCAAGGACAGTCCGGCAAAGCGCCTGGAGATCGGCGAAGGGGCCAACATCGACCAGTTGGTCTCAGGATTGCAAAGCATGGGAGCGACGGCGCGCGACGTGATCTCGATTTTGCAGGCCATCAAAGCGGCCGGGGCGCTGGATGCCGATTTGGAAGTGATCTGATTGAGGTCGGAGGTCCGAGGTTAGATTGCAGAGGTTAGATTGCAGAGGTTAGATTGCAGAGGTTAGAAGGATCGCGCACACGAAAATCAGTGACTGCGGAATTTTCACTTCTGCAATCTGACCTCTAACCTCTGACCTCTGACTTTTACCATCGAGGCACTATGAATATCACACTCGCTTCGGCTTCCATTCCATTGCCTTCGGCCAGCCTTCCGTCGGCGAAAGCGATCGGAAAGAACGAAAAGGCGGCGCGCGACTTTGAGGCCCTGCTGCTCACGCCCGTGCTCGACTCGCTGGAAAAGACGTTTTCCGGCAACGAGGATTCCAAAAGCCCAGGGGCCAGCGATTTCCGCCTCATGGGGACGCAGGCGCTGGCGCAGGCGATTGCGGTCCGCGGGGGCATTGGCATCGCGCGGCTCGTCATGCGCCATTTGCAGCCGCCAAAGGTATCGGGTGCGGAATGAACAGGGGGTCCTCTTTTAGGGCTAAAGTTTTTCGCCAGGCTGCCGATTACAAGATTGGGCCGCGATGCGTCACTGGGCAAGGGACCCGCACGGAGCAGGCGGCATGGAACGAACCACATTGGGCGGCCCACATTAAGGTTTGCTAAGAATTTGCCGATACAAAAGGCAGGGTAGGAGACCGGAGAAACATTATGAGAGTCGATTTCACAGCTTTCGGAGTAGAGCCGCCGGAGCAAGGCAAAACGGGCCGCGCCGGGCAGCAGGTTGGGAACGCGGGGAGCGGGGCAAGCAACTCGGTGGGCAGCGCGTCCGGAGCCGATCAAGCCAGCCTTTCGGTCGATTACACGCGGGTGCAGTCGCTGGAAGCTCAAGTGCTGGCACAGCCTGAGATGCGCGCGGACAAAATCCAATCGCTGCAGCAGACAATCGGCAACGGCAACTATTCTGTTGCCGCCAGCCAGGTTGCCGATGCGATGGTCAGCGAACTGAGCGGGACCCAAGGCTAGTGAAGCGCGCCGCGGCGGGAACGATGGCGCGAACCATAGATTGAACTATAGAGCGAACTATGGGATGAATTATGGAGTGAATTATGGAGCCGCTGATCACGAACGCGATCGATCCGGCGCTGTTGCGCGTGCTGGACAAGCGGGGCCAAGAGCGCGATTCGGCGTCCCGGCCCAAGCGTCCGCCGTCAGCCGAGAAATCGGGCGACGGCGAATACGAAGAAGAGGCGAGCAAGGAACTGGATCCCGACGCTCCGAAGCACACGCTCGACGACCTGGCATGATCGTGATGCAGGCGTGGCCCAACGATTGAGACGGGCGAATCGGCCTGACAATTTGGTCTGATGAAGTAATCCCCGGCTATGGAAAATATCACCACATCGCTTCCCGCACTCGGCAAGCTGATTGAGCAGCGGCTCCGGCTGGTGCGAAATTTGGCGAAGAGTCTTGAGTCGAGCACCCCGGCGCTGGCGCGAAACGACGCGGAAGCGATCGCACGCGGTGCGGCGCATCAGGCAGAGCTGTGCCGCCAATGGAGCCTTCTCGAAGACGAGCTACGCCGCGAGGCAGGGCGGCGTTTGGCGGGGCCATGTAACAGCGCATCTGGCAACTCGCCGGAAGCCGCGCATTCCGCCCGGCTGCAAGCCGAGTGGCAGGAACTGGGAGCGCGTATCCGTTATCTCACGCGCGTCCACTGGTCGCTGCTGCGCCACCTCGAACGCAGCTTGGCGGTGGTGAGTCGCGTGGTGGACAGCTGCGCGCCTACATACACACCCGATCCTGGCTTGCTGAGGACAGAAGTCCGGCTTCGGGCCGCAGAATAACTACAACGGAGAATAACCATGTCGGGTTTGTTCGGGACTCTTTCGATTGCGTTGAGCGGGCTGTCGGTCAGCCAGGACGAGATGGCAACCACGTCCAACAACGTGGCCAACGCGAACACACCCGGATACACGCGGGAAGTCACCGACATCGCGGCCGGCGACCCGATCGAGGAGGGAGCGATCGGCTATGGCACTGGAGTAGTTTTGCAGAAAATCGAGAGCCTGCGCGACCCTATCCTGCAAATTCAAATCCATCAGGCAACGGGGCAGAACAGCTCGCTCAACGCCTCGCTGACCGAACTGCAACAGATTCAATCCCAGTTCGCGAGTTCCACTACCGGCATCGGGGCCGACATCAGCAATTTCTTTAACAGCTTGCAGCAACTCTCTCCCGATCCCACCAGCGTGACCTTGCGGCAGGGCGTGCTGACGGCCGCCGGAACTCTGGCCACTGATTTCAACACCGCCGCGGAGAGCCTTCAGACCCAGCGCAGCGATATCGACCAGAATGTTGTGCAGTCGGTCAGCCAGGTGAATTCCCTGACGTCGCAGATCGCCAGCGTTGACCAGCAGATCGCCACACTTCAGAACGCGAAACAGGGCACTGGCACACTGGTGGACACGCAGAACAACCTCATCCAGCAGCTTTCCGGACTGATCGGTGTCGCGGTGATCAAGACCGATCAGGGCATCTCTTTGGCGACGGCGAACGGGACGGCGCTGGTCTCGGGATCGCAGAGTTTCGCGCTTACGACCCAACTCGGCAGCGACGGCGTGCAGCACGTTATGTCTGGGGCCCAAGACCTCACAACTTCACTGTCGGGCGGAAGCCTGGGTGGTTTGATTCAGATTCGCGACCAGGAAATTCCGAGCATTTCCAGCAGCCTCGATCAGCTCGCAGCCGGCCTCGCCACCAATCTCAACGCCGCCAACGCGCTGGGTACCGATCTGGAGAACCCGCCCAAACAGGGCGGCAACATCTTCGCGACTCCTCCCGTGGGTGGAGTGGGCGCGGCGGCTACGATGACCGTCACCATGACCGACCCGTCGCTGATTGCCGCGAGTTCCGACGGCACTGTCGGGAGCAACGGAAATCTGGCCAACCTATCCGCCGTTGCCACCGAGCTGCTGGCCAGTGGGCAGACACCGATCAACACCTATGCCGATCTGGTATCTCAAGTGGGAAGCGATACGTCGAACACATCGGCCGACGCCGACTCCTCCAGCCTGATCCTGCAACAACTGAACGACGAGAACGGGAGCATCTCCGGCGTGTCGCTTGACGAAGAAGCGTCGAACCTCATCCAGTATCAGACCGCGTATCAAGCGGCTGCCCATGTGGTCTCGACCATCAATCTCTTGCTTCTCGATGCCGTGAACCTTGGCATGGACGCGGCGGAGGAGTAACGATCGGGAGGTAATTATTTATGCGCGTCAATCCGAATCCCATGCCCGATTTGCTGGCGGCGCTGAATCAGACGCAACTGGAAGAGCAGCAGGCCGAACTCCAGATCTCGACTGGCAAGAGCGTCAACGAGCCCTCCGACAATCCGGCCGCCGCCGCCCTGCTGATCGAGAACAACGATCAGGCAACCTTTACCAACGGCTATCTAGAGAGTGTCAGCGCGGTACAGGGCCAGCTCTCGACCGCCAGTTCGACGCTGGCTTCGATCACATCCGCGTTGCAGCAAGTCATCAGCCTGGGCGTCGAAGCGGGCGGCGGCACGCTCTCCCCGAGCGACCTGGCCGGAATCGCCAGCGAACTGCAAGGCATTCAGAGCCAAATTGTCTCGCTGGCCAACACGGCGTACGAGGGCAACTACATATTCGCCGGCACCAAGACGGGTGCGGCGCCGTTCGTGGTGGACGCCAGCGCCCCTGACGGTTCCGGCATCAACTATGTTGGAAACACCGGTGTCAATGAAGTTTCGATCGGCGCGGGATACAATGTCGCCGTCAGCCAGCCCGGCTCGCAATTGTTTTCCGCTCCCGGCAATGATGTTTTTCTTGCCGTCACCAATCTTATCCAGGCGGTGCAGACCAATACCGGCATTCCCGCCGCCGTCAACGCAGTCAGCGCAGCCAACAGCTATCTTTCGGCGCAGACCGTGTTTTATGGCAACGCCGCGGGCCAGGCCACATCGCAGACCACCTACCTCAATTCCGCCAAACTGCAAATCGCCCAGCAGCAGAACACCCTGGGCGGCGAGGACATGGCGGCGGCGGCCAGCAACCTTACCCAGGCCCAGACCGACAGCCAGGCCGCGCTGGCCGCCATGGGCAAGTTGTCGCAGAACAATCTTTTCGATTACTTGACGTGATAGAGAGAACGACTGGCTTTCAGCTTTTTTGGCGAAAGCAGAGTTGGTGTGTCAGGGATGCGCCCGGTCTGTGCCATTTGGTGAAATCGAGATGGAAGGGGTGATCTGCTGGAAATCCCAGATCTCGAAAAGGGCGAGAACCTTCGACAAGCTCAGGGCAGGCTCTGGCGCACCTTGGCTTTGTTTTCGAGCGCCGGTTGACCCGGCTGCGACTTTACATGAACAAACTGCTAACCCGCGAACCTACTCGATCCGCTTCGCTCGCTGGTCCATGCCGTTTTGATGCAGCACCAGCGCCACTGCGCGTCCTTGTGCGTCGGTTTCGAACGTGATCTGCGCGTCAACCACCTTGAGGAAATAGTCCTTTGGGCCCTCCGCGAACACCTCGAATTTCGGTTGTCCAGTCGCCTGCACAAAAAGGTGATCGCCCTCCCTGGTCACGGTCAGGATGAAAGTCGGCGCAAGTTCGTAACGGCCTGCATAGCCGTCGAACAGCTTGGGATCGACTGCCGTTTCCTTATGCTGCTTGGGCGCGGGCAGCAGGGGGACTTGCGGGTCGAGCAGATGCCTGCCGATGTCGTCCACGCCGGCAGTGGTTTCCGCATTCGACAGCACGACGACGCCAACTTGAGTCTTTGGGTCAAAGCCAAAAAACGACCGGTAGCCGCCCGTGCCACCGTTGTGCCAAACGATTTCCTTGCCATTACTCTTGAAAACATGCCAGCCGAGAGCGATCTCGAGATCGCCAACGCCGGTGGGACGGCGGAGTGTCAGCATAGCGGCCATGGCAGGAGCGAGCGGCGACTTGGTGTACCCCAAGTTCGCTGCCAGAAAGGCGAGCATGTCGTTGGCCGTGGAGCGCAGAGCCCCGGCGCCCGCGAGCGTTGGCAGGTCCCAGTTCGAAACCGGGTCCATCGAGGCGTTGTGGCCGGTAGCGAGCCGCGCCTTCATTTCCGGAGAAAGTGTGATCCGGGTGCTGGACATGCCCAGAGGCTCGCAGATGCGCGTCTTCACCAAAGCCTCGTAATCCATGCCTGCGCGCCGCGCCAACACGTGTCCCAGCAGACCACCGCCTAAATTGGAGTACTCGTACTGTGCGCCGATGTCGCGAGTGAGCTGGTAACTCGACAGGAATTGATAGAGCTGCTCGACCGAGTAATCGGCGTAGGGGTTGCCTGGATCCTTGGGAGCGAGATTCGCCGGCATGCGAGGCAGGCCCGAGGTGTGAGTCGAAAGATCTTCGAGCGTGATCGAACGGCCGCCCCGCTCCGGCATTTTGACGGTTGCCGGCAAATACTTCGCCACCGGATCGGTGAGTGCGACCTCGCCACGCTGCACCATATCGGTGAGCAACAATGAAGTGAAGACCTTGGTTGCCGAGCCGATCTCGAAAATTGTGTCGCCGTTGAGCGGGCGTTTATCGTTCTTGGCCAGACTGCCGTAGACGATCACTCTGCGCCCTGCCGGCTCGATTACACCGACCACGATCCCAACGCTCTGTCGGTTGTCGATTCTTTCCGCGAGGATTTTGCGAATCTCGGCGTCCGGTGGAACCGGAGAAGCAGGAACCGTCTGCGCATCCACGGTGGCTGCCACCAGAGTGATTGCGAATGCGAAGCTAAAGAATATTTAGCTGGCGTCATGACTCCTTCTCCATCTGGTTCAGGGCGTCAATCTCGCGTTGCAGTTTGCGCGCCGCCCATTGATTGAGTTTGCCGATGGCGAAGAATACGAGGGCGCATGCGGCAGCGGTGAGAGCAAAAGTGGCGATGATGACGCGAGTGTGGGCGGGCGCGTGCGGCAGTTTCATGGTCCACCGGAAGAGCCTAAAAGGAAAGACAGCCAAGCCGGGAACGAAGGGCAGCAGGTACCAGGTCCAGACGCCACGCAGAAGGTCGCGTTGCCGCTCCAGTTGCTGGCGGTGGAAGTCGAGGCAAGTGCGGAACGCCATCTCCGCCGGCACGGACTCGGGCGGCGCCTTTTTTGTGGAGCTGATACACCACAAACAAAACGCCCGCGATCACCAGCACGCATCCCAAGCGAACCATCGGGGCGGGGAATTTCCAGATGTAAAAACCGAAGCAGGCGACTACGATTGCGCTGGCCGCGTATTCCCCGAGATTCCTCCAGCGGACCCGCTGCTCAAGCTTCTGGGCTTTCTGGTGAAGCTCGAGCCAGCGAGATTTGGATGGGTTCCGCTTGCTGGTTCTGCCAAAGGTTTTTTACGTCGTCGCCAGTTTCACTTTCCATGATTTTCTCCTTCGTGAAATTTGTTTGCCAGGGTGTTTTTGATACGGTGGATTTTAGTCGCGACGTTCCCCGGCGAGATGCCGGTGATTTCGGCGATCGAAGCCGCATCCATGTCTTCGAGGTACGACAGTATGATTTGCCGGTCCAATGGTTTCAGTTGGTGGATCAACCGGAGGAGCTTTTCGAGGGCGTGGCGGCGGTCGATGTTGCTCTCACGCTGACGCTCGTCGTTTTTGTCGGGCAACGCCTCCAGTGCCTCGATGCCGACCAATGTTCGCGAATTCAAGCGGTGTTCCCGCATAACGTGCGAAGCGGCTACGTTATGGGCCACGCGATAGAGCCAGGTGCGCAGCGAGCACCGGGCGTCGAAGCCCGCGAGACTCTGCCACAGGGCAAGATGAATCTCTTGCAGGAGGTCGCGGCGCCGGTCGGGATCGGCTTCATAGCCACGCGCCAACCGCTCCAGGGCAGTACCGTAGCTGGCGGCGGCTTCCTGGTAAAGCTCGTCTTGCCGGGACGCGGCCGCCGAGATGGACTCGAGGTTCATGGTCACGATCATAAACTCCTTACATAGAAGGTAGTCGATGGGCGCGGCGCTTTCTTACAGCCTGGCGAAAAGCCGGGATATGGTTAAGGGGGGCGTACTTACGCCGCCAATTTTGATAAATTGAAGTATGGCTTCCGAGAAAACGGCACTTCTGGTTATCGACGTCCAGCGGGGCATTTTGAATGACCCCATCCTGGCACGCAAGAAGGAAATCAACCGGGCTTTCGACGAAACGGTTTCGCGCATTGCCGGACTCATCGAGCGAGCGCGGGCGGCTGCTGTGCCCGTGATCTACATGCAGCACGATGGGGGCCCTGGTCACAGGCTGGAGCCGGAAACTTCAGGCTGGCCGCTTCGAGATGAAATTGCGCCCCGGCCCGGCGAACGGGTCATCCACAAACGCGCCTGCGATTCGTTCTTTGAGACGAGTCTTGAGGCGGAGCTCAGGGCCGCGCGCATCAAGCAACTGGTGATCTGCGGATGCATGACTCAGTACTGCATTGATACGACGGTGCGCCGGGCCGTCGGCCTTGGCTATGATGTTGTTCTCGCTGCCGACGGTCACACGACGGCGGACACGGAGACGCTCCGCTTCGAGCAGATCGTTGCGCACCACAACGCGGTCTTGGACGGTTTTGAAGCTGGCGAGCACGAGGTGCGGGTTTGTGAATCGGCTGAGGTTCGGTTCATTTAGAGCAAGTTTAATTCTAAGCAAATCCACAGTTGCCGCGGCTACCGGCAGGGGCCGAAGTTCGCTCGGCTGGACGGGCGGGGCGCCCCCACACAAACTCAGCGCGGTTATCCCGATGCAATCCGGGGCGTTTTTAGGGGGTTACGGCGCGATCCGAGCGGGGTTATAATCCACTTAGCTGCTATGCGCTTGAAAGGCCACATTTCGCCTCTCCAGACGAGTTGGATCGAGGGACGCGCTTGTCCCCGCCGGTACCTTTCGTTGCTGCCTTCGCATGTGCGCGCCAATCTCTTTGGCAGCGACTAATTCTCTTCTCCCTGGTTGCTCCGCTGACCGCTACCAGCTCTTAGCTTTTGGCTCTTAGCTAACGGCCCATGCAGCCTATCTCCGTGGACGCTGCTCGATGTGCGGCCTAATAACACTGAGAACTGAGAACTGAGAACCGGGAACTGATTCTGGAGGATTCCATGACGACCAAGACTTTAACTGCCGGCCCCAAGCTGAAGACTGCGATTCCTGGGCCTAATGCCAAGCGCATTCTGGCCGGCGATGAGAAATATATTTCACCTTCCTACACGCGCTCTTATCCATTGGTTGCCAAGCGCGGCCACGGCATTGTGGTCAAAGACGCGGATGGCAACGAGTTCTTCGATTTTTCGGCGGGGATTGCGGTGACTTCCACCGGCCACTGCCATCCGGAAGTGGTGGCGGCGATTCGGAAGCAGGCGGGCGAATTGATTCACATGTCGGGCACCGACTTTTATTACGAAGGCATGGTGACGCTGGCCGAGCGCCTGTCGAAGATCGCGCCCATGCCGGGGCCGCACAAGATTTACTACGGAAACTCCGGGGCCGAAGCCATCGAGTGCGCCTTGAAATTGGCGCGCTATCACACGAAGCGGCAGCAGGTGATCGCGTTTCTGGGCGCGTTCCATGGGCGGACGATGGGCGCGCTGTCGCTGACCGCTTCGAAGCCGCAGCAGAAGCGCCGCTTTGCGCCACTGGTGCCGGGAGTCACGCACGTGCCTTATCCCGATGTGTATCGCGGCTGCGCGGGCGGTCCGCAGGATGGCGAGAAATTCGCGCTGGGCTGCGCCCGCTACATCGAAGACAAGTTGTTTAAGACGATCCTTGCTCCGGAAGAAGTGGCGGCGATTTTTGTCGAGCCAATCCAGGGCGAAGGCGGGTACGTCGTGGCTCCTACGGTTTTCATGCAGGAACTGCGCCGCATCTGCGACCGGCACGGCATTCTGCTGGTGGTGGATGAAATCCAGAGTGGCATGGGTCGCACCGGCAAATGGTTTGCCGTCGAACACACGGGCGTGCACCCTGACATCGTTTGCATTGCCAAGGGTATCGCCTCGGGGATGCCGCTCAGCGTCACTATGAGCAAGGCTGAAATCATGGACTGGATTCCCGGTTCGCATGCGTTGACCTTCGGCGGGAACCCCGTCTGCATTGCGGCCGCGCTGGCCACGCTCGATGTGATTAAGAAGGAAGGGCTGCTGAAAAACTCGCAGCAGGTGGGCGTCCACATGATGAAACGCATGGCCGAGTGGCCGAAGAAACACAAGATGGTCGGCGACGTTCGCGGACGCGGGTTGATGATCGGCGTCGAGATTGTGAAAGACCTGGCGACCCGCGAGCATGGTGCGAGCGAGCGCGATCGCATCGTGGAGTTGGCGTTCGAGCGCGGCGTATTGTTTCTGGGCTGCGGACCGAGCACGGTTCGCATCGCGCCGCCGCTCATTGTTACGAAGGACGAAGCCGACGTTGCCATGAATGCGCTGGAAGAGTCGATTACAATCGTGGAAGGTGAGCAGCACGCGTAATCGATGGCGCGATATACATCCCGCATTTTCGCAGCACTGGCGTTCACGCTGGTGCTCTGGGCTTCCGCATTCGCCGGAATTCGCGCCGGGCTGCGCGCCTATTCGCCGGCGAATCTTGCGATCCTGCGCTTTCTGATCGCGTCCGCGGTGCTCGTCATCTATGCCGGGATCGCGCACTTTCGGCGTCCGGAATGGCGCGATCTTCCCGGCCTTGCCCTGAGTGGGGCCATCGGGATCACTTTCTATAACCTCGCACTCAATTATGGAGAAACGCGCGTGACGGCGGGCGCGGCCAGTCTGCTGATCGCTTCGGTGCCAATCTGGACCGCGCTGGCCGCTCGATTTTGGCTGCACGAGAAACTGACGGCCATCGGATGGTGCGGAGTGTTGGTGAGCTTCGTGGGCGTCGCGCTGATCGCGAGCGGAGAAGGTGAAGGCATCCGGCTATCGCCGCAAGCGCTGATCATTCTTGCTGCCGCGGTAACATCCGCGTTCTACATGATTTTGCAGAAGCACTATCTTGGCAGATATAGTGCGCTGGAATTCACCGCGTACTCGATCTGGTTCGGCGCGGCGCTAATGCTGCCCTTCGGACACGGACTGGCGCAGACGCTGCACGCCGCTCCCGCGTCGGCGACGCTGGCGGTTGTTTATCTGGGCATCTTTCCAGGAGCGCTGGCCTATGTTGGCTGGGCGTACGTGCTGTCGCACGGCGCCGCAGGACGCACTACGACGCTGCTCTACCTGATTCCTATTGTGGCCATCGGCATTGCATGGATCTGGCTGGGCGAGGTGCCGAAGATGATTTCTCTAGTCGGCGGCGCGGTCGCGCTCGGCGGGGTGGTGATGGTGAACACGGTGGGGAAAAAGAGTTGAGGGTGGGAATCCGGACGCAACAGCGGCAACGCTGATTTGCAAATCGCGACAGGAAATCCTAACCAGCGCCGGGACTGGGCACCGCCGGCGAATTGTACCCGCTGCGCGGTGATGAAGGTCACATCGTGCGCGCCGCGGTCAGGCTAGCGTAAAGATGGATCCCCATGTTTGCCGGACGCTTGACGCAAGCCACATTACGCGCGCTGGACTGGCTGGCGGCAAAATTGCTTCGGCCCGAGGATATGCCTGCACACCAGCGCACCGGGCGGCGCGGTGAAGAGGACGCATATTTTTATCTCCGGCGCCGGGGTTACACCATCATCGCGCGTAACTATCGCTCTCCCAATCATCGCGGCGAACTCGATCTGGTGGGCTGGGATGGGAACGTGCTGTGCGTGATCGAAGTGAAGACGCGGACAACACGCGACATCAAGCCCGCCGAAGCTGCCGTTGACCGCAATAAACAGAGGGAGTTGTCGCTGGTCGCCCGCGACTTCCTGCGCCAGATGCCCGGCGCGTCCGAGTGGCGGTTCGACGTGCTCGCCGTATATTATGAACACGGACGCCGAGGGCCCTCATTCGAGCTGTTCCAAAATGCGTTTCCCGTATCGTACAATCATAAATTCGCAGATTCCAGATTCGCGGAGTACAACTGAAAGGATTTAGTACGTGCCTGAACTGAGAAAAGACCCCATCGTGGGGCGGTGGGTGATCATTTCCACGGACCGCGCCAAACGGCCCACCGACTTTGTGCGCGAGGCCGTGAAGATCAAGGGCGGATTCTGTCCCTTCTGTCCCGGCAATGAAAGCAAGACGCCGCCGGAGATCCTGGCGTATCGTCCGGGCGCCACTGGCAGTCCTCCCCAAAAAGACACTCCGGGCTGGACCATCCGGGTGGTTCCGAACAAGTTCCCGGCGCTGGGCATTGAAGGGAATTTGAACAAGCAGGCGGAGGGCATGTTCGACAAGATGAATGGCATCGGTGCCCACGAAGTGGTCATCGAAACGCCCGACCACAACGCGAGCCTGGCCACGCTGCCCGCGAAGAAGATCGAAGACGTACTGTGGGCCTTCCGCGATCGCATTCTCGACCTCAAGAAAGACCGGCGCTTCAAGTACATTTTGATCTTCAAGAACCATGGAGAAGCGGCCGGCGCCTCGCTCGAACACTCGCACTCGCAGCTTATCGCGTTGCCGATTGTGCCCATTTATGTGGTGGAGGAACTGGAGGGGGCCAAACAGTATTACATCTACAAAGAGCGATGTGTTTTCTGCGACGCCATCCGGCAGGAAATCGACAATGGCATCCGGGTGGTGGCGGAGAACGAGGATTTCCTGACGCTTGCCCCGTACGCGCCGCGATTTCCGTTTGAAACCTGGATCCTGCCCAAGCGCCACGAATCCGCATTCGAGAATTCGTCGTCGCACATGTTCGAAAACCTTGCGAAAGCGCTCAAACTGCTGCTGATGAAAGCGGACTGCGTGCTCGATAATCCGCCGTACAATTTGGTCGTGCACACATCGCCGGCGCAGGATCCGACGAACGAGTATTACCACTGGCACATTGAATTCATGCCCAAGCTGACCAAGACGGCGGGATTTGAGTGGGGGACTGGTTTCTATATCAATCCCACGCCGCCGGAAGAGGCAGCGAAGTTTTTCCGCGAGGCGAGCGTGGAAAACGCGGACCCCGGCGCGGCGGGCGCGCGCTGAGTTCCTTCCGACCGTCGTTGACTGTTTTGCAATCATGCCGGCCGCCATCCGCGGCGGCGCTTCTGGTGTATTCTTGACGCAAATTCCGGAGACAAGCGTATGCGAGCCCTTCTGCCGATCTTTCTATTTGCCGCGATAACTCAGGCCCAAACGCCGCCTGCGTCGCCGAGTGCCAACGTTGCCGGGCGCACAACCACGAGTCTCAACGGACCGTGGCACATCGTTGTAGATCCGCTGGAGACGGGTCTGAATGCCGGGTACTATCGCAATCGCAAGCCGAAGGACAAGCGCGAGCTGGTGGAGTATGACTTCGAAGCGTCGGAAACGCTGAACGTGCCCGGCGACTGGAATACGCAAAAAGAAAAGCTGCTGTTTTATGAAGGGCCGATTTGGTACGAAAAAACATTCTCCCGGGCGAAACATGAGCACACCCGCGTCTTCGCGCATTTTGGTGCGGTGAACTATCGCGCCCGGATCTATTGCAACGGCGAGCTGCTGGGCGAGCACGAAGGCGGCTACACGCCATTTGATTTCGAGATTACGAGACTGCTACACGACGGCGATAACTTCCTTGTGGTTGAGGCGAGCAACCAGCGCCGCGACAACGGCATTCCATCTTTGCAAACCGACTGGTGGAATTATGGCGGTATCACGCGCGATGTAATGCTGGTTGAAACTCCGGAGACGTTCATCCGCGATTACTGGGTCCAGTTGGCCAAAGGAGCGCGAGACCAAATCGATGGCTGGGTTCAACTGGATGGAGAACGCAGCTCCGAGCAGCGCGTGTCCATAGAAATTCCCGAAGCTGGGATCAAGACGACGGCGATCACGGACGCCCAAGGCCGCGCGGGATTTCATGTTTCCGCCAAATTGCAACTGTGGTCCCCGAAGAGTCCGAAGCTGTACGAAGTGCTGGTCTCGTCCGGCGACGATGCGGTCCACGATTCGATTGGCTTTCGGACCATCGAGACGCGAGGCTCGCAGATTCTGGTGAACGGCGAGCCCATCTTCCTGCGCGGCATTTCGTTGCATGAGGAAGCTCCGGTGCGCGGCGGGCGGGCGTACAGCGCCGATGACGCGCAGACCCTGCTGGGATGGGCCAAGGAACTTGGTTGTAACTTCGTCCGGCTGGCGCATTATCCCCACAACGAGAATGAGATTCGCCTTGCGGACCGCATGGGATTGCTGGTGTGGTCGGAGATCCCCGTTTATTGGGATGTTGCGTGGAAAGATCCGGCGACGCTGGCCAGCGCCCGGGCGCAACTGCGGGAGATGATCGCCCGCGATCACAATCGGGCCGCGGTAGTTTTGTGGTCGCTCTCGAACGAAACTCCCGCCAAACCGGAGCGGCTTGCTTTCCTGCGAACTTTGGCGGAAGACGCGCGCCAGCTTGATCCGACCCGCCTGATTACATCGGCGCTGAACAGCGCGGAAAACACAGGACCCGATCAGCACATTCTTAAAGACCCGCTGGGTGAGTATCTGGACGTGTTGGGACTGAACGAATACTACGGATGGTATGGCGGGCGTCCTGAAGACGCCGATCGCCAGAATTGGACTATCGCGTATGACAAGCCTTTGATCATGAGCGAATTTGGCGGAGGCGCGCCTTACGGGCGGCATGGAGACGCCGAGACTCGCTGGACAGAGGAGTACCAGGCCAGTCTATTTGTTCATCAGTTGAATATGGTGAACAAGATTCCGCAGTTGGCGGGGCTTTCCCCGTGGGTGCTGATGGATTTTCGCTCGCCACGAAGACCGCTGGCGGGAATTCAGGATTACTACAATCGGAAAGGATTGTTGTCGAACGCCGGCCAGCGCAAGCAGGCATTCTTTGTGCTGCAAAAATTCTATCGAGACATGCAAGCGCACGAAGCGCCCGCGCGATAGTCAGTCCTGGGTGCGATCCAGGACCTCCTCATGCCAAGCCATCTGGATCGCCTCCAGCTTGGCTTCGTTCGACTTCGCGGGATCGTCTTTGAAGCCGGGGAGCGCGATCACATATTTGTGCAGGTCGGTGAAACGCACCGCGAGCGGGTCAAGTTTGGGATGGATTTCAGAGAGCAGAATTCCGATGTCTTCGGCATCGGCCCAAGTCAGTTCTTTCGGCATGGATGGCTCCAAAAACAGGTTTCAAAGTTTCAAGGTTTCAGAGTTCCAAAGATTCGGGGCGGATCGCTCAGTATTTGCTGGTTTCATTGAAACCTTGCAACTTTGAAACTCTGAAACCTTGCTTCTAATGCTCTTCCGAAACATAATTCCGATTCCACGCCGGAATTTCCACGACCAGTTTGCCGGGTTTCTTGATCACTGTTTGGCATCCGAGGCGCGAATTCAGCTGAAGATCGGCGGCACCGTCGAGCTTGTCGGCTTCGTCATCTTCCAATTCCGAGAGCAAGTTCGCGCCTTCTTTCACCCAGATGTGGCAGGTCGTGCAGGCGCAGTTTCCTCCGCAAGCATGATCGAGATGAATGGCGAAGTTCAGCGCTACGTCGAGCAGCGATTCTTCTTTGCCATGGTCTTGGTACGGCAGTTTGCCGTGTTCGAAGGTCACCGTCTTGCCTTCGGGAAGAAAAGTGACCTCGACCGTGTTTTCACCTTGAGCATCCACTGCGGTTGTTCCAATTCCGTGCGTTTTTTCTTCAGGCATGTAAGAACCCCAGGTTCATTTGAATTCCGCTTTCGCCACCGGATGCCCGGCCTGCGGGCCTTCCTCAAGATCGGTGTCGTCCATGGCCTTTCCCTTGAGGGCGGTCGAGACGGCGGTATCCATCATTAATTCCGCCAAACGCAGCGTGGCCTGATTCAACGCGTCAATGGCTGCGCGAATTGCGTGATAGTCATCGTTATTGCCGTCTTTTGTCGCGATAAGCGTCTTCTCCAGCGTTTCGACATTGCCGCGCTCTTCGCTAGCAAGTTCCTGCCAGGCTGGATTCTGTTTTCCTTTTGCGAGCGCGGTCAGGATTGTGTCCGCTTCGCGCCGCGCTTCGATCACCTGCCGCTGGCGGAGATCCTCTTCCGCGTAGTCGAAGGACGCGAGCAGCATGTTCTCGACCTGCTCGTCGGTGAGGCCGTAACTGGGCTGAACGTCGATTTCAGCCTCGCGCCCGCTGCGTTGCTCGCGAGCCGAAACGCGCAAAATGCCGTTGGCGTCGATCAGAAATTTCACTTCAATGCGCGGCATCCCGGCGGGCATGGGTGGAACACCTTTCAGATCGAATCGCGCCAGTGACCGGCAATCCTTCGCCAACTCGCGCTCGCCTTGCAGCACATGAATCGCGACGTTAGCTTGGCCATCGACCTGGGTGGTGTAGTACTGCGTTGCCGAGGCCGGTATGGTCGAATTGCGGAGAATGATTTTGTCGGTCACACCGCCTGCGACTTCGATTCCCAAGGAGAGCGGGGTCACGTCGAGCAACAGCATCTCTTTCGTGATTTCGGAGCCGCCGCCCAGAATTCTCGCCTGCACCGCCGCGCCGAGGGCAACGACTTCGTCGGGATTCAAATCCGTGTGCGGCACGCGCGCAAATAGTTCCTGCGCCAACCGCCGCACCTTGGGAATGCGCGTCGAACCGCCGACCAGCACGACTTCGTCGATTTGCTCGGGCTTCAGACCTGCGTCTTTGAGCGCCTGTTTGCAGGGGCCGACGGTTCGGTCGACGATCGGCTGGATCATCCGCTCGAAAAGTTCGAGTGAAATCTCGCGCCGATACTTTCTTCCATCAGGCAAATCGACATCGAGCTTCGCCGTGGCCTGCGACGACAGGGCGATCTTGGCCTCGATCACGGCCTGGCGGATGCGTTGCACGGCTTCGCCGCTGCGCCGCACATCCACTCCGAGATCGCCGCGAATGTCGCCAAGCGCGGTTGCGATCAGCAGATTGTCGATGTCGTCTCCGCCAAGATGGGTGTCGCCGTTGGTGGAAATGACCTCGAAAATGCCGTCGTGCAGTTTGAGGATCGAGATGTCGAATGTGCCGCCGCCCAGATCGTAAACCGCAACAATGCCATTCTTCTTTTTGTCGAGGCCGTAGGCGAGAGATGCGGCTGTCGGTTCGTTCACCAGACGCAAAACATTCAGCCCGGCGATGCGTCCGGCATCTTTCGTCGCCTGGCGTTGCCCATCGTTGAAATAGGCGGGAACGGTGATGACGGCCTGAGTCACGGGAGCGGCGAAAAAGCGCTCGGCATTGCGTTTGAGCTGGCGCAGCACCAGCGCCGAAATTTCAGGCGGCGTGTAGCTTCGCGCGCCAATCTTGATGCGAAGAACTTCGCCTGCCTGAAGGTCCTCGGCCAACTGGAACGGAAACAACTTAAGTTCATCTTGTATATCTTCGACGCCTCGCCCCATCAGGCGCTTGATCGAGTAAACCGCGCGCTCCGGCGTTTCGATCAGGTACTTGCGAGCGGCGTTGCCCACGACGACTTGGTTCGCCTCGTCGAGCGCCACTACCGACGGCACAAGGTTCAGCCCGTCTTCTCCGGGGATGACGATAGGAGAATCTCCCTGCATGTAGGCCACGAGCGAGTTCGTGGTGCCGAGATCGATGCCGACGATGTGGTCAGTTGCCATAGGTAGATCAAGGCAGAAGTCAAAAGTCAAATTGAAGAAGTGAAATCGAGCTGGGTTTCTTCTGCAATTTTACTTCTTACTTCTGACATAGCTTTCCATTGCCTCATTCACGTCCCGCAGCAGGTTCCGTACATAATTCCGGCGGTTCAGCACATCGAGCATCTTGTCGAGGATCTTTCGCCGGCCGGTGGCGTTTTCGCTCGATTCGGATTTGTCGTCCACAGTCGCGTCCCAGCGGCTCCATTCGGTCTTGAGTTCGCTCAAGAGCACGCTGTATTTCTCGTCCAGCGAAAGCTTGGCTTTGCCGATTTCTTCAAGCAGAGCGGGATCGTCTTCGCCCACTTTCTTCTGGGCCCGCAGTTCTTCCAGATGCAGGTTGAGTTCGAAGACTTCCTCCAAAAGATCGGGAGGCACGACCTGCTTCTTCAGTTCGCCGGTCGCGCGAGCCTTTTCCGTCGCCTGCTTCGACTGCTCTTCCATCTCGACGCCTTCGAGGCGTAACAGGTACTCGGTGCGCTTGATCGGATCTTTCAGGGTGCGATAGGCGTCGTTGAGCATGGAACTTTGTTCCAGGCTCCACGCACGCTCCCGGGCTTCAGCCTGTCCGAAAACGTCGGGATGCAAGCGGCGGCTCAGCGCGTAGAATTCTTTCTCCAGTTCGGCGGTGTCGAGGTTGAGCTTGCGCGGAAATCCAAAAAAAGTGAAATAGTCCACCGGAACCGGCGGCTGCACCTTGCCGCACGAACTGCAAAAATGCACCGCGCGCATGGTGCCGCACGACCAGCAGCTAGGGGTTGCATCTCCGGGCGATTGTCCGGGCGATGGACCGGGAACGATCAACGACGATTTGGATTCTGTCATTTTGTAATTTTATAACGTGGCAATTTGAACTGCTTGCCATCCTGAGCGCAGCGAACGACCTATGCATCCTCCTGGCGCAGGCAGAATGCGTAGGTCGTTCGGTACGCTCAGGATGACAACTAAGGGAGCCATCGCTACGAGAAAGAACTTCCACAGCCGCAGGACTTGGTTGCGTTCGGATTCACAAACACGAATCCCTGCTGCATTAGGGTTTCCTGATAATCGAGAGTCATCCCGAGCAGATAGATGAAGGATTTCGGGTCCACAAAAATCCGCACATCTTCAAACTGAAATACGCGGTCGCGCTCGCGCGGTTGTGTATCGAATCGGATGTTGTAAGTCAGGCCCGAGCATCCGCCGCCCTGCACGCCCAAACGAAGGCCGCCCTGGTCCGGCGATACGTTTTCTTTCACCATCGCGGAGCGAATCTTCTTGAGCGCGTTTTCGGTCACCTGAATGCCTTTGGCCGGAACCGCAGATGCTGTCTTCACCGCTTCATCTTTAATTGCTTGATCCATAAACCTTCGCAGGCGGAATCAACGCACTCGCCTTAGAGACCCCCTTGGTCCCGGTCTTTTAGAACCAAAGACTTAGGAGGGGACATCGGCTGAGTCTTTGATAAATAAGGACTTACACGTAAAGTCTTTATAAACCAATGACTTAGCTGGAATATCCTAGTGCGCCTGCATCTCCGCCGGTTTCGCGGCTTCCTGTTTTTTCTTCCAGTCGCCGATGGCGGCCCGGATGGCGTCCTCGGCAAGCACCGAGCAGTGAATCTTCACCGGCGGCAAGGCCAGTTCCTTCACGATCTCGGTGTTCTTGATCTCGAGGGCCTGGTCGATCGTCCTGCCCTTGACCCATTCGGTCGCCAGCGAAGACGACGCAATGGCCGAGCCGCAGCCGAAGGTCTTGAACTTGGCGTCTTCGATGATGTTGGTCTGCGGATTGACTTTGATCTGCAGCTTCATCACGTCGCCGCACTCGGGCGCGCCGACCAGGCCGGTGCCCACATCGGACTCCTTTTTGTCGAAAGAGCCCACGTTACGCGGATGGTTGTAGTGGTCGATCACTTTATCGCTGTAAGACATCTTTCACCCCTTAGGTTTCAAAGTTTCAAGGTTTCAATGACTGTCCCCATACAGCCGTCAAAGTTCCAGATTGGATCAAGGCACCTTGAAACCTTGAAACCCTGAAACTTTGAAACCTTGCTTCTATCCCGCCCACTTCACACTCTTCAAGTCCACTCCTTCTTTCGCCATTTCGTAGAGAGGCGATAGTTCGCGCAGACGCAGTACAGTCTCGACCACGCGGTCGGCCACGTAATCGATCTCGGCTTCGGTGTTGAATCGTCCAATGCCAAAGCGGATCGAGCTGTGCGCCAGATCGTCGCCGGTGCCGAGGGCTTTTAGAACATAAGACGGCTCGAGCGTCGCCGAGGTGCACGCCGATCCGCTCGAAACCGCGATATCGTTGATGCCCATCAAGAGCGACTCGCCTTCCACATAGGCAAAGCTGATATTCAGATTGCCGGGCAGGCGATGCTCCACCGAGCCATTGATATAGACCTCGTCGAGCCGGCTCATGATGCTGTCTTTCAGGCGATTGCGCAGGCCGGCGATTTTGCAGGATTCCTGCGGCATTTCTTCCTGCGCGATGGCGCACGCTTTACCGAGGCCGGCGATGCCGGGAACATTCAGCGTTCCAGAGCGCATGCCGCGCTCATGGCCGCCGCCGTCAATCAGCGGCACCAGTTGCACGCGCGGATTCTTGCGGCGCACATACAGAGCGCCCGCGCCTTTCGGCCCATACAGTTTGTGTCCGGTGATGGACACGATATCGAGGTTCATTTTGTTCACGTCGATCGGGACCTTGCCGATCGCCTGCACCGCGTCGGAATGGAAAACGACGCCGCGTTCGCGACAGAGCTTGCCGATTTCCTCGATCGGTTGCAGCACGCCGATCTCGTTATTGGCGGCCATGATCGTGACCAGGATCGTCTTATCGTCCATGGCGCGCTTCAGGTCGTCGAGATCGATCAAGCCATTCTTTTGCACCGGCAGATAGGTCACGCGGAAGCCGAGCTTCTCCAGGTGTTTGCAGGTGTCGAGCACGGCCTTGTGCTCGGTGGTTGCCGTGATGATGTGATTGCCTTTCTCGCGGTACATCTCGGCCACGCCTTTGATGGCGAGGTTGTCGCTTTCGGTGGCGCCCGAGGTGAAGATGATTTCTTTCGAAGTCGCGCCGATCAGCTTGGCAATGCGCTCGCGCGACAACTCGACCGCCTCTTCCGCCACCCATCCAAAGGGATGATTGCGGCTGGCCGCGTTGCCGAACTTCTCCATGAAGTAGGGCAGCATGGCTTCGAGCACGCGCGGATCCATGGGCGTGGTCGCGTGGTTGTCCATGTAAATCGGCAGCTTGATGCCATCGGGGACAGCGCGTTGTGTGTCGTTACGTGCATCGTTACGCAAATCGCGACGCACATCTTGACGTTCCTGGTGTTGGGTCAGGGTCGTGGTGTTGCCATTGTTGCTCATGACTGCTTTTTCTCCTTACTAATCACGAAATCTTGACTAACTCCGCCGGCGTTATGGTCTCCGGCTTGCCAACCTGTTCGTCGAGCTGGATGACCTCCGGCTCTTCCTTCATTTCGGAAATCATGATGTTCCTGAGCACCTGCTCGATGCTCTCGTTCACTTTGCGGAGCGGCTCGCGAATGGTGCAGCGATTGCTCTGGCCGCATTCTCCGCGCACGCTCACACACGACGTGATGAAGAGCGGGCCGTCGATCGCCTTGATCACTTCGAACGCGGAAATCCGCTTCGGATCGCGGGTCAGCGTATAGCCGCCGTTCATGCCATGCTGCGACCGGATCAAGCCGACCTTGGCCAGGCGTTGCAGGATCTTGGCCAGCGCTTCCTGCGGAATGCTGTAAGCCTCGGCCACGTCCTTGGCGGAGCACGCGCCCTGGTCGGCGTGTTCTGCCAGGTGCTTCATGGCCATGAGGCCGTAGTCCGCTTTTTTGGTCAGTCTGAGCATGGAGGTGAATGGCGACCTATAGGATCGGACTCAATTCCGACTGTTTCGGTCGCAATTTAATAATAACGCTGACGACGGAATCGCGCAAGGCGGATCAGGCGGTGGTCGAGTTTTGTGGTCGAACGGTAAGTTTTAGCAGGTGAACGGGTTAGGGGGTGGAGCGGGAAGTGTTTGCGGGAGAGTTCGTTTTCGGGCAACCCATCGGCGTGAAACACGCGAGAATGACCGATCACTGGCAAAATGATAGACCGATTCTGGGGTTATGAGCGCAGAGGCCACTTATCGCCAATCTAGCTGTCTCGAAGCGTGAACCTCAGAAGCTCAAGGCGTATCGGAAGTCCCCACAGCCTGGCCGACTTGTGAACTTCATTGATCGGGCCTGAGACCGCAAAACGTTGATCAACTCAGCTGACGACATTCCAGCTTCGTTGCCGTCGCGGGGGAAATTCGCCGAAAGGACCTTTGCACCAACAACGTCACCATCCGCGTTGATAACGATAGCTACCATCCCTCGAACTTCTTGAACCTTTTTCTGCCCCTCTTTGGACAACCGCTGCTGCTCCGACAGAAGTTCGCCGGATCTGTCGCATTGCAAAGGGATCTCCGCAAACGCCGCCAGAGGTGGCGGCGGTTCTATCAACTCGTCCACCTGCATCGCAACTGCGAGCGAGATCGATTGAATGATCCAGTAGTTGAGACCTTTCTTTCGGACGACCATGAACGCTTTCTTTTCGTCCTTCGGGGCCGCTACGATTCGATCGCCGATTACATATCCATTCAGGTCTTTGACGTGCTCCGTACCAGTTATCCTGTGCTCTTTGAGCGACAGTTCAGTCGCGAGCTTCGATTCCTCTTCCGACCGAAATTCCCCGTACCACACTAGTGCTTCAGTGTGATCGGGAGTCTCGTAGGTTCGGAAGGCCGCGTGACGACCGAACATATATCCCTCACCGATCTTTGTCATCTTTAGACTCTGATCGCCATTCGGTGGACTATTCGTTGAGAGCTTCGCCTGAGCGAAAAGGAGCGTAAGGTCAGTCGGAGTCGCAAGCAATAGCAATGTGATTACTATCTGTTTCACAGAGACACTCTACCTCGAATCTTCGCCGAGTTCCATGGTGATTGAAGCAATCAGGCCGTTACACTCACGAACAGGAGCGCCAAGCCCAGCTCGTCCGAGCACTACGACCGCCGCTCTAGGCCTTGCAACACCAACCCGCAGATTTCGTCGGCGAAGTTCTCGTTGAGCTTGTCGTGGCGGATGAGGAAGCGCATATAGATCGGGCCGTAGAGCGAGTCGAGAATCAGGTCGAGGTCGCTCGAGGCGGGGAGTTCGCCGCGGTCGATGCCGCGCTGCAAAGTTTTGTACGCCTGCTTGCGTCTGGGCCACAGGAAACGGTCGCGAAAGGCCTTGATCAACTCCGGGTCCGATTGGCCACCGGCGATCAGCGCGGCGACGACCTTGCCGCGCTTGGAGCGGAGGATACGAATCAACTGGCGCATCTGGAGGCTCATGTCTTTTTGTACGGAGCCGGTATTTGGGAAGCGAAGTTCGTCGTCGGCGCTGGCGGAGAAGGCGTCGGCGACCAGGGCGGCCTTGGTAGGCCACCAACGATAGACGGTTGTCTTGCCAACGTTGGCGTCGGCGGCAACGGCTTCAATGCTCAGTTCCGGGAATCCACCGTTCTGCTTGAGCAGTTTCACGGTGCTGCGCAGGATCGACCGGCGCGACTCTTCGCTGCGCGGGCGGCCGGGTGCGCGCTTGGCGTTGGTCCCGTTCCTCCCATTCCGGGCGGCGACGATTCGGACGTTTCCATCCGGGGCGTTCCGGACGTGATTGTGATTCATGGCAAAAGTATAATATAATTTAGTTCCGAAACGTACTGTTTTGAATCTAAGTTGGAAAGCCGGCCGGGAATTGACGGGCCGCGGTTTCGAAAATAGGGCTTGCGGACGAGTGGAACGTGACGGCGTGTGTACAAGCCCCTATCGAGCGTGCGTGAGGACTGGGTCGTCCCTCCGGGACTTTGATGATTTGGTTTACTTTCCCCAGCGCTGAAGCGCTGGGCTAAGTTCGGTCGCCCCTCCGGGGCAGTTTCGTCATTCTTATGTGGATTGTCGCATTAGCGCTTCGCCGTCCTTATACGTTTGTGGTGATGGCCCTGCTCATCATCATTCTTACGCCGATCACCATTCTGCGCACACCGGTCGACATTTTTCCGGAGATCAACATACCCGTAGTCAGCGTGGTGTGGAACTTCGACGGAATGTCGCCGAATGAGATGGCAAACCGGATCGTGAGCAACTCCGAGCGGGGATTTACGGTCACGGTCAACGACATCGAGCATCAGGAATCGCAGTCGCTGAACGGAAAAGCGGTGATCAAGATTTTCTTCCGGCCGGGTGTCAACCTTCCCATGGCCGTGACGCAAGTGACGGCGATGTGCCAGACCATGCTGCGCGGACTGCCTCCGGGCACGACTCCGCCGCTGGTCATTACTTACTCGGCGTCCACGACGCCGATTGTGCAACTGGGGTTGAGCAGCAAGACGATTTCGGAAGACCGGCTGTTCGATCTGGGGCAGAATTTTCTGCGCACGCAGCTGACTACGGTCCAGGGCGCGGCCACTCCCTATCCGTACGGCGGCAAGCCGCGCCAGATCCAGGTGGACCTCGATTCCGCCAAGTTGCAGGAGTATGGTTTGGCGCCCGCCGATATCGTCAACGCGGTGTCGGCACAGAACCTGATCCTGCCGGCAGGCACCGCCAAGATCGGGCCGACCGAGTACCAGGTGGAGATGAACGGCAATCCGGGGACGGTCGCCGAACTGAACGATCTTCCGGTGAAGTCCTCGAGCTCGTCCACGCTTTACCTGCGCGATGTGGCGCATGTGCGCGATGGATTCGCGGTGCAAACCAACATCGTGCGGCAGGACGGCGTGCGCGGCGTGCTGATGTCGATGTATAAGCTGGGCGGAGCTTCTACGTTGACCGTGGTGGATGGCATCAAGGCGATCATACCGCGGGCGGCACAGTCGCTGCCGCGCGATCTCGACATCAAGGCGTTGTTCGATCAGTCGCTTTTCGTGCGCGCGTCGATTCAGGGAGTCCTACGGGAGGGCGTGATCGCCGCCTGTCTTACCGCCGTCATGATTCTTGTTTTTCTAGGCGATTGGCGTCCGACCTTGATCATCGCCGTCTCCATTCCTTTGTCTATTTTCGTTTCCGTGATTCTACTGAGCGCGCTCGGCGAGACCATCAACATCATGACTTTGGGAGGGCTGGCGCTCGCGGTAGGAATTCTAGTGGACGATGCCACGGTGGAGATCGAAAACATCGAGCGCAATCTGGCCATGGGCAAGGAGATGAAGAAGGCCATCCTCGACGGCGCGCAACAAGTCGCCGTGCCCGCGTTCGTATCGACGCTGAGTATATGCATTGTGTTTGTGCCGATGTTTTTTCTGGCTGGGGTCGCGAAATTTCTTTTCGTGCCGCTGGCGGAAGCGGTGAGCTTTGCCATGCTGGCGTCGTACCTGCTGTCGCGGACCCTGATCCCGACGATGGTGATGTTTATCATGCGCGGACATGAGCACCGCGCCGCCGAGCCGACGAATGTTCTGGCGAAATACCAGCGGAAATTCGAGCGCTGGTTTGAAAGCTTCCGAGGCGGCTACCGGCAACTGCTGGAAACCACGCTCGAACACAGGAGATCTTTTGCCCTGGGTTTTGTGGCTTTCTGTTTCTTGTCGCTGGGGCTGGTGTTTTTTCTGGGGCGGGACTTTTTCCCGCAAGTGGACGCGGGCCTGATCCGGCTGCACGTCCGCGCCCGGCCCGGCCTACGCGTGGAAGAGACGGCGCGGCTGTGCGATGCGGTGGAGCGGGTGCTGCGCAGCGAGATTCCGAAGGAAGAGCTGCAAACGGTGTTGGACAATGTCGGCGTCCCGTACTCGGGGATCAATCTTTCCTACGCCAGTTCGGGTGTGATCGGGACGAGCGATGCGGAGATTCTGATTGCGCTCAATCCGGAACATCATCATCCGACCGCGCAGTATGTGCGTCAGTTGCGCCGCGAACTCCCCGATCGCTTTCCGGGCGTGGAGTTCTTTTTCCAACCCGCCGATATCGTGTCGCAAATTCTCAACTTCGGATTGCCCGCACCAGTCGATATTCAGGTGGTGGGCGCCGACATGAGCGGGAATTACTACATCGCGCAGAGGATCGCGAACCGGTTGCGCCAGATTCCGGGGACGGCCGATGTCCACGTGCAACAGATGATGGACCTGCCAACTCTCCACCTGGAAATGGATCGCACGCGCATCAATCAAGTCGGACTGAATGCGCAGGAAGTCGCACAGAGCGTGCTGGTCAGCTTGAGCGGAAGCTTCCAGACGGCCCCCAGTTTTTGGCTCAATCCCAGGAACGGCGTGACCTACAACGTTGCCATTCAGACGCCGCAGTATCACATGACATCGTTGCAGGACTTGATGAACACGCCGGTGACAGGCGCAAGTACGCAGATTGCTCCGCAAGTGCTCGGCAATCTGGTTCAACTCAGCCCGGTGGCGCGCCCCGCCGTGGTCAACCATTACGCTGTCCAGCCGGTCATCGATGTGTATGCCAGCACGCAGGGGCGCGATCTGGGAGGGGTGGCGTCGGACATCACGAAGGCGCTCAAGCCATTCGAGGATCATCTGCCTCGCGGCACGAGTATAGCGGTCCGCGGACAGATCGAGACCATGCAGTCGTCTTTCTTCGGACTGGGCGTTGGCCTGCTGGGGGCGATCGTGCTCGTTTATTTGCTGATCGTGGTCAATTTTCAGTCGTGGCTCGATCCTTTTATCATTATTACAGCGTTGCCGGGGGCGCTGGCGGGAATCTGCTGGTTCCTGCTGATTACGCGCACCACGCTGAGCGTTCCGTCGCTGACGGGCGCGGTGATGTGCATGGGAGTGGCGACCTCGAATTCGATTCTGCTGGTTTCTTTTTCCCGAGACCGCATGAATGCGGGAGTTCCCGCGCGGCAGGCGGCTCTGGAAGCGGGCCACACGCGCATACGGCCTGTGATTATGACGGCGCTGGCCATGATCATCGGGATGGTGCCGATGGCGCTGGGATTCGGAGAAGGCGGCGAACAGAACGCGCCGCTGGGCCGCGCCGTGATTGGCGGCCTGCTCTTCGCAACCGTGGCCACGTTATTTTTCGTGCCCAGTGTATTTACGATGATTCACGGCCGCCGCGAAGAGCGGCAGCAGGCGGATCAGAGTTAGACCCGAGCAAGACTTGAGAATATAAGAGTCGAGAAAAACGGAAGCAGTGAAAGTTTTTGGAGACCGCGATTATGCCAGTACCACCTACACCCGTAATCACAGAACAGAACGAGACGGAAGAGGTGCGCCCGGATAGCTATCAGCCGTCCGATTCGGGCGCAGCCACGGTAGGCCGGGCCAAGCTATCGATTGGAGCCGTACTGCTCGTCCTGATCACCGCCGGCGCAGTCACCTTTCTGAATAAGAACGCTGAATCGAACGCGCTGGCGAAAGAAACGGAAGCCGTCTCGATTCCGACCGTCGCCGTGGTGCAACCGCAGGCCGAACCCGGAAACGACGAACTGGTGCTGCCTGGAAACATGCTGGCGTTTATAGAGTCCCCGATTTTTGCCCGCACCAACGGCTATCTCTTGCGCTGGTACAAGGATATGGGAAGCAAGGTTCAGAAGGGAGAACTGCTGGCGTCGATTGACACTCCGGAAGTCGACCAGGAACTCTCGCAAACCCGAGCCAGCCGCGAGCAGATCAAGGCGGCGCTGGAGTTGGCGAAGATTTCAGCCGACCGCTGGGCAAATCTGCGCAAGTCGGACTCGGTTTCGCAGCAGGAAGCCGACCAGCAAATGAGCGGCTACCAGCAGGCCCTAGCCAACCTTGCGGCAGCGGATGCGAATGTTCACCGCCTGGAAGACCTCGAGTCTTTCAAGAGTGTGTATGCTCCATTTTCCGGCGTGCTGACCCGGCGCACGGTTGATCCGGGCGCGCTCATCAATTCCGGAGCGGGGGCGACGGGCAAAGAGTTGTTCGATATCGCGCGTGTCAACCCCCTGCGGGTTTATATCAGCGTTCCGCAGGCGTATGCGCCGAACATAAAAGCGGGGATGAAGGCGAAGGTCACGCTGCAGGAATTTCCCGGCCAGAAATTCCTGGGCACTGTAGCTCGCACCGCCGATGCCATCGATCCCGCAACGCGCACCCTTAACACTGAGGTGGACGTTCCTAACAAAGACGGCAAGTTGCTGCCTGGTTCGTTCGTCCAGGTGCATTTTGCCACCGGGACTTCGGTTCCTCGGATTACGGTCCCGGTGAACGCCATGCTGTTCCGCGCTGAGGGGCCGCAGGTTGCGGTCGTCGGCAAGGACGGCAAGGTACACTTGCGCCCGATCAGCATTGGACGCGATTTCGGGGCGACACTCGAGATTCTTGGCGGGCTCGAGGTCGGCGATCAAATCGTCATCAACCCCTCCGACTCGCTCGAGGACGGGCAGCAAGTACACGTCGCCGCGCCGAGCGCAAGCTAGGAACGTCACCACGGAGGCACGGGGACACGGAGAAAAGCGATTTCATGACTTCGTTTTGTTTGAAACAGCTACGGCGCGACCACGATCCCTCCAGAAAGCCTTTCTCCGTGTCTCCGTGCCTCCGTGGTAGAAAATCCTCATTGCTGGCGGTGCTGCTCGCGGTCTGTGCTGTCGGCTGTACCGTCGGGCCGGGATATCAGCGTCCCGCGGCGCAGGTTCCCGACACGTGGAAAGGCGAAGGGCCGTGGCAGACGGCAGCTCCGAAAGACGCGATTCCCAAGGGCGCGTGGTGGCAGATCTTCCATGACGCGGAACTCGACCGGTTGGAACAAGAGCTGCTGCAGGCAAACCAGTCGCTGGTGGCGGCTGAGGACCGGCTTTCGCAAGCGCGGTCGGAGGCGCGGATCGCGTCGTCGGCGTATTTCCCCGCGGTCACCGTCGATCCCAGCGGGCAGCGCCAGGAAGTTTCCAGCAATCGTCCGTTCGCGGGCGGAGAATTGCCGCCTTTTACGCAGAGCAACTTCACCGTCCCGTTTTCCGTAAGCTACGAACTTGATCTATTCGGACGAGTGCGCCGGGGCCTGGAAGCGGCCAATGCTTCGCTGCAAGGGAGCACGGCCGACCTGGAAAATGTGCGCCTGGTGTTGACCGCCGAACTCGCCGCCGACTACTTCAACCTGCGCGAACTCGATCGCGAAGCGGGAGTGGTACGGCAGTCGGTAGAAATTCAGCAAAGAGGAATGGACCTGGTCAACCATCGCCACGAAGGCGGAGTTGCGAATGGGTTGGAAGTGGCGCAGCAGGCGGCGTTGCTCGACGCGACTGCGGCACAGCTTTCGCTGGTGCAACAGCAGCGGGCGCAATACGAACATGCCATCGCCGTGCTGACGGGTAAGTCGGCATCGGCTTTCAGTCTGGCAGAAGCTCCGTTCGACGCCGCTCCTCCAGCGATTCCCACCGGAATTCCATCGGAGATTCTGGAGCGGCGGCCTGACATTGCCACCAGCGAGCGGCAGATGGCGTTTGAAAATGCGCAAGTCGGTCTAGCGAAGGCTGCGTTTTATCCGCACATTACGCTGGCCGGGGGCGGCGGTTATGAAAGCCGGGACATCTCTTCGCTGATCAGCGCTCCGAGCGCTTTCTGGTCGCTGGGTGGCGATCTGCTGCAACCGATTTTCAATGGCGGGCGCAATCGCGCCACGCTCGCTGCCAGCCGCGCCGCCTACGACGAATCGGTCGCCAATTATCGCGAGTCGGTGCTGGTGGCATTTCAGCAGGTTGAGGATGGACTTTCGGGTCTGGCGCTGCTGGACCGGGCGGCGAAAACTCAGCAAGCAGCAGTCGCCGACTCGCGCCGCGCGCTCGAGATGGCCAACAGCCGCTATGTTGGCGGCGTTACTACGTATCTCGATGTGATCACCGCGCAATCCACGCTGCTCAACAACGAACGCCTGGCAACGCAGCTGCTCGGCCAGCAAATGGTCACATCCGTCTATCTGGTGAAGGCCATGGGCGGCGCGTGGGACGCTTCCGAAATCCAGCGCGAACAGGTCAAGCCGGCGCTGGTTCAGGCCGTGCAGCCGTAACTCGGCCGCCGGCATGCACATCCTATGGTTCGCAGCGGGCAGTATCGCGTGCGACCGGCAGGCAATCCGCAATGCGCACAGCTTCAACGCTCGCCCGAGTTTAAGCTCGGACATCGCCAGATTTACGCTGTCGTGTGACGCGCCAATCTGCCGTAGCGGGAACGTATTTCGCGCTCCGCAATCAGCCAATCCTGGTTCTCGTCGCCGTTCTCGCCGCCCGCAGCCGCTCGGCGCTGGAGGTAGAGTTCGTAGGCGCGGCGGCGAATCTCCTCTTCCAGATTGAGATTGGCATTTCCCGGGACTATGCGAGCCGGCTTTCCATTCTTCCGGCCTCCCGTCGTGCGAACCTCAGTCTTGACAACCTCAGGCGCAGCTGCCGCGACGGCAGGCGGAACGGATGGTTCGGTCTTCTTGTTGGGTGTAGTCGTCGTGTTCTTGGTCGTCTTGCGAGCCATACAGTACTCCTCACAGATACTCAACTGCAGTCATCCTTTTAGTTTTACCCAATGGATAAGCGGCAGGCAGGTCCCTCGCCGCGCCGCAATCGGGCGTTTTGCGAGTGACAGCTTATGTTAAAAGCGGGTCCCAAAAACTCTCGCAGCGCGCTATCGGTTTTTTGCGAACGACGGACAGCGGACCACGATCATACTTTCTTTAACTATAGCCTGAACGCCTGTGGAAGAGTGCACAAGGTGACGAATATTCCTACGTGCGTACAAAAGAAGGTACCCTTTTGGGCAACGACAGACTGGCGACGCCGCCAGAAAAAAGAAGTACTCAAGTAACTTGTCGCAAAGTTGCGCGCGCACGCACGATAGAAGAGGAAGCATCAAGGCCGCAACCATGTCATTGAACGGCAATTCTAGTTTTGCAGCGAAGGCCGCCAAGGCCAGCCTCGGCGATTTGGAGAGCATGCTTGCAGAATCTCCAAGTTCGGATCGAGCCTGTCTGAAGCTGGCCCAGATCCTGCGGGTGCGCAGCAATGAAGTGGCTCTGCTCCGTTTGGAGAAGGGCAGTCTGCGGTTTGTTTTCCCGCCCGAACTGCGTTCGGCGGGAGCCCTGCCACTGACGGGATCGGCAATTGCAGCGCGGACGGCAGCGACCAGCACTCCGCTTCTGTCCAACACCTTCATGCGGGTGAAACATGTCAACCTGTTTGAATCGGTCAAGCTGGGAGCCGAAGAAGAGGATCGAAGCCAGGACCAAATGCCGATTCAGAAAATCATGTCGGTTCCGGTGGTGGTCTCGGGCGGACAAGTCGTGGGCGTGGTGCAGGTTTCACGCAAGGGACTTGACGGTTCGGGCGCGGGCGCAGACTTCACCAGCGAGGACCTCAAGCAGCTGGAGCAAGCCGCGGAAGTTCTTTCTCGCATGCCCTTCATGCAGGAAGGCGCGGAGATCTAGAATTTGTGATTGGTAATTTGTAATGGGTAATTGAAACTCAATTGGCTCTTGCAAATTACAAATTGCAAATCACCAATTGCCTCACACCGCTTGCCCCGCGCAAAATCCGGACGCCCACGCCCACTGGAAGTTGAAGCCGCCGAGTTGGCCGGTGACATCCACCACTTCTCCGATGAAAAACAGGCCGGGCATTTTCCGGGACTCCATGGTCTTGGCGGAGAGTTCGCCCGTGTCGACGCCGCCTGCGGTGACTTCCGCTTTTCCGTAGCCCTCAGTGCCTTCCGGTGTAACTTCCCACGCGTGGAGTTGGCGTTCGGCGTCGGCGAAATTGCGATCGGAGTTGCCGGCCAAAGGATAAAGTTCGAGCCAGCGATCGGCGAGGCGGCGGGGCAGGACTTCCCGCAACAGCGATTTCCAACTCGACGAGTCGCGATGGCCGCGTCGGCGGAAGTCGGCGGCGAGATCGCGATCCGGCGCCAGGTCGAGCTGAATCGGTTCCTTGCCATCCCAATAAGACGAGATCTGGAGGATCGCGGGCCCACTGAGGCCGCGATGTGTGAACAGAATATTCTCCCTGAACGTTTGTGATTTCTCGCCGCGAGTGGAAGCGATCACCTCGGTCGAGACTCCTGCCAGATCGCGCCAGCGCTTGGCTTCCCGCGCGTTGAATACGAGAGGGACCAGAGCGGCGCGCGTGGGCTGGATCTTCAGTCCGAATTGCCGCGCCAGATCGTAACCAAATGAGGTGGCGCCGATCTTCGCGATTGACAGACCTCCGGTCGCGACCACCAGGCGCGCCGCGTCGAAACTGGCGTCCTCGGCTTTCACGGTGAATCCGTCGTTCCCGGTCAACTCATTCTTATGTACTTGAATCACTTTCGTATTGAGCAGGATTTCAACTCCCGCGTCGCGGCACTCTCGCTCCAGCATGGTTGTGATGTCGGTCGCCGCTCGGTCGCAAAACAACTGGCCGAGCTTTTTTTCGTGATAGGGAATCCCGTGTTTTTCGACCAGTCGCAGGAAGTCCGCCGGAGTATAGCGGGCGAGCGCCGACTTGGAGAAGTGTGGATTGGCGGAAAGGAAATTCTCCGGACTGGTGTGCAGGTTGGTGAAATTGCAGCGGCCGCCGCCCGAGATCAGTATCTTCTTGCCGATGCGGTCCGCGCGTTCGAGCACGAGAACGCGCCGGCGGCGCTTACCCGCTTCCATGGCACACATCAGGCCGGCAGCGCCCGCTCCGAGAATGATGACATCGTATTTCCGATTCACGCAGAAATGAGCTTAGCAGGGCTGGAGCGGATTCAGTGTCGTTGCATCCGGCAGCGCCAGAACGTAGGGGCCTTCGGGGATGACCGCGACACTGGCTTCGCTCGGCAGTCCCTTTAGCAGTGCTCTGACTGCATCCTGAGCCGACGAATGCGCGGTCCCCCAGAGGGAGGCGTGGCAGGCCGCTGGCAAGCCGGGAACGTAGTAGTGGACCTCTGCGTTTGTGGTCACCAGCGCGAGTTTCTCCAGTTGCCACTGGTCAATCGTGACGGGGTCCGCGGCGATCTGCGCCAGAAACTCACGATCGGAGCAGGCGCGGGACAACATCCGGCTGAATTCGCGACCTCCGGCGCCTTCTTCACAGGCGGCCAGCAACAGGATTCTGCCTCCGGGTTTGACGATGTGGGCCGCGGCCGTGACCCCTTTGATGGCCTGGTAGAAGGTCAGATCCAGGGGGTACCCAGCCGCGGTAGTAATCACGGCGTCGACAGCGTTCTCCAGGGTCTGGAGCATGGCTTGGGCAACAAACTGGACCCCGCGCTGGTGCGCCTGCACAGGGTCTCCAGCAAACACGGCGGCGATGGGACGTGGTCCGGCGCCTGCGCTGTGCGCCAAGGCCACGTCGACCATGAAGTCGTGCCGCGCCAGGCGGGCGATCTCCAGCAGTTCCCGGTGGAGCGGGTTGTCGTCGATCGAGCCCTCGACCGCGCGCTGGTCACGCATGAACTTGGGGCTATGCAAGGCTTTGATGGTCGTCTCTGCCGCGAGTCCGGGCGCAATGAGCTTGCGGCCGCCGGAAAATCCCAGCATGAGGTGGGGTTCGATAAAGCCCACGGTGATGTGCAGGTCGGCCGCGAGAAAGCGCTCGTCAACGTATACAGGCGTGCCCGATTTGGCGGTGCCGAGGAAGCGGTGCTCCCGAAGTTCGCGCGCGTGGTGATTGACGACACGGTAGTTTCTGGCAACAAAATCCCCGCAAATCTCGGCGATCTCGGCGTCTGTTGCAGGACGATGGAGGCCGGTGGCAATCACGATGGTGATGGCGTCGCGCGGGATTCCGGCGGTCTCTAGCCTGTGCAGGAGGGGTGGAAGAATCTGCCCGTTCGGAACCGGGCGCGTGATATCGCACACGGAGATTGCCGCCGACGTTTTATTCTGCGCCAATGACACAAGGGAACCACAGCCAATCGGGGAGTCCAGAGCGCGTTCGATGGCTGCCTCGGGCTGAGCCAGCGGCGAGGCGGATCGGGCTTCGAGAACCTTGTAGCGGAATGGGCCGGGAAGATCGAGGGGCAATCCATTCCTGCCAAAAGCGAAGTTGATTCGCATTTTGTAATCTTACCCGATGTCGTTCGACCCTCTCTCTTTTGCCGCAGCCTTGCCGGAAGTGCACCGGCCTGCGCTCTCCGTCCCGCATCCGCACTGCCGCGACACTCTAGAAAACATATTTTGCAGCCAATTGCACGAGTCTGGGAGACGCTGCATTCACTACCTGCCCGAAATTGGCGCTGCTGATGTTGCCATTTACTGCCGCCGGCCCGTAGAACTGCGCGTGGTTGAAGACATTGAAGCCCTCCAGCCGGAACTCCAGCGATCTGGACTCGGACAACCGTACATCCTTTTCGAGCGCCATATCAAAATCGCCGATTCCTGGCCCGTAGAAGAAGCGCCTCCGCGCTGTACCGATTTCACCCAGCTCCGGAAGACTGAAAAGCGAAGTGTTAAAGGCAGGTCTTCCGTTGCGTGGGTCGCGATCGATTTCCAGATCGCCGGGCGCGAGGTTGGGAGTGTCCACACCGTTGTTGTTGATGCCGTTGGGGATTGTGCCCAGCAAGGAAGTGTCGTTGTTGTTGAACAGTGTGACCGGAAAGCCTGTGCTGAACCGCGTGATACCGGAAACAACCCAGCCCTTGGCCAGCCGCTCGCGATCTTTGAATTTGAACAGACGATTGAAGGGCAACTCGTAGCGGTAACTGGCGACAAAGTTATGGGTCATGTCAAACGCGGAAATCGCCCGGTTAAGGCCGGGACCAATCGGGGCGCCGTCAGCGGCAATGGCCACGGGGTAAACCGGCTCTGCCAAACTTGAGGACTGGTCGATGGATTTGCTGTAGGTGTATCCAACCATAAACTCCAGTGGTCCGTCATTGTGGCGGAGATTCACTTCCAGCGCGTTGTAAGTGGAATTCCCGATGGTCTTCTGATAAGTGATGGCGGCAAATTGCGAGCTGAAGGGTCCTGCCGTACCGGTCTCGTTGAACGGTCCGCATCCAGGAGTTATGAGGCATAGTTGCGGGTTGCCGGGATTCGCCGATTGCAGCACCAGAAGATGATGCGCCTGATTCCCGACGTAGCCGACGCTGAGAAGAGTATTCGCCGTAATCTGCCGTTGCAGCGACAAAGTGTAGCCTTCCGTATAAGGCGACACATTCCCAGGGAAAAAGGCCGGGACGCCCGTGATCGGGTCGTATTTGGACCAGTCCACCGTCGTATTGGGATGGCTTGGGGAAGCTCCGTAGGCGGGAATCGGCGACGGAAACGGCTGGCCATTACTCAGGCCGGTTGCAGCCGCCACGAAGGGAGTAGTTAACAAGGGGGGCGAGCTGCTGTTGTAGTCATAGCCGTACGGTGGGTTGGCGCTCATGATGCCGGCCGAAAGGCCTTCGATTGCCGTGTAGAACGTGCCAAATCCCACGCGCACGCTGGTTGTTCCAGTGCCGCCCAAGATCTTCTCCAGCAGGCCGCTCTGGAAGTTTGGCGAGTACGCCAGGCCCAAGCGCGGAGCGAAGTTGGTGTATCTCGCCGGAGCCAAAGTTCGCGGAATCCCGCGATCGCCCGGGAAAACCAGCCCCGCGGGCGCGCCGGGATACACCACCGACTGCTCGCCCAATACAAGGGTCTGTATTTGATTGTATTTTTCGTGCCAGGGCGGGAGCAGATCCCAACGCAGACCAAAACTAAGCGTCAAGCTCGATCTTACTTGCCAGCTGTCCTGGCCAAACAATCCCACGTAATTGTTGCGCAGGTAAAAGCTATCGGAATCGCCTTGCCGATAGTAGCTGGCCACGCCCAGCAGAAAGTCGGCAAAGTCCGATCCGGTCTCGGTTCCCTCAAACTGGAAGGAGCCGTTGAAAACCGCATCTGGATTGACGTTGACCTGATCGAAATGCAATCCGCCGCCCACCTTGAGGCTGTGCTTCCGAATCAATTTGGAGAAGCTGTCGGTCGCACTGATATGTGTTGTTGACCTGGGTCTCGCCGGTCGTGTCCACGCCGAAGGTGTAGTTGTTGAACGAAACGTTCTCGATGCCCTCAATGTTCGGGTCCAATGGAACGATGCCAAGCGTGCCCGCGCCCTCGACAAACCCTTGCGCACTTAGCTTGGGCCCCACGCCTCCCACCGGCTGACCGACATGGTTGGCGAATCTCATGTAAGTGAGGTGAAATTCATTCAGCATGTTCGCGCTCAATGTTTTTGTAATGCCGAGACTGAATAACTGCGCCCGTCCCACCGACGTGGCGTTAAAGCCGGGGACGTTGGCGCCGCCCTGCCCTGTGGGATAGGGATTGTCCTGAAAGAAGTTGTCGAGGGAGTAGTACGCGGCGAAGTTCCCCCACGTTGTGTTGGCGTCAACTCGGAGCGCTCCTTCGTTGTCGCGAAGAGTCTGGTTGTAGGCCGAGGTCGAGAAGGTGGTTGCTCCGTGGTTTGGTTGGGGAATGTATTGCAGCAAGAGCTGTGCGGGAAGAGACCATGCACTCTGCGGGAACACTGCGTTCGGGAATACGCACTGCGACGGGAGGGTGCAATTCGTCGCATATTGGGTTGCTGGATTTCCCGCCTGATTTTCACCCTTCTGAAAGTAGTATGGCGTGCCGGCAGAAATAGGATAGCCCAGTTCGCTTTGGAGCAAAGTGGCAAGATTACTGCCGGAGACCGTGGTCGGAACAGTGTATTGGATTTTATTCAGCGTGGTAGTCGTGGTCAACACGCTGGCTTCGTCGATGAGACTTCCTGCCCGGTCGGCAATTGAGGGAACAGCAATCTGCCCCGTGTCCACCCCTTGGGTCATGCGCGTGCCCTGATAATCGGCAAAGAAGAAGAGCTTGTCCTTCTTAATGGGACCGCCCAAGGTGCCGCCAAATTGATTGCGGTCAAACTGCGCGCGCTCAGAGGAAAAGTAGTTACGCGCGTCGAGGTTGGTGTTGCGCAGGAATTCAAAAGCGCTGCCGTGCAACCGATCGGTCCCCGATTTGGTGACCACGATGACTTGCCCGCCGCTGTAGTTGCCGTATTCGGCGTCCGCGTTACTGGTTAAAACCCGAAATTCCTGAATGGAGTCGAGATTGGGAACAATGGCTGTGCCCATATTAAAGTCTTCTTCGACGTTGCTGCCGTTGACCACGAACCCATTGGTAGTTTCGCGCTGCCCGCTCACCGACATGTTCCCAGGATTCAAGTCGCCCGAAGGAGGAGTCGTCGTGCATCCTGACATCACCACTGCATTCGCCTGTTGCGAGCTGGCAGGAATAACGCCTGGTTGAATCGCCAACAAGTCCGTAAAACTACGGCCGTTGAGGGGAACGGCCGTCATTCGCGCGCCGGTGATGACATCGCCCACCTCGGTACTCGCGGTCTCCACCAGAATTTGGTTTTCGGTGACGGTAACCACATCGGACCTCTCGCCCACCGCGAGCACCACGTCCACTGTCAACGTGCTATTGGCGTCAATGGTGATGGCGGTCCGTTGATACAGTTTGAAGCCCGTCTTTTCGATCACAACGCTGTAGCGTCCGGTGGGAAGTTCGGCGAAAGAGTAGAACCCCTGACCGTTGGTGGCGATTCGATACTGGACCCCAGTTTCGACATTGGTTGCGCTGACGCTCGCGGTCGGAACCACAGCATTGCTCGCATCCCTAACCGTACCCGAGATACTTCCCCCAACCCCGGCCCACGAATCCAAAGTAAAAAACATGAGAAATGCGAAAGACAGAAATAAAAAACTATGCCTGACGAAAGCTAAGCGTCGGGAAGAAAATTCAAAAACACAACTCTGCTGAATACCCGCCATTACGCCTTTATCCTTTTGCGATCTCAGGGAGACTCCCGTGCGATCGCATCGGTAGTCAGCCCTGCGGATTGTCGATTTCGGCTCCCGCGGTCCTCGCGAAAAGGTTTTATCGGGGCGTCGCGAGAGCATCCTCGTGGATTATTCAGTTGCGATTCAGTCGCAACAATTGCTATGATCTCAGCCTAGAGTGGTCCGGCGCGCGCTGTCAATGGCGCCCCTAAGATTTCGTCGCAGATCGTATGCGAACCAGTTGCATCTGGAAAGAAAAGGTCGCGAATGCCGCTTCCACAGACCGAAATTCCCGGACGTTTGCAGCTGCAACTCGCCGAGCGCGGCATCCGCATGACCGCTCCGCGCCGGGCCATTCTGAGCGTGATCGAGACCGCGACCAAGCATCTCGACGCCAGCCAAATCCTACGCAAGGCGCGGAAGGTGGACGCCTCGGTCGATCGCAGCACCGTTTACCGGACGCTCGGCCTGCTCAAGCGGCAAGGACTGATCGACGAACTCGACCTGATGCATCTGAATGGCGAAGGCCACTACTACGAACGCAAGCTGGCCCGCGACCACATTCACATGGCTTGCCTGAGGTGCGGGAAAATCACCGAATTTGTCAGCAAGACTTTCGAGTCGTTGAAAAAACAGTTGGAGCGGGATTGCCGCTTCCACATCCTGGTGGCGCGTTTCGAAGCCGGTGGATACTGCGCGGCTTGCCGGCGGTAGAGCGAACTTCGACTCATCATTTACATTCCTTTCACAGTTGCGTCTTATGCTAGCTTCATTACAGCGACTGGCTGGTCTGGAGGACGCGAGTTCTGATGGCCCGAAAACAAACCTCTTCCGCCCAACGTCCAACTCCTCGAACGAAGCGGCGCTCGACTGCGACGCGAACGCGAGCGGCGGAAGCGCGTTTGCGTCCGGCGGACAATCGCAATCTGGATCTGGCCGAAGATGAACTGACGGCGCTCGTGATCCGAGGTTGCCTGATCGCCCGCGACGCGGTCTTCAACGTCAGGGACTTTCTCGCCGACGGTTCGCGGCTGGCATTTCTGGCGATCAAAGATTGCGAAAAAGAACTCGACCAGATCGAGCGCAAGGTTGACGATCAACTGCCCGAAGCCATCACCCGCGTGGGCGAAGCCAAGGCGCGCGAGTTGCTGGCGTGCTTGAAGTTCATCACCGACCTGGAACGCATTGGGGACCTCGCGTACAACGCGGTGGTGCAACTGGAATCGCGGCGGGAAAAATTGCCGGCGGCCGACTCGCGGCAACTGGTGGAGATGGCGGCTCTGCTTTGCGAAATGCTGGAGCAGGTGCATCGCGGTTTCGTCGAGCGCGACGTGAGCGAGGCGCAGAGAGTTCTGAAATCCGATCCGGAAGTGGACCGCTTGTGCCATGCCTTGTTTCACCGGCATCTAGCTGAGCCGAAAAGCCTTACGGGGCAGAAGAATTTCGACATCCTACTGGCCGCGCAGGCGCTGGAGCGGATCGGCGATCACGCCAAGAACCTGGCGGAAGAGCTGTATGGGTTGTCCGAAGGCCGCTCGCTGCGGCACAATGCCAGGAAACTTTCGACCGCTTAGTCGATCATTTTAGTCGATCATTTTAGTCGATCTTTCTCTGTTTGTTCGCCTGAAAATAAATATTTTGATGGTGGGTTGGCGGGAACGGTTTTTTGGGGGTTTCTGGCTTCCTGGGGTGTTTAGTGGTTGGCGGTTGGGGATACCCCTCTCCTGCGCGGTCTATTGGAATCAGGACTTTAGCGGGATTTTTCTGGCAAAGTATTGAAGAGAAATGGCTTGGAGGCAAAGTATTGATTGGCTTGGAGTTAGGTCGGCTTCCGCTGGTCGTTTGGGCTCCGGGGATGGGCGGGTTTGCCTCCTGCTGGCGCGGGACCCCCATTTCGTCCCGAGCAAAAAGTCAAGCTTGACAAGGGCGAGGCCGGGAGAGGGGGGTCTGGCGTGATGGCTTTTTGGCTTTGACGTTTCTTTTTGCTCGGAATTGGGGGGGCGACTACAATTGAGCGTATGGAAATCTCGTTTGCGCCGGAACTTCAGGCCAAACTGAACCGGGTCGCCTCGCAAACAGGCAAGGGACCGGACGAGGTCGTGCGCGAGTTAGTTGCGAGCTACCTGGACCATGACGAATGGTTCAGGCAAGAGGTTGGCAAGGGACTCGCCTCCCTCGCTCAGGGAAAAACCGTCTCGCACGAAGAGGTGCGCCGCCAGATGGAGCGAATCCTCGGTTCGTGATCGCGGTTCCCGATAAAGGTCTATAGAAGCCTGAAGCCGACAAGATTCGTGCTCTCTATATTACATCTGGGAGCATCTTCCTAATGAAGGTCGAATGGTCGCCAGAAGCCGCCGCTGATTTCGCGGGAATAGTCAGCTACATCCATGAGCAGAATCCTTCCGCCGCCGATCGCGTCGCGCATACCATGTACGATTCGGCGGCGTCGCTCGAAACCTTTCCCAATCGTGGGAGGCCGGGCAGAGTTGGCGGCACGCGCGAGCTAGTCTTAGCGCCGCTTCCATTTATCGTTGTCTATCGAGTCAAACAGAATGTTGTTGAGATCGCGAGAGTGTTGCACGGGGCACAACGCTGGCCGTGAAGATTCTGCTGCGCTTTGTCTCCATCATGCGTCGCGCAAGCGGTTTGTGGTGAAAGAGTCAAAGGCCCCGCCCAAGCGAGGCTTGGACGGGCCACCCGCCCAGTGACCCTCAGCGAGCGTTTGACTCGCCTGATTTTGGCGGGCGCAGCGTCAGAGCAAAACGCCAATATGCGATCAGACCTCCACGCCCACCCTTGCGCAGAAAACGCGCAAGGATGGGGCACCCGCTGTGCGCTTGTGCAAGCGAGATCAAGAGCCTGGGCCACCCGCCGGGTGGCCCACATCTCCGCAGGCAAGTATAGCGCGTGAGCCGTTAGATGTTGGCGAAGAAGAAAACTGGGGTGCCCCCCTCTGGAATTTCTAGTTCGCTCCGGAGACCTGGGCCACCCGCCAGAATCATGGCCGCGGTACAGGCCGAATCGATGGTTGGTGGAACGATCTTCCACCGGAAAATGATTTCGCGTGAGATTTCCAGGGTCTTGGTCCTCAACCTCTCTGGCAAACGCGGCGGTTCAAAAAACCGCAGGGGAGAAGTTTGCCCTTGACACAGCCTTCCCTCTTATCGAGGGCACCCACGGCGTTGGTTGTGCCAGCGAGATCAAAAGCCTGGGCCACCCGCCATAGAAGAATCATGGCTGCGGTACAGGCCGAATCGATGGTTGGTGGAACGATCTTCCACCGGAAAATGATTTCGCGTGAGATTTCCAGGGTCTTGGTCCTCAACCTCTCTGGCAAACGCGGCGGTTCAAAAAACCGCAGGGGAGAAGTTTGCCCTTGACACAGCCTTCCCTCTTATCGAGGGGCACCCACGGCGTTGGTTGTGCCAGCGAGATCAAAAGCCTGGGCCACCCGCCTACTCTCCTCGGCGGTCAGGATCGCGGACTTACCGGCTGGCGATTCTGGGATACCAGCTCTTGTCCTCCTGCGGATTCCACTTCAGTACACGCTGACGCAGTTCCTCAACTTTCTCAGCGCTTCGAGCCACAACCTCCGCAACTCCATCGTGACTTACGAAGATGAAGTAGTCTCCATGTTCGGGTATCAGGAAAGCATCCCAACCAAACAGCATCGGGATCACGAAGTAGGAATGCATTTCGATCAGCTCTTCAGGCTCAAAGAGATGCCCTGGACGTTTGTCTAACGGCTCCCTCTCACCCTTTGCGAGTCGCATTTGCTGGGCGATCATGGCCCCGACGTTCTCGGAGAAGTCGCCCCAGACTCCTCGCTCCCTAATCCAGAGGAGTGCTCCTTCAAAGGGCACATCTTCCCACGTGGGTACCAGATAGTCGGCCAAGGCAATGACACGTGAAGGCTTCTCTTCAAGCCCAACAGTGAAGCAGTGCGGATTCTCCGGCTCGTAGTGAAGATAGCGATGAGCTGTAACTTCCAACCCACGCTCGTGGCACCAACTCTTCGCTTCTTCTGTCGTCAAAAATTTCACTGGTCACCTCCTACGGTACCGGCACAAGGTTTCGCAGAGGAAAAACGAACCTTGATCCTTCGTCGATAATGATGAACCCGACGACTCCCACCGTTCCCCATTTCAGTATCGGCCCTGGTGTGATCGATCGCATTCTGTCCATCATCGTCGGGTTGTTGTCGTGATCTACTTGCCCACCGTTAGGCCCGTAACGAGTCCTGTTTCCAAACCCGTCGTTGTAGTCCCAATGTCCCTCAGGACCCCAGCTTACGTTCGGCTGTGATTGTCCCGGAACGGGATACTTCGGGTCCCATCTTGTGGGTCGGTCCCCAGTGCCTTTTCCTGGCGCCCAATCGTTCGGCGCCAACGGGTCACCGGGCTTCCAACCTGGCGGCTTGCCCGGCGGAGGCTTCGGCACGTCACTCGGTGGCGCCTTTGGCGATCCGTCTGGATTGGTAGGCGGGGGCTGGTTTCCACCGGCTTGCTGATTATTTTGCGCCCAATGGCCACACTGGTAGCAGGGTTCAATATTTTGCGGCAGTGTGATGTTGTTCTCTGTCAAGCTGATCTTTTGGTCCGAATCCGCCTTCTGGCTACAGGGAGTAAACTCCACTCCTCCGCAGGTGTTGCCACCGTCATGGCCATCGAGGTCGGCGAAGGTTTCGGGATCGTCGGCCACCATGGCGTACAGATTCAGCGTCTGCGGATTGGTCAGATTGGCGTACGGCACCGCGACCGGCACCGCTGACCAGTCCGCGCTCAGCCAGCGGCCAAAGCGCCAACTGTAGTAGCGGGCGCCGAAGTCGTCGTTCTGCGTCTCAGTGTCGCGCTCCTTGCCTTCGAATTTGTAGGCGTTCGGCGTGGGGCAGGTCGAGGTGTAGGCACGCTCCTGGCCGTACGGCGGAAAGTCCGCATCGTAGCAAAGCGTTCCCGTGTTGGTGGTCATCACACGCGAGCTGCCGAGGAAGTCCTCAACATAATACTGGGCATTCGCGCTAGCGGGCAAAATGGCTACGCGCCTGCCTCCGAAGAAAACGTATTCCGCCGTGGTGGCTCCCGTGGCGTTGGTCTCGGCCAGGATTTCTCCGCCCGAGCCGTACCAGTAGAGTTTGCTGACTGCACCGGATTTCGAGGCGCGCCGTCCGTCGCCGTCGTAGGTGTAGGTGCCGACTACGGGAGAGCCCGCTGGCAGCGCGGCGGTCTTCATTTCACTCTCGCCATTCCAGGTGTAGGCATAGTTGCCATCGCTCAGCGCGTTGCCGGATGGATCATAAGTCATTGCGGAGATGTGGTTGCCGTTGTCGGCGGTCACCGCGCTGGTGATGGTTTCGGTGGCGCCGTTGTAGGTGGGCGTCCATTCCGCCTGCGCCAGCAAATTCCCCCAATTATCGTAGGCGTATTGGTAGCCCCAGGCGTAAGGGCCGCTGGTCGCCGCCGTGCCCGCCGAGACGATGCGATTGAGCAGGTCGTAGGTGAACGACTGGGAGCGGCTGGAGTTGAGGTTGTTGGCGATGGCGTAGACGTGTCCGGCATTGTGGTTGGTGGTTCCGGGGAAATCGGCAATGTCGTTGAAATTGTAGATAATGTCGAGCGCACTTCCGGCCGTCGAGGAGGCCTTGATTTCCACGGGCTGGAGGCGGCAAGGTACCATTGTGCGATCAGACCTCCGCGCCCACCCTTGCGCAAAGAACGCGCAAGGATGGGGCACCCACGGTGTTGGTTATGCCAGCGAGATCAAAAGCCTGGGCCACCCGCCGCGAGACCTGGGGCACCCCCAGTTTCCACGATGCGACGAAAACCGCGACTCGGACTATACTTTCACGCGTGGAGACCAGGGCCACCCGCCTCAAAACTAGTTCTTAGTTCTCAGTTGCTTTCCGATCGCGAAAAGCCAATATGCGATGGCGCCCATGATCAAGGCGTATCCGGCTTTCTCGATCCAATATGAGACGCCGTGTCGGTTAGGGTCGCTAAGCAGTAAGCTCGCTGCTCCCAGGGAGGCCGCTAAAAAGGCCCAGACATGGGCAGCATACCGATTGCGAATCCAAAGCAGAACAGCACTAATTATTGAAATAGATGCAACGATCGCCGATGGATACCACACCCGGCCTCTATCGGCCAGAATAATCGTCATGCATACACAGAAGCCGGAAACGATGGTGCCACCAACCGCGACTTTTGTAGAAAAAATGAATGTCCGCAGGTTTTCCATGTGTCTCCTACTCCTTTCATCAGTGATCTCATTTTAGCAGCCCGGCCCGTTCCCCGCACCGCAATATATAACGTTCGCGGCTGTACCAATCATGCCCATTCCGAAACCAATTATCCTGGCCCCAGCGCTCTCGTTTATTGGAAGGGCGAGCGTGCCACCGATTATGATCATTGAGCCACCTATGACCCTGACCGGATGGTCATGCACCATCTTCGACATAGCTTCATTCAAGAAGCTGACAAAGCTCGGCTGGGCTGCATCGAAAGCTTTCGACATGTTTTCAGCCCCGATCATTTGTAACGTCTGCATGAAGTTCAAGTCTTTTTCATCGGTCTTGCTGATCTCCTCTTCCTTCTGAGTCTGGGAATCGTATGCCGATGTGATTGTAAGCGTGCTCGCTGCGACGAAGGTCCCGCGATAGTTTTCGTCAGTTCTAACTACCACAGTGACGTAAGTCCTGACAAAAGTCCCACCGAATCCAGATCCATCAGGAATGAACCTTTCGTCAACGAAAGTTTTTGTTGTTACATTGTTCGCGTGGGGTATTCCGGCCCCCTTGGCTCTCTTTTCCTCTTCCTTAGTTAGGCTACAGGTAGCATCTTCATATCCTCCGCAGTTGGCGGCGTGGCCGTCGAGGTCGGCGAAGGTTTCGGGGTCGTCGGCGACCATGGCGTAGAGATTCAGCGTTTGCGGATTGGTCAGATTGGCGTAGGGCACCGGCGCTGGCACCGCCGACCAGTCCGCACTCAGCCAGCGGCCAAAGCGCCAACTGTAGTAGCGGGCGCCGAAGTCGTCGTTCTGCGTCTCAGTGTCGCGCTCCTTGCCTTCGAATTTGTAGGCGTTCGGCGTGGGGCAGGTCGAGGTGTAGGCACGCTCCTGGCCGTACGGCGGAAAGTCCGCATCGTAGCAGGGCGTTCCCGTGTTGGTGGTCATCACACGCGAGCTGGCCGGGTGGCCCAGGCTTCACTGCGCTTTGTTCTTCCTTTCCCAAAACGGACCGTGGGTGCCCCATCCTTGCGTTTTTTGCAAGGGTGGGCGGCGGTGCTGCTGCTAGCATCATTCTGTCATGCCGCGCGGCCTGCATCGCTTCTACGGCGCCGATCACTTGCACTTTATCACATGCTCTTGTTATCGCCGCCTGCCACTTTTGCGATCCGCACGGAGCCGCGATTGCTTACTCTCCGTATTAGAGCAAACCCGCAAACGCTATCGCTTCGTGGTGGTGGGATATGTGGTGATGCCGGAACATATCCACTTGCTGCTGAGCGAGCCGGAGGTCGGGACTCCTTCGACCGTGATGCAAGTGTTGAAACAGCGCACGGCCCGCGCCTTGTTGCCCAAGAAGAAGGCGCGCGATCCGCGACAGGGTCAGCTATTTGGGGATGGTTCGGCGCGGGCGCCTTTTTGGCAGACGCGCTTCCATGACTTCAACGTTTGGACGGAGAAGAAGCGGGTGGAGAAACTGCGGTATATGCACCGTAATCCGGTGAAGCGGGGTCTGGCGAAGGCACCTGAGGATTGGCGGTGGAGTAGTTATCGCTTCTATCTTCTCGGCGAACCTGGGCCGGTGCGGGTGAATGAAGGATGGGGGAAGATATCGTTTCGAGCACCGGCGGCGTGAAAGGTGAGGGTCATCGTGCGGTCAGTCCTGCGCGCCCACCCTTGCGCAAAAAACGCGCAAGGATGGGGCACCCACGGCGTTGGTTGTGCTAGCGAGATCAAAAGCCTGGGCCACCCGCCGGCGAGAGCAAAAGCCGGGACCACGCGGCGATCAGTTCTCCGAGCCCACCCTTCGCAAAGCGCGGGCGGCTTGAGTGGGGCACCGGCCGATTGGGGGCTTTGGGGGGGCATGACTTTCGTAATCGGGGGGTGGGAGTACTCGGTTGCTGGGGTGGGGGTGGAATCCTAGAATCAAAGCGGGACTCTCTGTCTCGACACCCATGCCTGAAAATCCAAATCGAGCCGAACTGGACCGCCGGATAGAAAAAGCGGAGAAGCTGTTGCAGAAGGGGAAGACGGCGGACGCGCTGGCGGAATACCTGCAAATACTGGAAAACGATCCGGAAAACGACAATGTGAGGCAGATGGCGGCGGAGCTGTCGCTGTCGCTGAACAAGGGGGCGCAGGCGGCGCGGCTGCTGGGCGAGCTGTTTGAGCGGCAGGTGTCGGCGATGGATGCGACCCGGGCGAGCCTGACCTACAAAAAGCTGGCGCGATATACCAATCCGAGCTGGGAACAGAAAGTAAGTTTTGGGCAGCTGCTGGAGCATTCGAACAAGAAGCTGGCGATTGGGACCTACGAAAACGCGCTGGAGGACTTGCAACGGCAGGGCAAGAAGGAAGAAGCGCTGCTGGTGATGCAGCGGATCGTGAATCTGGAGCCATCGGAGGCGAACCATCTGCGGATCGCGGAATTGTCGGCGGACATGGGCGAGCATGTGATGGCGTCGCAGGCGTTTTTGCAACTGGCGGAAATGGCGGGAAGCGCGGGGGGAGACGCCAGCCAGTGGTTCGAGCGGGCGTACACGGAGAATTCGGCGGACGCGAAGATCGCGGTGGCGTATGGCAAGAGCCTGCTGGCGCGAGGCGAGGCGGGGGCGGCGATTTTTGTATTCGAGCCGCTGGTGCGGGCGGGAGATGAATCGCTGGATCTGCGCGACCTCTACGGGCAGGCGCTGATGGCGGCGGGGCGGTGCGTGGAGAGCGAGCCGCTGGTGTGGCAGCTGTTCGAGCAGAATCCGGCGCGCATGCAGCAGGTGGTGAACCTGATCGGAAAGATGATCGATTCCGAGCTGGATGGGGCGGCGGTGGCGCTGGCGCGGAAGCTGGAAGCTTTCCAGCGGCGGCGCGGGGAACGGCGATCGTTCATCACAACCATGCAGGAACTGCTGGCGTCGCATCGTCCGTCGGTGGAGATGCTGGAGTTTTTGGCGGAGCTGTTCAACGCGTCGAACCGGGAAACGGACTACGCGCAGGCGCTGGTCAAGCTGTTTGAGCTGCACTCCGAGAAACGCGATTACCAGAAAGCGAGCGAGTGCCTGGACCGGGCGGTGGAAGTGGATCCGTACGAGCCGGGACATCAGAAACGGCTGGAGGCGCTGCGGGGCAAGATCGACGAGCGGCGCTACAACGCAATTGCGGCGCGCTTCGCGACGGTCAAGAAAGAAGAGGAGCCGGTCAAGGCGCCCGAGCCGACGTTGGGAGCGGCGGCGTTGCAGGACCTGATGCTGCAGGTGGAGATCCTGGTGCAGTACGGGATGCGGTCGAAGGCGATCGAGCGCTTGCAGCGCATACAGGAACTGTTTCCGCGGGAGGAAGAACGCAATCAGGACTTGCAGAAGCTCTACATGTCGGCGGGCATCGAACCGCAATACTCCAAACCGACGACGGCGGGCGGGGCGGCGCCGGCGGGGAATGGGGATTCGGCGGGGGCAGGGGCGAGCGAGGCGGCCGACGTCAGCAGCCTGGCGAGAGTGGCGGAAATTACGCGCAAGCTCTACCAGGAAGGGAATGCGGAAGGGGTATTGAAAACGGCGGCGAACGAAATCGGGGCGAACTGGCGGGCGGCGCGCTGCATTGCGGCGTTACGCAAGCCGGGCCTGCCGCCTTCGAGCGTGCAGGAATATCACATGGAGGGGATGATTCCGGCGGGTGCGGCGGCGCTGGTCAGCCTGGTGGACGCGCTCCAGGATTTGGCGGTAGCGCGGGGCACGGTGACGATCGGCGATGCGAAGAACGCTCCGGAGTTGATGGACGTGCGCAAGGCGGTGGAGGAGTTGCAGATCGAATCGCTGCTGGCTTTGCCGTTGACGGAAGGGACGGAGCAGATTGGAGTGCTGGTGCTCGCCCAAAACACGGGCCGGACGTGGCAGGCGTCGGAAGTGCTGGTGGTGCGGACGCTGAGCGACCAGGTGCTGATCGCGCTCAACAACGCGGGGCTGCGGCGGCTGGTGAAGAACCTTTCGGTGACGGACGAGAAATCGGGGCTGCTGAAGCGGGCTTCGTATCTGGACCTGGTGCAGGCGGAAATCCGGCGGGGGTTGCAGCAGGGGACGGCGATGACGATCCTGCTGGTGCAGTTTGGCAGGCGCGGCGCGCTGCTCAAGGAACATGGGGAGCAGGCGGTGGCGGCGATGATGGAGCAGGTCGGGCAGCTGCTTTCGGCGAATATTCGGACGAACGATCTGGCGTTCCGCTATGAAGCGACGACGGCGGCGCTGGTGCTGGGCGATACGGGCGAAAAAGAAGCGCTGCAGGCGGTGGAGAAATTGCAGCGGCTGCTGAAAGAAGTGCGGCTGCCGGGCAAAGACAAGGCAGTCGAGTTCAGCGCCGGACTGGCGCAGGCGGTGATGCGGCAGCATTTCGATCCGGTGGACATTGTGACCGAAGTGGTGAACCGCGCCGACCACGCTCTGGAGCAGGCGGTGGCGCAGGGCGCGGGGAAGATTGTGAGCCAGCCGGCGCAGTTCGCGGCGGCGGCCGTGGCGTAGGCGCTTCACCGCGGGGACGCCGAGTAAGTCAAAACCAAAACCTTTAACGCGGAGAGCGCGGAGGGCGCGCGGAGAAACCTTGAGACTTGAGGTGGGGTTTCTGGCTGCCCTTTAGTCTCCGTGGTGGGCGTTGATCTTCGCCAATCCACGTTTAGAACTGCCCGTTCGATCTTAATCTCTCACACCAGAGCGCCGCATTACTTTTTCGAGTGGAACCGTCCGGCTGCGTCCCGAGCGCACTGCCTGCAATTCCTTTTCGGCGAGGTAGATATCTTCCAGATCGTCGAGATGCTGGAGGATGGCTTCGCGGGCGTAGTATGTCTTGGTGCGTCCGGTTCGTTTGGCGAGGCGGTCGAGGCGCTTTTCGATTTTTTCAGGAAGGCGGATGGCTAGCATGGGATACCTCTTGCTATACAATTATAGCAGGGCGGCCAAGGTTGGCATTCCTAGGGTCAGGCGGATCAGAATATGAGTTTGCAGCTTTCATCGCTCATAGCGTTTTTACTGCTCGCGTCCTCACAGTTGGCGAATGCGATAGACAAAGACGCCTGCCGAGCGCAGGTGTTGATGCCGGACGATCTCAGACAGTTGCACGAGATACGTTCACCAGACGGCCAGCAGCGCGCTGTGTTGAGCGGATACAGAGAGCGGAAGGATTCCGGAGACGGCACGTTGCAGGTGTTTCATCGACAGACATTGCTTCGGCAGTTCAGATTGAGAGACTTGAGCGCCGGAATCTACTTTAAGTGGGCACCGGATTCGACGGCTTTCTATCTTATGTGGAGCGACGGCGGAGCCATCGGTAATTATCATGTGAGGGTGTTTCGCGTTAGAGATAATCGAGTGCTTGAGGCTCCAACAACGAGAGTTGCTGAAAGAGACTTTGCCAAAAGACACTACTGCAAAACCCGAAGAAACAACGTTTACGCTGTTCACTGGCTCGCTAACTCAGACGAGATTGTGATCTCGACCGCGGTGTATCCCACGAGTGATTGCGAGGACATGGGATTCACACTTGGATACCTTGTGCGGACCGACGACGGAACGATCATCAAGCGATACTCGCAGCCAGGGATCGAAGAACAAATCAAAACTTGTTCCGCGTTCTGAACTATTCTTCAAAGAACGGGACCGCGCGAGAACGCGGTGAAGACACGGCGTGCTCGATCTATGACCTACGAAAACATTCTGTTCGAAAAGAAAAACTCCACCGCTGCGGGCAAAATGCATAGGTTCTTCGCTTCGCTCTGAATGACAAAAATTTGAGGCGGCGCTTGATCGGAGTATCATAAAGGCTTGGGGAAAGAGGCATGCGGCGTGAGAACTAGCCTGAGAACTATGTCACCGAAACCCGCGGCCCGAAAGTCAGTCAAGGCGGTGAGCTTGCGCTTGAAGTTCACCGTCATAGTGGAACCGGACGGCGGTTCGTTCCATGCATTCTGTCCGGCATTCAAGGGGCTCCACGTGGATGGAAAGACCGAGAATGAAGCGCTGCGCAATGCCACGAAAGCGGCGCGGGTTTATGTGGACTCCCTGGCGGCGCACGGAGAGCCTTTGCCGATTGGGCCAGACTGCGCGCTCGACCGCGAGGAGCAAATCCCAACGGTTCCTCCGGGGGCTTTTATGCGTCATGTTGAATTGCGATGGCCTTCCCACAGCACGTCTGGAATCAGCTAAAATCCATCACTGCGGACGAGTTGATCGCCGCTCTCAAGCGAGATGACTACCAGCAAGATCCTGCGAGTGCTGATGCCACCATCGCATACATCAAAGCGGGGAATCCGAGCCAACGCATTGTCATTCACTACCATCCGCGCAAGACCTACGGCCCGAAATTACTGAAAGCCTTGCTTGCGGACATTGCTTGCGGACAATGGATGGAGCGAAGGCGACATGCGTCGTGTCAAACTGATTAAGTGAGCGTGATCGCCTGTGATGAAGTTCGAAGTTACGAGAAGCTATCCCATAATGAATCGAAGAAGTAAACTGTCGGGGCCCTCAGGGGCTAAAGCCCAGCATTTTTGGCGGTCGTTATCGGCACGACTGAAGTCGTGCCCTTCCCGAAACGATTTATGAGATAGCTTGGAGGAACGGCGCCTAAAGGCGGATTCATGAAACGGAACTTTCGGTATGCCTGAAGGCATACCCTGATACGAACCATAAATTCCATGACCTACGAAAACATACTCCTCGAAAAGAAAAACGCCATCGCTTACGTCACCGTCAACCGTCCGAAGGTGCTCAATGCGCTCAACATGGCCACCATGGCAGAGCTTGGGGGTTGCGTTTCAAGAAATAAAGAGCGATGCCTCGATCCGCGTGGTGATTTTGACTGGGGCGGGCGAGAAGGCTTTTGTGGCGGGCGCGGATATTGGCGAACTGGCGAAGCAGGACGCGGTCTCCGGCAAGGAGTATGCGCACCGCGGGCAGGCGGTGCTCGACCTGATCGAAAATCTGGGCAAGCCGGTGATTGCCTGCATTAATGGATTTGCGCTCGGCGGCGGATGCGAACTGGCTCTGGCTTGCACCATGCGTCTCGCTAGCGACAACGCCAAGCTGGGGCAGCCGGAGGTGAAGCTGGGAATTATTCCGGGATATGGCGGGACGCAGCGGCTTTCGCGGCTGGTGGGCAAGGGGCTCGCGATGCAGATGGTGCTGGCCGGGGAGATGATCACGGCGCAGGAAGCGCATCGCATCGGGCTGGTGAATGAAGTGACGGCGGCGGCGGAGTTGATTCCGCGGGCGGAGGCGATTGCGGCTAAGATTATTGCGAACGCTCCGCTGGCGGTGCAGTACGCTATGGAGGCGGTCAACAAAGGGATGGAGATGACTTTGGCCGAGGGGCTGTATCTGGAGGCTGCGTTGTTTGGCGTGTGCTGCGCTACTGAGGATAAGAAGGAAGGGACGGCGGCGTTTTTGGAAAAGCGTCCGGCGGTGTTTAAGGGACAGTGAATGTCAAAGGTCTCTTACCACAGGGACGAAGGCTAGTTCACCACGGAGACACAGAGGCACGGAGAAAAGCTACGAAGGGAAAAATGAAAATCGACCAGCTTCCTGAAGCCGGCGGTTCCCGCGATTGAGGGCGGACTTAGCGCTGCTGGGAAGCGGTTTGCCATTGTCGTTTCGCGGTTCAATGCTTCATCACGGAAAGACTTTTTCAGAGCGCTTACGATGGGTTGCTGCGTTCGGGCGCTAAGAAGAAGGACATCGCGCTGGTGCGCGTTCCCGGCGCGTTCGAGATTCCATTGGCCGCCCGCACGCTCGCCGAAACTAGGAAGTATGATGCGATCATCTGCATTGGCTGCTCTGCTCCGCGGCGACACGGCGCATTACGACGTGATCGTGAACGAGGTGACGCGCGGCATTGGGCAGTCGGCGCAGGAGACTGGCGTTCCGCATGCGTTTGGCGTGCTGACTTGCGAGACGCTGGAGCAGGCGATTGATCGCGCCGGGTTGAAGATGGGGAACAAGGGATTCGAGGCGGCGCTGGCGGCGGTGGAGATGGCGAATCTGAAGCGAGCTGTCAGCTCGTCAGTTATCAGTTGTCAGTAAAACCAGTTCCAGACCTCAGGTGTCAGGTGTGCAGGAAGAGCAAGACTGTTTCCGGCTCCAAGAAACGAAAAAAGCGCTCCTGATTTGCAATCCTTCTGCAATGCAACCGTCCTGTAGACTGTTCTCAGCCTCAAGCGTCGGCAAGGTTTTACTGACGGCTGACGGCTGATAGCTGACGGCTAACATGGGCACTCGACGCAAATCCCGCGAACTGGTTCTGCAGATGCTCTTTCAGGCGGACATGGGGAAGCAGACGCCGGAGCTTGTGCGGAAGACATTCTGGGCGGAGCGGACGAACGTCGAAGAAGAAGTGCGCGGGTTTGCCGACGATCTGTTTCGCGTGGCCAGCGACCGGATGGCGGAGATCGACGGGCTGATTGGGAAGCATACGCAGCACTGGCGCATGGACCGGATGGCGACGGTGGACCGGAATGTGCTGCGCGGACGCGGTGGCGGAGTTTCTAGGGTATCCGGCGACGCCGCACGCGATCGTGATTAATGAGGCGCTGGAAATTGCGCGGAAGTTTTCCACGCCCGAGTCGGTGCAGTTTATCAATGGCGTGCTGGATAGCGTGGGGAAGGAAGTCGGGCAGTAGGCAGGTCTCAGGTCTTAGGTCTCAGGTCGCAGGTCTCAGGTCGCAGGTCTCAGGTCGCAGGTCTCAGTTCTCAGTTCTCAGTTCTCAGTTCTCAGTTCTCAGTTCTCAGTTCTCAGTTCTCAGTTCTCAGTTCTCAGTTCTCAGTTCTCAGTTCTCAGTTCTCAGTTCTCAGTTCTATCCTTGGAACACAGTCAGTCCAAATCTGCAAGAGAAAAAGACTCGGGGCGAGCGTTTAGGAGCGACGCCGGCTTTGAAGGATGGTGGCGTTCGTGACTGGGGCCGAGCTGCGCTTGGTTGTTGATACGCAAGCCGGGACGGGCGAGGACGGACGTCGCTCCAGTGGAGTGGCCATGGCTCAATCTGGCTGGATGGCTACCAGGTTGGGGAGGCACTGGGGCACGGGGTTGCCTTGGTTGGTGCACATGTTGCGGTTGTTGTTGTTGACGTAGGGGACCTGCTGGTAGTCGCCTTGAGCGACGGTGTTGACGATGTGGATGGAGCCGAGGGCGCAGACGGGAGGGTTTGGAGGCTGCACATTCGGGTCATATTGATCGCAGGCGGCGATGAAGACCTGGCTGCCGTCGGTGGAGGCGGAAGCGGAGAGCGGGTTGGCGCTGTTGGCGAGAGGGATGGAGGAGGTGGTTGCGCTGGCCACGTTGAAGATGAGCACGGCGGGGATATTCTGGGCGACGAGCAGGACTTCGGCGCCGTCGGCTACGAGTTGGGAGTAGATCGGAGTGAAATTGCCCTGGCCGAGATCGAAGGACTGCGGTGGCTGGGGAAAATTCACAGTTGGATAGATGTTCACGATCGGCTTCGGAGGCGGAGCCGGGGGCGGAGCACCGCAGATGTACTGACTTTGACCAGGCAGGGGAGGAGTCGTTGGCAAAGGAGCGTGATTATAGACGGCCGTGAAAACGTCGATGTTCGGCGGAACGAGGGCGAGCACGCTTTGCGTCAACCCCAGCGGGCCAGCCTGAACCGCAGGCGAGGGAAATATCTTCGACGGGTTGCTCGTGGTGATGATATTGCCGAGATCCACGCTGGAGACGGTGGGAAGGGCACAGGTTGAGTAGGCAGACACGGAACCTGTGGGCGATCCCGCCACATAAGCGAAGCTGCCATCGGCCGAGAATTCGACGTCGGTTGCCGGGGCTGCGAGCTGAACTAGAGCCAGTGGGTCGACGGTGGAATAAACGTACATATTGCCGGCGTCGGTGAGGATGAAGAGTTTCAACTGGTCGGGAGAGAAGGCGGCGGCGGTGGCTTTTTCGCCGGGGACGGAGAGGATGAGATCCACGGGGGCGCCGCCGGTGCTGCCGCCGTTGTAGATATAGACCTGGCTGGGGGTGGAAACGGTGTCGGAAACGACGGCCAGTTTGCCATCGTTGGAGACGGTGAGGACTTGGCCGCACAGGGCAACGTTGCAGGGGGTCGAAAGATTGGAGACGGTGGAAACCTTGAGGCTGGTGCCGGCGAGATCGACATACATCAGTCCCTGATCGCTGCCAATGTAGAGGCGTGCCGCTGTCAGATGGTTGAACATCATGGAATTGGGAGTGCGAGGCACCGTCAGGATGTAGGGGCCGATGGGGTTGGCGCCGGCAGAAGTGGTCGGGGTGACCGAGAAGAGAGCGCTGGTGCAGCCGGCCTGATTGTTGCAGTCGGTGGTTGCGGCCCATGCGGTATAGGTGGGCGGCGTGGCGGTTGGGCCCAATACGACGTTAACCGAGATGGTGCCGTATCCCTGTGTCCCGTTGGGCAATGTTCCGTTGCTGGAGTAGATGGGGAGAGCGGGTAGAACTCCGACATTGCAGGTGGGGGGAGTGCAGGAGGCGGTGAGGGTGGCACCGCCAACGTTCTTGCGGACAACAGCACTGTTAATTCCGGTGAGATTGGAGGCAGCGGTGAAGGCGGCAACCTCGGGATTGGTGGTGCTCCAGGTGAGGGGCGGAGCGGACAGAGGCGCGAAGTCGACTACGTTGTAAAGGGTATCAATAGCAGTGGCGGTGACGGGTACGCTGGCGTTGTTGTTGACGGTGATCGAATTCCCGGCCGAGCCCTCGCCTCCGATTTGGAGGTAGATGGCCTGAATCAGGCAAGTGGTGTAGGGATAGGGGCTGCTGGTGGTTCCGGCGACGCCGGCGGAAAGCTGGGTGATGCCGGGAGTTCTGGCGGTGGTCTGGATCTGGTTGGGCAAGATTCCGGCCACGGCGGTGCCTGTGCTGACCACCACGGAATTGCTCGAAGACCAGTTCATGGGGCCGACGGAGTTGGTGATGTCGACGGGGGGATTTCCGCTGTAAGCGACGGCTTGGAAAAGCCAGGTCTGTCCCTGGGGAAAGCAGTCATAGAGTTGCTGCGGCGGGACCGCCGGGAGGGGGGCAATTTGAATGCTAGCGATGTGCTGGTGGACGTAAACGGTCGTGACCTGGCTGCTGACGCCGTCGGCGACGGCGGTTACGAGGGCGATGCCAGAAAGTCCGGGCCTGCAAATAGCGCCGGTGCTGTCCCAGGTGCCGGCACAGGCGTTGCCATTACTCAGGATGGAGAGCGGCGCCTCGGCGTTTTGGTTGCCGCTGGCGACGACAAATTGAATGTTGATGCCAATGACGGTTTTTCCGTTGGCGCCCTTGGCGCTGGCGCTGAAGACTTGTGTGGCGCCAATGTCGATGGAGAGGTTGAAGGGGGGGCTCAACGTCACCGATTGGACGCCTCCGTTGCCGGGGTTGGTGGTGCTCGTGCCGAGGCAGCCGGTGAGGGCAAGGATGAAGACGACGGTGATGGCCGAGATGAGAAGAAAAACGGAACCGCAACGATGCATGAACCCTCCTCGCGCCCGTTTGCCAGACGCGAGCATAATGTGGCGTGGTGGAAAGCTGTTAGTGTAGAAGGTTAGGAGTCAGGTTTCAAGGTTCCAGGGCGGCAAAGTTTCAAGGGCAGAAAGCGCGATGAACGCTTGCAGTCTGTTTGAGCGCTTGAAAGATAGAAGCCGTGCAACCTTGCAACCCTGAAATCTGGCCGTTTCTTCTTTTTCTTCGATGCGTCGAAGAGTGGTTGACGATGTGCGGCGTACTTGATATTATCAAACGGTTCCGCGAGTTAAGTCTGGCTTGCCTGTGTACGGCAGTTCTGTGGGATGCGCGACCTGCGTTGACGACAGGCTCCGGGAAGATCTTGGCTGAGCTTTGAAGAAATACGTACCCGGCGGGAAGTGGGCCGGGGACGCCCTCGCTGAAACGTCCTGCGAAAACCTTAGCGCCCGGGCGGGTGAGTTGGAGCCTGGGGGTCACGCGAGGCTATGCAGGAGGAAGCGGACGAAACGGAACGCCTCCGAACTGAAGTTGGGGTGAGGCGTGGCGTCACCGTCGTCGGCGATTAGTCTGAGCGGGAAACTGAACGAATTCTCACCGGCAATAGCATGACTGCCCGGGAGAGTATGGCTGGGTGCGGCAGGCCTGTGCCAGAAGCGAGACGGGGCAAGCCCCGTCTCTACGGGAAGTGTGTGGTTCGGGAAATGCGCGGTAGAGACGCGGCGTGCCGCGTCCGGGAGTGGTGAGAGTGCCTACTTTTAATCAGCTGGTGAAATTCGGGCGCGAGAAGACGATGTATAAGACGGCGAGTCCGGCGCTGCAATCGTGTCCGCAGAAGCGCGGAGTGTGCACGCGGGTGTATACGCAGACGCCGAAGAAGCCGAACTCGGCGCTGCGCAAAGTGGCGCGGGTCCGCTTGACCAATGGAATCGAAGTGACGACGTATATTCCGGGGGTTGGCCATAACCTACAGGAGCACTCGATTGTGCTGATCCGCGGGGGCCGTGTAAAGGACCTGCCGGGCGTGCGCTATCACGTGGTGCGCGGAACGCTGGACGCGACGGGCGTGGCGGGCCGCAATCAGGGGCGATCGAAGTACGGGACGAAGAGACAGAAGAAAGCGTAGGTCAGTTGCCAGTGGCCAGTTGCCAGTGAAGCACTGCCGATGAAAGCTGAGAGCTGAAGAAACATGCCAAGAAAAGGACATATCGCGAAGCGGAAGACGGATGCCGACCCGGTGTATGGATCGGACCTGGTGACGAAGTTCATCAACTCGATGATGTGGCAGGGAAAGAAATCGACTGCCGAGGGCATCTTCTATAAGTCGCTGGAGAAGTTGCAGGAAAAAGGCGGCGACGAAGCCCTGAAGCTTTTCACGAAGGCGGTGGAGAACGCGAAGCCGCTGCTGGAAGTGAAGACGCGGCGGGTGGGCGGAGCGAACTATCAGGTGCCGATCGAAGTCGCTCCCGAGCGGAGGACGTCGCTGGCGATCCGGTGGATTGTGAGCTATGCGCGCGGCCGCGGCGAAAAAGGAATGATCGAGAAGTTGACGAACGAGTTGCTGGACGCCGCGAACGGCAAGGGCGCTGCCATCAAGAAGAAAGAAGATGTGCATCGCATGGCGGAAGCGAACAAGGCGTTCGCGCATTACCGGTGGTAGAGACGCTACTGGCTTCTGGCTACTAGCCAGGAGCAAGCAGCTAGAAGCTAGAAACAAATTTCAGAGCCCCAGAAAGAGTAAAGATCCGTGCCTAGAGCAGTCCCATTAGAGCGTTGCAGGAACATCGGCATCATGGCCCACATCGATGCCGGGAAGACCACGACGACGGAGCGCATCCTGTTTTATACGGGACGGACGCACCGTATCGGCGAGGTGCACGAAGGCACGGCCATCATGGACTGGATGGAGCAGGAGCAGGAGCGCGGCATTACGATTACATCGGCGGCAACGACGTGTACCTGGCGCGATATCCGGATCAACATTATCGATACGCCCGGCCACGTGGACTTCACGGCCGAGGTGGAGCGGTCGCTGCGCGTGCTGGACGGCGCCGTCGCGGTGTTTGACGCGGTGCACGGAGTGCAGCCGCAGTCGGAAAAAGTCTGGCGGCAGGCCGATAAATACGGCGTTCCGCGAATCTGTTTCATCAACAAGATCGACAAGATGGGCGCCGATTACGAACATGCCATCGACACGCTCCGCAAGCGCCTCAACGCCAAGCCCGTCGCGATTCAAATTCCCATCGGACAAGAAGATAAATTTCAGGGAGTGGTGGACGTGGTGGAGATGAAATCCATCATCTGGGCGGACGAATCGATCGGAGCGGAGTTCCACGTCGGCGAGATTCCCGCGAACCTGCGGAAGAAGGCCGAGGCGTTCCACACGCAACTGGTGGAAACCGTGGCTGAGAATGACGACCACATTTTGCACAAGTTTTTGGAAGGCGAAGCGATTTCGGCGGACGAACTCAAGGTGTCGCTGCGCAAGTCCACGATCGGGCTGAAACTGTTTCCGGTAGTGGTGGGAACGGCGTTCAAGAACAAGGGAATACAGCCGCTGCTGGATGCGGTGGTGGATTACCTGCCTTCGCCGCTTGACGCGAAAGAGACGCAAGGGCTCGATCCCGACACGGGGAAGACGATTACGCGCAAGGCCGACGACAACGATCCGTTCTCGGCGCTGGCCTTCAAGATCATGGCCGATCCGTATGTCGGCCAGTTGACGTTTATCCGGGTTTATTCGGGACAGTTGAATTCGGGCGAGTCGGTGATGAACTCGCGAACGCAGAAGCACGAGCGCATTGGGCGGCTGCTCAAAATGCACGCCAACAAGCGGGAAGACATCCAGGAAATTCTTGCGGGCGACATCTGCGCCGTGGTGGGGCTGAGAAACGTCGCGACGGGCGACACGATTTGCGAAGAGAAGCATCCGATCACGCTGGAGTCGATTGAGTTTGCGGTGCCGGTGATTTCGGTAGCGGTCGAGCCGAAGACCAAGGCCGATCAGGAAAAGATGGGCATGGCGCTGGCGAAACTGGCGCAGGAAGATCCGACGTTCAAGGTCCACACCGATCCGGACAGCGGGCAGACGATCATCAGCGGCATGGGTGAATTGCACCTGGAAATCATCGTGGACCGCATGATGCGCGAGTACAAAGTTGAAGCGAACGTCGGCAAGCCGCAGGTGGCGTATCGCGAGACCATCCGCAAGCACGCCGAAGCGGAAGGCAAATACATTCGCCAGACGGGTGGCCGCGGGCAGTACGGACACGCCAAGATTCGCCTCGATCCGAACGAGCCGGGCAAGGGCTACGAATTCATCAACGAAATCGTGGGCGGCACGGTGCCCAAGGAATTTATCAAGCCGATCGATCAGGGCATGCAGGAAGCCATGGAAGGCGGCGTTCTTGCCGGCTATCCGATGGTTGATATCAAGGCGACGCTCTACGACGGCAGCTATCACGATGTCGATTCGAACGAGATGGCGTTCAAGATTGCCGGCTCGATGGCATTTAAGGAAGCGGCGCGCAAGGCGAGTCCGGTGATTCTGGAGCCGGTGATGGCGGTGGAAGTGGTTACGCCGGAAGATTACGCGGGAGCGATCATGGGCGACCTGAGTTCGCGCCGCGGACGCATCGAAGGCATGGAACACCGCGCCGGTTCGCAGGTGATCAAAGCGATTGTTCCGCTGGCCGAGATGTTTGGCTACGCGACGCACATGCGTTCCAGCACGCAGGGACGCGCCGAGTACTCGATGCATTTTGCGCGGTATGAAGAAGCCCCGCGTCATGTGGCGGACGAGATCATCGCCAAGACGCAGGGGAAAGCGGTAGGGAGATAAGTTTGTCGTGGATGGTTTGCCGAAGCAATGGATTGCTGAAGCAGCGAAAACAAACTGAGCTATGTCCCAATAGGGATGAGCGACGGAGCTGAAAGATATGGCGAAAGAAAAATTTGAACGGACGAAGCCGCACTGCAACGTGGGGACGATTGGGCACATTGACCACGGCAAGACTACGTTGACGGCGGCGATCACCAAGGTGTTGCAGAAGCACAACCCGAAGATCGTGTTCCGGTCGTTCGATTCGATCGACAACGCTCCGGAAGAAAAGGCGCGCGGGATCACGATCGCGACGGCGCACGTGGAATACGAGACGCCGAACCGGCACTACGCGCACGTGGATTGCCCCGGTCACGCGGATTACATCAAGAACATGATCACGGGCGCGGCGCAAATGGATGGCGCGATTCTGGTGGTGGCGGCGACGGACGGTCCGATGCCGCAGACACGCGAGCATGTGTTACTCGCTCGCCAAGTCGGCGTGCCTTACATTGTCGTGGCGCTGAATAAGTGCGACGCGGTGGACGATCCCGAGTTACTCGACTTAGTCGAGCTCGAGGTGCGCGAGTTACTGAAGAGCTATCAGTTTCCGGGAGACGACGTGCCGGTGGTGCGGCTGTCGGCGCTGCTGGCGCTGAACGGCGACGAGAAGTGGGAAAAGCAGATTGACGCGTTGATGGAGGCGGTGGACAAGAGCGTGCCGCAGCCGGCGCGGGAGTTGGACAAGCCGTTCCTGATGCCGATTGAAGATATCTTTTCGATTCAGGGACGGGGCACGGTGGTGACGGGCCGCATCGAGCGCGGGAAGGTGAAGGTGGGCGAGGAAGTGGAGATTGTCGGCTTCCGCGAGACGCGCAAGACGGTAGTCACGGGCGTGGAGATGTTCAAGAAGCAGCTGGACGAGGGCATGGCGGGCGACAATGCCGGGCTGCTGCTGCGCGGCGTCGCGAAAGAAGACGTGGAGCGCGGGATGGTGCTGGCGAAGCCGGGATCGATCACGCCGCACACCAAATTCAAAGCTGAGGTGTACATCCTGACGAAGGAAGAAGGCGGGCGGCACACGCCGTTCTTCAAGGGATACAGGCCGCAGTTTTATTTGCGAACGACGGACGTGACGGGGATCGCGGAGTTGCCGGCGGGGACGGAGATGGTGATGCCGGGAGACAACGTGAGCCTGGTGATTGAGCTGATCACTCCGGTGGCGATGGAAAAGGGATTGCGGTTCGCGATCCGCGAAGGCGGACATACTGTAGGCGCCGGGACGATCGCGGAAATTATTAAGTAAGCTGTCAGCCGTCAGCTATCAGCCGTCAGTAAAACCGTACGGCTGTCTAGGACGACGGGAGCGTGAGTAGTGGAGTTTAATTCGCGGCTTGTTGCTTGCCGCCAGATCTTTCCTTCCGGGGCTTCCTAGTGAAGATCGGCCGGGAGGGGCAAAGAGAGAAAAAACAGTGACTGGAAAAGAAAGAATTCGCATCCGGTTGAAGGCCTACGACTACCGCATATTGGACCAGTTGACGGGCGAGATTGTGGAGACGGCCAAACGCACGGGCGCGCAAATCGCGGGGCCGATTCCGTTGCCCACGATGAAGAACAAATACTGCGTGCTGCGTTCGCCGCACGTGGACAAGAAGTCGCGGGAGCAGTTCGAGATCCGCACCCACAAGCGGCTGCTGGATATTTTGGAGCCGACGCAACAGACGGTCGATGCGCTGATGAAACTCGATCTGCCGGCGGGCGTGGATGTGGAGATCAAGGCGTTCGGCAAGGAGCATAAGTAGCTGTCAGCCGTCAGCCATCAGCCGTCAGTTACTAATTGCTGAGGACGAACATGCAGAGATGTCCGAAATGCGGGTATGGCGGGACAGACCGGCCTACGCTTTATTGGATATTGGCATTGGGTATTTTTCAACTTTCGTTGACCACGTTTTTGGTACTTACAGGCCGCGCTACCCACAGTACCTTGGGGTACCGGTTGTTGGAGGTTGCGGGATGGGGCTTGTGTCTTTACGGAGTAGTTAAATGGAGACTCGCGATAAGAAAACGAATTCACGAGCGGCACGAGAATGCTGAATTAGTTACACCGGAAGCAGTTGAAGGGCATTTGGAGAGGTCTTAGACAGAAGCAGAGTATTTGGTGATCGGACGAATCTGGTTCGAGAGCCCCCAGCCAATAGCCGCCGCGAGTAAGTCGGCGAGCCAAGCTGGGAATGGAGAAGGAAATGGCGAGAGTTACAGGCATCTTAGGCAAGAAGGTCGGCATGACGCAGCTCTTCGATTCGAAGGGCGATGTGCGGCCGGCGACGGTGTTGCAGGCGGGGCCGTGCGTGCTTACGCAGCATAAGACCATGACCAAAGATGGATACGAGTCGGCGCAGATTGGCCTGGTCGAGTTTGTGAAGGAAAAGAAACTGACCAAGGCGATGCGCGGACATTTCGCCAAACACAGCCTTCCGCCGGTGAAGTTTGTGCGCGAGGTGGGAGTGGAAGTGGACGCTCCGGGCGAGAAGACAGAAGGCGTGCTGAAGCCTGGCGACCGCATCCTGGTGGATATTTTCGAAGGCGAGCGCTTTGTGGATGTGATTGGAACCAGCAAGGGCCACGGCTTTCAGGGCGTGGTGAAACGGCACCACTTTGCGGGCGGCGCGAAGTCGCACGGTTCGATGTTTCAGATTACGGGTTCGATTGGTTCGTCGGCATTTCCGTCGCGCGTATTCAAGGGAATGCGGATGTCGGGACACATGGGCGATGCCCGGATCACGACGCGCAACTTGCGGATTTTAGGTGTGGACAAGGACGAGAACTTGCTGGTGGTGGAAGGCAGCGTTCCGGGCGCGAACGGCGGGTACATTCAGATCAACAAGGCGAAGAAGCCGCCGCGAGAGCGCCGTGGGTTCGCGGGTTCGGCGACGGTGGATCCGTTGAAGGCGGCGAAGAGAGCGTCCAAGAAGGTGTAAGAGAGCAGTGGCCAGTGGTCAGTGGCCAGTGAATAAGTGCTCGGCCAGTAGGTTCGGTCAGCAGTTAGACGAGAGAGATATGGCAACTATTGATGTTTACAATCTGAGCGGAGCCAAGGCCGGGACGATGGAACTGGCCGATGAAGTTTTCGGCGCGGTCAACGAAGACTTGCTCTGGGAAGCGGTCACGCACTATCGCGCCGCGGCGCGGGCGGGCACGCATGCGACCAAGAACCGCTGGCGGGTTTCCGGTTCGGGCAAGAAGCTGTGGAAGCAGAAGGGCACGGGGCGGGCGCGTATTGGCTCGATCCGTTCGCCACTGTGGCGGCACGGCGGCACGGTGCATGGACCGCAGCCTCGGTCTTACGACTACGCCTTTCCGAAGAAAAAACTTTTGGGCGCGCTTCGTTCGGCGCTGGCTTCGAAGTTTGCCGACGGCAAACTGCTGGTGGTGAAGGCATTCGACGTGAAAGAGCCGAAGACGAAGCTGTTTCGCGAGGCGCTTGACAAGCTGAAGGTGGAAGGCACGGCGCTCCTGGTCGATGTTTCGACGGTGGAAAACAAGAACCTGGCATTGAGTTCGCGCAATATCGACGGGCTGGAACTGGTTCGGGCGAACGAAGTGCATCCCTACCACATCATGCGCTACACGCATGTGGTGTTTGCGCAGCCGGCGCTGGAGAAGTTGCAGGATTCGCTGAAGAAGACGGCGTCGCGCCGCGATCACGCAGAGGAGCCGGCGCAAGACCAGGCAAAAGAGAAGAAGGCAAAAGCCACGAAGAAAACAGTGCGGCGTTCGCCTAAGGCGGAGGTGGCCTGATGAAATCCGCGTATCAGATTATCCGAAAGCCGGTGATCACCGAAAAGGGTCTGGGCATTAAAGAGACGCAGAACACGCTGGTATTTCAGGTGGCGCCGAAGGCGACGAAGACGGAGATCAAGGAAGCGGTGCAGTCGATCTTCAAGGTGAAAGTGGCTTCGGTGCGCACGGCGAATTATCCGGGAAAAGAGCGGCGGCGGGGCAAGTTTACGGGCTACCGTCCCGATTGGAAGAAAGCGTACGTGCGGTTGAAGACGGGCGAGAAGATGCCGGAGTACGCGCAGAACTTGTAACAGCTGTCAGCTCTCAGCTATCAGCCATCAGTTAAAACTGGTGGCCGAACTAACTGAGAGCTGAAAGCTGAGAGCTGAGAGCTAGATATGGCGATTAAAACCTACAGACCGACAACGCAGACGCTGCGCTACCGCACTACGCTGGTGACCGACGACATCACGTCGAAGACGCCACACAAGCCGCTGGTTGAGGGCAAGATACGATCGGGCGGGCGGCGCAATTCCGGCGACGTGACGATGCGGTTCCGGGGCGGCGGCAACAAGCGCAAACTGCGCCTGATCGACTTCAAGCGCGACAAGCACGGGATTCCAGCGACGGTCGAGACCATCGAATACGATCCGGGACGCTCGGCGCGAATTGCGCTGCTGAGTTATGCCGACGGCGAGAAGCGTTACATTGTGCAGCCCGATGGGCTGAAAGTTGGGCAGAAGATTCTGAGCGGCCCAGAGGCGGACATTCTGGTGGGCAACGCGCTGCCGCTGAGGAACATTCCGCCCGGCACGACGATCCACAATGTGGAGTTGAAGCCGGGAAAAGGCGCGCAGATGGTGCGCTCGGCGGGCGGCGCGGCGCAACTGGTCGCAAAAGAGGGCGACTATGGATTGGTGAAGCTGCCTTCGGGAGAGATCCGCAAAGTGTTGCTCGACTGCCTGGCGACGATTGGACAGGTTGGGAACACGGACCACGAAAATGTGACGTGGGGCAAGGCGGGACGAACGCGCTGGGTGGGAAAGCGTCCACATAACCGCGGCGTATCGATGAACCCGGTGGACCATCCGCATGGCGGCGGCGAGGGGAAGACTTCGGGCGGACGCCATCCGGTGACCCCGTGGGGCCAGCCGACGCGCGGATACAAGACGCGGAACAATAAGCGGACCGATACGTTTATCGTGAACCGGAGAAAGAAAGGGTAACGGCTGTCAGCTATCAGCTATCAGCCGTCAGTTAAGGCCGTGATGGAGAAGCTGGGAGATGAGAGCTGGGTTCGGAGTTTCAAGGTAGTGAGGAAAAACTGGCAGCTTTGGTTCGATACTACTGAGAGCTGAAAGCTGAGAGCTGAGAGCTGACTTTATGGCACGTTCAACAAAAAAAGGACCGTTCGTGGACGCGCACCTGGCGACGAAAGTGGCAGCCATGAATGCGCGCAACGAGAAGAAAGTGCTGCGGACCTGGTCGCGGCGCTCGACGATTATTCCGGAGATGGTTGGACACACGATTGCCGTTCACAACGGACGGAAATTCATTCCGGTCTATGTGACCGAGAACATGGTGGGGCACAAGCTGGGCGAATTCAGCTTTACCCGTCAGTTCAAGGGACACTCGATGAAAGCGGCGACGGAAGTGGCGGCGAAACCGGCGGGCGTACCGGGCGGACCTGGAGCGATTGTGCCTTCAGCACCGTCGGCGCCAGCGGCACCGAAGGCGTAAAAGGCAGCTACTGGCTGCTGGCTCCTGGCTAGGAGCTAAAAGCTAGAGGCTAGAGGCTGAGAGACGAGAAATGGAATTTCGAGCGGAAGCAAGATACATGCGGGTCTCGCCGCAGAAGGCGCGGCTGGTGCTTGACCTGATCAAGGGACGGCGCGTGGAAGAGGCGCGGAACACGCTGGCATTCACCAAGAAGCGCGTGGCGGCGACGGTCGGGAAACTGTTGCAGTCGGCGATCGACAATGCGAACTTCCTGAGCACCGAAAAGGGCCTGGACGTCGATCTCGACAACCTGTATGTGAAGCACGCGGTGGCCAACGATGGGCCGCGCATGAAGCGGATTCGTCCGGCTCCGATGGGGCGCGCCTATCATTACGTGCGGCGCATCGCGCATCTGGAAATTGTGCTGGCGGAGAAGAACAGGAACGGCGCGGCGGTGGTGACATCGCCGGCGGCAGGCGAGACGGCGGCGAAGGGCGCGGCTCCAGCCAAGCCGAAAGCTAAGGCCAAGGTCAAGGCGCCGGTGAAGAAGAAGGTGGTTGGTAAGAAGGCGACCGCGAAGAAGTAGAACAGTCGTTGGTCGATAGTCGTTAGTCGTTCGGAAAGTCAGTTTGCCAACGACCATCGACTAACGACCAACGACAAGAAGAAAGTTTAGGAGCACACGATGGGACAGAAGGTTCATCCTTACGGATTCCGGCTCGGCTACACCAAGCCGTGGAAGTCGCGCTGGTTTGTCGAGAGGGACTACGACAAGCTGCTGCTCGAAGACTATAAGCTCAAGACCGAGCTGAAGGAAAAGCTGAAGTCGGCGGGCGTGAGCTCGGTCGAGATCGAGCGTCCGGGCAATAAGCTGCGCATCATCATCAAGACGGCGCGTCCGGGGATCATCATCGGGCGCAAGGGCGCGGAAATCGACAAGCTGAAGCAGGACCTGCAGAAGAAGACGACGCGCGAGGTGCATGTCGATATCCAGGAAGTGCACAAGCCGGAGCTGGATGCGCAACTGGTTTCGGAGTCGATCGCGCTGCAACTGGAAAAGCGCGTGGGCTTCCGGCGGGCGATGCGCAAGTCGGTGGATTCGGCGCTGCGTTTCGGATGCAAGGGAATTAAAGTTCGCGTCAGCGGACGGCTGAACGGCAACGAAATCGCGCGTTCGGAGTGGTATCTGCAAGGGCGGCTGCCGCTGCACACGCTGCGCGCCGATATCGATTACGGCTTCACCGAGGCGCGCACGACTTACGGCGTGATTGGCGTGAAGTGCTGGGTTTATAAAGGCGAGATTCTGCCGGCAAAGAAACGTGAAGCGACGCCCGCGCGGGAAGTAAGCACCACGGGAGCTTTTTAGGAAGTAAGAAGTCAGAAGTCAGAATTGAAGAAGTAGAAGGCTAAGGCTCGCGGAAGCCGGTCTAACTGGAAGACGCTGAGAGCTGACAGCTGAGAGCTGAGAGCTGATCTTATGTTGATGCCGAAGAAAGTTAAGTACCGCAAGCAGCAGCGCGGGCGCATGACGGGGAAGGCCTGGCGCGGGAGCACGCTGTCGTTCGGTCAATACGGGCTGAAAGTGCTCGAACCGGGATGGATCACCGACCGGCAGATCGAAGCGAGCCGCGTGGCCATGACGCGATTTGTGAAGCGCGGCGGCAAGGTGTGGATCCGGCTGTTTCCGGATAAGCCGGTCACGAAGAAGCCGGCCGAAACCCGTATGGGCAAAGGCAAAGGCGCGCCGGACCACTGGGTTGCGGTGGTGCGGCCGGGAAAGATTCTGTTTGAGATGGAAGGCGTGACGATCACGGACGCGAAAGAGGCCATGCGGCTGGCGTCGCACAAGCTTCCGCTGCGCACGACGTTCGTGAAGCGGGACGTGCTGTAAGAATTGCAGAGGTTAGAGGCCGGATTGCAGAGGTGAAAAGCGAGGTTCGTGAGAAAGTGAGCTTTTCCTGAGACCTGACACCTGAGAACTGAGACCTGATTTATGAAAGTAGAAAAGATTCGCAACTTGACCGACGTCGAGCTCAAGCACCAGGAGCGGGACTTGGCGGACCAGCTCTTCAAGCTGAAGTTCCAGATGAATATGGGACAGACGGAGAGCCTGAAAAAGATTCGCGGGCTGCGCCGGGATATCGCGCGCGTCCAGACGGTGCTGCGCGAGCAGGAACTGGCCGGTCAGAAGACGCAGACCAAGACGGAGAAAAAATAATGGCGGAAATCACGGGCCAAGCGGAAAAAGCGCAAGCCGGAAAAGCCCCAGCCGAAAAGCACTCGGGCCGCAAGATCTTGATCGGCACCGTCGTCTCGAACAAGATGCAGAAGACGATCGTGGTCGAAGTGACGCGGAAGAAGGCGCATCCGATGTACAAGCGGGTGATCTCGATCCGGAAGAAGTTCTACGCGCACGACGAGAAGAACGAAGCGCATGCCGGCGACATGGTGCGGATTGAAGAGTCGCGGCCGCTGTCGAAGCTGAAGCGCTGGACGCTGAAGGAAATTGTGCGCAAGACGGCGCTGGTGCCGGAGATTGACGCCGACGTGGACGCCGTTACGGGCGTATCCGCGAAGAAATAAGAAGCGGAAGAAGGAGACAGACATGGCCGTAATGATGAGATCCATGCTCGAGGTCGCCGATAACTCCGGCGCGCGCAAGCTGCAGATGATCATGCCGCTGGGCGGCTCGACCGGCCTGAACGCGGGCCTGGGCGACGTGATCACGGCGAGCGTGAAAGAAGCTGCGCCGGACGGTCAGGTGCAGAAGGGCAAAGTGGTGAAGGCGGTGATCGTGCGGACGCGGAAAGAACATCGGCGGCGGGACGGGACTTACATCCGCTTCGACCAGAATGCGGCGGTGCTGATCAACGAGACGGGCGAGCCGGTGGGGACGCGCGTATTCGGTCCGGTGGCGCGCGAACTGCGCGAGAAGAAGTTTTTGAAGATTGTGTCGCTGGCGCCGGAAGTACTGTAGGTCTCAGGTGTCAGGTCTTAGGTTTCAGGAAGAGCGAGGCTGAGCAAGGATTAAGGATTCTTATGGGAACAGCAACTACGACAGAACATAAGCGAGTGGATATCCGCCGGAACGATACGGTGAAGGTGATGACCGGGCGGGATACGGGAAAAGAAGGGCGCGTGCTGCGCGTGTTTCCCGACGAAGGCAAGGTGCTGGTGGAGCACGTGATGATGGTGAAGAAGCACGTGCGGCCGAATCCGCAGCGCAATATCAAGGGTGGAATTGCCGAGCAGGAGCGGGCGGTTCCGCTGTCGAACGTGGCCCTGGTGTGTGCGACATGCGGCCCGGTGCGGATCGGGCATGAAGTGCGCGGCGAGCGCAAAGTGAGAGTTTGCAAGAAGTGCGGGACGACGCTGGACAAGTAGCTGTCAGCTGTCAGCTATCAGCTATCAGTTAGTGCACATGGAATGAGCGGCAGTGGCGAATAATTTGAGACTTACGAACCGGTATACGTCGAGTTAAGAATCGACAATCCGAAACCGTAAGAGACAAGGCAGCATAGGCAATGGCAGACGAGCAGAAAAAAGGCGAGCAGCAACAGAAGAAGCCGAAAGCTCCCAAGGGCGACAAGGGGCAGGCTCCGGTAGAAGCGAAGGCCGGGCCGGAGGCTCCACGGCACGCGGCGAAAGAGCGGCCGCGGCTGCGGGCGCGGTTTGAGAAGGAAGTTGCCGTGGCCCTGATGAAGGAACTCGAACTCAAGAATCCGATGGCCGTGCCGCGGCTGAACAAGATCGTCGTCAACATGGGCGTCGGCGAAGCGACGCAGAACGCGAAACTGATCGACCCGGCGGTGAATGAACTGGGACAGATTACGGGACAGAAGCCGGTGGTGACGCGGGCGAAGAAGTCGATTGCGGCGTTCAAGGTGCGCGAGGGCATGCCGATCGGCGCGATGGTGACGCTGCGCGGCGACCGCATGTACGAATTTTTCGACCGGCTGGTGAGCATCGTGCTGCCGCGAGTGCGCGATTTCCGCGGCGTCTCGACCAAGTCGTTCGATGGGCGCGGCAATTACACGCTGGGCCTGCACGATCAGCTGATTTTTCCGGAGATCGATTACGCGAAGGTCGACAAGTTGAAGGGCATGAACGTGACCATTGTGACGACGGCGCGTTCCGACGATCAGGCGCGGCAGCTGTTGAAGCATCTGGGAATGCCGTTTAGGGCGTGAAGTCAGATCGGGTAAGAGGTCATCGATTGACAGGGTGAACGCCGAGATCCGAACATAGGGTTGCTAGAAGCTGACGGCTGAAGCTGACAGCTAAGCTAAGGAGCGAAGTTGGCCACTACAGCAAAACGAGTGAAGGACGCGAGGAAGCCGAAGTTCTCGACGCGCAAGCATAACCGCTGCAAGATTTGCGGACGTCCGCGGGCCTTTCTGCGGAAGTTTGGCATTTGCCGTCTGTGTTTCCGGCAACTGGCGCTGCGGGGCGAGATCCCCGGAGTTTCGAAGTCGTCCTGGTAAGAAACAGTTGTCAGTCGTCAGTTATCAGTTGTCAGTTGTCAGTGGTCCGATAACGAACAACGACTGACGGCTGGGAGTTAACGACGGATAGAAGCAAGCTGCCGCAGGTTCTCCGCTGAATGCGGAGCGAACGGGCGGCTCGAGGAGAAGCAAACGATGAGGTTGACCGATCCGGTCGCAGACATGCTGGCGCGCATTCGCAACGCCATTGGCGCACGGCACCAGAAAGTGGATATTCCAGCTTCCAAGCTGAAGACGGAGATTGCCCGCATCCTGAAAGAAGAGGGCTATATCGCGAACTTCAAGCCGGCGGAAGAAGAGGGCCACAAGGTGCTGCGCGTGTATTTGAAGTACGGCAACAACAACGAGGCGGTGATTACGAACCTGGCGCGCGTATCGCGTCCGGGCTGCCGCGTCTATGTGCGCCGCACCGAGATTCCGCGCGTGCTGGGCGGGATGGGAATCAATATCCTGACCACGCCGAAGGGCGTGATGACGGGACGCCAGGCGCGCCGCGAAGGGCTGGGCGGCGAATTGCTTTGCGAGGTTTGGTAGAGAAGCAGCTTTTAGCTATTAGCCTCTGGCTATTAGCTAAAGCGGCTCTAGTAGAAGCTGAGAGCTGAAGCTGAGGCCTGAGAGCTAAGAGCTGATCTTATGTCACGAATTGGAAAAAAGCCGATCGCGATCCCGAAGGGCGTGACGGTCAAGATCGAAGGCAATACGGTGATGGTCCAGGGGCCGAAGGGCAAGCTGGATACATCTCTTCCGTCCGGCATCAAGATGGAGCAGAAGGACGGCAACCTGGTGGCGATTCGCGAGAACGATTCGCAGGCGGCAGTGCATGGACTGGCGCGCGCGCTGGTCAATAACGCCGTCGAGGGCGTGACCAAGGGCTGGACGAGGGACCTGGAAATCGTCGGCATCGGCTATCGCGCGGAGATGAAAGGCAAAGGGACGGTGGTGTTCAGTCTGGGATATTCGCACCCGATCGAGTATCCGCTGCCGACGGGCGTGGATTGCGCGATCGATGCCAAGCTGACGAAACTGACGCTGAACGGGATCGACCGTCAGAAAGTCGGCCAGGTGGCGGCGGAAATGCGGTCGCTGCGTCCGCCCGATCCGTATAAGAACAAGGGCGTGCGCTACGCCGGCGAGCGGTTGAAGAAGAAGGTTGGCAAGACGGGAGCAAAATAGCTCTCAGCCGTCAGCCATCAGCCATCAGTAACTTCTCAAGAAGTCTGGCGGCTGGTCGGATCTAACTGACGGCTGATAGCTGATAGCTGAGGGCTTATGCTAAGAATCGCTTCAAAGAATCAGACGCGGCAGCGGGTGCACGATCGTATCCGGAAGAAAGTGATGGGTACGCCGGAGCGTCCGCGGCTGAATGTGTACCGGTCGCTGAACCATATTTACGTGCAGTTGATCGACGACCTGAAGGGCGTCACGCTGGCGGCGGCTTCGACGGCGGACGACCGCAAGGATGCGCGTGTGACGGGCGGCAACGTGGCTTCGGCGAAGATGGTTGGGAAGAAGATCGCCGAACTGGCCAAGCAGAAGGGCATCACCAAGGTGGTGTTCGACCGTGGCGGCTACATTTACCATGGCCGGGTCAAGGCGGTGGCCGATGCGGCGCGCGAGGCGGGATTGCAATTTTAGAATACAGTTCTCAGTTGTCGGTTCTGCAGTTCTCAGTGAAGACTGAAAACTCGGGTGCTGAGATCGCTGACGACTAGAGAGTTACAGGATTCAGAATGCCAAGAGTAACGAAAAAACTCGATGCAGCTTCGTTCCAGTTAAAGGACCAGGTGGTCTCGATTAACCGGGTGACGAAAGTGGTTAAGGGCGGCAAGAACATGTCGTTCGCGGCGCTGGTGGTGGTGGGCGATCCTTCGGCGGCGGTGGTCGGATTCGGATCGGGCAAAGCGAAGGAAGTTCCGCAGGCCATCCGCAAAGGGATCGAGTCGGCGAAGAAGAACCTGATGCGGATCAACCTGACGCAGACGACGGTGCCGCATACGGTGCTGGGGCGGTTTGGCTCGGGGATGGTGCTGTTGAAGCCGGCTCCGGAAGGCACGGGCGTGATTGCCGGCGGAGCGGTGCGGGCGGTGATGACGTCGGCGGGCGTGCAGAATGTGCTGACGAAATCGATTGGCACGAACAATCCGCACAACGTGATCAAGGCGACGTTCGAGGCGCTGAAGAAGCTCAAGAGCCGGGAACACGTCGCGGAACTGCGCGGCAAGTCGGTGCAGGAGTTATAAGCAAGGTTTCAAGGTTTCAGAGTTTCAAGTTTCAAAGTAGGACTCAGCGACGTTACGGTTTTACCTTGAAACCTTGAAACCTTGCAACTTTGAAACCTGGCTTAAGGAAGTGAAATGACAACCAAGACATCGAAATCGGTGGCGAGCGGCAAGATTCAGTTAAAGTGGGTGCGGTCGATGATCTGCACTCCGGTCAAACATAGGAAAGTGGTCAAGGGGCTGGGATTCACGCGGCTGAACCAGGTGATTGTGCGGCCGGACACGGCTGCGATTCGCGGCATGGTGAAGAAGATCCCGCATCTGGTGGAGATCGTGAAGTAAGGTCTCAGGTGTTAGGTCTCAGGTGTCAGGAAAAACCTGTGGGATTTAGATTTTCCTGGGAACCTGAAGACCTGAGACCTGACAGCTAGGATTTCATATGAATTTATCGACAATACGGGCACCGAAGAAGGCCATCGGAAAAGAAAAAGCGGGTCGGACGCGGCATGGGGTCCGGCATGGGCAAGACATCCACGCGCGGTCACAAGGGGCAGTGGTCACGAACGGGTGCGCGGTTGATTCGCGGGTTTGAAGGCGGCCAGATGCCGCTGCACCGGCGCGTGCCGAAGCGCGGTTTCACCAACATTTTCCGCGAGGAATACGACGTTGTGAATCTCGACCGGCTGGCGGCGCTTGGCGAAACCGAAATTACTCCCGAGTCGCTGAAGAAGGCGGGAGTGGTGAATGGCAAGTCTCCGGTCAAGATCCTGGGCAACGGCGAACTGAAGGCGGCCATCACCGTTCATGCCCACAAATTCTCGAAGACGGCGCAGGAAAAGATTACCAAGGCGGGCGGCAAGTTCGAGGTCTTGCAGTAATGCTGGAAAAACTGGCGAACATCTTCCGGGTCCCCGATCTTCGTAAACGGGTGCTGTTCACGCTCGGACTGCTGGCGGTATATCGCATCGGCGGCCACATTCCGACGCCGGGAATCAACAGCGACCGGCTGGCGGAGTTTTTCGAGCGGAACAAAGGAACGGCGCTGGGCTTTGTGGATATGTTCAGCGGCGGCAACCTGCGGAAACTCACGGTTTTCGCGCTGGGGATTATGCCGTACATCACGGCGTCGATCATTTTGCAGTTGCTGACGGTGGTCTATGAGCCGCTGGCCAAGCTGCAAAAAGAGGGCGAGATGGGCCGCAAGAAGATCACGCAGTGGACGCGTTATCTAACGGTGGCCCTGAGCGCGGTGCAGTCGTTCGGAATTGCCGTCAGCCTGCAACATGGGGGCGACTTCGTGAACAATCCGGGGCCGGGCTTCATCCTGATGACCATGTTGACGCTGACCACGGGCAGCGCGTTCATCATGTGGCTGGGCGAGCAGATCACCGAGCGGGGCATCGGCAACGGCATGTCGCTGTTGATTTTCGCGGGCATCGTGGTTGGCCTGCCGCGCGGCGTCATCGATCTGTACCAGAAGGTGGAAACCAACGCCTGGGGCGTATTTACAGCCCCGGGAATCCTGGTATTGCTGGTATTGATGGTCGCGGTGGTGGCGTTCATCGTTTATGTCGAACGCAGCGAGCGCCGGATTCCGGTGCAGTATGCCAAGCGGGTGGTCGGACGCAAGGTGATGGGCGGGCAATCCACCCACCTGCCGCTGCGGGTGAATGCGGGCGGCGTGATGCCGGTGATTTTTGCGTCTTCGATTATCACCTTGCCGCAGATGCTGGGCGCGGCATTCCACAACAACAAGTTCATCGGACCTGTTCTGGACTGGCTGCGCTGGGGTGAACCGCTCTACACGCTTTGTTATTGCCTGGGAATTATTTTCTTTGCGTACTTTTATATCTCGATTGTGTTCAATCCCAACGAGGTCGCGGACAACATGCGGAAGTGGGGAGGGTTCGTTCCCGGAATCCGGCCGGGGAAGCGGACTGCGGATTTTATCAACGATGTACTCACCCGGCTCACGCTGGTGGGCGCGCTCTACCTGATTGTGATTTCACTGATTCCGGAGTGGATGTTGGCAGGCATCAGGCTGAACCACCTGTGGCTGGTCGGTCGATACTTCGAGAACTTGCCCTCCTGGGTCACGAACGGCTTGGGAGTGAATTTTTATTTTGGCGGGACCTCGCTGCTGATCGTGGTTGGAGTTGCGATGGACACGGTCACACAGATCGAGGCGCAGTTGATCATGCGGCACTACGATGGATTCACGCCGAAGAGCGGGCGGCTCCGCGGACGCCGGACCTGGTAGGAAAAGTTCTCAGTTGTCAGTTTTCAGTTCTCAGTAAAAGATGAGGAATATTGGGTTTTTCCGGGAACTGGGAACCGAGAACTGGTTTTGTGAGTGAGGATTTGTACAGGATGGCTGGACGCCTTCCTGAAAAAGTGGTCTTTGATAATTTGGAACAAGCGGAAAAGTGTCGGCCGGTTGTGATCCAGTTGCGCGTGGACTATACTGAATTACTGCTGCGGCTTACTGGGCGGCGTTCGCGTCCCACCTGTGGACGGCCCGATAACATCCACTTTCAGCCATCCTGATACGACGGATTGAGCGATTTTTGCCTTCTTTGCAATGGCGCGGCGATAGCCGCTGAGGGCGGCGAATCTCGAGTAGTCGAAGTTAGAATCAGTTATGAGTTTTGGAGAAGACCGGATCGTTCGCAAGTCGCCTGAAGAGCTCGCAAAGATGAAGCGGAGCGGCCAGATGGTCCGCCAGATTCTGGACCACTTGAAAAGTGTAGTGGCGCCCGGCGTTACGACGATGGACCTGGAAAAGGCCGCGGAGAAGATGATCGCGGAATTCGGGGCCGCGCCGGCGTTCAAGGGATACTACGGTTACCCATGCGTGTTGTGCACTTCGATCAATGAAGAGATTGTGCACGGGATCCCGTCGGAAAAGCGGTCGCTGAAAGCGGGCGACATCGTTTCCATCGACTGCGGCGTTGTCTACGAAGGTTATTACGGAGACGCCGCCATCACCGTGCCGGTGGGCGATGAACTGGCGGAGGAATTGAAGAAGCTGCTGGAAGTGACCGAGGCCTCGCTGTACAAGGGCATCGAGCAGGCGAAGATCGGCAACACAATCGGGCATGTTGGGTCGGCGATCCAGAAGCTGGTGGAAGCCAACGGCTTCAGCGTGGTCAGGGAGTTTGTAGGGCACGGTATTGGGACGAGGTTGCACGAAGCGCCGCAGATCCCGAATTTTGGCAAGAAAGGCCAGGGCGCGGAGTTGACCGAAGGCATGGTCCTGGCGATCGAGCCGATGGTGAACGCGGGGCGTCCAGAGAGCAAGGTCTTGAGCGATAAGTGGACGGCCGTAACGGTTGACGGCAGTTACAGCGCGCACTTTGAGCATTGCGTCGCGGTAACCCGGCAAGGGCCGGTGATTTTGACCCAGTAGAGCTTTCAGCTGTCAGCTCTCAGCTTTCAGTTAAGGCAGGTTGGAATAACTGATAGCTGAGAGCTGAAGGCTGACAGCTACCAAGGAGTCGATGAGCAAAGAAGACGCGATTGAAGTGATGGCGGTGGTCGTCGAACCACTGCCCAATGCCATGTTCAAGGTGGAACTCGAGAACAAACACCAGGTACTGGCGCACGTATCCGGGAAGATGCGGAAGAACTTTATCCGGATACTGCCGGGAGACAAAGTCGCGGTCGAACTTTCTCCGTACGACCTGAATCGCGGGCGGATTGTGTACCGCTATAAGTAATTTTTATTTGTCATCCCGAGCGAAGCGAGGGATCTTCGGTTGCAGTTACTGAGAACTGGCAACTGAGAACTGAGAACTGATTTATGAAGGTAAGGGCATCGGTCAAGAAGATTTGCGATAAGTGCAAGGTCATCCACCGCAAGGGAGTAGTGCGGGTGATTTGCGAGAACTCGAAACACAAGCAGCGACAAGGCTGAGAAACGCCGCTAGCTGCTAGCTACTAGCTGCTGGCAAACGACTAACCAATGTGCTCGCTAGAAGCTAGCAGCCAGAAGCTAGTAGCTGGCAAGAGGCTTCAGAAGGACTAGGAAACGTATGGCTCGTATTGCAGGCGTCGATCTTCCGCGCAATAAGCACGCGAATATCGCGCTCACTTACATCTACGGCATCGGCAACGTCGCGCGCGGCGCGCATTTTGGACGCGGCGAAAGTGGACCCGATGAAGACAGTTTCCGACCTTGGAGAAGACGAGGTCAACCGCATCCGCCAGGTCATCGAAGGGGAAGGCTCGGTGGAAGGCGATCTGCGCAAGGACGTTTCGATGAACATCAAGCGGCTCATCGAAATCGGGTCCTATCGCGGATTCCGTCATCGCCGGAACCTGCCGGTCCGCGGGCAGCGCACGCACACCAACGCCCGCACCCGCAAAGGTCCGCGCAAGGGCACGGTCGCGCAGAAGAAGAAGACGGCAAAAGCGTAAAGAATCAGGTGTCAGGTCTTAGGTGTCAGGTCTCAGGAAAATCGAGACCTTCCTTAGACCTGGCACCTAAGAACTGAGACCTACCACATGGCAAAACCAGCAGCAGCAACACCAGGCGGCGCTGCGGCGCCCGAGAAAAAAGGCAAGAAGAAGACGTTCAAGAAGAAAGAGCGCAAGCACGTTCCGCATGGACTGGTGCACGTGCAGGCGTCTTTCAACAACACCATTGTGACCATCTCGGACATGACCGGCAATGTGCTGGCGTGGAAGAGTTCGGGGTCGCTGGGTTTTCGCGGATCGCGCAAAGGGACTCCGTTTGCGGCGCAGCAGGCGGCGTCGACCGCGGCGAGCATGGCGCGCGATCACGGAGTCCGCTCGGTGGATGTGCGGGTGAGCGGCCCGGGATCGGGCCGCGAATCGGCGGTGCGCGCGCTGGCTTCGGCGGGAATCGAAGTGCGGTCCATTAAGGACACGACGCCGATTCCGCACAACGGATGCCGGCCGCCGAAACGGCGAAGAGTGTAGAAGACAGGTGTCAGGTTTCAGTCGTCAGGTCTCAGGCGTCACGTTTTAGACGAATCGAGATCTTCCTGAGACCTGAGGCCTAACAACTGAGACCTGAATTTTCGTCCGGGACGAAGGGTGAAGCCAAACCTGTAAACCGGTCATGCAAACCAAGGAGAAAAATGGCACGATATACCGATGCAGTCTGCCGTCTTTGCCGCCGGGAAGGGATCAAGCTCTTCCTCAAAGGCACCAAGTGTTTCAGCGACAAATGTCCCATTGAAAAACGCAACTTCGCTCCCGGACAACACGGGAAAGACAGGAAGACCAAGGTCGTAGGCTACGGTCTTCAGTTGCGCGAAAAGCAGAAAGCCAAACGTATTTACTTCACCCAGGAAGGCCAGTTCCGGAATTATTTCGAGAACGCGGTCCGGTCCAAGGGCGTGACGGGCGCGAAGCTGCTGGAGCAGCTCGAGCGCCGTCTCGACAACGTGGTCTTCCGGCTGGGCTTTGGCATTTCCCGCCGTCAGGCGCGCCAGTTGGTGCGTCACGGGCATGTGCAGGTGAATGGCAAGAAGGTGAACATTCCCTCGTACGAAGTCAGCGTGGGAGAAGAGATTGCGATTCGTGAGAGCAGCAAGAAAGTTCCAATCCTCGAAATCGCGAAGGATTTTGCCAGTCATCAGCCGGCGCCGGCGTGGCTCGAGATTGATCGCGATAACTTCAAGGGGCGTGTGCTGGCGCTGCCGAAGCGCGAAGACATCCAGTTGCCGGTGAATGAGCAGTTGATTGTGGAGTTGTATAGTAAGTAGAGTTTTTGGCCTAAGGTTTCAAAGTTTCAGAGGTCTCAAGGTTTCAAAGACCTTGAAACTATGCAACTTTGAAACATTGAAACCTTGTTTTTTCGCGCCAGATCAGCCTGCTGCGGCGGTCGATCTGAACCTGGGCCGGTTCAGAGAGTTGCAGCGGAGCCACATGGCCGAGAGGAGAAACACAGAATGCTTTGGAGAGGTTTTCAAAAACCGAAACGGCTGGCGAGCGATGCCAGTTCACTCACCGATAAGTACGGGATGTTCTGGGCGCAGCCGTTTGAGCGCGGATTTGGCACCACCATCGGCAACGCGCTGCGGCGCGTGATGCTGAGTTCGATCGAAGGCGCGGCCGTTACCGCGGTGAAGATCGAAGGCGTGCTGCACGAGTTCCAGTCGATTCCGGGAGTGGTCGAGGATGCGACCGACATCATCCTCAACCTGAAACAGGTCCCGTTCAAACTTGCGGGCGACGGTCCGAAGGCGATTTACCTGCGCGCCGATCAGCCGGGAGTGGTCACCAGCGGCATGATCGAGGCCGACGGCGATGTGGAAATTCTGGACAAGGAAATTTATATCGCGACGGTGAGCGAAGGCGGCAAGCTCGATATGGAGATGCGCCTGAAGCGCGGCCGCGGCTACGTTTCCGCCGACAAGAATTTCGAGGACGATCTGGGCATCGGGTTCATTCCGATCGATTCCGTGCACTCGCCGGTGCGCAAGTGCAACTACACGGTCGAAGCGGCGCGTTTGGGGCAGATCACCGATTACGACAAGCTGACGGTCGAGGTATGGACCAACGGCTCGATCACTCCGGGAGATGCGCTGGGACTCTCGGCGAAGTTGATCAAAGATCACATGAATATCTTCATCAACTTCGAAGAGGAAATTGAAACCGCGTCGGCGAGCGAAGAACGCAGGCCGGAAATCAAGAACGAGAACCTGAACCGTTCGGTTGAGGAACTTGAACTCTCGGTGCGCAGTTATAACTGCCTGAAGAACGCCAACATTCAGTCGATCGGCGAACTGGTGCAGAAGACCGAAGCCGAGATGCTGAAGACGAAGAATTTTGGGCGGAAATCGCTGAACGAGATCAAGGAAATCCTTACCTCGATGGGCCTGAGCCTGGGCATGAAGATCGACGAGCACGGAAATGCTGTGCCCGGTCCGACTTCGAACCAGGTGTTGCCCGCTTCGGCGTACGGCGATAACGATCTATAGAACAGTGGCCGGTGGTCAGTGGCCGGTGGTCAGTAAAATCTGACCGCACAAGTCACTGACCACCGGCCACTGACCACTGACCACTGGGGTAAACCATGCGTCACAAAGTTGCAGGATACAAATTAGGACGGACGACATCGCACCGGCGCGCCATGCTTCGCAACATGGTCACTTCGATCATCATGGAAGAGCGCATTGAGACGACCGCGATCAAGGCGAAGGCGGTGCGTCCGCAGGTCGAGAAGATGATTACGCTCGGCAAGAAGGGCGATCTGGCAGCGCGGCGGCAAGCAGCGTCTTATTTAATGACGAATGAAGCCGTTACCAAGCTTTTCGATACCGTGGCTCCGCGATTTGGCGACCGCCAGGGCGGCTACACGCGCATCGTTCGCGGTGCTTGGCGCAAGGGCGACGGCGCGGAAAAGGCGTTCATCGAACTGCTGGGCAGCGAGCAGGTGCTCGATGAAAAACGCCAGAAGCGCGCCGAGGTCCGGGCCAAGCGAGTCGAAGAGAACCGCAAGGCGATGGAAGAAGCCGATGCCCAAGCGCAGGCGCAGAAGGACAGCGCCGCGGTCGAGGCTGAGGGCAAGAAAGAATAATTTAGCTGTAGAGACACGGGTTGCCGCGTCGTAGATTCAGCGCGACTGATATTTTCGAAACAAAAGAAGGGCGTCCATCTTGGACGCCTCTTTTTATTGAAGATGCCGGGTTCGCGGGTCATCGGCGGTCGTGACAGAGTTGGAAGCAAGATGGGGCCGCAATCGGTTGAACTCAGGCGGGCCAAGCTAAATTGTGGTAGAATAGAAGACATCGAAGGTAGACGGTCTACCATGTATGAGTCTGAACATTAAAAATAAAGACGCCCACAAACTCGCCCGGCAGTTGGCCCGGCTTACCGGAGAGAACATGACCCAAGCCGTCACCAACGCGGTACGCGAACGGCTTCTGCGGGTGCAGAGCAAACATGCGGCCAAGCTCTCCGACCGTCTCCTCGCCATCGGCCGGGACTGTGCGACGCGCCTGAAGGAACCGTTTCGCTCGGCCGATCATGGCGACCTGCTCTATGACGAGAAAGGGCTGCCGAAATGATTCTGGACACTTCAGCGCTGATCGCCATTCTCCGCTTTGAACCGGAAGCGTCCGAGTTCGCCAGACTCATCGAGGGGGCCGCGCAGCGTCGTGTTTCGGCCGTGAGTTATGTGGAAGCCGGGGCGGTGATCGATGGCAGCAAAGATCCGGTTGCCAGCCGCCGTTTTGATGAATTGATCGAGGAGGCGCAAATCGAGATTGAGCCGGTCACAGAAGCGCAAGCTCGCATAGCGCGCCAGGCCTACCGCGACTTCGGGAAAATAGGTGGCCACCCGGCCAAATTGAATTTTGGAGATTGTTTTTCCTATGCGCTGGCGAAATCCAAAGGAGAGCCGCTTTTGTTTAAGGGACAAGACTTCTCGCGGACGGATGTGAAGCCGGCGCGGGCGTGAGGCGGCAGCGCGGAGGCTGGAACCTCGAATCATATTTGGAATTTTGAAGAATCGTGGGATCATTGCGCCATCGGTAGAAGGAGCGGCGGCATGAGCGATTGGCGCGTAGACCTTGCCCAGCATACCAAGGGTGCAGCCCTTACCCTGAAGAAATACATGCATACTGGCGAGAAATGGGAGCACGTTCATTGTGAAATATGCAGCGAAGAGTTTTCCGAGACTGCTCCAAAAGCGCTTCGCGAAGGCTACACTACACCCGGGAACGATTACTGGATTTGCGCTGACTGCTTCGATGAACTGAAAGAACAGATGGGGTGGAAGCTAGTCTGAAGTTCAAAACAATCCACCTCCGGGATAGGAGACAAGCTGTTGCGTGGCGTCACTCTTCGCTGAAGGCTACCACCTGCCAGCGATCAGCGTGTTTTTCCACGTCGAAGCGATACGTGGGGCCAGACCCAAACTCGACGTGCTCCTTCCCATTTCCGGTACGAGTCACGCGAAGATCTTCGGCGAAGACATAGGGCGGAATGTTGCGCACCAATTTGCGCGCAACTTGGCTAGAAGTGCAGTACCCGAGAACGGCGGGGTAGTCCCGCTCCGCCGCATATTCGATGGCTTTCGCAATAGGCAAAAGGTCCGGTCGGTTGTAAACGCGGGAGCGAAACCTGACGTTGTCGCTAGAGACATCGTAGGTGTCAATCGCACACAGGCTTGGATTGTCCCAGGTGTCTATAGCTGAGAACCAGCAATAGGGCAGAGTGATAAGCGAGCCTTCGGTTTGGAGCTTACCGATTTGAGGGAATCCGGGTACTTTATCATCCAGTCCCCAAGCGCCCGCCTGTTTGATGACCTGCCCAAGATCTCCGGTACCTTGCGGACTCCACTCGCGGGCATCGTATGAAACGCCAAAGCTGCCTGCACATCCGGCTTGGATGTACCTGGCAAGAAACCTTGCGTTTCCAGAAGGGCTGCGGTGTAACGGATAGAGATCGACCGGGGAAGGGAACGGATCGTCTTTAAGAGACTTCTCATCCGATCCGACCTCTTTCCAAAGCCGATTGGTTTTCCCAGAGTCTTCCTCGGGGATGCCGAAGACGAAAAACTTTCCATGTGTGCGGAGCGACATTTTCACGACCAAAGCAGGCTTAAGGTCGAGTACCTGAAAATGAAAACGGTTCTCCTCGGGCCAAGCGGCATTGATCTCGGTGCTCATCCGCTCCAGCGTCTTCATTGTTTCTGTGGCGCGGTCCCGAGCTGGCATCGGACCCGCAGCAATTGCGTTCAGTCCCTGCGTAACGATGTCTGCGGCCTGCTGGAAAAGGCGGGACTCAACATCGGTGGAGTCCTCATTCCCTCCGAACGGAGGGTCGCATGGGTCTGGTTTGTAGGCGGCCATTTTCTGCAGAAGCTGCCGGAAATCTGGGGGCGCGTCTAACTGATGCTGCTGCGCGTAAAGGCATTGCTCTGTTCCGGAGATGACGATTACAAAAGCGAGGAGCGCAGACGAAAACAGCGAAAGATCATACCTCAATCACCGCCGTAATTGAGCATAGTACTGTTGTCTGGCGACAGACAAGAGAGTTCAAGTTTCAGGAAACCAAATGCATCTGCATTTGCTTGATGCTCACCCGCTCCCTACAATAGAAGTTTAATCCAAAATCCTATGATCCATTTTCCCGTTCCCGAAGCCCTCACATTCGACGACGTATTGCTGCTGCCGGCGCATTCCGAAGTCGTGCCCGCCAACGCCAATACGCAGACGCAGATCACGCGCAACATCCGGCTGAACATTCCCATCGTCAGCGCCGCCATGGACACGGTCACCGAGTCGCATATGGCGATTGCCATGGCGCAGCAGGGCGGCCTGGGGATCATCCATCGCAACCTGACCATCGAACAGCAGGCCAATGAAGTGGACAAGGTGAAACGGTCGGAGAGCGGCATGATCGTCGATCCGGTCACCATGTCGCCGGACGCCAAGGTTTCCGATGCGCTCGAGGTCATGAAGAAGTACAAAATTTCGGGCGTGCCGATCACGCAGAAAGATGGAAGGCTGGTCGGCATTCTCACCAATCGCGATCTGCGCTTCGAGACGCGCTTCGATGTTCCCATCAGCAAGGTGATGACGCAGAAGAACCTGATCACCGTGCCGGTGGGAACGACGCTGGAGCAGGCGGAAGAAATTCTGCACGAGCACCGCGTGGAAAAGCTACTGGTCGTGGACGACAAGTACATCCTGAAGGGATTGATCACGGTCAAGGACATCCAGAAAAAACTGAAATATCCCGGCGCCGCCAAGGACGATAAGGGGCGGCTGCGAGTGAGCGCGGCGATCGGCGCGACCGGCGATTTTCTGGAGCGGGCGCAGGAAATGGCGAAGGCTAAAGTCGACGTGCTGGCCATCGACAGCGCGCATGGGCATTCCTCGCTGGTGCTCGAAGCGGTCAAGCAGGTGAAAGCGAAGTTGCCGGAGGTGGACCTGATTGCCGGCAACGTAGCCACATTCGAAGGCGCGAGGGACCTGGTGCGCGCGGGAGTGGACGGGGTGAAGGTCGGCATTGGGCCGGGCTCGATCTGCACCACGCGCATTGTGACCGGCGTGGGTGTTCCGCAGATCACGGCGATTGCGGAGGCGACGCGGGCCACGCGCGACACGGGCGTTCCGGTGATTGCCGACGGCGGCATCAAGTATTCCGGGGATGTCGTCAAGGCGCTGGCGGCGGGAGCTTCGGCGGTGATGATTGGATCGATGTTCGCCGGGACCGATGAAAGTCCGGGTGAACAGATTTTGTATCAGGGCCGCACCTTCAAGTCGTATCGCGGCATGGGTTCGCTGGGGGCGATGGCGGCGGGTTCGAGCGAACGCTATTTCCAGAACTCGGATGGAGACGCATCCACGGTATCGCCAGTACTGGGCGAAGAATCGAACCGTCTCGGCAAGTTGGTGCCGGAGGGAATTGAAGGGCGCGTGCCCTATCGCGGATCGGTGGCGATGATCGTATACCAGATGGTGGGCGGGCTGAAGTCGGGCATGGGGTATTGCGGATGCCCGACAGTGGCCGATCTGCAACAGAAGGCGCGATTCGTGCGCATCAGCGCCGCCGGCCTTCGCGAGAGCCATGTGCACGACGTCATGATCACGCGCGAAGCGCCGAACTACGCGGCGGAATGAGGGAAGCTTCCGATTTGACTGCCTCCCGTCCCAATCTTGCGCGCGCCTGGTGGCCGGCCTTGGTCTGGATCGGACTCATCATGGTTGAGTCCACCGACCTGTGCTCGTCGCAGAATACGGGCAGCGTGCTGTATGCGATATTGACGCATCTCTTCGGCCACATCGATTTGGGCAAGTTCCTCGTCTTCCATCACTATCTGCGCAAGACGGGGCACGTCGTCGGATATGGGATGTTAAGTGTGCTTCTGTTGCGGGGATGGCGGGCCACGCTGGTTCGAAATCGCGCCTGGTGGTGGCGTCCGTCGTGGCTGTCGTGGCTGGGGACGGCCTTTGTGGCCGCGATGGATGAATGGCACCAGAGCTACATTCCGTCGCGCACGGGCTCGATTTGGGATGTGGCGCTCGATAGCGCGGCGGGGGCGGCGTTTCTAGTGGCCGCGTATTTCTGGTTGCGGCGCTCTCAGAGTGTCGCCTAATCTCGGCAGGTTTTTCACCACGGAGGCACGGAGCCACGGAGGATCCCATCATTCAGTGTTTTTCTCCGCAGATCATTTTCGCGCGCGGTGAGCGGTGCGCCAGCAGCGCGGCTGCGGAGAACGCTGCGATTCCCGCCGAAATATAAAACGGGACTGGCGCTCCGTATACCTTCCACAATGCGCCGGCGATCACGCTGGCCAGCAGCGTGGTCAAGCTGGTCAGGAAAAAGTAAATTCCCAGTGCGCGTCCACGGACGTTGTCCGCCACGCTTTCGACGACCAGGGCCTTGAGCACGGGATTGGTCAGGGCATAGAAGAGTCCGTAGAAAGACATGGCCAGCCAGATCGCCAGTTGCGAGGGCGCGAGCGCGAAAACAAAATAGACGATGGCGAAAACGAAATATCCGGCGGCGGCGATGGCCGAGCGCGAGAAGCGGTCGCTGAATTTGCCCGCGGGCCAGGACAGCAGCGTGAACATGATGTTGAAGACCAGTCCCAGCAGTGGTGCGCGCGAGGCTGGAATGCCGATGTTCCCGGCGCGCAGGACGAGGAACATGTCGCTGGAATTTCCCAGCGAAAAAAGTGTCACCACGGCCAGAACGTAGTAGAAGCCGACGGGCAGTTTTGGCAGCCACTGGGAGTTTGCGGGATCGCCCGGGAGGGGCGAGGACGCCCGTCTCTCCAATGGCGCATTGCGGCGCACTTCGCGGATTCCGAACCAGGCGACGATGACGCATAGAGCTCCCGGTACCGCGGCGAATGCGAACACGCCGCGCATGCCGAAGCGTCCGATGATGGCCAGCGCCAGCAGCGGGCCGGCGATGGCGCCGGCGGAATCCATGGCTTGAATCAGGCCGTAGGCCGAGCCGAGCGCCGATTTGTCGACCGACTCGGCCACCATCACATCGCGCGGGGTGCCGCGCACGCCTTTCGCGAAACGGTCGCAAAAACGAATCCCCAGGATTTGCCACCACGAGGAAACCAGCGCCAGCAGCGGCTTCACCGCGTTGGCCACGAAGTATCCGCCAACCACGATGGGCTTTCGGCGCGAAACTTTGTCGGCCAGGTGTCCAGAAAAGAGCTTGGCAAAGGAAGCCACGCTTTCGGCGATGCCTTCGATGATGCCAAGTTGCGCGGGGCCGGCGCCGAGCGAGGTGAGAAAAGCGGGCAGCACCCAGTACGCCATTTCGCTGGCCGTGTCGTTGAGGAACGAAGTCAGGCCGAAGGCATAAACATTGCGCGGAGTGGGGCCGGAGCCTGGGCGTGACTCTGCTGGCATCCCAATAGTCGAACATAAAATCGCGCGCCGGGAAACCTGCAAACTCTAAAATCATGAAACCTTGCAACGCTGAAACTTCGAAACCTCAGCAAAGCGGTAGAATAGCTACACATGGCTGACCGCACCTTTACCCTTGACGAAGCGCAGATGCTGCTGCCAATTCTGGAATCGCTGCTGCGGCAGGCGATCAACGGCAAGAAGCTGATTGAAGACGTGGATGCCGAGTTGCAGGAGATGGCGCATCGCGTCTTTCTCAACGGCGGAATGCTGCTGAATGTGGTCCATTTGGCGCGGCGCAAGGCGGAGCGCGAACGGGCGATCCGGCGCATCAAGGATGCGCTTGCCGAAATTGACGCGACCGGCGTGCAGGTGAAAGACCTCGACATCGGATTGCTCGATTTTCCGTGCAAAGTGGAGGGAGAGGTCCTCCTGTTGTGCTGGAAACTGGGCGAGCCGGCAATCGCGCATTGGCACGGAACCGAGGAAGGCTTCGCCTCACGGAAGCCGATCGATCCCCGCATCGCGAACGCGGGGAGGAAGCGGCCGAGGTAGGGGAGGTCTCAGGTTTTAGGTGTCAGGTCTCGGGAGACACTGGGCCGTAGTGCCGCGACGAATTTGTCATGTTGCATAAGATTTTTCTAGGGCTGGCATCCTCCCTAAATATTGTCATCCTGAGCGAAGCGAATGACCGCTGCATTTTCCCCGTGCCAGAAAACACCGTGCAAGTTCCCCCCTGTGCCTCGTTCCCTGATTCGAGACTGCTGAATGCAGAACGCTCGATAGTTCGCGAGCGGGGCAGGCGATAGCGACGACCCTAGCCTGCGCAGATATCGTCGAGGATCGAGCGCGAGCCGGGCGTTCTGCTAAAATTACGCTTTACGAGGCGATCATTTATGTTGACTGGGCGCAAACTGGCATTGACGCTTGCTTTCGCGGTTCTGGTGGCAGTGGCCTGCGGGGTCAGCTGCAAGGGGTTCTTTCAGCCCCCAACATTGACCTCAATCACGATTAATCCGACCGCTCCCTCCGTCCAATTGGGAGATACGACCACCTTGCAGGCTTATGTCGTCAACAGCAACGGGGAGGGCAACTATGCGACCAGCGGGGTGTCCTGGTCGAGTAGTGACGACACAATCGCTACCGTGACCGGCACGGGCAGTGCTGTATTGGATGGGCTTCAAACCGGCACAGTAACTATCACGGCCGCTTCGGAAAGTGTTACCAATACAGCTACCGCCACCGTATACATTACTGTTTCGTCGATGGCTATAAAACCCACGTCGCAAAGCATATCGACGCTAAACGGAACCACTCCTGAGCCCTTTATCGTGACTGCGAACGGCTCAACCGATATAAGCAGCGGGGCGATCCTTACGGTTTACCTCAACGGGGTTGCCACCACCGACGTTACCTGCACCTACAACGCTTCGGGCGCGGCAGGTGCTGGCCAATACTGCACTGGCGATGATCAAGAAGTCGCCTCTCCCAACTATCAGGTGGTCGCCAGCTACACGGGTACGAACATTACGGCCACGGCCACGCTGAACATCCAATAGCCGTCACGAGCAAGGTGCCCAAGGTTCGGGCCTGCCCCGTCTCTTGGGCGCTAGGCTGGGAGGAGGCGGATGGCCCAGATTAGCGCGCTCCGTTCTTACTATTGATGGTGCCCCTCGATCATTTCTCCGATCTCTTCCCAGCACGATGATCCCGCGCTATAGTTATTAGGTTTAAAAGCGGTTCGGTGGAATTTATCCCTACATTTTCGCTACGATCGGCGGCGGTTGCGCTGTGCCTCGGCGGCACGATGTTCCTTGCGGGCTGCAATCGCGGACGCGAACGCGTGCTGGAGATTGCCTACGTTTCCGCGCTCCAGGCCAATCTGCGCGACCACGTTGCGGCGGTGTATGAAAAAACCGGAGTGGTGACGAACGGAGAGCGCGTGGAAGTGCTCGACCACGACCGGCGCTTTGCCAAAGTGCGCACGGCAAGCGGCGCGACGGGATGGATCGAGCAGCGCCTTCTGGCCAGCCAGCAGGTCTTCGATCGCATCCAAAAGCTGACCGCGGAACACCAGAACGATCCCGCGCAGGCGCAGGGCACGACGCGCAATGAAACGAACCTGCACGTTGAGCCGGGACGCGACGCCGAACATCTCTATCAGATTTCTACCGGCGAGAAACTGTCGTTGTTGCAGCGCGGCACGGCGGAAAAGACGGGCGGGCTGGGGTCGGCGGGGCGTTCGGCTTCGCGCTCCGATACGATGGGGGGCAATGCGAAGCAGGGCAATCCGCAGAAGAACGGTGCGCAGAAAAAGGACAAGAAACAGCCTGCGGCGGCGGTCCCTGTTCCGGCGACTGCGGCCCCGGTTATCCCCGTTCCAGTAGTCGAAGATTGGTGGCTGGTGCGCGACTCGCACAACCGAGTGGGCTGGGTGCTAGCGCGGATGGTGGATTTGGACCTCCCGCTCGAAGTGGCGCAATATGCGGAGGGCCAGCGAGTGGTCGCATATTTCGTGCTGGACGAGGTCAAGGATCGGGACAAGAAAGTCGCCGAGTACCTGACCGTCCTCACTGAACCCAAGGATGGTCTTCCGTTTGACTTCAACCAGATCCGCATCTTCACCTGGAACGTGAAGGTCCATCGCTATGAGACGGCCTATCGCGAGCGCATGAAAGGCGTGCTGCCGGTGATCGTGGCCCAGGAAGAATTCGACAAGGAAGGCGTGTTGCCGGTGTTTACCGTGCGCGTGCAGGACGAGAGCGGCAAGGTCAGCGAGCGCAAATACAAGCTCAAGACTCCGATGGTGCGCCGCGTGTACGCGCCGGGAGAAGAGGCGACGCGGAACGTCACGAAGAAATCCCAGCGCAAGCGATAGGCAAATCTCTTTAACCGCCGAGACGCCGAGAAAAGCAGATTCTTCGCTCCCCCACCCCAGCACGCCAAAAGCGGACCTGCCGGGGACCCCGTTTCGCTCAGGATGACAATCCTGTCGCAGTAACGATCGTTTTAAGATTTTCTCGGCGCGCTCGGCGTCTCGGCGGTTAGCAACTTTTTAACTATAGAACTCCGCAATGCTCTCGACCACGCGCTGGAGTTCGGCTTCGGTCAGCTCCGGGAACATGGGCAAGGCCAGCACTTCGCGGGCGGCTTGTTCGGAGACTGGCACGTCTCCCGCCTTCAGTCCGAGGTAGGCAAAAGCCGGTTGCAAATGCAGCGGCAGCGGATAGTAGATTTCCGATCCAATTTTTCGCTCTGCGAGGAACTTGCGCAGGTCATCCCGGCGCTGGGCGCGAATCACATACTGATGGAACACATGCTTGGCTTGCGGACTCCGCGCCAGCGAGCGCACCGGCGCGGCGGTTTCGTTCGCCATCGGATTTGCAGCCTGGCTGGAAGTTAGTCCGGAATCCGCAAACAGCCGGTCGTAGGTCGCGGCGTGCTGGCGGCGGCGCTGGTTCCAGTCCGCGATGTGGGCGAGCTTCACGCGCAGCACAGCTGCCTGAATGGCGTCCATGCGCCCGTTCCAGCCAAATTCGTCGTGGTAGTAGCGCCGGGGGCTGCCGTGGTTGCGCAGCCGGCGCATGTGTTCGGCCATCTCGGGACGGGTGGTGGTGACGATGCCCGCGTCTCCGTAGGCGCTGAGGTTTTTTGTGGGATAGAAGCTGAAGGCCGCGGTCACGCCGAGCGAGCCGGCGCCGCGCCCGCTCCACTCGGCACCGATGGCCTGGGCGGCGTCCTCGACAATGGCGACTCCGAACTTTTGCGAGATGCGGCCGAAGGCGTCCATGTCGGCGCACTGGCCATAGAGATGGACGGGAAGAATCGCGCGAACATTTTCGGGTGGCTTGGCACGGAGTAGCTGTTCGACAAGCCTCGCATCGAGGTTCAGCGTGCCGGGATCGACATCTACGAAGACCGGCGTGGCGCCCGCCCGCACGATGGCGCTGGCAGAAGCGAAAAAGCTGAAGGCGGTGGTGATGACGGAGTCTCCCGGCCTGACGCCGGCGGCGACCAGCGCCAGCCAGAGCGCCTCGGTTCCCGAAGCGCAGCCGACGGCCGCGTCCGCTCCGGTGAGCGCGGCGATCTCACGCTCCAGCGCCTCGACCTCCGGCCCGAGAATGAAAGTTTGCGAATCGCACACACGCGCGATGGCGGCCAGCACTTGTTCGCGAATGCCGTCGTACTGGCGGCGCAGATCGAGCAGGGGCACCGCGAGAGGAGCGGACTCGAACGCGACACTTGGTGGCGGAGTTGAAGTGGTTTTCACTCGAACCAGATTCTAGCAGGCGCGTTGGTTCTTGCGGCGCTGCGTGTGCGAGATTGTGTTTTAGCAAGCCCGAACCGTCGAAAGGTGGCTCGCGCCCCAGTGTCACAGAGACACGGTTCGAGAACGTCGATCCAAACTAGAGCCTTCATTGCCTTGGACTTGACTATCGGCAAGGCCGGGCAGTGCGAGCGCCAATCGCGCCGGATACCAAAAATCATATCCAGCCGGTGATGGCATACGGATTTTGATAGTTTGGCCCACGACGATCCCAGCAAATCATTGAAAACAATGATAAAAGTTAGAGTACTGTCATGGTGTGTCAGTTGCATAAGTTTCTGCCTCGGGCGAGTCGGCGCATTTGTGAAATGTGCCGAACTTGGCAACGGATGTCCAACCCCAAGGTTTCTGGTAAGGGTGAGTTTCAAAGCAGCGTTCAGGAGAAAACAGAATATGAAACAAGACGGGCGAAAACTGAGACTTTTGGCGTTTATGTTCTCCCTCCTAGGCTTGGTGGCGCTGAGCGCCAGTCTGGCGTATGGCCAAGCCATCGACGGCAACATAGTCGGCACGGTGGTTGATTCGCAAGGCGCAGTTGTAGTTGGCGCCGACGTGTCCGCGACGAACATCGGCACCAGCGTGGTATCGACCACCAAGACGAACGGTGTGGGCGAATACCACTTTGATCACCTGCCGGTCGGACTCTATAAGATTTCGGCGAAGATGACGGGGTTCAAGGCCATCACGGAGCAGGTTGAGGTGGAACTGAACAAGACGGGCACCCGCAACCTGAGCCTGACGCCGGGCGCGACCAGCGAGACGATTGAAGTCTCCGGCGTGCCGCCGACGATCGACACCACCACCAGCCAGCTTGAAACCACTTACCTGCCAACGCAGATGCAGGATTTGCCCAGCGCGACGGTCGGTTCGGGTGTGTTGAACCTGTCGCTATTGCAGGCTGGAGTAGGCAGCACGGGCGGCTTGGGTGCAGGTTCCGGCCCCTCGGTGAGTGGAATACGGCCGCGCGAGAACAACTTCACCATTGAAGGCACGGACAACAACGACAAGGGTGTAACCGGTCCGCTGGTCTATGTGCCGAACGATGCGGTCGGCAACTTCACGGTCATCGAGAACCAGTTCGCTCCCGAGTTCGGCCACTCCGCCGGAGGCCAGTTCAATCAAACCGTGAAGGGCGGCACCAATACCATCCACGGCATGGCCTACGAGTATTTCCGCAACCGCAATCTGAACGCCCTGGATCAAATCTTGAAGAGCGAGCAGATTTACACACTTCCACGTTACGACAACAATCGTTTCGGCGGAATGGTGGGCGGCCCGATTGTCAAGAACAAGCTGTTCTACTTTGTGAACTTCGAGTACAACCCAATCGGCGAGGCGGCAGTGCCGACGCCTGCGATCGCTCCTCTGGCGGCCGGCTGGACAGCGATAGCCGGGATCAATGGAGTGTATCCCACGATTACCAACGGCTATGCGCAATATGCCACTGCGCCGGCTCCGTGCACAGCGGGCCAGATTTCCCTTGGCGTCTGCCCAGCGGGCGGCCCAGACCCGATTTGCCCGAATAGTTTTACCATTCCGGCCGGCAATACGGTGGTCTACGATTACATTGACATGGTGACCTGCCCGGCCAGCGGCGGCAACCCCGCCACGCAGGTTGCGACTTCCAATTACATTCCCCTCGGAGTGATACCGATCGTTTCTCCGAGCTACCTCAACAACCGAGCGCTGGTCACCTCGATGGACTACGATATGAGCAGTAACGACCAGATTCGTGGCCGCTATATCTACAACAAATCCGTGACGATCGACACCGGCGCCGAGTTGCCGGTTTTCTTCACACCTCTGACTGAGCCGTATCACCTGGTGACGCTGGCCGAGTACCACACCTTCTCGCCCAACATTGGCAACGAGTTCCGCGTGGGCTTCAACCGGACCGGATATGACTACACGGTCCCCAGTTTCAAGTTCCCTGGTCTGGACGCGTTTCCCAACCTCACGATCGATGAATTGGACGGGATCGACGTGGGTCCCGATCCCAATGCTCCCCAGTATTCGACCGAAAATACCTACCAACTTCAGGACAACCTTTCCTGGGTGAAAGGCGCGCACACGCTGAAGGTCGGCGTTGATTTGCGCAAGCAAATCGATCCGTCGTTGTTCATTCAGCGGTCCCGCGGCGACTACGAGTGGGACACTCTGGACAACTTCGCGCACGACACACTGCCGACGGGAATTGCCGAGCGCAGCTTTGGATCGGCGGGCTACAACGGTAACGACAAGATGTTCGGCTGGTACGTAAACGACGTTCTGGAAGGCGAGCCGGAACCTGACTCTTAACGTGGGAGTGCGCTACGAGTATCTGACCACCCCCTATGGATGGAGCCAGCAAGCTTTGAACAGCGTTGCCAACACTCCCGGCCTGATCACCTTCGGGGTGCCGACGACACCCGGTAAGGACTTCATGCCGCGCATTGGGTTTGCCTATTCACCGGGCAACAGCGGCAATACTTCAATTCGCGGCGGTTTCAGCATGGGGTACGACGTGCTCTATGACAACATCGGCGAATTGGCCCGTCCGCCGCAGATTGGCAACACGGTTGACTGCCCAACCAACTGCACGGCTCCCTTCCTGACCAATGGTGGAATTCCGCCGGAACAGAGCAGCGGCATTAGCGTGCTAACCCGCGCGCAAGCGATTGCGGAGACGTTCGAGTTATCTTCCCGATCAGACGAAGTATCCATACGCGGAGTCGTGGACCCTGGGCATCCAGCACGTGTTTGCCTCGAAATACACGGCGGAAGTTCGCTACGTGGGATCGCGCGGCGTGGATCTTGATGTGCAGACCAGACCGAACACCCAGGCGATCGCGACCAAGGGCAATAGCTTGCCCGAGTTCATCGGCAACCAAACCGTGCCGAATCCGGATTCTCTGACAACGTTTTGGAACGTCAATCCGGCAACCTGTCCAGCCGCGCAATGTCCTAGCGGCGTCGGCGATTACCCCGGAACGCTGCTCTACCAGTATTACGACACGAATGACGTCATCCCTGCGGCATACAACGCCGCCGGATTCAACGAGTCCATCATCACTTCGTACCAACCGTATGGAGCGTCGACCTACCACGGGCTGCAAACGCAGTTGCAGCGGCAGTTCTCGAATGGCTTGCAGTTCATGGCAGCATGGACCTGGAGCCATACCATTGACAACAGCACGGCGGACTTCCACAGCACCGACATCACGCCGCGCCGAGCCCAGGATTTCCAGAACTATGCGGCGGAGCGCAGCAACTCGATGCTCGATCACGCCCATCGCATCACCATTCAAGCGGTCTACGACTCGCAATGGTTTGCCCACGATAGCAACTGGGCCAAGCGCAACGCTCTCGGCAATTGGGAGTTTGCGCCGGTGTACACCTGGGAATCGGGTCAATGGGGAACGGTGCAGAGCGGCATCGACACCAACCTGAACGATGATGCCGCTGGCGATCGGGCCATGTTCAACCCAGCCGGGGTAAAAGGCACGGGCAGCGATGTGAACCCACTGCTCACCGTGAACAACGTGAACTGCCCCTACAACCCGTGCATTGCGGGATGGGTCGCGGCAAATACCAATGCCCAGTATGTGGTGGCGGGCTACGGGACACTCGCGACCACGGGCCGCAGTAACTTGGAGACCGCGCCGATCAATAACTTTGACATGACGGTGGCCAAGCACCTGAGGTTCGGCGAGCGCTACAAGTTGGACTTCCTGGCCCAGGCCTTCAACGTGTTCAACCACCCGCAGTTTATAACCGGATCCGTTAACGATGTTGAGTCCATCGGCGATACCGGAGCGGTCCGGGAGGATTTCATTCCGAGCTCGCCGAATTTCGATAACGGAAAGGCCGTCTTCTCCAGCCAGCCGCGCACGATGCAGCTGGCGTTGAAGTTCAGCTTCTAGCTCGGAAAGAATAGTGTTTTAACTGAGGAGGCTCGAAAGAGCCTCCTTATTTTTTTGCGTGTACACACGGCAGGGCGTGGCTGCCTGTTGTCGGAGGCGTTCATTTCGCGCTTGGGACGGGCGGGGGCGCCCGTCGCTCCACTTTCATTTTGTCGTTCTTAGGCGCGCGGCTAGCCAGGCTGTGGTGGCCAGCATTCCGCACCATCCCAGGAGGCGGACGACGGCGGCGATTGTGGTGTCATAGGCCAGAACTCCGAAGCTGGAAAAAATCGTGTTCCAGTCGTGCTCGACGTAGTCGGAGTCTCCGGCGGTGACCAGGGGCAGCACCATGGCGCGGGCGTCGGCCATGTAGGTTGCGGTGTAGAGCCAGTTCTCAAAGAAGAAAAACAAGCAGAAGACGAAGGCCGCGGTTTGGCGTTCGCGAAAGAAATAGGCGGCCAGCAGCAGCGGGACCAGCCACTGTAGGATGGTCCCTCCCCAGAGGCAGAGCGTTGGCCCGAACCATGCGAAGAGTAGGTGGCCGCCTTCGTGGACGACCAGGTTGGCGGAGTCGATGAATAAGTAGCCGCCACGCATGGTGAAGGCGTAGATCAGAAAGAGAACGTAGAATACCAGCCACGCCAGGACGGCCCAGCGGGAGACAGGACGCCAGTCCTCCCGGGCGCCCGACCATTCCAGAAGTGAGTCGAGAAAGTCGCGCATACTCGACCCAATTGTAGCGGCTATCGCCCAAATAGCGGCCAGTCGTTTTGAGGGAAGGACGGAAATGGCCGTCAGGCGCGCCCGGCGCAGGAACAGCTCCGAAAAATTTATTGAGCGGGAAGTTGAAAAGCGCTGGACAAGGCCGTATTGTAGGAACCGATAGCAAGAGAGCTGCCGCGAATCGCCCTTCCCCAAGCATGGGGCGGCGCAGCCTCGAACCCGAAATAAGGAGATCGGCAAATGGAACCCAAGCCGGCACAGCAGAACATTCAGGATTCCTTCCTCAACACGGCACGCAAGGAACGGCACAACGTAACGATTTATCTGGTCAGCGGGGTGAAGCTGACGGGCCGTATCCGGTCGTTCGACAAATATTCGGTGGTCCTCGAAACCAGCAACCAGGAGCAACTCATCTTCAAGCACGCGATTTCAACGGTGGTAATTGCGCGCGCGATGCACAGCCATACGGATGCGAGGCCGGCGGCCGCGGCGCCCCATGAGGAGTCGCCGGTCCCGGAGCCCGCTCCCGGCAATGAAGAGTGAAGTGAGTTGACTTGCGCCGAGACGACTCCAGACTAAATGGCGGCGAAAGTTCGGGGAAAAGCTCGGGGAAAACTTCGGGAAATACTTCGGGAAGTACTTCGGGAAAAAGTTCGAGGAATGAGCCTAAGGCGGTGGTGAATCCATCGGAGCGGCGGGAACGCGCGTTCCTGGTGGGGGTGGAGTTCCGCGCCCGAGGCCACGCGGGAGTCCAGGCGGGCCATGCAGGAAAGACAAGTCCCTCCGCCATCACCGCAGGGGCGCAGGCAGCCCGCGATCATGCCGCAAACGTGGCCGCTTCGTCGTCGTTATCTTCTCCATTATCATTATCATTATCGCCACCACCGACGGCGGATTCCCGGGATTTTAGGTCCGGTTTCACGTCTGAAGATTCGCTCGACGAACTGCGGTCGCTGGCAGCGAGCGCGGGCGCCGAGATTGCCGGCGAATTCACGCAGCGCAAGGACCGGCCAGACCCAGCCACGCTGATCGGCAAAGGCAAGCTGGAGGAAATTGCGGGCGCGGCGGCTTCGGTTTCCGCGGACGTGATTCTGTTCGATCACGATCTCTCGCCTTCGCAACAACGCAATATCGAGCGCGTGGTCCAGACGCGCGTCATCGACCGCACCCAGCTCATTCTCGACATTTTCGCGCGCCACGCACGAACCCGTGAAGGCCAGTTGCAGGTGGAACTAGCCCAACTCGAATACATGCTGCCGCGGCTGGCGGGACGCGGCGTGGAAATGTCGCAGCTCGGCGGCGGCATCGGCACGCGCGGCCCCGGCGAAACTCAGTTGGAGACGGACCGGCGAAAGATTTACCGGCGCGTCCGGCACGTCAAGCGGCAAATTGAAAACGTGCGCCGCATCCGGGCGCAACAAAGGCAGCGGCGCGAAGCGGTCCCGGTGGCGACGGTGGCGCTGGTGGGATATACGAACGCGGGGAAGTCCACGCTGTTTAACGCACTCACCCAATCGAACGTGGTGGCGTCGTCGCGCATGTTTGCCACGCTCGATCCGACCATACGTGCCGCCGACCTGCCATCGAAACGCACCGTGCTTTTTTCCGATACGGTGGGTTTCATCCGGCAACTTCCTCATACGCTGGTCTCGGCGTTCCGCGCCACGCTGGAAGAAGTGCAGCGCGCCACGCTCATCATTCAGGTTTCGGATTCGAGCAGCCCGGTCACGGCCGAGCAGGACGCGCAGGTGGAAAGCGTTCTCAAGGAGCTCGAAGCCGACAAAAAGCCGCGGCTGCGCGTGATGAACAAAATCGATCTGCTGCTTCCGAAGCAGCGCGAGTCGTTGCGCGATGCCGATCCGCGTGATAACGACCGGACCGTTCACGTCTCGGCCACGAAGGGAATCGGATTGAGCACGCTGCTCGGTCGCGTCGATGCGCTGCTGGAGGAAGACCGGCCCAGCCGCGTTCGCCTGCGCATTCCGCAAACCGAGGGCAAGATGCTCGCCCAGTTGGAGGCCCGGGCCCGCATCTATTCCCGCCAGTATCAGGACGGCTCGGTGGTGCTGGAAGCGGACGCGCCCGCCTCGCTGCTGCGCAGGCTGAGGGAGTGGGTGGTGGAGTGAGGCTCGGAAAGGAATGCACTCGCGCTGACGCCTCCGGACAGGGCACTGGCGCTCGACGCCGAGGTTCTAATCGCGGTGATTTGCCGTGGGTCTGCGCAGCGTGAGCAGGCAGATCAGGACCACGGCGCACCAAACAAAGACGGCGGAGACGATCCAATCCCCCGTTCTCTGAAGCTGGTGCTGGTTGGCCTGTACCAAATAGGCGCGGTCCTTCACAACCTCCTCATAGCTCCTACAACCTTTCTCGGTGTAGGTCACGCTCAGAAACCCAAGGACCGCTGCTAAGGTCATGAAGGCGCCGAGCGCCCGCGTCAGGACTCGGCTTCGCAGTCTCCCGGCCACCGCCTCCGCAATTGTCGCAAACGGGGCACGAAGCACGCGGTACACCGCGACTCCCAGGCAGAGCGACACCAAGCCAACCAAGAAATAGGAGACGATCAAATAGTGTTCATTGCTCACTGCTTTCGCCTCAGGGCGGCGATCAATACGGTGATTAGCCCGACGTAAATGAGAAGAACAATGAACAAGTTCTGGAAACGTCCTTCAAACCGGCGGCGACGGCCCAGACATACTCCATGAATCTGGCACCGTCCTTAAGATCAAAAGAGCTGCCCAGCATGGCACCGATGGCGACAAACACAAGGACAACGGCGAAGGCGCGCAGATAGAATTCGGTTGCGGCCGGCAACGCCACGATTTCTTCGAGGAGACCACGCAATCCCGGACGGAGTATACGGTCGATCAGCAGCACAATGAAAATCGAAATGACTAGTGTGACCAGAAAAGATATGCTATGCGGACTCATAGGCGCGCTCCATGATGCGTTCCGAGGCAGAATTATAGTCCTTTCCGGTGGCGATGAGCACGACTCGCTGATGGAATCGTGTTTCCCATGTTCGGCATAGAGACTCGTTCGGCGAGTTCGACGCCTTCCCGGACGGGTTTACCAGAGATGAACCCTGCGGGGTGAAGTAGAATAAAGCGTTGTTATAGCAAAGAGTTTTTCCGGAGGAATTATGGGCAATTATGCTGCACCCGCGGGACGGATGGTCGCGCATAACATGGTGACCACGCAGTTTGAACTGGATGGCTTTCGGGTTGTGCGCACGCTGGGCGTGGTGCGCGGAATCACGGTGCGCTCGCGGTCCATCTTCGGGACCATTGGGGCCGGCTTGCAGACGATTGTCGGCGGCAACATCACATTGCTGACTAATCTCTGCGAAAAGACGCGGGTCGAAGCCTTCGACCTGATGTTGCAGCACGCTGCGCAAATCGGAGGCAACGCTGTTGTCGGCGCGCGCTACGATGCGACCGAAGTGATGCAGGGCGTCACGGAAGTTCTGGCCTACGGCACGGCTGTGCTGGTCGAACCCACAAAATAGGGGCGCAGCCGCATACGCTACCGGCTGCCTGGGCTAGCGCCGCTCTCCTAGGAATAAGCGTGTTCGGCGAGATAATCCTGATACTGAAGAGCGCGGCGGAGGCGGATCTTCACGTTGCGTCAGCGGTATTGATACAGCTTAACCTTCTGCACGAGATAGTTGTCGCCAGGCAGTCGCAGCCCTTTCCCCGACATGATCTCGTCTCCATTCAAACGCCGCCCTGGAACCCACTGGCCACCTACAAAAGTACCTTCTTCAACGCTGGCCAGACCTGTCGCCGGATGTCCCGGCACGCTGGATGAAGATGAAAATGACATGGCTACGCCCTTTCCGGCGACCATGTATTCGCCGTCTTCGATCATCAGGATGATGGCCGCCGCGTAGTCGGGATTCTGCGTAGTCCACCAGTGGCTGGCGAAATTCACTTCCAGCGTGTAGCTCCCAAGTTGCACCTTCTTAGCGGGATGCTCCTTGTCGAGCGTCACGCCCGCAATCGTGCCGCTGGCCTGGTGCGCGAGAATCAGCGGTGAGAGTTGTGAAAGAAACTCGTACGCCTTGGCTATCGGGCTGTCGGGCGCAACCGCGGACTGGTCATCGATGCCGAAGGGCGAATAGCCCATTGCGCTGTACTGCCCGAAGGCGGTGAATATGTTGGCTGCGCCGCGCGCGTCTCCAGCACTTTCCGGTATAAACAATGGATTACCAGAGCGGGTGTACCTCGCGCACAATTCATCGAATTCCTGCACGTAGAGATCGGGTGACAGCATGTCCAGCGCCGGCGCACCCGCGCGCCACACGTCCATCACTTGCGGGAGCGGCCCGCCGCTCGGGTAGGTTCCCGGCCAGGCGTGGTCGCGCTGCTGCAACCAGGCGTTCACATACATCGGAATGTCGTATTCGGCCTTGCCGGCTGCGATCACCTGGTTGACATAGCGCGCGTAATGCCACGCCATGAAGATTTCATCCACGGACCAGTGTGGGTTGCGCCAGCCTGTCTCGTGTTCTTCCGGCGTCAACGGCGGACTCTTGGTGCGCACCGGAACGGCGAAGCCCTTCGGCTTTCCGGGGCCGAAGACTTGCTCCCAGGTCCCTGAAGTTTTTCCACCTGCGTCTTGCCATACTTTGCGGAACTCAGGGATGAGTGCGTCTTTATGCTTTTGGAGGTAATCCATCAACTCCTTCGGCACTGTCTTCCCAAACGCTTCGTTGGCGGCGGGGGAACGGTCGCGCGATTCTTCGAGCACGCCGACCTCGTTCTCTACTTGCATCATGATTACAGTGTGATTCTTTCCGTCCACCTCTTGGATGTGGCGCATGAGAGCCGCGAAGACGCGGGCATCGGCATCGCGGCTGGCCGCGCCCAAGGTTGAAAGAATCTCGAGGGGCTTTCCGGTCTCGTCCTCGGCGCGGGGGAATCGCGCATAGTCTTTTTTCACCCAGGCGGGAGCATACGTTGAACATGCCGTTCTTCCAGCTTCCGAACCACAGGAAGACGATGTGCAATTCATGGCGACGCGCCTGCTGGATCAACCCGTCCACTACTGCGAAGTCGAACTTGCCCTCCTCCGGCTCGATCAATTCCCACGATACAGGTGTCAAAACCGTGTTGACGTGGATCGCGGATAACCGTGGCCAAATTGGCTCCATGTAATCGAGCGACGACGAACTGGAGTTGTGCAGTTCTCCGCCGAGCACGAGAAATGGTTTGTCGTCGACCATCAATTGGGTGGCCGCACCCTGCTTGGCAAGGTGAGGAATCGAGCTCACTTGAGCCTGCAGCAAAGATGTTGGAATCATGCAGGTGACGATACAGACGAATAAAGCGTTCAGCATCTTCATCGGGAAGCCCTCCGGCTTATGAGCGCCAACAGACCATGCTTGTCCAGACGTTGCCGATAGAAGTCCGCAGACGGGTCCTTCTACGCAAGCAGGCATTGTAAATCCTGGAATACTTAAACTACTGCCAAATTATTTTGGCACGCGCGGAACATGGCAATAGCATTGTGAAGAGTCAATAGCCGTATTCTGGGCCTGTCGTCGGCTAGATGGAAGCTGCCGTACTACACCTCTGCAAGCGAAAACTTCACCGTTCCAGCGTGAGCGAACCACTTCTCTAAATACAACCCCTAGTGGTCACCTTCCTGGTTAATCGCAACATCTGGCGTTTTGCAACTTGATTCCCTTACGAAAGTCTCAACCTGAAACTTTTCTATTGACAACAAAAGGTTTAGGCGTAGGATGTGGTTAAATGTGGTAGAAAGTGGAATAAATATTAGAGGTTGTGGGCAAAAGCTTTAAGTTTCGAGGCGCCAGTGGTTTATGAGGCTGACACCGGGAAAAACGAGCCCAAGCAACCCGAATCCACTTTCTTTGGTGACTGCTTCTACCTCCCTCGTGGTTTTTGCGGCTGTAGTCGCAGCCACAGGTAAACGGAGCCCGGTAAAGAGTAGCGCATATGTTTCGCGGAAACCATCCAACTCGCGTCGACGAAAAGGGGCGGCTGAAGATCCCCGCGGAATTCAAGCGCGTGATCGACGAGAAGTATGCCCAAAAATATTACATCACGAGCTTCGATGGAACAGTTGCTCAAGTGTATCCCTTCGAGGAGTGGGAGCGGATCGAGCAGAAGCTGGCAGCGCTCTCAACTTACAACCCGACGAAGAAGAAGTTCTTGAATCGCACGAATTATTACGGGCAGGTCGTGGAGATGGACGGGCAGGGGCGCCTGCTGGTCCCGCAGATCTTGCGCGAGTCGGCGCAGATTCGCGGGGAAGTGGCAGTGCTCGGCAATCTGACCTACCTGGAAGTGAGAAACCTGGAAGCGCTGGCCAAAGAGATCAAAGAGCAGCCGTTTACGGATGAAGACATCAAGACGCTCGACGAATTGGGCATCTAGTGCGCACGGATTCAACAGACACCCCCGAGCGGGGTGGGCATGGAGCGGTTGGCCATGTCCCGGTTCTTTTAAAAGAAGCGATCGATTTTCTAGCCGTAAAGCGTGGCGGAACTTATCTGGATGCCACGGTGGGCTTGGGCGGGCACAGTTACGAAATCGCAAGACGCCTCGGCGCACCGGGACATTTGATTGGCTTCGATAAGGATCCGGCGGCGCTGGAAAGAGCAGCCGTCAGCCTTCAGCCATCGGGCGTCAGTGAAGGCACTGGCGATTGGCCAACGGTTTCGCTGCTGCATGGGTCGTTTGCGGAAGTTGGCGAGCGAGTCGCTCCCGCATCGGTGGACGGCATCCTGGCGGACCTGGGCGTGAGCAGTTTGCAGCTTGGCGACCCGGCGCGGGGATTTAGTTTTCAGGCGGAAGGACCGCTGGACATGCGGATGGACCCGCTGTCCGGCGAGACCGCCGAACAAGTGGTAAACCATATCGGCGAGCGAGAGCTGGCCGATGTGATTTACGAATTCGGTGAGGAAAGGAGGTCGCGGAGAATCGCCAGAGCCATTGTCCGGTCGCGGCCGATACAGACGACGAAACAACTTGTCGAAGTAGTATCGGCCGCGGCCCGGTCAATGAATCTGAATCGGAAACATGAGCGGATTCATCCGGCGACCCGGACCTTTCAGGCTCTCCGAATATTCGTAAACCGCGAACTGGACGATCTGAAAGCACTGCTGGAAGCGGCACCCCAGGTGCTGAAGCCGGGCGGAAGGCTGGTGGTGATCAGCTTTCACTCGCTCGAAGACAGGATCGTCAAGGATGCGCTTCGCGAGGGTGCGAAGCAGGGCTGGTACCGGCTGTTGACGAAGAAGCCAGTGACGGCCAGTGAAGAAGAGATGGATCGGAATCCGCGGTCGCGCAGCGCCAAGATGCGCGCCGCCGAAAGAACGTAGCGCCGGCATCCTGCCGGCAAGAGAGTTTGAGTTGGTTCGAGTTTGAGTTTGTCCGGAGAAACTGCCGGGCTCCCGGTGCGGTGGCAGTATAACGTGCCGGGTTAAAGATTTTGCAAGAAACTCTGTGGTGGAGTTTTCCCGGAGCGGCCAAGAAAAAATAAAACCAAGGCCGCGTCCGAGAAGAAAAACTGGAACATTGGAAATGAAATTCACGGGCACCATGATTGAAGATCTGATGGCAACGGTCGAGCGCGCGGAACGGAGGACGCAAGCGAGCAGAGTCTGGGCAGTTGAATCCTTGCGCGTAGAAACATCGCGCGTTAAACGATCGTATGTTGAACCGTCGTTTGTCGAAACATCGCTTGTTGAATCGCCGTTTGTTGAGCCCTGGTTCGCTTCAGTCCGGAAGAATGCAGCATACGAGTCCAAATTTGTGGGAGTGGCATAAATCATGAGCGCCGTGGCAATGCAAAGCGCAGTTCCTCTCAGCCGGCGCAAGTCATGCTGGCTGGGGACCCCGGAGATCTATTTCCGCAAGACCATCGACAACTCGCGACTGGTGAAGGTCGAAGACCCGCGCCGCGAGCGCGAGATGAAATATTTCGGAGTGGCGTTGTTTTGCCTTTTCCTGCTGGTCATGGGATACGCGTTGCAGCATTTCCGCGCGATTGAATACGGCTACAAGATCGAGACGCTGCGGGCCGAGCGCGACAGTCTCACGGAAATGAACCGGGCCCTGCGCCTGGAAGAGGCGTCGCTGCGCGATCCGGAGAGAATCGATGTGATGGCGCGCCAGCTTGGCATGCAGTCGCCGCAGCCAGGGCAAGTGCTGCGCATGGACGTCGCCACCGATGCCGCCACGCCGGTGATGGCCAGCGTGACGCCCGTCTCGGTAGTGTCGGCGAGATAAGCAAGTTCTCAGTTCTCAGCAAGGAGCCCTGAGCTTTTCACTGAGAACTGAGAACTGGGAACTGAAGTGTCCGCGAGCACATCTTCGAACGGCGCAAGATTCAGGCTCTACGTCTTGTCTGGATTGCTGTGCCTGTGGCTGCTGGCGATCTGCCTGCGGCTGGTCTATCTCCAAATATTCTGCTATGGCGATTTCGAGCGCCGCGCCCAGCGCCAACAGCAGCGCAGTTTCGACCTTTCGCCGAAGCGCGGCGTCATCTACGATCGCGCCGGGCGTGAGCTGGCGATGTCCATCCAGGTGGACTCGGCTTTCGTCGTGCCCTCGGAAGCCCCCGATCTCGCGAATGCCGTCAGCCTGATCACGCGCATCACCAATGACGATCCCCGTGTGGTGCTCGCGGACTGCAGCGCCCACAAGTTTTGCTGGGTGGCGCGCAAGGCCGATGCCGATGTGATTGAGCGCATACGCGCCCTGAACCTGCAAGGCATCCACTTCCAGAAAGAGCCCAAGCGCTTTTATCCCAAGCGCGAACTGGCGGCGCAAATTCTGGGCTACGTTGGCACCGACGATCAAGGCCTGAGCGGACTGGAGCGGCAATTCAATCAGCAACTCCAGGGCAAGCCCGGCACACTGATGATCTCCGTGGACGCGCGCAAGCGCTGGTTTGCCAGTGTTGAAAAAGAGCCGGAAGCCGGCGACAATGTCGTGCTCACCGTCGATCAGGACATTCAATACATCGCCGAGCGCGAACTCGATCGCGGGATGGAAGACACGCACGCCATCGCGGGCACGGTGATCGTGGAAAATCCCCACACCGGCGAGATATTGGCGCTCGCCAACCGGCCCACATTCAATCCCAATATTCGCAAGGAAATTAGTAACGACGCGCTGAAAAACCGCGCCGTCAGCGATGTTTACGAGCCCGGATCGACGTTCAAGACGGTGACCATCTCGGCTGGACTGGAAGAGAAGGTCACGCGTCCCGACGAAATGTTCGACTGCCAGATGGGATCGATTGTCATCAACGGCATGAGAATTCGCGACAGCAAGCCGCACGGCGTACTCTCGGTGGCCGATATACTGGCGGAGTCGAGCGATGTCGGCGCCATCAAAGTAGCGTTGCGGCTGGGTGACGATCGCTTCTACAAGTACATTCGCGCGTTCGGATTCGGCCAGCAAACCGGGATCGAACTTCCCGGCGAAACGCGCGGCTTGACCAAGCCGGTGGAACGCTGGTCGAAAGTTTCCATCGGCGCGATCTCCATGGGCCAGGAGATTGGCATTTCGGCGCTGCAGCTCGCTGCGTTGATTTCGACAATTGCCAACGACGGCGTGCGCGTCCCGCCGCGCATCGTGGCCGGCACGATTCACGCCGCAAAATACTCCGCAGACCATCGCCTTCCAACCCGCCGAGGGGACGCGAGTGATTTCATCTCTGACCGCAGCCCAGATGCGCCAGATGCTGCAGGGAGTGGTGCTCCACGGCACCGGACGCAAAGCCATTCTCGAGGGCTACAGTTCTGCGGGCAAAACCGGGACGGGCCAAAAAGTTGACCCTGCCACTGGCACTTACTCGAAGACGAAGTACGTCGCGTCTTTTGCCGGGTTTGCTCCAATCAACGATCCGCAAATTGCGGTGGTCGTGATTCTCGATTCTCCCGTCGGGTCTGCACCAGGGAGGCCAGGTTTCGGCGCCGATTTTCCAACGGATCACGCAACAGGTGCTTGAGTATCTGCACGTCCCGCACGACGTGCAACTTCCGCCGAGCCGTCAGGCGTTGCTGGCGCGCCGCAATGTTCCGGACTCAAGTCTGGAAGAAAGCTCGCCCGATCATCTGGGCGCCAGCCTCGATATGGCCGAAGCCAGTGAAACGCCTGCTTCACCAGCGGCACGCAAAGCCCGGCACAATTGCTGCTCAAATAGTTCCCGCCGCGCTCGTTGCAAGACGAGACGGCCCCAGCGACCGGAAGACAGCCGGATCAGCGCAACGCAGGCGGAGAATTCACTCCAGCAGAAATTGCCAGCCAGCGGAACGGTGGTTCTCGACGTGGAAGAGGGAGGGGTCGAGGTCCCATCTTTTCTCGGCAAGAACCTGCGCATCGCGATTGAGGCCGCGCAGGATGCCGGGTTAGATCTCGACGCCATCGGCAGCGGCGTCGCCCGCGAACAATCGCCTCAACCCGGCGCGCATGTCGCGGCGGGATCGCGGGTAACTGTGCGCTTCGGAAGATGAGTTTGCGTTCCCCTGTGAACCTCGATGCCCTCCGGGTTAAGAAAAAACTGAACCACAGAGGTCGCAGAGTTACACAGGGGGATCAAGACCCGGGCTGTTTATAATCACTCCAATGACATTCCAACAACTCCTGCAAGGCGCCGAGGTCCTCTCTCAGAGCGGAAACCCGGGCGTTGCCGGTGTGGAATACGATTCGCGGTGCGTGCGTCCCGGCACGGTTTTTGTCGCCATGAAAGGCGAGACCAGCGACGGCAATCGGTTCATCGATCAAGCCATCGCTGCCGGAGCGGTGGCCATCGTCACCGACTCCGCGGCCGAAACGCCGCGTCCCGCCGTCGCCTGGGCGCAAGTCGTGCACGGACGCCGCGCGCTCGCCCGCCTGAGCGCGAATTTCTACAAGCGTCCGGCCGAGCGAATTGCGAATACTGGAATTACGGGCACGAACGGAAAAAGCACGACCGCCTTCCTGATCGAATCCATATTGCAAGCGGCCGGACGCAAGACGGCGCTGGTCGGAACCATCGAATATCACGTTGCCGGAAAGATTCTCCCGGCTCCGCACACCACGCCGGAAGCGCTGGAGTTGAACCGGCTTTTGTCGGAGGGCCTGGGCCAGGGAGTCACCGAAGCGGTGATGGAAGTGTCGTCGCACGCGCTCGAGCAGCAGCGCGTTTTCGGAATGCCTTTCGATGTGGCCGTATTCACGAACCTCACGCGCGACCATCTCGATTACCACGGCACGATGGAAAAGTATTTCCGCGCCAAGCAGGTGCTTTTCGAAGGCTGCGGAACGGATCCGCCGCGCGCCGCCGTTCTTAATACTGACGATGAATATGGCCGACAACTATTGAAGCTCTGCAAAAAGAAAAGCGCCGTCGTGCTCTCCTACGGACTGGCCTCCGGCGATTTTCACGCCGAGTCGGTCGAAATCACGCCGCGCGGGACGCGGTTTCAAATGGTGACGCCCTCGGGAAAGATCGCCATGTGGTCTCCGCTGATCGGCAATGTGAATGTGTACAACGTGCTCGCGGCTTCTGCCGCCGGATATGCCCGCGACTGTCCGGTCGAGGCGATCGCAAAAGGAATCTTCAACCTCGCCAGCGTTCCCGGCCGCTTTGAGCGCGTGGATTGCGGCCAGCCCTTCACCGTGGTCGTGGATTACGCGCACACCGACGATGCGCTTCGCAACCTCACCGCGCTGGCCCGCGATTTCGTGGTCCGCGCCGGACTACATGGCAAGGTCATCACGCTGTTTGGCTGCGGCGGTGATCGCGATCGCGCCAAGCGTCCGCTGATGGGCGAGGCCGCGGGCACGGGCAGCGACTTTGTCGTTCTCACTTCCGACAACCCGCGCTCGGAAGATCCGCTGGCGATCATGAACGATGCTGTCGTTGGACTGCAAAAGTCTGGATTGCAGAAAAGCGGCACAGGTATTCCAGCGAGCCCGACCGCCGCAAGGCCATCGCTCTCGCTCTGCACATGGCAGCCCCCGGCGACATCGTGCTCCTCGCCGGCAAGGGGCACGAAAAAGTGCAGATCACACGGCAGGGAACGATTCCGTTCGACGATGTGGAGGTCGCGCGCGAGAGCCTGAAGACCCTGGGCTACGATTGCAAAAGCGCCGCGAACGCCGACGCTATGGGGAAGACCGAATGAAACTTCCACTCTCCCGCATCGCCGAATTCATAACCGCGACCGGCCAGTACGACGGTCGGGACGAGGCCCAGGGATATTCCATCGATTCCCGCACCGTGGAACCCGGCGAACTTTTTTTTGCGGTCAAGGGCGAACGCCTCGACGGCCACGACTTCGTCGAGCAAGCGCTGGGCCGGGGCGCGATTGCCGCGGTGGTCGAAAAGCGGCAACTGGCGCGGTATTCCAGCTCCAGCCAGCCTGCTTGCGGTCGACGACACTCTCGTCGCGCTCCAGACGCTGGCGACGGCGGTGCGAAAAATTTGGGCCAAGACTGCCATTGCCATCACGGGCTCGATGGGTAAGACCACGACCAAAGAAGCGATGGCCCATTTGCTCGCGATCAAGTATCGCGTGCATCGCACCAAGGGAAATTTCAACAATCATTTTGGCCTGCCGCTCGGGCTGCTGACTCTTGAGCCGGAATACGACGTCGCCGTGGTCGAGATGGGGATGTCGCACCCCGGCGAAATTTCCGCGCTGGCTCGCATCGCGCTGCCGAACCAGGCCGTGGTCACCAACGTTGCCCCCGTGCATTTGGAGAGCTTCGACTCCATCGCCGGCATCGCGCGCGCAAAATATGAACTGATCGAAGCTCTTCCGCATGGCGGCACAGCCGTCCTGAATGCCGACGATCGAATACGTGTCGCAATTCGGCCGCGACTTTAAGGGCAAGGTCATTTTGTTCGGATTGAAGCCGACGGCAGATGTTCGCGCAGAGAACATCGAAGTGCTAGGCTCGGACGGCACGCGCTTCGATCTCGTCAGCCGCGAAATGCGCCAGCCGGTGCAGAGTCCGTTGCTCGGCAAGCACAACGTGTACAACGTGCTCGCTGCAGCCGCCATTGCACTGGAGCACGGCATTACCCCGCCGGAGATTGCCGCGGCTCTGCCGTCGTTGCAGGCCGCCGACAAGCGCGGACAGGTCGTCCAACTGGGTAACATAAAGGTGCTCTACGATTGTTACAATTCAAGTCCGAAGGCGCTGATGGCTGCCGTGGACACTCTGGCTGCCATGCCCGCCCGGCGCAGGATTGTAGTCGCCGGAGAAATGTTGGAACTCGGCTCGACTGGCGAGCAACTGCATCGCGAATGTGGACGGTACATCGCCAAGAATGCGGCAGCAAATTCGTCCGGGAGTAAACTTGATTTTCTGCTCGGCGTGCGAGGTTTAGCGCAGCCGATGGTGGAAGCGGCGAGCGAAGCGGGAATGAAAGCGGAATTCGTCGCGACGCCAGAAGAGGCCGGAGAGTGGCTAGCCCGCGAGACGCGCGAAGGCGATGTTGTATTGCTAAAGGCGTCGCGCGGCGTGAAACTGGAAAAAGCATTAGAGACGTGGCAACGAATCATCGGTATTCCCGATGCCCCAGGCGCAGGGAAACCGAGAACTGAGAACTGAGAACCGAGAACTGGTGTTGGAGGCGGATTGCTCTACTGGCTGCTCTACCTGAAGCTGTTCCATTACTTTCCGCCGTTCCGCATTTTTCGCTACCTGACATTCCGCACCGCGTTCGCCAGCCTCACCGCGCTTTTCACCGGCCTCATCGTTGGACCGATTGTGATTAAGCGTCTGCAAGATTTTCAGATTGGGCAGTACATCCGCGAAGACGGGCCGCAGGCGCACCAGAAAAAAGCGGGCACGCCGACCATGGGCGGATTGCTGATCGCCATTGCCATTCTGGTGCCGACCTTGCTCTGGGCCGACCTGAGCAATCCGTTCGTGTGGATTGCCGTGTTTTCCACGCTGGCCTTCGGCGCCATCGGATTTGCCGACGACTACCTCAAAGCGATTCATCGCCGCAATCTCGGCCTTACCGCGCGCGCCAAGATAGGCTTGCAAGTGGCGGCCAGCGTCCTGATTGCAATCGCACTGATCGCTTTGCAGCACCACGGCCAATACTCCACCGTGCTGCTCGTCCCATTCTTCAAGCAGTTCCATCCGGATCTGGTGATTCAAAGGTTGCTAATCTATCCCCACCTCTGGCCGCTGGCATTCCTGCCGTTCGTGGGCTTTGTTGTGTTTGTGATTGTCGCATCGAGCAATTCCGTGAATCTCACCGATGGGCTTGACGGACTTGCTATCGGCTGCACGGTGATCGCGGCCGGAGCGCTCGCCGTCCTCACCTACCTCAGCGGCCATGCCACTTTTGCGGTCTATCTCGAGTTGCAGCGCATGCCGCAGGTCGGCGAGCTCACGATTTTTTGCGGGGCCATGGTCGGCGCTTCCATTGGATTCCTCTGGTACAACGCGCATCCGGCGGAAGTGTTCATGGGAGATGTGGGCTCTCTGGCTCTTGGCGGCGCGATCGGCACCGTGGCCGTTATGATTAAACAGGAACTGTTGCTGCCCTTCATCGGAGGCATCTTCGTCATCGAGGCGCTGTCCGTGATTTTGCAGGTCGGTTCCTACAAGCTGCGCAAGAAACGCATTTTCAAGATGGCGCCGATTCACCATCACTTCGAACTGCTGGGTTGGTCGGAGTCGAAGGTGATTGTGCGCTTTTGGATCGCATCGTTGGTGTTCGCGCTGTTTGCGCTGACAACTTTAAAATTGAGGTAAGGACAGCTTTTAGCTCCTAGCTTTTGGCTCTTGGCTAAGAGCTGAGAGCTAAGAGCCAACAGCCAAAGGGGAAGTTCAGGAAGCAACTTTAATGGAACTTCACAGCAAACATGTTCTGGTCGTCGGTCTCGGAAAGTCCGGTGTGGCTTCGGCTCTCTTTTTGAAGTCGCGCGGTGCTCGCGTTACGGTGTCGGACTCAAAGCCGGAAGCCGAACTGCGCGATCAAATTCTGCTCCTGCTGGAGCAGGGAATCACGGTCGAAACTGGCGGCCATGGCGAGCGCACTTTTCGAGGGCAAGACCTGATCGTGGTCAGCCCCGGCGTGCCGGCCGATGCGCCGCAACTGGTGTCGGCGCGCAATCTGGGAGAGCCGGTTGTTGGCGAAATCGAACTGGCGGCGCAATTTCTCGCCGGCCAGATTGTTGCCATTACCGGAGCCAACGGCAAGACCACGACCACGGCGCTGGCCGGCGAAATTATTGCCGCCGGAAATTTCCCCACGCTCGTCGGCGGCAATATCGGCACGCCCGCCATCAGTTTTGTGGGCCAAGCCGGACCCTCGACTTGGACTGTGCTGGAAGTGTCGAGCTTTCAACTGGAAACGATCGTTGAATTCCGCCCGCGAATTGCGGTGATCCTGAACATCACGCCCGACCATCTCGATCGCCACAAGACTTTTGACAATTACGTCAACGCCAAGGCTCGCATTTTTGAGAACCAGATGCCCGGTGATTTCACGGTCCTTAACGCCGACGACCCCACCACCGCTGGATTGTCGGAGCGCACGCGGGCGCAGTTGTTCTGGTTCAGCCGAAAGACAGAGATCGCAAAGGGGGCCTATGTCCGCGGCGCGAACATCTATTTCCGCGACGGCAGCACCGAACGAGAGATCATGCCGCTTGCCGAACTGCCTCTGAAAGGCGCGCACAATCTGGAGAATGTGCTGGCGGGAGTTTCTATCGCCATGCTTGCCGACTGCCAGCCGGAACAGATCTGCCGGGCGGTGCGGAATTTCAAAGCCGTCGAGCACCGGCTGGAGTTCGTGGCCAGGGTCGCAGGCGTCGATTACTACAACGACTCCAAGGCGACCAACGTGGATGCGACCATCAAGGCGTTGGAATCTTTCCCGGCCAACATTCACTTGATTCTCGGCGGCAAGGACAAGGGCAGCGACTACACCGTGCTCCATGACCTCTTGCGGCAGCGGGTGAAGCGGGTGTACACCATTGGGGCCGCGGCGGCCAAGATAGAATCGCAGATTCAGGACGCCGCCGAAATCGATCCGACGGAAACTTTGGAAAACGCTGTTAGAAGAGCCAGCGCATCCGCGGTCGCGGGCGATGTCGTCCTGCTCGCTCCCGCCTGCGCCAGCTTCGATCAGTTCCAAAGCTACGAGCACAGAGGCCGAGCGTTCAAAGAACTGGTGCATTCGCTCGGATTGGCGACCGGACCGGCTCAGTAGAGAAGAATTGCGACCCAGTAGATCCCCGTGGGGTACGCCGCATTGCGCGCGTAGCAGGAGCCGACCGCAAACTGGTGAATGTCCGGATCGCGCAGCAGACGCAACGCCGCCTCCGGCAAGGCTTCCGGACGGCTCTCGGTGTAGGTGACAATTTTTCGGTTCGTGTAAGCAGTTGCCAGCAGGCGCGCGTTCGGACGGCCCTCTTCTGCCAGCGAGCATGCGGCCTGGTTCAGATTTGGCGGCGAAAGTTGAACCAGCGCCGGAAGCCCAGCCTGTTGCCGCATCTCATCGACGGCCCGCCCCACTCGCTGTCCGCTCTCGCCCGCGGAATACGATCCGACCTCACGCGCAAAATCCTGGACCACATACAGTTTGCCCTTGCTCCAGATGGCCGCGATGCCCGCGATATTGAATTTGCCATCGAGCAGATTTTTCCGATGCGGGGCCGAGCGCATCAGGACCTCATTCGCTCCCGGAGCGCCGCTGGCAAAGGCGATGTTCTCGCCGGCGCGATCGATTCTTAACGAACTGACCCACGCAATTCTTTGCAGCAGGGAGGGCTCACCCGCCAACTGATGCTCCAGGCGTGCGCTCTCAACCATCCGGCGTGCGTGCGCGCGGGCCGCTTCGCGCAGACTTTCTTCCATGCGCAACGGTTCCACGCCCGCGAGTTTGCGGCTCTTGTTGGCAGCTTCCAAGAGTTCGTTCTCGGCGGCGGAGTCCTCACCAGGTGAGGCTCCGTTCGCCGAGTCCGTTGGGGGGTTGGGCAACTTCCTGCTGGTGTTAGGGGAAACATCGGCCGCCGCCGGAGCGGCTTTCGCCGCGCCGGGCGCCGGGTTTACCACCAACATCGCCAATGAAAAAACGAAAACTCCAAGCATGATTATGTGGTCGGCGTTTGGGCGCGGGGATCGCCCTGAAAGTTCCGCTTTCCATCTCTCACGCTAGCTTCTAGAATTCATCTCAGCTACTTACGATGGAGACCATTCGGCCAGTTACCTTGAGTTCCGAAAGCCGTGCCCAGCTTGGGTTCTCGGCTATTCTGCCGTGCGGCGTTGTGACCGCCGCGCAAGTCGGTGTAAACACGGAAGTTGCAAGCCGACGCGAAAGGGTCAATGCCGCCATTGGCCGGAAGACCAGTCTCAACACTGGCGACATGGCCAGTGCGCAGGAGCGGAAGGAGACCTGCCATGAATAGCCTTTCGATACTGTTGCCTGTCCTTGCACTGATTGCCGCCGCGCTTGGTGGCGCTATCGCGTGGATGGCTTTGCGAACCAGGTCGGCCGTGCTGCGGGAGCAAGTATCGACCCTAGCCCAAACGCTAGCCGATATCCGAAATAAACTTGAAGCGTCAGTTTCCGACAACACACGCCTGACGGCCCAAGTCGCCGGCCTCGAGTCCACCCTGCAAGGCGAGCGAGAGTCGGGCGAAGAAAAGCTCCAACTCCTGAAATCTGCGTCAGCGCAGCTGCGGGAAGCCTTCCAGTCTTTGGCGGCTGATGCCCTCAGCAACAACAACGAGTCCTTCTTACATCTGGCAAAGGAACGCCTGGAGAAGTATCAATCCGAGGCGAAGGGGGATTTGGAGGCCCGTCAGGAAGCTGTCGAAGACCTGGTCACGCCGATCAAGGAGTCGTTGACCAAGGTAGACGCCCAAATCCAGCAGATCGAGAAAGAGCGCAGCCACGCCTACGGGACTCTAACCGAACAGGTCCGTTCGCTCATAGAAACACAGGAGCAACTGCGCGGCGAGACTGGCAACCTGGTCAAGGCCCTGCGCGCGCCGCAGGTCCGGGGGCGCTGGGGTGAAATCCAGTTGCGGCGCGTGGTCGAGATCGCCGGGATGGTGAGTTACTGCGACTTCGTCGAACAGGTCTCGGCTAACACCTCCGATGGAAGGCTACGTCCCGACATGATCGTGAAGCTGCCTGCCGGAAAGAACATCGTGGTTGACGCCAAAACTCCGCTCCAGTCCTACCTGGATGCGGTGGAAACGAGCGACGAAACTGTCCGGAAAGCGAAGCTGCTCGACCACGCCCGGCAGGTTCGAGCACACATGGCCGCGCTCGGATCGAAGTCCTATGCCGGCGAGTTTCAGCCCGCCCTCGATTTCGTCGTCATGTTCCTGCCCGGAGAAAGTTTTTTTAGCGCCGCGCTCGAACAGGATCCCGGCCTAATCGAGTACGGGATGGAACAACGTGTAATCTTGGCGTCCCCGACGACCCTGATTTCGCTTTTGAAAGCGGTCGACTACGGATGGAAGCAAGAGAGGATCGCCGAAAATGCGCAGAAGATCAGCAATGCCGGGAACGAGTTGTGCAAGCGCCTGGGTGTTTTCATGGGTAACTTCAACGACATTTCTAAGGGCCTGACGGGGGCCATTAGTTCCTACAACAAAGCGGTTGGCTCGCTGGAGGGCCGAGTGATGGTCTCCGTGCGGCGCTTTGGTGATTTAGGCATCGAGAACGCCACGAATGTGCCGGAACCCGTTCCGATCGAGACTACTCCCCGCATTGTGGCCCTGCTGCGGGCCGAGGCGGATGAGCCTGCGGCAGAAGAGAATTCTGGGGAAGATTCAATTGGATGATTTCGGCCAAGAGAATTGGGCCCGAGCCTGAAACGTCTTCACGTGATCGGTTGAACCTTTTCCATCCTGCGCGCCGCTTCGGTCATCTATTTTGAGTGACGTTGTTGGAGTGATCTTGGTTAGGGTAGTCTTTAATTCAGGGCAATCCCGGGTTTCGTTTTCTTAACGCCACCGATGGCCTCCAATCAGGAAGAAGAAGTATTAGGCAAAGCTTACGACGGCCGGCTGATGCGGCGGCTGATGACGTACCTGCGTCCTTACAAATGGCACGTGGTGGTGGCGCTCGCGGCCATCATCCTGAAGTCGGGGCTGGACGTGCTGGGGCCGTTCCTCACCATGATCGCCATCGATAAATACCTGGCGAAATCGCCCAACTCCCATTCCTGGATTGGCGACCGGCTGAGCAGCACTCCGCTAACTGGCATCGCGCAGATTGGCGGGATCTACGTCGGAATTCTCGTTTTCACTTTCGCCCTGGAGTTCATCCAGACCTACCTGATGCAGTGGACGGGGCAGAAGGTGATGTTCGATCTGCGTAAGCAAATCTTCCGCCACTTGCAGCACATCCACGTAGCGTTTTTCGACAAGAACCCAGTCGGGCGCCTGGTGACCCGTGTGACCACCGACGTCGATGCGCTGAATGAAATGTTCACGGCGGGAGTGGTCTCCATTTTTGAAGATGTCTTCGTGCTCACCGGTATCATCGGCATCATGATGCTGATGAACTGGAAGCTGGCGCTGATTACCTTCACCGTGCTTCCGCTGATCGCGTACGCGACCATGATTTTTCGCGACAAGGTGCGCGACTCCTACCGGCGCATCCGCATCGCCATCGCCCGGATCAACTCTTACATGCAGGAAGCGGTTTCGGGCATGATGGTCTTGCAGCTTTTCAATCGCGAGAAGCGCGCCTTCAACAAGTTTTCCGACATCAACGCTTCGCACATGGAGGCATACAAAGACGCCATCATGGCGTACGCCGTGTATTACCCAGTGGTTGACTTCTTATCGTCGATTGCTATCGCAAGCATCATCTGGTTCGGCGGGAATGGAATCCTCCGGCACACGGCCATTTCCGGCGTGGCTGTTGGATTCTCGAGGAAGAGCCTTTTCACTTTTCACATCGTGCAGGACGTAGCGTCGATCGGCGTGCTAGCCGCGTTCATACAGTACGCGCAGCGTTTCTTCCGTCCGATCCTAGATCTAAGCGAGAAGTACAACATTTTGCAGTCGGCGATGGCGGCGGGCGAGCGCGTGTTCAAACTGCTCGACACGAAGATTGAAATCACCTCTCCAGCGGTCGCGAAACATCCACAAGGGCCGGGGCGGATTGAATTCGATCATGTGTGGTTCGCGTATAACGTTCCAGGACAAACTAATGGAGCGACGGGCGTCCCCGCCCGTCCGGAGGGCTCAGCGGGGCGGGCGGGGACGCCCGTCGCTCCACAAGCGATTTTGCAGCAAACCACAGAGCCCGACTGGATTTTGCGCGACGTCAACTTCGCGCTTGAACCCGGCGAGACGATTGCCGTCGTCGGACACACCGGCGCGGGCAAGACCACGCTGATCTCGCTGCTGATGCGCTTCTACGACGTGCAGCGCGGCGCGATTCGCATCGACGGCGTCGATATCAAAGAGATGAACCTCGACGACCTGCGCAGCCGCTTTGGAGTCGTCTTGCAGGACCCGTTTTTATTCAGCGGCACGGTTGCGGGCAACATCCGGCTGGGAACGGCGCGCATTCAAGACGCCGACGTGGAGCAGGCGGCGGAGGACGTCAACCTCGCCGACTTCATCCGCACCTTGCCCGGAGGATTCAAAGAAGAAGTGCGCGAACGCGGCTCGACGCTTTCGACCGGACAGAAGCAGCTGATCAGTTTTGCCCGCGCGCTGGCGCATAGTCCGAAGATTCTGATTCTCGACGAAGCAACTTCGAGCGTGGATACGGAGACCGAGTTCCGCGTCCGCGACGCGCTCAACCGCATGGTGGAAGGGCGGACGGCGTTGATCATCGCGCACCGCCTCTCGACCATCCAGCGCGCCGACAAGATCATCGTCATGCACAAAGGCCAGGTCCGCGAAATGGGATCGCACCAGCAACTCCTCGCCCAGCGCGGGATTTATTACAAGCTCTATCAACTGCAATATAAAGATCAGGAAGTAAGTGTGGCGCGGGCGCCCTCGTCCGCGAACGCACACTCCACCGTCAGCGCGGACGACTAAACTTCACTTCCTTTGCCCATTACTATGTCTACGTGCGAAGCCTCATTTCCGATTGGCGCGTGTTGACGATGCGCGTATAATTGCGCGGACTTTGGACTTGCGGGTTGAACTTGCAGATACGCTCGTCCGTCGCAACTTTCAACTTACCTTTTGGAGAGAGGAAAATTCCATGTCCACTATACCGCCAAATCCGCCAACACCCGGGGGAACCGCGCCCGCTCCCCCTGCCGCGTCCGCACCCCAGAAAAGTTCGGGAGTCACAGTTCTTATGTGGATTCTCGGCATTATTTTGGGATTGATCCTGCTTTCTTTCGGCAGTTGCGCCGTCATCGGCTTCTATGCCATGCATAAGATGAAGCAGGCCGGGTTCGATTCGGAACTGATGAAGAAGAACCCCGGATACGCTGGCGCCAAGATGGCCGTGACCATGAATCCCGAGGTGGAAATCGTATCGAGCGACGACGACTCGGGAACGATCGTGGTGCGCGAAAAGAAAACCGGCAAGGTTGTCACCATGAAGTTCGACGCGAAGAAGAAGGCCATGACAGTCATTGACGAGAATGGCAAAACGGCCACCTTGACAACTACTGGTGAGGGTTCTTCCGCCGGGTTAGAGGTGAAAGGTCCCGATGGCACGGTGAAGATCGGCGACAGTACGGACAAAGCGCCGGATTGGGTGCCGTCGTATCCGGGGTCCGCTCCGAAAAACACATTTTCCGCCAGCACTGGCGGTGAGCAGACGGGCTCCTACGCATTTACTACCGGGGACTCGCCTGACAAGTTGATGTCATTTTATGGGGACGCTTTGAAGTCGGGCGGTTTTACCGTATCGAATATGACCAGCAGCTCCAATGGAAAAGTTGGAGGCATGGTGTCCGGTGAAGACAAAACCAACAAGCGCTCGGTCGTGGTGAGCGTGGGAACAGAGTCTGACGGCACGCATGTGAATGTGACCTACACAGTCAAGCAGTAAACACGCGCACGCTGTTTTGGAACAAGAGGAGACGTGGCAATGTCTATGCCCACGTCTCCTCGTTTTTTGGGAATATCCTCGGTTAATGCCCAACATTACAAGTGGGCGCGGGTGCCCTCGCCCGCGAATGGAACACGACATCTTCTGTCCAGTTACAATGTCCCCGTGCGTATCCTGATCTCAGCCGGTGAAGCTTCGGGCGAAATGTACGGCGCGCAGCTGATCGAAGCGCTGCGGCGGGCGGCGGAGCTTCGCTCCGCTGGACAGCCGGGGGCGGCTATCCCTACGTTCTTTGGCGCGGGCGGAGAACGGATGCGCGCCGCCGGTTGCGAGATCGTTGTCGATGCTAAAGACCTGGCGGTCGTCGGCATCACTGAAGTCGTCAGTCATCTGCCGAAGATTCTGGGGCTCTATCGGAGGCTGATTCGCGCGGCCGACGAGAAGCGGCCGGAATTGGCCATCGTCATCGACGCTCCGTCGTTCAACTGGCGCGTGGCGCGGCAAATGCGCAGGCGCGGCATTCCCGTGGTTTACTACGTCTGCCCGCAGTTCTGGGCGTGGCGCCAGGGACGCGTCAAGTTGCTGCGCATATACGTCAACCGGGCGCTGGTGATTTTTCCCTTCGAAGAGAAGTTCTATCGCGATCATGGAGTGGACGCGACGTTTGTCGGACATCCGCTGGCCGATCTGCCCGCGCCTGCGATAACGCGCGAAGCGTATGCGGCCGAGAACCGCGTCGACGCCGCGAAACCGTGGATCACACTGATGCCGGGCAGCCGCCGCAAAGAAGCGGGCATGAACCTGCCGACGATGCTTGAGGCGGCGGATGGGCTCGGAGATAAATATGAATATCTGCTCCCAGTCGCGCCTACGTTAGATTCGCAGTTCCTGTGGGGCTTGATCGATTTCGAGAGAAGCGAGTTGCCCGAGATAAAGCTCGTCCCCGACGCGCTGCCCGCTTTATACCATTCGCGGGCTGCGATCGTCGCCAGCGGCACGGCTACGGTTGAAGCTGCAATCATGGGCACTCCGTTTGTTATGGTGTACCGCGTGTCTCGGATGACCTACGCGCTGGGCAAGCCGCGCGTGAAGGTCCCATACTTTGCGATGGTCAACCTGATTGCGGAGGAGGAAGTCGTCCCAGAGTTGGTACAGCACAAGTTCACGGCGGAAAACGTTGTCGCGGAGATGAACAAGATCATTCCCGACGGCGAGCTGCGAGCGCGCATGATCGAGCGCTTGGCGGCGGTGAAGGCAAAACTAAAGCAAGGGGGCGGCGGCGCGCACCCTTCGGAAAGGGCGGCGGAGATCATCCTGAAAATGCTCCGCTGATTTCGCGCAGTCCCGTTTAATTCGCCAGCTTGATCAGGGCAAGTTTGCGGATCGCGGCCAAATCTTTCGCCGCCTTTACAGTAAGTCTGACTCCGGTTCCTTCCGTGTATCGCGGAGCATCCTCGATCGCCTTGGCCACACTCTTCGGAAGCTTGCTTTGCCGCGCGGCCTTGACCGCCTTGTCGCCAAAAATAAACACGACCCTGAAACATTCGTTGCAGGGGCTCATGTGAATGATTGTTCTCTTCTTCAGCTTGAGTCGCAGGGCCCATCCATATTTGAGCGAAATCGATTTCCACTCCTGGATGTCAACGCCCTGCTCCTCCGCCAACCAGTTCACCAACTGCTGCCAAATCTTCGCGCTCGGCCCCAGTGCTGCGGAAACTTCCTCTGGCGTGGGCTTCTTGGCTTGCCCGATAAATGCGTTTTGGATATCCACCTGGATTCTCTCCTCGCTGCTTTCTGTGCGCCGTTCTTCGCGCTCTGAAGGTATTTGTAACGACAACGACTTTATCACCCTTTGCAGCGTCGCGGTCGGTTCCTTCTTTCGACCAAACAAACTTCTCTAACCCTTGTCCTCACAGCATCTTTTGCGGGAGAATTAACATCTTAGAAAGTGTTGTGCTTGCCAGGAGATACCACTTGAAGCTCAGCCACTCTCGACCGGCCCGCCGGGCGCTTGCTATAGCCGTTGCCTTTTCGCTTAGCGTTATTCTCTTCACCGTGGCAGCCACCCCGCCGGCGGCGGCGGCCGAGAAGACGCGGATGCGCGCCGACGACTACCAGATCAGCCTCGAACTTCTGCCGCAGACGCACAAGCTCACCGCGCGCGTCACGGTCAAGGTTACGGCGCTTGAAGACCTCAACGTGGTCACGTTTCAGTTAAACAACGCGCTGCGCATTACGAAGCTCACGGACGCGAACGGCAAGCCGCTCAATCCCGAGCGCAACACGCAGGATTCCACCGTGCGCTTCGCGCTCGCCAGCGAGATAGCAAAAAACGCGACCACCACCTTCACCTTCGAATACGAAGGCACGCTGGAAAACGCCGACGACAGCCCGGTTGAGGGATTGAAGCTCGCCTACATCGGCCCCGATACCAGCTACCTGCTGTATTCCGGGCTGTGGTTTCCAGTCGCGGGATACGGCGTCAACCGCTTCACTTCGACCATCAACGTGACCGTGCCGGCTCACATGGTCGTGATCGGCAGCGGGAAAGAGCAGCCGGCGGCGGCAACAACCGCAAGTGCGAATCCAACGAAGCAGCCCGCAACCGCGTTGGCCAACTCCAAAACCTTTACCTTTGTCTGGGACAAGCCGAGTTTCCCAGGCACCATCGTTGCCGGCACATTTCAGGAATTCAAGAGCGATGAAGCGGGCATCGATCTGCATGTGTACTTCAAGCCGGATCGACAGGCGCTGAGCGCGGAATATGCGGCGACGGCGGTCAAGGCGTTCACTTACTTCGTTACGCAATACGGGAATGCGCCTTCGACGCGGTTGAAAATTGTTGAGCTTCCCGATGACACGGTGCCCACGGCGTGGGCGCCTGAAATCGCTGCGCTTTCGGCCCGCGCCGTTACCGAGAAGACCAACTACCGGTTGCTGGCCAATGCGATTGCCCATCAGTGGTGGGGCGTTTCGGTGAGCCCGGCGTCGAAAGACGACTGGTGGCTGAGCGACGGTTTCGCGCGCTACTCCGAAGCTCGCTACGTGGAAAGCGCGGCGGGAGCGGCGGGGCTCGATGAAATGGTGAAGGACATGTCGGTGGGCGCGCTTGCCTATGACAGCGTACCGCTTTCGAGCGCCGCCAAACTCGACTATTTCTCTCCCGAGTTTCAGTCGCTCGTGACCGACAAGGGAGCCATGATCCTGCACATGCTGCGCTGGGTTGTGGGGGAGAAGAATTATCTGAAGCTCATGCGCGACTTCGCCGCCAAGTATGCGGGCAAATCCGCCAGCACCGACGATTTCCGCGAGCTCAGCGAAAAGGTGTATGGCGAAAAGCTCACCTGGTTCTATTCGCAGTGGATGGATTCGACCAGCGCCCCCGAGTTCAAGGCCAAGTACACGGTTTACCGGCTGGGCAACAACAAAGGTTTCCGCGTTGTCGGCGCCATCACCCAGGACCTCGACCTGTTCCACATGCCGGTGAATTTGCGGATCGATACCGATGGAAAAACGGAAGAGAAGCGCCTTGACGTGGTGGGCACGGATTCCCCGTTTTCGGTGGAAACCTTTGGACGCCCGCGTCGGATTTCGATCGACCCCGAAAACCGCGTGCTGACCAACTCCGCCGACATCAAACTGCGCTCCGGCATCGTGCGCGGACAGGGCCTGATCCAGCAAGGCGATCTGGCGGGAGCGCTCAGCGAATTCAACAAAGCGCTCGATGTCAACAAGAACAGTTCGCTCGCCCACTACCGGATCGCCGAGGTGTTTTACATGCAGAAGAATTATCAGGCGTCGGCCAACGCCTACCGCGAATCGCTGAATGGCGACGGCGAGCCGCGCTGGACCGAGGTTTGGAGCCACCTGCAACTGGGCAAGATATTCGACACCACCGGCCAGCGCGAACGCGCCGTCAATGAATATCGGCAAGCCCTCCAGACCAACGACAATACCCAGGGCGCACTCGACGAATGCCGCAAGTACATGCAGAAGCCTTTCGAGAGGGAAAAAGGACAGTAGCAGGATCTTGCATCAAGCCATTGCGGCCGAAGCATTATTTGTGAGAACGTAGTTGCCGTGCCGCGCTACATCATCTCCCGCGTGCTCTACACTCTGCCAGTCGTCTGGCTGGTCGTCTCCACCGTCTTCCTGCTGATCCATTTCGTCCCCGGCGATCCCGTTCAGCAGATGCTCGGAGAAGGCGCGGCCGCCGGAGACATCCAGGCCACACGGCACGCCTATGGACTCGATGTGCCGCTCGGCCGGCAATATCTGAATTACTGGCGCGGCGTGCTCCACGGAGACTTAGGCAAGTCGCTGCGCTTCAACCAGGGAGTTACCAGCCTGATCGCGCAGCGCTATCCCTTCACCCTGCAACTGACTCTGGCATCGTTGTTCGTGGCGATTGTTCTGGCCATTCCCGCCGGAGTGCGCTCGGCCCAGCGCCGCAATCTGTGGGACGACCGCGTGCTCAGTGTGGTCAGCCTTTTTGGTCTCTCGTTTCCGAACTTCGCGCTCGGCCCAGTGCTGATCTTGCTCTTCGCGGTCAAGCTGGGATGGCTTCCCGTTTCCGGTTCCGGCAGCTTGGCCCATCTCGTTCTCCCCGCCATCACCATGGGCGGAGCGCTGGCCGCGATCCTGACCCGCATGGTCCGCACCTCGATGCTCGAAGAGTTAAGCCAGGACTACATCCGCACTGCCCGCGCCAAGGGCCTGCCCGAGCGCACCGTCGTCTATCGTCACGCGTTGCGCAACGCCATGATCCCAATCCTAACTGTTTTAGGATTGCAATTCGGAGCCCTATTAGCGGGAGCCATTGTGACCGAAACCATCTTCTCCTGGCCCGGCATCGGACGCCTAACCATCCAAGCCATCGCCAATCGCGATTACTATCTCGTGCAAGGATGCATCCTGGCGATTGGATTGACTTACGTCGCAGTGAACTTCCTGACCGACTTGCTGTATTCGGCGGTGAATCCGAGGATCAGACAATAACTCTGTTGGGGCGGGACTTTCCGGAGCGGTCGTTATTCTGCCGGTTCTACGTTTGCCGGTTCGTCCCCCCTCCCTTCGGTCTTTTGGAATCAAAGACTTAGAGGCGATGTCTGCCAAGTCTTTGAGATTAAAGGGGTTGAGCGTAAAGTATTTATTTCTCAATGAGTTATGAGCGCTCCTAGTTTTCCGGGTGTTCTCGTGTCTCTGTCAGTCTTGGGTACCCCCCTCCCCCGGTCTTTTGTAATCAAAGACTTGGGAGCGGGTCCGGCCAGGTCTTTGAGAATCAAGGGGTTACTCGTAAAGTATTTATTCCTTAATGAGTTACGGATGACCCTACCAAGTTGGCTCGATTCTCCCCCACGGTGCAAGTGCGCGAACCTCGACTTCGTGGCCGGGTGGCCGCGGGCTGGCAATTTATGGTGGCGATACTCTTATTATAAGAGAGGGTGTCAAGGACTTTGATGTGCGGTGAGCGCGAGAAATCCCACTCGTCGCAAAGAACGCGATGAGTGTGGCACCCGGCGGGTCGTCCCGTACAATACCTTACTGATATTCCTGGCGGACTTCATCGAGTAGAATCCTCTGCCATTCAAAAACCCACTCCCAGGAAATCAGTTCGAAGGCCATCCGGTTAGCAAAGTGAGACGATAATTTGCTTATTGCGGGCTCAATAGATCCCGGCAACTGTCGTTCAAACTGAAAAGACCATTCGCCACCGCTGACCTCGGAGAACGTCAACCCCAACTCGCTAGCACGCGATTGAACCCTCGCCAGATCAAAGGCGACGATCACATAAACGTCACCGTGCAAGAACGCGTAGAGATGCTGCGGCTCCTTCAATGAAAGGGTGAATGGATAGTAACATCCCCACGCGGCCTCATTCCTTGCATCGTTGAGCAAGTAGACGCGCACGCGTTCCAATCCCGCGAAGATTTCCTTAACGTCTTCCTTACGTTTGTCTGAGATGACCACGAGACGTGTACCCGGTTCAAGGTCACTGACAAATAAACCCTTTCTCAGAGCGGCGCTGATGGCGTCATCCAACCGATCAAGATAGTTCCTTTCCGGGAGAGATATGCCGACCCGCTGCATGTGTGGAAATCCTCGCAAATTGAACGCTTCGTCCAAAGCGAGATAGTTATGGATGCTCGAAAGGTTCTTGGCCTGTCGCGCAACGCGACGATTAGTATTCCGACTAGATTTTACCTCTATTAGCTGAGGGTCGGGTCCTGAAAGAAGGCAAACATCTCCATGTCGGATGCTGTTAGTCAAATCGGTGAGCAGCGCTGGTATACCCCTACTGACGACATCCTGTAGCAATGCGATTTCGCCTTCAAGTCCCTCCTTTCCAGTGATGTGTCCGGCCATCTGTTTTGCCTCCGGATTGTCGGTGTTATAGAGAAGGGACTTCATAGCCCATTTGTCGAGATATGCGAAGGCGATCCCATCACCAAAGCATCGCCATACGAACAACATCCACTGATATCGATTGAGCTTAAATTCTATCGCCGATAGCTTCTGTTTTAGGCGTGCGGCGCTTTCCTTCGGCAATCGACCGGCCTTTATTCCCTTGACAAGCGTCTGTCGTCTGTTTCGATATTCAGAAAGTTTTACTTCAGTGTGCAGAATTCGGTGGAGGATCTGGAATTGTAGGGACAGCAGCAGTTGTAGGTTATCCAAGTTAGCGTGCAACTCGATAAGCTGGATGCCCAACTTAAGGATCTGCTTCTTGTAGTATCCGATCATCGTGAACAACCTGAGGTCCGGGATCTGTCAAGTGAGTTGAACCGCCACCCGCTTCCCGACCAACGCTGCCGCCCGCTGCAAACTCGAAAGTGTGATGTCGCGTTTTGGATCAAGAATGCGATCAACCTGGGAGCGGCTCGTCTTCAGCAAGGCCGCCATGCGCGCCTTGGAAATCTTTTTCTTCTTCATGGCTTTCGTAAGTTGCCAGGCCACGACCTCCTTGATGGCTTGCGCCTGTGCTTCCGCGAAGATGTCTTCCTTCTTCAAGAAGTCGTCGATGCTCGCACCCCTGTTTTTCTTGCTCATTCATCTTTGACCGTGATCGAACAAGCGTACCATATAAGGTACGCCGAAGAGTGTACAAAATCTTGTCGGTGCCGATGTACAAATAAGCTAAAGTGAATAAAGGCGGTGAACACACTATGGCCGTGCACACGACATCAGTCCGCGTGGATGCCCGTCTTGCCGAAGAAGCGAAGAAACTTCTCGGGGTAAAGTCCCGAACCGAAGCCGTCCATGTGGCGCTCCGGGAGATCGTCGGGCTGAGGCGATTCAAAGCCTTGACGGAGAAAAACGCCGGAAAGCCCTTGTTTGCCGCGCACCGTGAGTGATCCCTTATCCGCCCATGTCCACCCTCGCCATCTCGCTGCCGCGCGTCGCCCGACATAATCCGCTGGCGGCTGTGGGAGTTTTCTTGGTGGCCGTGTTCGTGTTCTCCGCGGTCTTCGCGCCTTGGATTGCTCCGCAAGATCCTGCGCGCATCGATCTGCCTCACCGTTTGCAAACGCCGTTGACGCTGCATTGGGCCGGAACCGATGAACTGGGACGCGACATTCTGTCGCGGCTGATCTGGGGCGCGCGCATTTCGATGTTTGTCGGCAGCAGCGTGGTGGCGTGTTCGCTTCTGCTCGGCCTCATCATTGGCAGCCTAGCGGGATATTACGGCGGAGGCATCGACCGCTTCGTCAACGTGGTGTTGATGAATGCGTTTCTTTCGTTTCCCGGAATTCTTATTGCCATCGCCTTCGTGGCCTTTCGCGGCCCCGGCATTTTCAATCTCGTGCTTGCCTTGTCGATCGGAGGATGGGTTGGCTACGCCCGCTTGGTGCGCGCGCAGGTGCTGGCCGTGCGCGAACGCGAATTTGTCGAAGCGGCGCGGGCGCTCGGCGCGGGCGATCTCCACATTATTATTCGCCACATTCTGCCTAACATTATTCAGCCGGTCATCGTGCAGGCGGCCATTGGCATGGCGGGAGCGGTGCTGGCGGAAGCGACCATGAGTTTTTTGGGATTGGGAGTGCCGCCGCCGACGGCGAGTTGGGGATCGATGCTCAACGACGCGCGCTCGCATCTTTTCGATTCTCCGCATCTCGTGCTTTTTCCGGCGGTGACGGTGATGTGCGCCGTCCTCGCCTTCAACTTTATCGGCGACGCGCTGCGCGATCTTCTCGACCCCAGGTCCCGGATTGAAGCTGGGTTGTGAACGCGGGAATGTCTGATTAGATCCGCGCATCCTCCGAGGCGCGTTACATTTTGTCGCTGCTCGGCTCCGCCCCTCTGTTCCTTGCGAGGTGTAAAATACGCTGTTGTTGACACTATTCTTAAGTCCTGCCCGAGAGAGGAATTCCTGTGGCAACCGTCGAAGCTCCGCCGCGTCTGCAAGTTCGCCTGCACGAAGGTGCATTCAAGAACCAGTCGTTCGTCGATTTCAAGAAACAAGAGAACATACGCGAGATGCGCGCCGCCATCGAGAAAGTGCGCGGCCAACTGGGCCGCGAGTACGATCTGATCATCAGCGGCAAGCGCTCCAAGACTGCCGAAAAGATCCGATCCATCAATCCCGCCAAGCCTTCGGAAGTGGTCGGAGTTCACCAGAAGGCGGGCAAGGAGCACGTCGAGCCCGCCGTGAACGCCGCGCTAGGCGCGTTCTCGCATTGGAGCCGCACTTCAGTCGAAGAGCGCGCGTCGCTCCTGTTCCGGGTTGCGGATACGATGCGCGAGCGCAAGCTGGAATACATGGCGTGGCTGGTGTTTGAAGTTTCCAAGAACTGGTTCGAGGCCGACGCCGATATTTCCGAGGCCATTGATTTCTGCGAGTTCTACGCCCGCGAAGCTTTGCGCCTTGCGAAAGCCGAACCGCCCGTGCAACTGCCGGGCGAGCGCGACACGCTGGCCTACATTCCGCTGGGCGTCGGCGCGGTGATTCCGCCGTGGAATTTCGCCTGCGCGATTATGGCCGGCATGACGGCCGCTGCGATCGTCTGCGGCAATACAGTTGTGCTGAAGCCGTCGAGCGATTCGCCAACGATTGCGGCGAAATTCGTCGAGCTGCTCGAAGAATGCGGAATGCCCGAAGGCGTGGTGAACTTCTGCCCTGGCGGCGGCGCGAGTTTCGGCGACGCGCTGGTGGCGCATCCGAAGATCCGCTTCATCGCTTTCACCGGCTCGCGAGAAGTTGGATTGCACATCAACCAGACTGCGGCGCAGCAGCAGCCGGGACAGCTCTGGATCAAGCGCACCATCCTCGAAATGGGCGGCAAAGATGCCATCGTGGTCGAGGCCGACGCCGATATCGACTCCGCTGTCGAAGGGGTAGCGACGGCGGCTTTCGGCTTTCAGGGACAGAAGTGCTCGGCCTGCTCGCGCGCCATTGTCGATGAGCGCGTCTACGACAAGTTTCTCGAGCTGCTGAAAACGCGCGTCGAGCGCATCACGGTAGGCGATCCCACGTCGGACGCGAACATCGCGGCCGTCATCAACCAAGGTTCGATGAACGATATTCTGCGTTACATCGAGATCGGCAAGAAAGAGGGACGCCTCATCACCGGCGGCGCCCGCGCCACCGAGGCCAGTTCCGAAGACGGGTACTTTATTCAGCCGACCGTGATTGCCGATATCGCGCCGAAGTCGACACTCGAGCAGGAAGAGATTTTCGGTCCGGTGCTGGTGGTGATCAAGTCGCGGAACTTCGACCATGCGCTAGAGATCGCCAACGACACTGAGTTCGGACTGACCGGCTCGATTTACTCCGGTTCGCGCGAAAAACTCGATCGCGCGGTGCGGGAATTCCACGTCGGCAACCTCTACCTGAACCGCAAGTGCACGGGAGCGATGGTGGGCGCGCACCCCTTCGGGGGATTCAACATGTCTGGCACCGACTCGAAAGCTGGAGGCCCGGACTATCTCTTGCTGTTCACGCAAGCGAAGTCAATCGGAGAAAAAATCGGGTAATCGTGAGTTTGGGGACGGGGCTTAGGTCCGTCCAGGGCGGGTCGGAGACCCGCCACCACGCAGGCTAATGCGAACGGAAATTGTAAAGGCCGCCCGTGGGCGGCCTTTTGTCATTTCAGCAAAAGCGGGTTAGATGCTCATGCCAGTGCTGGGCGGCGGTTGCGGGATGGCAGCGGCCGCGGTTGCTGCGGCGGCTTCATTCAAGATGCGATGGTGAATCGTGAACAGGGCCAGTTCCAGGCGGTCCGAAACGCCAATCTTGTCATAGACGTTGCGCAGGTAATTTTTGATCACCTGTTCGGTGGTACCCAATTGGGTGGCGATTTCCTTGTTCTTGTAGCCCTGCACGATCAGCGCCACGATGCGCAGTTCCTTGGCGGTCAAGCGGTCGCGGACGCGCAGCCCGACCATATCGTTCTCGGTCAACTCGCTGGGCACCGCCATGTCTTGCACCCAGTTTTCGCCACGGGCGATCCTGCGGACGCAATCCACCAGCGCGGGGCTGGTCACGTTGCGATAGACGACCCCGTGGGCGCCCGCCGCCATGTAGCGTTGCGCGCTCTCGCCGGTGTCGGCGAGCACGACGACGCGGGTCTTGTTCTTGTGAGCAGCCATGAGGACGGCGTTGAATTCGGAGTGGAAACCTCCGGCAATGATCAGCACCGCGGCGCGAAACTTGTCGAGCGCCATGAACATCTGCTCGGAAGTTTGCGCCTGGGCCACAATGCGCATTTCGTCTTCCACGGCCAGCACCTTGGCTATGCCCGCTCGGAAAATTGCCTGATTATCGGCCAAAATAAGCTTCAGCATGGTTCGAGCTCCCGGTCAACCGTTACGAACAAATTCGTAAGAATCAATTACGCAAGCGACGCCCCGGCTGTCCCCGGACTCGGCGCTGGCATCGGGCTCATCGGTCCGCACTACGCGGCCGCGGCACTGAATGACTACATCTTCTTTGCCGCCCGTCACTTCCGGCGGCAGGCTGATTTCAAACTCCACCGGCGAACCGACCTCAAGCGAGGCGTCGGCCCGGATGTACACACCGGCGGCGCTCAAATTGCCGGTCATGCCGCTGGCTTCACCCGCCGCGCTATCTTCCCTATGGATCTTTATCGGCAAATGCAGCGGAAACCTTTTCCCGGTACGCGCTTCGGACACGATTCCTCCTCTGCTGCCGCTCTGCGCTTCAATCCAAAGCCGGAAAAGCACAAAACTCCCAGCCCAAAGCCGGACTAGCAGCTAACCGCGTTATATCACGGAAGATACCCCAAAAGAAGCCCAGATTTCCGCGGTAATCCGGGTAGCAACTAGACGCCTCCCCAGACCCCAGGCCAGGAGCGGCCCGCGGGCGGGGAAATTCCCCGATTCTTGCCGTTCGGCGCGGCCGCGCCCAGCATTTCGGGGATCATGGCGGGCAGTTTGATGGCCCATGCCACCGACACCGCAGAAGACGCTACTACCAGCAACCACGCCAGCGCGCGTCCGGCCATCATCAGGGGCAATCCGAATCGCCCAATGGCAAGCCAGGCCAGGAACAGCGCGCACCCGCACACCGCCGGAAGCCAGCGTCGCCGGTCCCGGATGCTCACGGTGCGCGCCATCCAGGCCTGCATCCAGAGGGTAAACGGCAAAGCCACCACCAGGTCAAAGAGGTAGTGTTCTCCACTGGCCATCGTATCGAACGCGGTGGCCAATACCAGAGCCAAGGATGCCCATCGCGCCCACCGGGGCAAGCTCCGAGTATTGAGCCAAATCAGCAGCGCCCAGGTAAGGTGCAGGGATGGCACGCCATTGCGCGGAAATGCCAGGGGCAACGAAGCCTTCGCCAACGTCAAGTGACGCAGCGCCGCGTAGGAAACGGCCACGCCTGGAAATTCGCGCCCAAAGGCGTAGCTCGGCCCGCACACCGGGAAAATGCTGAAGAAAGCGTAGCCCATTATCGTCGAGACAAACAGCACTGCGATGATTTCCCAGACCGGCTTGTCGCGGCGGCGCATGAAGGCGGCATACAGCGCCGCCATCGCCAAAGGAACTCCCTCGTAGCTCACCTTGGCCAACGGCAGCAGCCAGGGCGTGGAATTCACAAAACGGGCTAGAACAAAGCTGGGTTGAAAGCCAAGGTTTCCATCGAACGCGAAAGCGTAGAAATCGAGAGTGTCGTGATGAAGAAACGACGCCGTATTCAGGGCCGATTGCGCTCCGAGGACGAGAAGGGTCAGCACGATCGCGGGCAGGAGCGCGCGGTACGAGGCGGACTCGCGCTGGCGGCCGTTCCAAAAAACCGTGCAGCTCAACAGAAACAAGCTGGCCAGTCCGAACGCGCCCATGCCCTGTACCAAGAGCGTCGCCAAGTCATGATAACGTCCCCACACCACCCAGGCGGTCAGCAATGCGCCCACTGCCCCGAGCAGAGCCAGGCGTTTTGGGGTGCGTTCAGCGGACATATGAAGAAGGAAGACGCCCCCGAACCCGTATGCGATGAAGGGGTGCCTGAAATCCAGATGCGTGGCTGCGTTCAGGACGAGCGCGCCGAGCAGAGCGCAGAAGAGCGCCCGTATCATCACGGGCAGACGTGTTTCACGAATTGCGTTCGCGTTGGACATGGCCAGAAAACTTGAAGCTATCTCATAATGAACGGAAGAAGTAAACGGCCGGGGCCCTCAGGGGCTAAAGCCCGCATTTTTGGCGGTCGTTAGCGGCACGACTGAAGTCGTGCCCTTCCCGAATCGATTTATGAGATAGCTTGCTGTAATCTACCACCGCATTTCCGCGTCGTACGGGACAGGCCGCCTATTCATGTTCCATCTCCGGTCAGCGCAGCAGGGCTTCCACGCGAGGCTGCCACTCCGCCCGCGCGCTCGGTTCCATGGTTTTGACCAGCGCCAGCGCCCGCTGATACGGCTCGCGCGAATCGGCTTTTCGACCTGCTCCGGCCAGCGCATCGCCGAGCGCCATCTGGGACTGCACCGCGTCTGGCGCGATGGAAACCGCCAACTGCGCCTCGGCGATGGCGGCGTCAGAGTTCCTTCTATGCAACTGCGCCGACGACTCTATGATGTGGCTCATGGCCGAAGCCAGCGGCAGATCGAACGAGCCCTGGTACACGAAAACGCCATCCATGATCTCTGCCGTAGGGGTCAACGATAGAAGGCTTCGGTACGGGTTGAGAACGACGGAGCCATTTTCATAGTAGGTCAGGTCGGAGGCGCTAATCAGTATTGTGCCGTCGATGTGCGCCGGCACTACATCGCGCTCATCCGCCCATACCGAGTCCGGAGTGGGCAAAATGCGACAGGGAATGCCGTAATCGCTCGGAAGCACAAACGGGGTTACAAAGTAGGCGAACCAGCAGTCGTGGATGTTGTGTTCGTCCAGATACCGCTTAGTCGCTTTCAACTGCTGGCCCCAGTCCACGGCCGAGTCCGTAAAGTAGCGATAGGTTTCGGAAGGCCCACCCCACGCCTCGTTGGAATAAGACAAGTAACTGCCGAACGCCCGCGCCGAGGAGACAACATGGAACAAAAGCAGCGCTCCTACAATCGCAATCCAAACCTTCGATCGTCCGTTGCCTTGCCGTACCCAGGCCCAGCTTCCACCGGCGGCAAAGACGCACAGCAATACGAAGACCGGCAGCACGTGCCGCGCGCCCAGGTTGAGAGGCGCGGTCATGGCGACCGCCAGATAAACAGCCGCCGGGATGAGCAGAAAAATCGCCTCGCGGCTGAGGGGCATCCTGCGGGTCAGTAGAGCGGCGAAAGCCAGTGCCAGCAGGGCAAGAAATCCCAGAGTAGGCTTGATGATGAATATAGCGGGGAAGTAAAACCACACGCCATGCTGGTAAACCTTGCCAAAGAGATAGCTCGGCATAAAGTCGGCCACAGCACGCACATCGACCAGTCCGTAAAGATAGGACTCGGGCAATACGTGCCATTTGGCTAGCCGCATGATTCCCCAGGCTTCCAGCGGCTTAATCGCTTTTGCGGAATCCGCCAGCGTCGGAGCGAGATGCAGCGGCGCAGGCCGTGCCTGGTAGCGGAATCCGTAGAACGCCCACAGGATGCAGACCGCCAGAACAATAACCGCTGCCCACGCGCCGAAAAGACGCAAGGCGCGGCGGCCGCGCTTTTCTCCCGCGACATTGCTCGCGTTGGGCGCATCTTTGGTTAAAATGCCGCGCAAAATCTCAGCCAGCACCAGCAGGAACAGCATCGGCACCAGCAGAATTGCCGAATGCTTGCTCGCCAGTGCCAAGCCAGCGGCTACACCCGTTGCGAGCAATCGCGGAATCGAAGGGGCCTTGCAGTAGCGGTAAAAGAAATAGATGGTCGTCAGGAAAAATGCGGAGACGCCAACATCCGTGGTCACGTACGCGCCGTGCGCTAAAACCGAGGGTTCGAAGACAATCAGCGTTAACGCCACAAAGCCCGCCCCCAGGCCGAACATCTCGCGGGTGGCGGCGAAGGCCACGAGCGCCAATAGTAGAGCGAATACCGAGGCAGCCATGCGCGTCCGCAGGATCAGGTCGTCGGGCGATGCGACCGCGCGATTCTCGTACAAGAGTTCGCGGCCTCTTAAATACGATTCGTTTTTGAAATACTCGCCCTTGAGAGGGTTGACATGCAGTGGCATGGTCAACAGCGGCGCCGTGGCTACCATTTTCACCAGCGGAGGATGCTCGGGGTTCAAACCAAAATCCGCATGTTTCCATGACATGTATCCGGCGAAGATATGGTCGCCTTCGTCCCACGAGAGCGATTGCTGGCGCACATTCAGAAACAGCGTCGCCTCCATCACTAGCAACAAGGCGAGCACTGCGCCCGCGGTAAGGAACTTCTGTCTAAACTTGCTCTTCATTTAATTGCAGTCTCCATAATAAAAATCAGCGTGCATTCCAGACCGGGCGCAGGGGCCCTATCTTCGGCGACTAAGTATATCGCGGGCAACTTGTTGAGTTTCCGAATGGAAATCCCTGGATCCAGCCCCAATTCCAATAGTCACAGGCGTTAGGTTACCTTTTCGGGAAAGAATTTGGCGCAAATTCTGCGCGTTCACAGGTGCAGTCCCGCGCCGTAGGTTATCATTAAAAAGGAGGTCGTAAATGTCCCGCGTGATTGAAATCACGGAACTCGCGCTCAGAGATGCTCACCAGAGTTTGTTCGCCACCCGCATGGCGTTGGACGACATGGTCCCGATCTGCGAAGAGATCGACAACGCCGGCTATTGGTCTGTGGAGTGCTGGGGAGGGGCGACTTTCGATTCCTGCATACGCTTTCTGAATGAGGACCCTTGGGAGCGTCTGCGCACGTTCCGCAAACTGATGCCCAAGAGCCGGCTGCAAATGCTGCTGCGCGGCCAGAACCTGCTCGGCTACCGTCACTATGAGGACGGAGTGGTCGAGCGTTTTGTGGAGAAGTCGGCCGCAAACGGGATGGACGTGTTCCGCATCTTCGACGCCCTCAACGACGTGCGCAACCTCAAGACCAGCATTGACGCGGTGAAAAAGACCGGCAAGCACGCCCAGGGGACGATTTGTTACACCATCAGTCCGCTGCATACGGTGGCGGCGTTTGCCGAGATGGCGCAGCGGTTGCAGGAGATGGGGGCCGATTCAATCTGCATCAAAGACATGGCCGGCCTGCTGAAGCCGCAGCCTGCCTATGACCTGGTAAAGGGCATTAAGAAGAAGTGCGGCAAAGACATGCTGGTGCACGTGCACGCGCACGCCACCACCGGCGTCACGCTGGTTTCGCTGATGAAGGCGATCGAGGCGGGGTGCGACATTGTAGACACGGCGATCAGTTCGTTGTCACTGGGGCCGGGACACAACCCGACCGAAAGCCTGGTCGAGTTGCTGGAAGGGACTGGGTACGAGACCCGGCTCGACATGCAACGCGTTGCGCGCATTTCTAACCACTTCGCCACTATCCGCCCGCGCTACCGCGAGTTTCTCAGCGAGTTTACCGGCGTGGATACGGAAATTTTCAAGAGCCAGATTCCTGGTGGAATGATCTCGAACATGGAGAGCCAGCTCAAAGGCCAGGGAGCGGGCGACCGGTTGCAGGAAGTGCTGCTGGAAGTCCCCAATGTTCGCAAGGACGCCGGCTATCCTCCGCTGGTCACGCCTTCGAGCCAGATTGTGGGATCGCAGGCGGTGTTTAACGTTCTGATGGGCAAGTACAAAGTAATGACCGGGGAATTCGCCGACTTGATGCTGGGATACTACGGCAGCACGATCGGTCCAAAGGACCCCGAGGTACTGAAACAGGCGGAGGCCCATGCCAAGAAGCCGGCGATTACGGTTCGTCCCGCCGACCTGCTCAAGCCGGAGTGGGAGCAGCTCAGCACGGCCGCGAAGAAGTTAGAGGGCAATAACGGCAGCGATGAGGACGTGTTGACCTATGCCATGTTCCCGCAGGTAGCCCCGAAGTTCTTTAAGACTCGCGCCGAGGGCCGCAAGAATCTGGGCAAGGATCCATCGGCGTCTGCTTCCAAGCCAGCGGCGGAATCGAAAGCAGCGGCGGCGGCTGGCGGCGGACAGTCGCTTAGCGCCACCGTGAATTACGTGATTACGCTGAATGGCAAGGAGCACCGGGTGACTGTGGCTCCGGAAAAGTAAAAGCATTTTTACATTTATTTGAACTGATTCAGGAGTGTGGATGGCAAAGCCAGTAGCAAGCGCAAAACAAAAAACTATGGCCGACAAGGTCACCGATCTTCGCGCCAAGCGCGCTGAGATCGAATTAGGCGGCGGCAAGGCCCGCATTGAAAAGCAACACGCGGCCTGCAAACTGACGGCGCGGGAAAGAATCGACCGGCTGGTGGATCGGGGCAGCTTCCAGGAAATCGGATTATTTGCCCGCCATCGTCAGGTCTATTTCGGTATGGCCGACAAGGAGATGCCGGCGGATGGAGTGGCCACCGGATGCGCCACCATCGACGGGCGCCTGGTCCACCTGGCGAGCCAGGATTTTACCGTGGCAGGCGGAGCAGCCGGCGAGGTCCATAGCGACAAGATTGCCGACATGATGCGTTTGTCGCTCAAGACGGGAAGCCCTTTCGTCTTCATCAACGACTCAGGGGGCGCGCGCGTGCAAGAAGGCATTGACAGCCTGGCCGCCTACGGCCGCGTTTTTTATAACAACGTTGTGCTCTCGGGAACGGTGCCGCAGATTTCGCTGATTTGCGGACCGTGCGCGGGCGGCGCTGCCTACAGCCCGGCGCTCACCGACTTTATCATTCAGACCATGCAGGGGCAGATATTCATCACTGGGCCGCAAGTAATCAAGCAGGTCACCGGGGAAGTGGTCACCGCCGAGGAACTGGGCGGCCCGCAGGCGCAGATGAACTACTCGGGCGTGGTGCACCTCATCGCCCAGAACGACGACGAAGCGATGCAGCTTTGCCGGCGGCTGCTCAGTTTCATGCCGTCCAATAATCTGGAAGACGCGCCCCGCATGGCGTACAACCTGCCGATCGATTCCGATCCGGAAATGAACAAGATCGTGCCGGTAGAGAACAAGGTCGGCTACGACGTGCGCGGCGTCATCACGCGGATTGTGGACTACCAGGATTTTCTCGAAATCCAGCCGGGGTTCGCTCCGAACATCGTCATCGGCTTTGGGCGCTTGCAAGGACGGCCCCTGGGGATCATCGCGAACCAGCCGAGCGTTCTCGCCGGGGCGCTCGACATCAACGCCTCGGACAAATCGTCGCGCTTCATACGATTTTGCAATGCCTTCAACATTCCGCTGCTTACCCTGGTGGATGTGCCGGGTTTCCTGCCCGGAGTCGAGCAGGAACGGGGCGGCATCATCCGTCATGGCGCCAAGATGCTGTTTGCCTACTCGGCCGCTACCGTCCCGAAGATCACGCTGGTGCTGCGCAAGGCCTATGGCGGCGCGTACCTCGCCATGTGCGGCAAGGACCTCGGCGCGGACCGGGTGGTGGCGTGGCCCACGGCGGAGATTGCCGTCATGGGCGCCGAAGGCGCGGCCGAAATCGTGTTTCGGCGGGAGATCGACGCAGCGCAGGACAAGGGTGTCCGCCGCAAGGAACTGATCGGCGAGTATCGGGAAACGTTCGCGAATCCTTTCGTTTCGGCTGGCCGGCGGCTGGTGGACGACATCATCGAGCCTGCGGAGACGAGGAAGTATCTGGCCCAGGCGCTGGAATCGTTGCACGCCAAACGGGAACTGCGTCCGCCCAAGAAGCATGGATTGATTCCGTTGTGACGACTTTCCGTGGAGACGCGGCTGGCCGCGTCTGCTGAGGTTAGAACGATGACGACGACGAGGAGCGGCGAGTGGAAGTGAATGGCGCAACTATATTGATCGCGGTGCTGGCAGCGGCAGTCGGCTCTGTGCTGACTTATGTCAGCTTGCAGCGAGCGTTCAGGCGGGCGCTGTCGGAACTGCGAACGGAAACCGAGCGCCAAGTCAGCGCGCTCACCGGCACGCTGAAAGGGCTGGAGACGCGGGTTGGGGAACTGGCCAAGGCCACAGCGATCCGGCCGGCAACCGTGGCAGCCGCTCCGCCTGTCGCCAAAGTGGAAGCACCGGCAGCCAAGGCGGCGGTGGATCGGAAACAAGAGGAAATCTCTCCGGAGATCATGGTCGTAATTGCGGCGGCCGTGACCGCGTTTTTGGGTAAGAAGGTCCGCATCCGTTCGGCAAAGACGCTGCAATCGCCGTACGAAATTGTGAATCCCTGGTCACAGCAGGGGCGGGTATTTGTTCAAGCTTCGCATAATTTACGCTCGAGGTAATTAAGACTGCGGCAAAATAAACTCGAGGGAAGGAACTTATAACTTGAAGCTTCAGATTGGTGTTAGTGGAAAGACATACGAAGTAGAAGTCGAAGTAGTCGAAGATGACGCTAGTCCGCGCCAACCGAATTATGGGCCCTATGCTCCAGTCCCATCGACCGTGCACTCGGCGCCGGTTCCGGCGGCGCGCGCTCAGGCTCCAGCCGCCGAGGAAAACGTTGACGAGGAAAAAGTGTGCCGCAGTCCTGTCGCCGGTGTGGTGATTAAGGTGAATGTGGAGCCGGGACAAGCGATCCAAGCCGACGAGTTGCTGATGGTGCTCGAAGCCATGAAGATGGAAACCAACGTCACCGCGCCGAGCGCGGGAAAAGTGAAGGAAGTAAAAGTGGCCGCCGGAGACGCTGTGAAAGTCAACCAGATCGTGGTCGAGTTCGAATAGAAGGTGAACGCGTTTCGCGAGTGGTTTTATGAAGGGATGTGACTTCAGATCCCGAGATAACTGGCGACTTACTTCTGTCGTTCATAGTAAGCGAAAGGGCAATCATAGATGAGCAGTGTTCATGAGGATTTGAAACAAGTCCCAGGCATACAGTTTGTGGACCACGTGGCAATCGCAGTCAAACAGGGTGAACTGGACGGGCAGGTCAAGGCGTACGAGATGCTGGGCTTCCGCGAAGTCCATCGTGAAGAAGTGCTCGGCGGCGATCAGGTGCGCGAAGCTTTGCTGCAAGTCGGCGATGGCCCCAATCTTGTTCAACTGCTCGAGCCTCTGAGTTCCGAGTCTCCGGTGCAAAAGCTGATCGAGAGGAACGGCGGCCGTGGCGGATTGGCGCACGTCGCTTTCCGTGTAAAGAGCGCGCAGCAAGCCTTCGATGCGATGAAGGCGAGCGGATTTCAACTCATCGACAAGGCGCCCCGCAAAGGCTCGCGCGGGACCACGGTCTTCTTCGTTCATCCCAAATCGCGAGCCGACAATCCCTTCGGATTTCTTATTGAGATCGTCGAGGACCCTGAAAGCAAGTGAAGGAAAATGGCGAGTAACAACTTATTGCAAGAGTTCCCTCCAGTAAGCACGCAGTCGTGGGAAGAAACCATCCGCAAAGATCTGAAGGGTGCCGACTATACCAAGAAATTGATCTGGCAATCGGAAGACGGGCTCGCGGTCAAACCCTATTACCGGGCTGAAGACATTGCGGGGTTGGAGTGTCTGGATTCGGCGCCGGGAACTTTTCCTTATTTGCGTGGCACGCATGCGACAGGCGACTGGCGCATTCGCGAAGAAATCGACGCCGACGATCCCGGCAAGGCAAACCAGGCGGCGCTCAGCGCCGTGGCTGCGGGGGCCGAAGAGATCGCATTCGGCAATGTTCGAATCAAGAACGCTTCCGATTTGACGACTCTGCTGGCGAACCTGCAAGAAATTCCCATCCACTTTCAAAATGCCGATGAGAATCTCATTCGTCTTCTGATGGAACGACAGAATAACTTCACCGGCATCGATATCGTCCGGCTGGAACCCACTTACGAACTTGGATTTTGCGGCGGAAGTTGCTGCGGCTGCGCCTCCCACGTTCGTGCCCTTCACCATCAATGGCGAGGAGCTTTGAAGAATCGGGAGCGACTGCCGTCCAGGAAGTTGGGTTCACGCTCGCGGCTGGCATCGATTTTCTCGCGGAAATGCAATCACGCAAGGTGGACATAAATCGCGCCGCAGCTTCGATCGCGTTCTCGTTCGCGATTGGCTCGAACTACTTTTTTCAGATTGCAAAACTCCGCGCCTTCCGCATGTTGTGGGCGCGGGCGGTCGAGAGCTTTGGCGGGACGCCGGAAAGCGCGAAGGCCCGGATCCATGCCCGCACCTCGCGCTGGAACGAAACCATTTACGATCCTCACGTCAATGTTTTACGCGGGACTACCGAGGCCATGTCCGCGATCTTCGGCGGCGCGGACTCGATTTCCGTCGCGCCCTTCGATGAATGTTACAAGGCGCCGGATGACGCCAGCCGCCGCCTGGCCCGGAACACGCAAATCATTCTCAAGCAAGAGGCCCTGCTGTCGCGCGTTGCCGATCCTGGGGGCGGGTCGTACTGCATCGAGATCATCACCGATTTCATTGCCCGCGAGGGCTGGAAGACGATGCAGGGGATCGAAGCTGCCGGCGGCTATCGGAAAGCTCTGAGCGAAGGCCAGATTAAAAAAGCTGTGGAGCAATCGCTGGCTGGCAAAGAAAAAGCTGTCGTATCCCGCCGTCGAATGTTTACCGGGACGAACCAACATCCCAATCTCTCCGAAAAGGCGTTGGATCGCATTGATGGTTCGCGCCTAAGCGGCGAAGGGCGCGGCGCACAGATATATGAGCAGCTTCGTCTGCGCACCGAGCGCCACGCAGCCAAGGGCGGCAAAACTCCGCGCGTTTTGCTGGCTGAAATCGGCGACGTTAAGATGCGTGCGGCCCGCTCCGGCTTCGCCGCTAATTTTTTTGGCTGCGCGGGCTTTGCGGTCGTCACCAAGCGCTTTCAACAAAGTCGATGAAATTGCGGCCAGCGATGCCGAGCTGATCGTGCTGTGCAGTTCCGATCCGGAGTATCTTGCGCTGGCTGCGGATCTGCTCGCCAAGTTGAAGGCGCTGGGGCGCGAAGACCCCGGTAATCGTCGCGGGCCTACCCGATTCCGCCGAGCAATTGAAAGCCGCCGGGGTCGCGGATTTCGTTCACGTCCGCAGCAATCCGATTGAAGTTCTCACGAAATGGCAGGAGCAGTTGGGGATTAAGGGCTAGATATGCGTCCAGACTTTTCAAAGATCGACTACAAGCCCGCGGTGGAACGAGCGACAGCGAAATCAGGCGGGACCACAGCAACAGTTAATCAGGTAAATCATAATAATGACGACTGGCTCTCTCCCGAGCACATTCCAGTCAGGAGCGTCTATACCCGCGAAGATCTCCAGGGGCTCGAGCATCTTGAATATGCCGCCGGGATTCCGCCGTTCTTGCGCGGGCCGTACAGCACAATGTATGTCATGCAGCCTTGGACGATCCGGCAATACGCAGGGTTCTCGACTGCGGAAGAGTCCAACGCGTTCTACCGCCGCAATCTTGCCGCTGGGCAAAAGGGTCTTTCGGTCGCGTTCGATCTTGCCACGCACCGGGGATACGACTCCGATCACGAGCGCGTCACCGGAGATGTGGGCAAGGCCGGGGTGGCTATCGACTCGATCCTCGACATGAAGATTCTGTTCGACCAGATTCCTCTCGGTCAGATGTCGGTCTCGATGACCATGAACGGCGCCGTGCTTCCGATCATGGCGTTTTATATCGTTGCCGCCGAAGAGCAGGGAGTGAAGCCGGAGCAATTGAGCGGGACCATTCAGAACGACATTCTGAAAGAGTTCATGGTCCGCAATACTTATATCTATCCGCCGGAAGGTTCGATGCGGATCGTCGGCGATATTTTCCGTTACTGCGCCGCGAAGATGCCAAAGTTCAACTGCATCAGCGTCAGCGGATACCACATGCAGGAAGCGGGCGCCACGGCCGACATCGAACTGGCTTACACGCTGGCCGATGGGCTGGAGTATCTGCGCACGGGAGTGGCGGCGGGCCTCGATATCGACAGCTTTGCGCCGCGCATTTCTTTTTTCTGGGGCATTGGCATGAACCACTTCATGGAGATTGCCAAGATGCGCGCGGCGCGCATGTTATGGGCGAAGCTAGTTAAGACCTTCAATCCGAAAAATCCGAAATCGCTGGCCTTGCGCACGCATTCGCAGACTTCGGGATGGAGCCTGACGGCGCAGGACCCGTTCAACAACGTCGTGCGCACCTGCGTCGAGGCGCTGGCCGCGGCCTTCGGGCACACGCAGTCTCTGCACACCAATGCGCTGGATGAAGCGTTGGCGCTGCCTACGGATTTTTCCGCCCGCATCGCGCGCAACACTCAGATTTATTTGCAGGAAGAAACCGACATCACGCGCATCGTGGACCCGTGGGCCGGTTCCTACTATGTCGAACGGCTGACGCACGAGCTGATGCATGCCGCATGGGCGCTGATTGAAGAGGTGGAAGAACTGGGCGGCATGGCCAAGGCGATTGAAACCGGCGTTCCCAAAATGCGCATTGAAGAGGCAGCGGCGCGCAAGCAGGCCCGCATCGACTCGGGCCGCGACATGATCGTCGGCGTGAATGCCTATCCTTCGCCCGAAGAACCGTTGATTCCGGTGCTCGATATCGACAATGCCGCCGTCCGTGAATCGCAAATCAAACGGCTTGATCAGTTGAAGCGCGAGCGCGACAATAACGCCGTGCGCCAATCCCTCGACCAACTGGAGCAGTGCGCCGCTACTGGCAAAGGCAATCTGCTGGAGTGTGCGGTAGATGCCGCACGCAAGCGCGCCACCTTGGGCGAGATTTCCTCCGCTCTGGAAAAAGTCTGGGGCCGCTACCAGGCGACCACGCGCTCCATCGCGGGAGTTTACTCAGCCGAGTCCGGCAACGCCGAAGAGTTCAAGAAAGCGCGGCAGATGGTCGTGGACTTTGAGAAAGCGGAAGGCCGCCGTCCTCGTATTCTTGTAGCAAAGATGGGACAGGACGGTCACGATCGAGGCTCGAAAGTCATTGCTACAGCTTTCGCGGATGTAGGTTTCGACGTGGATATCGGCCCGTTATTCCAAACTCCGCGCGAGGTGGCGCGACATGCGGTCGAGAACGATGTGCACGTCGTCGGCGTGTCCTCGCTGGCCGCCGGTCACAAGACGCTGGTCCCGCAGTTGATCGACGAGTTGCGCAAGCTCGGACGGGATGACATTCTGGTGGTCGTCGGCGGCGTGATTCCTCCGCAGGACTACGAATTTCTGTACCAAGCCGGGGCCGCTGGCATCTACGGGCCGGGCACGGTGATTCCGGTGGCGGCGCAGAAGATCCTTGATATTCTGACTGGCAGTCTGGTTGGAGGGCGTTCCTGATTGGCCGACCCGAAGGAGAGTGCGCTGCGTGTTCGCCCCGGGTGCGTGGCGACGGAGCCTCCGCGAGATTTGCTGACGCGGGTCGCGAGCCGCCGCCGTTCTCTTTCACACCAGCAATACGTCGAAGGAATCCTCGAGGGCGACCGCACAATTCTGGCGCGGGCCATCACCTTGATCGAGAGCTCTCGCGCGGCCGATCGCGAATTGGCCGAGCGCATCCTCGAAGACTGCCTTCCCCACAGCGGCAATTCCATTCGCGTAGGCATCACGGGCGTTCCTGGAGCGGGCAAGAGCAGCGTGATCGAAGTGCTGGGCATGTTTTTGATCCGCGAGCAGGAGCGGAAGGTCGCAGTGCTTGCCATCGATCCCAGCAGCCAGATTTCCGGCGGCAGCATTCTGGGCGACAAGACGCGCATGGAATCTCTGGCCTCCAGCGACATGGCGTTCATTCGGCCCACGCCATCGCGCGGATCTCTCGGCGGTGTGGCGCAGCGCACGCGCGAGGCCATGCTGCTCTGTGAAGCGGCGGGATACCGGAACATCCTCGTCGAAACGGTCGGAGTAGGACAGTCCGAGACCGCGGTTCACGACATGGTTGACTTTTTCCTGCTCATCACGCTGACCGGGGCTGGAGACGAATTGCAAGGCATGAAGCGCGGCGTGATGGAACTCGCCGACCTGGTCGCCATCAACAAGGCCGATGGCGCAAATCTGGTGGCGGCGGAGCGGGCGCGGACGGAAATGCAAAATGCGTTGCACTACTTTCCCGCTTCCGCTTCCGGATGGACCCCGCGCGCGCTCACTTGTTCGGCACAAACTGGAAAAGGGATCGCCGAAATTTGGCAACATATCGAGGAGCACACAGCGCTCACGAAAGCGAACGGATGGTGGGCTCAAGCGCGGCGCGAGCAAACGCGAAAATGGATGTACGAAATCGTCGAGCGCGGATTGACCGAGCACTTCCAGGCCCAGGCGGCCATTCGCAAGAAGCTCCCCGTGCTGGAGCAGGAAGTGCTGGAAGGACGCATGACGTCGTTTCACGCGGCCCGCGCGCTGCTCGACATTTATCGGGAGAAGAACTCCTGAACAGAGATTTTGATTTTAATTCATACGAGAGGTAATCATGTCGCTGCCATTTGCAAAGTTGACTCCGGACGAGGCTGCTCGTCTCATTAACAATGGACAAACGGTTGGTTTCAGCGGATTCACTCCCGCCGGTGCTCCGAAAATAATTCCGCTGGCGATCGCGGCGCGCGCCGAAGCCGAGCATACGGCGGGTAAAGAATTTCAAATCGGAGTGCTGACCGGCGCTTCCACCGGCCCCTCGCTCGACGGGGCGCTGGCCAAGGCTGGCGCCATCAGTTTTCGCACGCCCTATCAATCCGACCCCAACCTGCGTGCCAGCATCAACTCCGGCGAGACGCGCTTTTTCGATATGCATCTTTCCATGCTGCCGCAGGCCGTGCGCTATGGTTTTCTTGGCCCCGTGCACTGGGCCGTGGTTGAAGCCAGCGATGTGACGGCTGGCGGCGGCATCGTGCTCACATCTTCGGTGGGAGCTACCCCGACGTTCATTCGAAAGGCCGAGAAGATCCTGATCGAGTTGAACCGCAAGCACCCCCCGACGCTGCTCGGCATGCACGACATCTATGAACCGGCTGACCCGCCTTATCGCAAAGAGATTCCCATCTACAAACCCTCCGACCGGATCGGCTCTTCCATCATCCACGTCGATCCCGCGCGCATCGCGGGCATCGTGGAAACCGATGTGGAGGATGAAATCGGCGGCTACGACGCCGCTACGCCGGAAACCGATGCGATTGGCGCCCAGGTCGCGGAGTTTCTCGCCGAGGAACTCAAGACCGGGAGAATCCCCAAGTCGTTCCTGCCCATTCAATCCGGCGTCGGCAATATCGCAAACGCGGTGTTGGGAGCGCTGGGACGCCACCCCCGGATTCCGCCGTTCGAAATGTATACCGAGGTCTTGCAGGATTCGGTCGCCGATCTGCTTCGCCAGGAGCGAGTAACGTTTGCCAGCACGTGTTCGCTGACTCTGAGCACCAAGGCGCTGTTCGACCTTTACCGCGATTTGGAATTCTTCCGCAACCGCATCCTCATGCGCCCCCAGGAAATCAGCAATCACCCGGAAGTGGTGCGGCGGCTTGGGATCATCTCCATCAACACGGCGATTGAGATCGATATTTTCGGCAACGTGAACAGCACTCACATCATGGGCCGGCAGATGATGAACGGCATTGGCGGCTCGGGCGATTTCACCCGCAACGCCTACCTTTCCATTTTCACCTGCACCTCGTCCGCGAAACGCGGCAAGATCAGCACCATTGTGCCCCTGGTCAGCCACATGGACCACAGTGAACACTCGGTGCAGATCGTCGCCACCGAACAGGGCATCGCCGACCTGCGCGGCCGATCGCCGCACGAACGCGCCCTGATGATCATCCAGAACTGCGCCCACCCCGATTTCCGCGGGGAACTACTGGGATACTTGAAGATGGTCGCAGGGGGCCATACTCCGCACACCTTGAATGCCGCCTTTGCGTTGCACAGCCGGTTTCTCAACACCGGGGACATGCGCGGTGTGGATTGGAAGGCCGTGGGGTCGAGTTAGTCGTCGGGGTTTTCACTAACGCGTCATTGTTACTGCCAATGCTGTCGATTCACGTTTTCTGATGGAGAGCCGGACGTCCCCGCGCGGCTCGATCCATCGGCGCGGAATTCACTTTTCTTTAGCGATTCGGGATGGTGGAGCTAGTCGGGCTCGAACCGACGACCTCATCGTTGCGAACGATGCGCTCTCCCAACTGAGCTATAGCCCCATACGGCGGCGGGTTTACCTTTTCAATTTTATCAGCCACCGCTCAATTTCGCCTAGACGCGCGATTTTGTTCTCGCCGTTGCCGCGCTCCTCAGAACACTTTCAGCTTTGGATTCGCGATCGCTTGCGGCCTCGATGCGGTGAGTAATTGAAATCGGAGGCTATAATTTAGAGGTGAATTCTTCCAAGGTAAAACAAGTGGCGTCGGCGGATTTCCCGACGCGTTGGGGACATTTTCTGATTCACGGGTTTGCCACGCGCGCGTCGGCATTGGATGAAGGAGATAAGAACGAAGAAGCGGTGGCGCTGGTGATGGGCGAGGTCCACGCGGGATCGCCGCTGGTGCGCATCCATTCGCAGTGCCTGACCGGCGACGTGTTTGGCTCGCTACGCTGCGATTGCCGCCAACAACTGGAAATGGCGCTCTCGATGATCGCCGCCGAAGGGGCGGGCGTGCTGATTTATGAACAGCAGGAGGGCCGCGGCATTGGGCTGATGGCGAAGCTGCAAGCCTACGCGCTCCAGGACAGCGGGTTGGACACGGTCGAAGCCAACGAACGTCTCGGCTTCCGGGCCGACCACCGCGAGTTCCTCATGCCGGTCGAGATCCTGAAGGCGCTCGGCATCAAGCGTGTGCGCCTGCTCTCGAACAATCCCGACAAAGTTGCGGCGCTGGAAAACGCCGGCATTCTGGTGACCGAGCGCGTGCCTTGCGAAGTCGCGCCCACCGAACATACGGAAGATTATTTAAGGACGAAGCAGGAGAAGCTGGGACATTTGTTCACCAACCGCAGCGAGCAGCATTAAGCCAAACGGCGAGCTCGGCTCGCCGGGACAGCCGAGGGCGGCTGTCGCTACGTGATTGCGGTGGAGTCGGCACCGGCTCAGCCCCGTAGCAGCCGCTCCAGTTCACTTCGATTCTTCACTGGCAGGCCGCGCAGAGAGGCCCGCGCCAGCGCTACATAAACCTCGCGCACTCGGGGATGTTTTTTCAAGACCTCCAGGTGTTTTGCCACCGTCTGGGCGTCTCCGCGAACCAGCGGCCCGCTAAAAGACCGTGCCGAACCGAGGCGTGAGTAGTTCGCCAAAGTCTGGCGAATGATAGGCAGGCTCATGCGGCCCGCATCCTTCGGCTTGATTCCGGCGGCACGGGCCGCTTCTTCGAGGGTGACGAGAAACGCCAGCAGCAGCGGCGAAGTCAGAGTGGCCCAGGCATGATAGGCCGCCTTGCGCGACGATTTCAATGAAAAGCTCTTGCCGCCGAGATCGCGCACGATGCGCCGGGCAACGCGTGTGGCCTCGGCGTCGCCTTCGATGGCAAACGGCACACCCAATAAAGGGGGATGCGATCCGGCAACGAAGGTCATCAGGGGATGGACCGATGCGACGGCGACGCCGGCCTTGCGGAGAGGATCGAGCTCGCGGCTGAGCAGGGCGCCGCTGGAGTGCAGGGCAAAACGAACCTTATTTGTTTGGCTTTTAAATCTGCCGCTCGTAGGAGCAGCGGCGCGAGCAGCAAGACGACGGGCCAGAGTCGAAGCCGAGTTGCGAATGTGACGGTCGGGAACACATAACCAAAGCAAAGTGGCATCGAGCGCAGAAGAAGTTGCTGTGACTGCCTGCGCGCCCACCTTTGCGGCGAGCGCGCTGGCGCGGCGGCGCGATCGAGGTGAATTGCGCGACACGATCTCGGTGATCGTAAAACCGGCGGCGCCGAGCGCTTCGGCAAGAAAAGTCGCCAGGCTGCCGGCTCCAACGATGGCGACGGTGGGCTTTCGCGGATTTTTTCTTGCGGTCATCCGTTTTGCGGTCATCCCTTGCCGCTTCCTTCCCGGCTCAACGGCGCAACATACCTTATATTAGTGTCATGGCGAAATTGGCAGGGAAAAAATCGAAACAAGCTCACGTGCTTTCTTCGCGGGTGAGTTACCAGGGCCCGGTCTTCAGCGTCACGACCGATCAAGTGGAAGAGCCTGGAGGCGTGCGCGCCCGCCGCGATGTGGTCCGGCATTCCGGCTCCATCGTAGTGTTGGCGGTCGATGACGATACGGCGAAGGCGGGGCGTAAAGGCGGGCCACTCGTTTTGTTGGAGCGGCAGTACCGGCACGCGGCGCAGTCGATGATGTGGGAGCTTCCCGCCGGGCGCATCGACGATGGCGAAACGGCGCTCACCGCCGCCAAGCGCGAGTTGCTGGAAGAAACCGGCTACCGGGGGCGCCAGTGGAAAAGAATCCTGCATTTCTACGTGAGTCCCGGTTTTCTCGACGAGACCATGACCATCTATCTGGCGCGTGGGTTGCAGCCGGGTAAAGCACAGCCCGAGGCGGACGAGAAAATCGCGATCAAGTTTTTCAGTTTGCCGGAGGCGAAACGCATGGCGCTCGACGGGCGCATCCGCGATGCGAAGACCATCGCCGGAATCTTGTGGCTGGCCCAAATGCCGCGGCCAGCGCCGTAGAGCAGGGTACGGATGCGCGTTGCCGCCGCCAACCGGGAAATTCTTTATAATTAAGTAAATCCCTTTCCAAACCTCTGGAGGCAAGTCGAATGGCGTCGTTCAACGGGGTCGCTGTCCCATCCAACGGACAGAAGATCGAATACAGCAACGGTAAGTACAGCGTTCCCGATCGCCCAATCGTGCCCTTCATAGAAGGCGACGGCACGGGCCGCGATATTTGGAAAGCATCCGTGCGCGTGTTCGACGCCGCCGTCGAAAAAGCATATAAGGGCAAGCGCTCCGTAGCCTGGTATGAGGTTTTCGCCGGCGAGAAGGCCAAGGCCCGCTTCCAGAACTGGCTCCCCGACGACACCGTCAACGCCATCCGCGAATTTCGCGTCGCCATCAAAGGCCCGCTGACCACGCCCGTCGGAGGCGGCATCCGCTCGCTCAACGTCGCGCTGCGCCAGGTCCTCGATCTCTACGCCTGCGTGCGTCCGGTGAGGTACTACGCTGGCGTGCCCTCGCCGGTGAAGCATCCTGAGCGCATGAACATTGTCATCTTTCGCGAGAATACGGAAGACGTTTACGCCGGCATCGAATGGGAAGAAGGCACGGCCGATTGCGCGCGGCTGATTGAGTTTCTCAACAAAGAAATGTTGAAGGGCGGCAAGAAACAAATCCGCCTCGATTCCGGGGTCGGCATCAAGCCCATGTCCGTGACCGGCACGAAGCGCCTGGTGCGCATGGCCATCAAGCATGCGCTCGAAAATAAGAACAAGGCGGTCACGCTCGTGCACAAGGGCAACATCCAGAAATTCACCGAAGGCGCGTTCCGCAAGTGGGGATACGAAATTGCCGCCGAGGAATTCCGCGACCGGGTCGTCACCGAGCGTGAGAGCTGGATCATCGACAACCAGGACAAGAATCCGAATCTCACGGTGGAAGAGAACGCGAGCCTGATCGAACCCGGCCTCGAGTTTGCGACTGACGATTTTCGCCAGGCCCTCTACCAGGAAGTAAAAAGCTGTCTCAATTCCATTTACGCCACGCACGGCAAGGGCGCATGGAAGAAAAAGCTGATGATCAACGACCGCATCGCCGACTCCATTTTTCAGCAGGTGGTTACGCGGGCCGATGAATACAGCGTTCTGGCCACGCCCAACCTGAATGGCGATTACATTTCCGACGCTTGCGCCGCGCAGGTTGGCGGCCTCGGCATCGCTCCCGGAGCGAACATCGGCGACGGCCACGCCATCTTCGAAGCCACGCACGGCACCGCGCCGAAGTACGCCGACAAAGACGTCATCAATCCCGGCTCCGTCATTCTCTCGGGCGTCATGATGTTCCGTTTTCTCGGATGGCCGGAAGCAGCCGACCTGATTGAGCGGAGCCTGGAACGCACCATCTTACAGAAGAAAGTCACCTACGATTTCGAGCGCCTGATGGAAGGCGCGACCAAGGTAAAGACCAGCGAGTTTGCCACGTGCATGATCGAGAACATGAAAGTGTAGAGACGGGACTTGCCTCGTCTCAGCCCCCGGAAAAGCGCCACGCCGCGCTTCTACGAGAGATTATTTACCTAACTTAGAAAGGAAACTTCATGCGTCATAAAGTAACGATCGTCGGTTCCGGAAACGTGGGCGCCACGGCCGCACATTGGATTGCCGCGAAAGAACTGGCGGATGTCGTGCTCATCGACATCATAGAAGGCGTCCCCCAGGGAAAAGGTCTCGACCTGCTCGAGGCGATGCCGATTGAGAAGCGCGATTCCAAAATCCTCGGCACGAACGACTACGGCGACACCGCCAACTCCGACATCGTCGTGATCACCGCGGGAATTCCGCGCAAGCCCGGCATGAGCCGCGACGACCTTCTGAATACGAATTACAAAATCATGAGCGACGTGGTCGGCAAGGTCGTGCAGCACTCGCCGAATTGCATCCTCATCATCGTCTCGAACCCGCTCGACGCCATGGCGCAGGCCGCTTACAAGATCAGCGGCTTTCCGCGCGAGCGCGTTCTCGGGATGGCCGGGGTGCTCGATTCCGCCCGCTTCCGCGCTTTTATCGCGCAGGAACTCGATGTCAGCGTCGAGAATGTGACCGCTTTTGTGCTCGGCGGGCACGGAGACACCATGGTCCCGCTGCCGCGCTATTCCACGGTTGCTGGAATTCCTATCACCGAATTGATGGACCAGGCCACTCTCAATCGCATCGTGCAGCGCACGCGCGACGGCGGCGCCGAGATCGTCAAGTATTTGAAAACCGGGTCGGCGTACTACGCTCCATCGGCGGCCGCCACCGAGATGGTCGAGGCCATTCTCAAAGACAAGAAGAAAATCCTACCGTGCGCCGCGTATTTGAATGGCGAGTACGGCATCCACGGGCTCTATGTCGGCGTGCCGGTGAAACTCGGCGCCAAGGGGATCGAGCAGATCATCGAGATTAAACTCACCGCGGAAGAGAAGGCGGCCCTGGATAAAAGCGCTGCCGCCGTGAAAGAACTTATCGCGGTGATCAACGTGTAGGCGGTTTAGACGAGCCTCGTAGGAGAAACCATCTGTAGAGACGGGTCTTGCCCCGTCTAACGCAGCGCAGAGCAGAGCCAACCGGAATGAGCTTTGGGACTTTGCTGTCGAAGTTCAGCGTAGTCATAGCGCTCGCGTCGGCGCCATTGGCAATGGGGCAGACTGCGTCCCCTTCGCCGTCGCCTGCCTTCACGGCGCACCCAACCTTGGTTCTTGTTCCCGCGCTGGTAAGAAGCAAGGCGGGGAAACTTGTCTTCACGCTTACTGCCAACGACTTCGCGATTACCGATGATGGTATCGAACAGAAGGTTACTCTTGAGGAGGATACCGACAGTGAGCCGCTAGCCCTGGTCGTTGCTATTGAAACGGGCGGCGCCGGCGCTGAGCAACTCGACAAGTATCGCCATCTCGTGACGGCGTTTGAGGCAGTCGTGGGCAATGTCCCGCACAAGGTTGCCGTGGTGGGCTTCGACAGGACGCCGAGGCTGATTCAGGATTTCACTTCCGACTTGGATGTGGTGGGAAACGCTATTCATGGACTGAGTAAGGGGAATGGCGGAGCGGCTATCCTCGACAGTCTTGCGTTTTCGGTTGACCTGCTGCGACGGCAACCTCCCGAATATCGACGCGCGATTCTGTTGATCAGCGAGACCATCGACCATGGAAGCCGCGTGAAGCTGGAGGATGCGCTGCGCGAGATCAGCGATACAAACGCGGCGATCTATAGCATAGGATTCTCCAGTTCCAAGTCGGACACCGCACGAGAGTTGTCAAAACTTTCCTCCGATGAGCCGGGACCTCCCGGGGGATGCATGAGCAAAGATCCTAATACGCCTTCCGGCTCCAGCCGGCTCGCTCAGACCTGGGAATGCCTAAGCCAACTTGCTCCTCCCTTGCGGGCTGCAACCATTGCGGCAATCTTGGGTATGAATGGAACGCGACGTAATGTTCCTGAAACCGTCGCGCATCTTACCGGCGGCGAATACTTCCCATTCAGCAATGTTCATAATTTAGAGAAGAGCTTATTTACTATCTCGAATCACATACCAAATCGATATGTTTTGAGCTTTCAGCCACGGTCTCCGCACGAGGGTCTTCACTCGATCAAGGTGCGGCTGAAAGAGTATCCTGATCTTGTCGTAACAGCCAGGCGGAATTATTGGGTGGATAGTGATACGATTGGCGAGCTTGGCCCTTCGTTTCATCCTTAAACGCTATGGACTTCGATCAGCTCGAAATTTTTCTCGAAGTGGCGCGGCTCTCCAGCTTTTCGCGCGCGGCGGAGAAGCGTTTCCGCACCCAGCCCGCCATCTCATCGCAGATTCGCGCACTGGAAGAAGAAGTGGGCGCCCGTCTGCTCGACCGCTCCGGAGGCCGCGTTTCGCTCACCGCCTCGGGCAAGTTCTTTTTTAAATATGCCGAGGAGACGATCGAGCGGCGCAAGACGATCCTCACCGAGATTGCCGAGACCGAGCGCGTGCCTCGCGGCGAAATTGTGGTTGGAGCGAATGAAGGCACATGCCTGCACATCCTGCCTGAAGTGTTCGCGCAATTCAAACGCGATTATCCGAACGTGTCCGTGAGCATCAAGCGCGCCGACTACGCCAGGATCCTCGAATCGATCCTGGAGAACATGGTCGATTTTGGCGTGGTTTCGCTGCCCGTGACCGACAACCGGCTGGAAGCGCAGATGATTCATCGCGACGAACTCGTGGTGATCGTGGCCCCGCGCCATGCATTGGCGGCAAAGAAGAGCGTGACGGTGGCCGAGGTTGCGACCTATCCGCTGGTGCTGCCGAAGATGGGGCACACGCGCGACGCGCTGGATGCGCTGTTTTACGACCATCACTTGAAGCCGAAGTTGGCCATGGAACTGGATTCGAGCGAACTGCTGAAGCGTTTTGTGGCGGCCGATGTGGGCGTGGGCTTTATCGCGCGGTCGAACATCGAAGAGGATATACGGGCCAAGGCGCTGGTGGCGATCACCTTCGACGATGCGCAAATCCGGCGCGACCTGGCGCTCGTATTCCGCAAAGACAAATCGCTCAGCCGCGCCGCCAAGGCTTTCATGGACATCGCGGTCAAGCAAAAGAATTTTTCCGCCGCCGGGACTGGGAAGCGATCGAAATGAAGAAGGCGATCCGTTTCGTGCTTTGCTTGTCCTTGCTTTGTTCGGCCGCCGCAGCCCAGAAGCAATCCGTTGGCAGCAAAGCCTCCTCAGTCGCCGCCTACAAACTCGTTGCGCTGAAAATCACGGGAACCGCGCGCTACACCGACAAAGAAATTCTCGCCGCGAGTGGATTGCAGCTCGGCCAAAACGCCGCCGACGGCGATTTCAAAGAAGCGGTGCGGCTCCTCGGCGATTCGGGGCTGTTCAGCGAAGTTCAATATTCCTATTCCTTTTCCAGCGCAGGCACAAAACTCGAACTGCAACTCGCCGATACCGACAAGAGCAAGCTGGTTCCCGCGCGTTTTGATAACTTCGCGTGGTTTACCGACGACGAACTTCGCGCCGCGCTCGAAACCCGCGTTCCACTGTTCAAGCAGTTGCTGCCGATTGAGGGCAATCTTCCGGACCGGGTTTGCGAGGCTTTGCAGGCCCTGCTGAGCGAGAAGCGTTTTCCGGGGCGGGTCGATTACCTGCGCAACGCGGAAATGTCGAGCGACAAGCTGACCGCAATCGATTACCGGGTCGAGGAAGTCAGCATCCGGATTCACGGCGTCGAATTCCCAGGTGCGTCGCCGGAGCAGGCGGCACTGCTGACCACCGCCGCGCGCCGCCTTATGGGGGAGAATTATGATCGCTCGAGGCTCGCCGCGACCGCGAAGTTTGACCTGCTCCCGGTGTATGTACAGCGCGGGTACTTGAAGGCTGCGTTTGGGCCGTCCGACGCCCGGGTGCTGCCGCAACCTGCCACCGCATCCGATGAGCAGGATCCCGCCGAGCTTCAGGTGGATGCGATCGTGCCGGTCACGCCCGGCAAAATGTATTCAACTTCCAGCGTCGACTGGAAAGGGAACTCGGCCATCGCCACCGGTGAAGTTTCTCCGCTCGTCCACATGCCGCCCGGCCAGCCCGCCGACGGCGTGCGTCTTCTGCGCGACCTCGAAAACGTAGCTAAGTTCTACAAGAGCCGCGGTTACATGACTGTCCAGATCAAGCCCGACACCCAGTTTGACGACGAAAAAGCCACGGTGCGCTACGACCTCAACGTTCTCGAAGGCGATCTCTACAAAATGGGAGAGCTGGAAATCAACGGGCTCGACACGCAGGCCAAAGCCCGCATGCGGGAAGCGTGGAAGTTGCGCGAAGGTGAGCCTTACAGCGCCGATTATGCCAGGAAATTTCTGAACGATAACTGGCATTTTGTTCCGGGCGGCGTGCAGTGGAACGTCGCCGTTCATGAATCGCTGGACGCGAAAGCGAAGACGGTGGACGTGGAGATCCGGTTCAAGCAGCAGTAGGATTGGTCTCATCCGTGTCGCTCGCTGTGGATCATCAACAATAAAATATTTTGCATCCCGAGGATTGTGCGCGAATCCTTATAGGATCGTCGTGGGGTTTCAGCTTTGAACGATCACTCCGTTTCACCTGAGAGGAAAACAGTATGAAAATCAATCGGATTGCGGTTGCGTTTCTTGGGATGCAGATGTTGGCCGGGTTAGCGGTAGTCCCGGCATTGGCTGCCGGCAAGAGCCAGACGTTGACCGGCGAAGTGAGCGACGCCATGTGCGGGGCAAAACATGGGATGGCGGGCAATGCCGCGGAGTGCACGCGCGGATGCGTGAAGCATGGATCGAAGTACGCGCTCGTGGTCGGGGACAAAGTTTACACGCTGGAAACGTCGGACAAGGCTGCGCTCGCCAAGCTTTACGATCTGGCGGGTGCCAAGGCCACGGTAACCGGAGACGTGGACGGCTCGACGATTACGGTAAAATCGGTCGCCGCGGGATCGTAAGGATCAATCGGGTCATCTCACCATCGGGCCATCGGGCGATCGAAAATCCTCCTCTTTCGATGATCCGATGGCCCGATCACCCGATGGCCCGATTTGTGTCAATTCTGGCTAGGATTCGTCGGGCTCGGACTGCCCTGGTCCGGATTGTCGTCCCGGCGCTTCAGCGTTGGGCGGTCATCGTCGCTCTGGTCCGTTCCGCCGGTCTTGTCGTTCGTCTTGTCGCTGGTTGAGGTGCGGCGCAGGCTGGGACGGTTCGCATCCTTCTGTTCGAGGACCTTGTGCCGGTTCTGGAGCGTCGCCAGCCGCGATTTCACGTCGTCAAACTCGGATGTGGAAACGATGTATTGCGCGCGCGCCGGAAGAATCGTCGCAATTTCCTTTTGCGTCGCCTCAATGCGGTCGGGCGTCTGCGGGTGCGAGGCAAAGGCCTTGGCGATCGAGCCCGGCTTCTTCTTCTCTTTCGCCTGAATCTTTTCGAAGAAACTAATGAAAGCCTGCGGGTCGTACCCCGTCTTATACATGTATTGCACCCCGAGGTAGTCCGCTTCGGCTTCGAAATTGCGTTGGAACTTCATGAACGTGAGCGGCAACGCCAGTCCGGATGCTTCGTAGATTCCGTAGCCCAAGCCTCCCCCCATGAAGATCAGCGGAAGAGTGCCGATGTTCGCCCAATTCGCCCGCGTCATCTGGCGCATCCCGTGGCGGGCGCAAACGTGCGAAATCTCATGCGCCATCACGCCGGCCAGTTCCGCCTCCTCATCCGCCGCCAGAATCAGGCCGGAGTTCACGTAGAAAAATCCGCCGGGCAGGGCGAAGGCATTGATCTCGTCGGAGTCGATCACCTTAATGGTGAAGGGCACCTGCGCGTCGGAATTGCGCACCAGGTTCTGTCCGATGCGGTTAACGTACTCGTTCACCACCGGGTCCTGCACCAGTTTCACGCTTTGCTCGACCTGCATCGAGTACTGCTTGCCGATCTTGATTTCGGTTTCGAGCGAATACCAGTCGCCCAAGCCGCGCGCGCCGACCTTGCGGTTGCCGATGGCGTCCACATCGTCCTCGCCGCCGGTGTGCTTCACCTTGCTGGCGTCGGGCTCCTGGACGGGAGGCGGCCCGCTCGGAGCAGCGTCGCTGCCGGCCGTGGTCGCCGAAGTATCGGCGGGCGGAGCCGGAGCCTGAGTTGGATTGGTGTTTGCCGGGGCATTCGGCGCAGGGGCTGGCGTTGCATCAGCCGTGGCGCCAGACGAAGCGCCAGCCGCCGAACCACTGGCGGGCTGCGTGCTCCCGGGCTGCGCCGTTTGATCTTTTGGTGCTTGCGGTTGCGCCGTCTGCGGCTGTGAGGCTTGCGGCGGTGCGGTTGGAGCCTGGGAAGTTTGGTCCTGCGCCAGCGCGGGCAACGTCAGCAGCGCTAGTAAACTCAGGGAGATCAGCAATCTACGGAACGACATTTGGACACCCCCGCGGGAACCCGGCCGGTTGAGATGATTATACCCCGATTGCAGATGGGGATCGACGAAGCTTCCCATACTATTGGACGCCAACCCGAGCCAGAAAGTTTCCCGCTATTTTCCAGGAGCGCGCCGGATCGGGCTCGTTTCCGCCCTATCGTGGACAGAACGGGGACATTTTTAATGTGGTAGCGCTGCCCGTGCCCCGTGAATTGTCTTTCGCATATCACGGTGCTACCATCCGATATGTAGAGAAGTCATAGAGGAGGCAGTTATGGCGGACCGTGATGGCAGCAGCTTCTTGTGGTTTCTGGCGGGGCTCGGAGTCGGAGCGGTGGTCGGTGTGTTGTACGCGCCGCGCTCCGGCGAGGAAACGCGCGACGTAATTCGAGCCAAGGCGCAGGAAGGCGGCGCGCGGGCGCGGGAGCACGTTCGCCGGGCGCGCGAACAAGCGGGCGACTGGGTCGATCGCGGACGCGATGTGCTCAGCCAGCAGAAAGAGCAACTCCGTACCGCCTACGAAGCCGGTAAGCAGGCCTACAAAGAGTTGACTGTGCCCGGAGCCGAACCGTCCAAGAAGTCATAGCGGGCTGCGGAGAACTCAGGTTTCGTATCTCAGGTTGGGCAGCTCAAACTTTGTATCGAGGTTTCGTATCAGGGTTTCGCTTTAGCGATACCGCAAGCTTCAATGCCGGAACGCCCCTTCAAGGGCTGGGCGTCGAAGCCCGGATTTTTTCCGCAGTCTGTTGGAGGCAGCAGGAGCGGCTATGAATGATACTCTCCTAAAATTTTTTATTGCGGTGACAGCTCTCGCGGTGGTGGTGCAGTCGGGAATTCTGGTGGCCCTTTACTTCGCGGTCCGCAAGAGCGCGGCCAGGATGGACGCTCTGGCCACGGAAGTGAAGAGCAAGGCGCTGCCCACGATGGAGACGGTGCAGAACATCCTGGTGGAACTGCGCCCGAGGATCGAGGTCATGAGCGTCAATTTTTCGGAGTCGAGCACGCTCGTGCGCAATCAACTGGCCCGCATCGACGCCACGCTCACCGACGCCCTCGACCGCACCCGGCTGCAAGTCATTCGCGCCGACGAACTGTTGAATCGCACCATGGACAAAGTGGAAGAGACCAGCGAAATCGTCCACCAAACCGTGATCTCTCCGCTGCGTCAGGTCAACGGACTGCTGGCTGCAATCGGCACCGGGCTGGAAGTCTTCCTCGGCCAGAAACGGCGCCAGCCGAAAAACGGCGCGGGCGTGCCCCAAGACGAGATGTTTATCTAGATACACAAGCGCCGGGCCCAGCCGAAACCAGGAATTCAATGCCAGCGCTTCGCTGGTACCGTGCCCCCGGTGTTCCTCTGTGTCCCCTGTGGTTCGGTTTCTTCTCTTGTACCGCGGTTCTTTCCGAGACACACCAGACTGCACTTTCCGTGAAACCGCTCTAGTCGTTCACATCCGACGTACCCGCATAGTCAACACAAAAGGGACGAAACATCGCTTGATTCCCGCCTGCTCCACCTAAAATGTTCCCAACATTTCTTTGCATTGTTGAAATAGAGCGCGGGGGTATGCACATGATGATCGGTGAATTGAGCGTAATCAACGAATGGATTCCCGAGCAAATGGAACCCGGCACCGTCTTCGTGTTGGAAAACGCTGGCGAAGTTGGAGAAAGAGAAGATCCCTATTGGGCGGTGCTCTCCTGCCCATCGTGCGGCACTCTGGGCTTGATTACTCGCAAACAGATGGCCGGCCTCCTGCCAACAATCTGCGGCTCTTCCATATGTTCCGCGCAGTTCTTTATTAAGGATGAAGTGATCACGGTGCGAAAACCGTTTTAGGATTTAGTGAGATTCGCTCACGGTTTTTTCAGTAGAGGATCTGTCGGCACGTAGCTCACATACTTTCCAATATGGGCGAGGTCAGGCGTGCTGATCGATACGGTGGAACCATCATGCAGGTGATAAACAAAGACGTATAAACCACTGCCAATTTCCTCATCAGGCCTGCCACACTTTTGAACCACTGCATACATTGACATTTCAGGAGTGAGGGAACGAAAACATTCGACGGTTTGCGTTTTTTCAGGAGCGACGGGGAACAAATCCTTAACGATACTCTGGGGCGTCACTGGCTGGGACGGAGAGTTCGCTTGCGCGTTAGTCTCAGTTCTGGCAGGGGCTGAACTTTGGGTCGCCTGTTTCTGACTTTCCCGCACCTTAGTTGTTTGACAGCCGACCAGCGCAAATAAGAGAGTCAGGACGACCAAGCGCTCAGTGACCGGCATGCAAGTCCTCTACCGACAATTCGATATCACGTAGAACAGACCGCAGAAGACCTGGGCCGATGGTTTCGCCGGAATGTACCGGCACGGTTGTCACCCGTCCGTCCGCATGTTTAAGAAAAACGTGACTGCCTCGAGTCCGTACAACCTCAAATCCAATTCTTTCGAGCAGGCGCACGAGTTCCTTGCCCTTCAGGCGCGGAAGGCGAGTCATACGGAGATCTGCTGGATACCGACGAGTTCGAGAGGTGGGGTCGCCTGACTATCTTCCAAGCAAAGCTGAATCACTTCTCGAACTCGTTTCATCAGAGTGTCCAGATTTTTTGCTTGAGTGTGGCAGCCTCGCAGGGCAGGCACGGTGGCGACGTAGTAGTTGTCTTCATCTCGTTCGATAACAACCGTGAACTTCTTCTGAGCTTTCACACGCTGATTTTAGCACGGCAAGAGATGGTCTAAGTTGTAGCGAAGCGGCAAGCCGCATCTCTACGGATGCGTTTTCTGAACCGTCAACTTCACCGGAACCTGCTCGACAATCTCGATATCAAATCCTTCGAGCGCGGCCACCCTGCGCGGGTGGTTGGTCAACAATCGAATGCGCTTCAAATTCAGGTCGGAAAGTATCTGGGCTCCCAGCCCAATCTCGCGATGCGTTTTGCGCTCGCTATCGGGCAGCGACGCCAAACGCCGTTCCCGATGAAAGGTCAGGAACGATTGCTCGCCGATTTTTTCCGCCGTGAAACCTTTGGACGTTTGGTGCAGATAGATCAACGCGCCCCGGCCTTCCTCGGCAATCATCTTCAGCGAAGCTTCCAGTGTCCGGTGGCAGTCGCAGCCGGTGGCCCCGAAAACGTCGCCCAGTAGGCAGTGCGCGTGCATGCGGACCAGCACCGGCGCCTGCGATTCGCCAATGTCGCCGCGGCCGATATCCCCCCGTCCGATATCTCCTCGGATCAGCGCCAGATGCGATCCGCCGCCATCCACTTCGCTCTCGTAGGCGATTACGCGAAAGTCTCCGTGCTGGGTCTCGACCATCGCCTCGCCTACGCGATGCACGTAGCGCTCGTGCTGCATGCGGTAGCGGATCAACTCCGCCACCGTGAGCATTTTCATTTTGTGCGCGCGGCAGAATTCGATCAGGTCGGGCACGCGGGCCATCGAGCCGTCGTCTTTCATAATTTCGCAGATGATCCCGGCCGGAACCATGCCGGCAAGTCGGGCCAGATCCACGGCAGCCTCGGTCTGTCCGGCGCGTACGAGCACTCCGCCCTTGCGCGCCCGCAGCGGAAACATGTGGCCGGGCCGCGCCAGGTCCGACGACCGCGTCTTGGGATCGATGGCCACTTTGATGGTGCGGGCGCGATCGTGCGCCGAGATGCCCGTGGTCACGCCGTCGCGCGCGTCAATCGCCTCGCAGAAAGCCGTCCCGTACTGCGAAGTGTTCTCGCTGGTCATGGGGCCGATGCGCAAGTGGTCGAGACGTTCTTCGGTCATGGCCAGGCAGACCAGGCCACGTCCGTGCGTGGCCATGAAGTTGATCGCTTCGGGAGTGACTTTTTCCGCGGCCAGCGTCAGGTCGCCTTCGTTCTCGCGGTCTTCGTCGTCAACCACGACGATCATTCGCCCCGCGCGGAACTCTTCGATCGCGGTCGGAACATCGGTAAAGGGTGAATTAGGAGTCATAAGTTATCACGCGGCGTTGGAATCGCGTTGCTTCGCCGGCCCCAGTTCGTCCTCCACGCCACAAAACAGACTTTTCATGGTTCGCGCCATAGCCCGGACGACCCATCGAATAACAACGGCGATTGCGGCCAGAAAGGCGGCAACGATCAGGGCTGCTGTAATAGGATGCCGGGTAGCCAGCCAGATCAAGAATACAGCTAGCGTATCTTCTCCGGCGCTGAGCGCGAAATTCGAGAACGGCTCGGGAGACGGGGTCACGGCTGCGCGCGCCGCCGTTTTGCCGCCGTGCGCTGCCAGGGCTATCGCGCCGCCTGCCAGCGCCGCGAGCAACTGCTTTTCCGGCGAAAGCTGGGAAGTCGCGCCGAACGCAATCAGGGCCGCTGCGGGAACTCGGACAAAAGTATGCAGCGCATTCCAAAACAAATCGAAAGCTGGGATCTTGTCCGCGAAAAACTCAATGGCAAACAGCGCGCCACAGGCCCCAATCACCCACCAACTGGAAACCAGATGCAGTCCGGCAGGCAATTCGAGCAGGCCCGCATGGGTCAGCAGCCCGAGCGTGGCCACCGTGGCATACACGTTGAGTCCGGCGGCAAAGCTTACTGCCACGATCAGGCCAGCGAGTTCGGAGCCGCCAAACTTCATACCTGCCAGCATATCCGCACTGGGCCTCCTCGCCAATACCCCGGACGATAGAAATAGAAATAGAAAAGGGCCGCCTGCGGCGACCCTCCCGGTGAAACTATTCGCAAATCCGATTCCCTTCGTTTACAGGGTGGATTCGATTTCAAAGCCCCAAGCCTCGAGCAAGGGCTCAGGGATATACTTGGAATTCTTGTTCCGGCGCGCCCATTCCCGCAACCGCGTGGACCGCAAATACTGGTCCGGGGAGAGCTTGTACTCGTGTACAACCTGCTCGAATTCGGTAATGGTGGGTACAACCGGCCCGATGGGCTCAGGTTTGCCCCAGTTCGGGTTCCCGCGTCGCTTAGCCATGAAAAATATGCCCTCTTGTAAAACGATTTCTTCTTATAAATCGCTGTCTTTTTGATTCCAAAAAGAGCCTCGGGGATTCATCCTAAAAGCGAAAGCCGACAACGCTGCTTCTAGCCCCTTCAGCCTCGATGAAACCTATAGATAATAATATATTTGTGCTGCGTAAGTCAATGAAAAAATGGATTCCGTCGCTGATTCTTAAGCATCACATTTGTTTACAACTAGTTACATCTTTTCTTTGGAGGTGCGTCTAGCTCTACTCAACGATGGATACCGGCCGGAAATCAGTCGGTGATAAAACACGCGTCACCAAGAATCAATGAGTTACAAGTATTCGCCTCCCTGTAAGTTGTTGATTATTCGTTCCCGATCCCTAATTCTCGACAGGCTCTAGGCAACCGCCCTGGGCCAGCCGATCGGAATCCATAAGCGGCTCGTCAGCGAGAGCTGGCTCACAAGGCGTAACCAGCGTAACCCGACAACTGGGCCATACCGTTGATATCGGAATCTCATATACTTAGAATGCACACGAGTGTGTTGCGAGCACCCGGTTAGGGGCGGGAATCGCATTGGGCCGGGCGCACCGGAGCTGGCTGCGCTAACCCGCTACGCTGGTCCGCTTTGGCGGTGGCTGGGACGGGCCGCAAAACCGAGTGAAATCGCGATGGGACCCATGAACTTCAAGACGCTGCTGCTGAGTACCGACGAAAAAGCGGTGCAAATCCTGCGCCGCGTGCTCAGCGACCTGGAGATCAGCGTGGAGCATTGCACTGCCGCCGACGAAGCCGTCCGCCGGGTCAACCGCCAGCGTTTCGAAGCCATCATCGTGGATGCCTCGAATCGGGCGGAAGCCAGCAGCGTGTTGGTGGCGGCCAAAGCTTCTCCGGTCAACCAGCGGGCCCTCACCATCGTGCTGGTGGAAGCCTCCGTCGGACTCAAGGGCGGTTTCGAGATGGGCGCCCATTTTGTCCTTCACAAACCCTTCGCGGTCGAGCGCGCCAAAGCCAGCTTTCGCGCCGTCCGGGCCCTGATGAAGCGCGAACGGCGGCTCCAGTTGCGGGTGCCTGTTCAAGTTGCGGTCGAATGTAGCGGATTGGACAATTACAAAGCCAGGACCTTTGACATTTCCGAAGGCGGCATGGCGATCCAGTTTACCGGCCGCGTCGCGAAAGAAGACTTGCTCCGCTTCGCGTTCGAATTGCCGGGCATGTTTCGGAAGCTCGAAATCCATGGGCAGCTGGCCTGGGGAGGCCGCGGCGATCAGGCCGGTGTCCGTTTCACCAACGCCACCGACGACCAGCGCAAGGCCATTCATCGCTGGCTGAACTCGCAGCTTCCCGAGCCCGAGCCGGACGACGACCCACCCGTGAATTGCCGTCTTACCGACCTCAGCCTCGGCGGCTGCTATCTGACGACACCCTCGCCGTTTCCGAGAGGAACCCAGGTCGTTCTTTCGATCAAGACCGCCGACTTCCAGGTTCGCGCCGGCGGAATCGTGCTGGTGGCCCATCCTGAGTTCGGCATGGGAGTGGAATTCCTTCAGATGACGAGCGAGCAGCGCGATCAGGCGCACCGCATGGTCGCGACCCTGCGCACCCTCGGCGGCAAGTCTCCCGATCTTCAGGTTGAGCCTGACGGATTGGTAACCGCATCTCCCAACGATAGCCTGGCCGCATTCCAGAGCGCAGCCACCGATCCTGCAAGCGAAGACACTCTCCTGGATTTGTTCCGCTACCAATTTCAGGCGCCAGTCGAAATCTTCCTCCACCACATGCGCGAACAGCGCCCGGATGTCGAAGCGCAGTTGAACGCGCGCTCGCGCTAGGGTGTAATAGCCACGACTTGGCCTTGCCCGATGCCGCCGCTACCTTGTGCTCACCCTTTTGCCCCGTTCTCTCGAAATGGATTCTTGTTTTTCTCGTTAGATCAAGAGCGCGCAGAGAAGTTGGTTGCCAAACCGGCGGAGGAAGTGGCGGCTCGGGCTTCGAAGTGCGGCCGCCGAGGTTCGGCACACAGAAAAAGTGGCGCACCGTAGTGCGCCACTGAGTTGAATAGAAACTGGTACAGTCTGCCCCTCGGTTACTGTTGAAGCAGAAAGTATCCGAGCGTTAGCTGGTTGGGATCGGTCTCGATCGCCAAGGCTCTTTTCGAGTCGATCAGGTAGTAGGTAAAAGCGTCGTCCCGGCTGGGGCCGTTCGTGACATCCAGCCCGGCGATGGTGCCGGTGTAGACCTCGGCGCTGGCGCCGGTGTAAGCACCGGACAGGGTCAAATCCGGGTAGGTTGGCCCCGCGCTGAACAGCCAGTTGAGGTCAACCGATCCAGTAAAGTTCCCCACTGTTCCGGCAGACGTGATTGGGCCGACGGCGTCGATCTCGTACTCGTTGCTCGCATCCTCGCCCGTGGCTTCTGTGACGTAGGTGCCGACGAATAAGCCCCCAACGGTTCGCTGGTAGCCACGACCTGCGAGTACGTCGTTAGTGTCCAGGGTGATTGCCAGTGCATTGCCATTCCCGTCCAAATAGAGTTGGAGGTTAAAGTTGGCCTTGGCACCGTCGGTCATCCCTGGTATCGACACTCGTCCGGTGGGATCCACCGTGTACGTGTCCGTTCCTTCCGTGACCGGATCCGGTTGTTGAACTCCGGTCCCGCTTAGGTCGTTGTAGTTGACGGTGCCGGTAAAGCTGCTCGATCCTGCAATGAACTGCCCGGCCCCTTGTTCCAATCCAAACCCATCGGCGCCGGTAAATCCGACCACGTAGCTGTTGCCGGAGATCGAACTGAAGTTTCCGGTGTTGGTCCCTTGGCCGAAAGCCGTACCGCCGGTGATGGTGTTAAAGTCGAGGTCCACCAGCCGGATGTGAGTTGCATCGACAATGTAACCCGCCAGAAAGAACGCGGGGAAGTCCGCAGAATCGGTGGGGTAGAGTGTGAACTGGACTCGGCCGAAGCTGTCAGGTGTAGAAACCGTACTGGCTTTGAAAGTCTCTTTCTGGTATGTCGTACCCGAGCCGTCTTCGTTCGCGTCGAAGATGCTGCCCGTTCCCGAGATGCCTCCCGGGTTTGACACACCTCCGTCAACGTTGAGGACGCCGCCGACAGCGAGTGGATTGCCATTCCGGTCGATGCCGCCAAGGAAAAAGGCGTAGCCGGCGGACGGAGTGGCTGCGGCGGCCGTGGGGTTTTGCAAGTCTAAGGTTCCGCTCGAGGTTCCATTGATGTCGTATTCGATGACCGCGGCCTTCGAATTCGAAACCAGGGTGGCGACCAGCGTCTGTACGGGACTGGGGAGCGGAAGCCCGCCGTTGAGGGTGATTGTCAGGTTGCCGGTCCCATCGTTGGCGGCGACGACGCTGCCGCTCGCAATTGGGACGCTAATTTGTGAGCTAAGGGCCAAGTCGTTGAAGTCCTCCTCACCGCCAGAGATGGTTGCCGAGTCGGCTTCCAGGGTGAAGACTCCGGAAACGAAATAGGGGGAATCGAAAGTATCGGTTCCAGCCAACGAGAACACGTATTTGCCGGGTGTCAAGGTTCCGGAGGCAGCACTGGTGATAGTGACCGTGGCCCTGGCGCTCTGCGCGTTGTCACTGACCGCGGTTGCGATAATGGTGGAGATGCCCGTAGCGGCGGGAGCGGTATAAGTGGTGTCGGCTGCGCTGGCCGTGCTAGCGGGATTGAACGAACCGCAGGCACTGGCCGGGGCGCAGGTCCAATTCACGCCCGCATTCGCCGCGTCGCCGGTTACCGTGGCGGCGATGGTTGCGGTCCCGGTCGGTGCCAGAGTCGCAGTTGGAGGCGCACTGAGCGTGACCAGGATCCCGGAGGCCGGATTGATTGTAATTGCGGGCGTCTTCGCGCTCTTTGTGCCATCGCTGACCGAGGTTGCGGTGATCACTACGGTGCTCGCCGGCACAGTGGAGGGTGCGGTGTAAGTGACGGCAGCGCCGCTCGCGGTTGGGCTTGCACTAAAAGTGCCGCAGGTGCCCGCGGGGGCGCAACTCCAGGTCACTCCCTTGTTCGCCGAGTCGTGGGCAACGGTAGCGGCGATAGGGGCTGTGTCGTTGACGTACAGGGCGGTCGGAGTCGTGCTCAGCGTGACCGAGATTACGGGCGGGGGCGGCGGGGTACTCGAACTGGAACTGCTGCATGCCACCAGCAGGGCAATCATGCTCAAACTGATGAGAAGAAGAATCGATTTTCGTACTGTCATCGCGCACCCCCGTTCGTTGCAACGTTGGCGGCCTGCGCGATTTTCGCGCTCCGATCTTCCTGTGGGTGGACTAGAAATCCCCTGGGGCTGCGGACGGTCGCGGTGTGGCCGCTGACGGTCAGCCGGCGCGCCAGGAAATATTCTTTCCCGTTGAGTGACACGGTGGACCCGACGATCCAAACGGGCGTTCCTCTTTGCAGGGCTTGCTTTGTTTCCGTGCTCAAGAAAGGTCCGATGTGAGTATCGACCACGCCCTGCGGGCCAGCCACCAGCAGGTGCATTCCGGCTGGACCGCCGATCGCGTGCTGGGAGACGATTTCCTGGATGGTTCCATGGAGAATCGTTTCATGCGCCGCGTCGTAAGCGGGACCAACGCCGCTTCCCACGCGGGATTCGGGCGCCGCTTGGGCGCTGAGTGGTACAGCCACGGCCGCGAACAGCAGGCCGGTCAGCAGCCCCGCGATCGTTCGAGTGGGCCTCGTCAGACAATTACGACTCATGGATAAGCTCCTTGGCACAACAATTTATGGAATTCTGATGGAAATGCGTTTCCCGGGAAATCGGGTCATTCGCCTCAAGGGGTGTGCTTTCCAACGGTCAAGAACTTACTCTTCGGAGAGGCGCATTAATACCACACGAATGAGCGCGCAATGTCAGTGACATGGGTCACATTTTGATCGACGGTAATAGCCATGGGCCGCAGCGGAAGGCAAGACTGTCAATTCGCGATAGATCCCAATCGCACTCAAAATCCCCGGATCGGTGTCCGATACGTGGAACCTGCCAGCCCTGTCCGCAAGGTCGAGTTCAAACTAATACAGCTAGGCTAGAGTGTCAACCTTAGACTTCATCCTGCTCCTTCAGCTTCGCGATCACTCCGAAATCTTCCAGCGTCGTGGTGTCGCCTTTCACTTCGCCGCTGCTGGCCAACTCTCTTAGCAAGCGGCGCATGATTTTTCCGCTGCGCGTTTTCGGAAGCGTGTCGGTGAAACGAATGTCATCCGGCTTGGCCAGGGCGCCAATCTCTTTCGCCACCCACTTCTTCAATTCTTCTTTCAGCGCGTCCGTCGGCGCGACCCCTTGTTCCAAAGTCACGAAGGCCGAAATCGCCTGCCCCTTGATGTCGTCGGGACGGCCCACGACAGCGGCTTCGGCAACCTTCCCATGCGCCACCAGCGCCGATTCCACTTCCATCGTGCTCAGCCGGTGGCCGGAAACATTCAGCACGTCGTCCACGCGCCCCATGATCCAGAAATAGCCGTCCTTGTCCTTGCGCGCGCCGTCGCCGGTAAAATACGCGCCCGGAATCTGCGACCAGTATTGCTTCTCGTAACGATCGGGATCGCCGTAAATCGTCCGCAGCATGGCCGGCCACGGTTTCTTAATAACGAGATAACCGCCCGAGCCCAACGGCACCGGCTTGCCCTCCATGGTCACGATCTCCGGCACCACGCCGAAAAACGGACGCGTCGCCGACCCCGGCTTGGTCGCAATCGCTCCCGGAATCGGCGTGATCATGATGGAGCCGGTTTCCGTCTGCCACCAGGTATCCACAATCGGGCAGCGGTTATGGCCGATCATTTCGCGATACCACATCCACGCCTCGGGATTGATCGGCTCGCCGACCGTGCCCAGCAGGCGCAGGCTTTCCATCTTGTGTTTCTTCGGCCACTCGTCGCCCCACTTTATGAATGTGCGGATCGCCGTCGGCGCCGTGTAAAACACGTTCACCTGATGCCGGTCGATGATCGACCAGAATCGATCGGGCTCGGGAAAGTTCGGCGCCCCTTCATACATCAGACTGGTCGCGCCGCATTGCAACGGCCCATACACGATGTAGCTGTGCCCGGTGACCCAGCCGATGTCGGCCGTACACCAGTAGGTGTCTTCTTCGCGCAGATCGAAAACGTATTTCGTCGAAAGATACGTTCCCACCGAGTAGCCGCCGGTGGTGTGCACCACGCCTTTCGGCTTCCCCGTCGTGCCCGAAGTGTAAAGAATGTACAGCGGATGCTCGGCATCGAGCGGCTCGGCCGGGCAATCGTCCGATGCCTTCGCCATCAACTCATGCCACCAGTGATCGCGGCCCGCGGTTGTGTTGATCGCCGTCCCGGTGCGCTTGTAAATCACCACATGCTTCACCGAAGGACACGACTTCAGCGCCTCTTCCACCGCCGGAAACAGCTTGACTTCCGCGCCGCGCCGGTACGATCCGTCCTGCGTGATCACGGCCACGGCGTGCGAATCGTGAATGCGATCGACCAGCGCGTTCGAAGAGAATCCGCCGAACACAATCGAATGCGGCGCGCCAATGCGGGCGCAGGCCAGCATGGCAATCGGCAACTCCGGCGTCATGCCCATGTAGATGGCGACGCGGTCGCCTTTGCGCACGCCAAGATTCTTCAGCGCATTGGCGAACTTCTGTACTTCCTTCCACAGTTGCTGATAGGTGAAGGTACGAATTTCGCCGGGCTCGCTTTCCCAAATCAGCGCCGCTTTGTTCTTGCGCGCCGACTGCACGTGGCGATCCAGGCAGTTGTAAGAAAGATTGATCTCGCCGCCGACGAACCACTTCGCCCACGGCGGATTCCACTCCAGGACCTTGTCCCACTTCTTGAACCAGTGCAGTTCTTCGGCGGCACGGCCCCAGAATTTTTCCGGCTGCTCGACCGACTCTTTATAGAGGGCTTCATATTCGGCCAGGCTTTTGATCTGGGCCTTCTGAGAAAACTCCGCCGACGGCGCAAAACTGCGCTGCTCGTCAAGAGTGGAATCGATGTTCACCTGCGTCACGGTTGGCTCGGCCATCGCTTGTCCTCGGGTAAGAAAATCGTTAGGTGGCGCTCATCCCGGCGTTGGACCGGAGATGGAATAGATTCTACAGGCAGACTTGCCGACCTTCTTTATTTCGCTGACGCTTTGTCTTTTACCCTCGGGCAATAAGTTCGCTCACCGTCCCGCGCTCCAGCAAATACGCCCCCGGACCTTGTTGCCCGCGGATCGAACGGCAGAACTCGGCCACAACGAATCCCACGTTCAGGGCTTCGCGGAACGCCCACCGCGTCGCGTCTCGCCATTCCCTCGCCAGCCCCCTGTCGCCGCGCTCGACCTCCAGAATGTCGCCGGGGATTTCAATGCTTACGCGCTGCCGGCCGAGCGCTTCCCCGAGATCGGCCCGCGCCGGTTTGCCGCGCGGATCGAAGCGCACCAGCGGCGCCAGCAGCCTCAGGCCATCGAGCGCCGCCTCGCGCCCATTTTTCCCCGCCAGCCGGTCTCGCACCCACCGTGATTCGAGCGCCCACCGCACCCAGAGCCGGTCCGTCCCGTTCCGATGCAACGTGCTGGAAGTTTCCGGCCCGTAGAAATCCGTCTTATAGGTATCGGAAACCACACCCAGCTTGGAAAAGTTGAAATGCGCGTTGCGACTCTGCAGCGGATCGAAGGTCCACGTCATCTCACGAACGCCCATAGCCATGGCCCGCTCGCGCTGCGCCAGCTTCAATCGCAAGCCCAGGCCCAGATGCCGGTACGCATCGAGCACGGCCAGCATGTGTGAGTGGATCGTCGTCTCCCCATGCTCGCGGCCCAGGAAGCCGAAGGCAAAGCCGGCCAGCATCTCCTCGTTTTTATCGTGATCAAACGCCCCCAGGAAAATATTGCCCGCGGCCGCGCAGGCAATGATGAGCGTAAGAGGTAAAGCGTCTTCGTCGGTCATCCCCCAGACTTCTTTTTCCGCGACTTTCAACTGGCTGAGGTCGTCGATGCTCTTAAGGTCGCGAATTGTGATCCGTTGCGTCGCGTCGCGGGACGTCATGGCTGGCCTTTCGCGCGCTTCGAGTTCTGTGTTACTGGGCATGACAATCTCCGCGCAAACATCTGGCGCTGAAGAGACACATCGTTTACAGCACCGGTCGAGTGCTTGTCAACCGCAATCCAAGCCAGGCCAGCGAGTGGAGGACCGGCCGTCCCCGCCCGACTGGGCGCGCGAGACGACGGCCGTCCCTCCATCTCACCGCCCATTCCACGCATCTTACCCTCCATGCTACCCTCGAATTCGGAGACGAAGAAGACCATGAAACCGATTACCAAGCTTCTGCTCTTGACCTCCCTGATCGTGCTGGGAAACTCCCTGCTCTTGGCCGCCGACCGCGGTTCCCTGGTGCGCGAGGCCATCATCTACCTGTCTCCCGACACAACTGCCAACAAGCTCGGGCAGGCCGACCGCGGGCGGGAACTGATCCTTCTCGACAAAAGCCACGACTGGTTACACGTCGAAGCTCTGCTGGGCTTCGCGCAAGCTCCCGACCCCAGCTTCATTAACGACGAAGACGAAGACCAGGAGGGCAAAACCATCAGCGGCTGGGTGGTCGACACCGGAGTTGTCTGGGCGTCAACTGCCAATGGCGACCGCATCCTCTTTGGCGCCGCCGTCGATTCCGAGGACGAGGCCAGCCGCCGCCACGGACGCCGCGGCGCCGCCCAGGATGCCCTGCGCCTCTATCGCCGCGTTTATGATATTTTCCCCGCCTCTCCTCTGGCCGGCGAAGCCCTCTACCGTGCCGCCGACATTCAATGGCAGATCGAAAAGTCGGACGTGCAGTCCCGCCCTTCCGCGCGCGAGCGCGACCCCCGCCTTCGCGAAGGCATGGACGAGCAGTCCATGAAGCAGGTGATGAAGAAATTCCCCGACACCAAGTGGGCCGAACTCGCCGCCTTTCACTTGATTGACAACAAACTTTGCGGAGACTGGCAAAGCTCCTCGAAATGCCCCGTCAAGGAAGCCGATCTTTACGAAAAATACGTGAAAGAACATCCGAAATCGCCCGCCGCTCCCGAGGCTCTGTACAACGCCGCTTCCCGCAACGCCGCCCTGATCGAGATTTATAAGACGGAAGAACAGGCCAAGAAATCGGACCAGTCGAAGGACCGGGCGATCGCGCTCGCTCAGCAGTTGATCTCGCAGTACCCGCAAAGCGATTGGTCGTCCCGCGCCCAAACCCTGCTGTTTCTCGTCCAGGGAGGCGTGCCGACTTACGGGAATGCGGTGCAGTAAAGCGGAGAAAGAATGGGCGCTGGCAGGCCGTTAATTGCGTCAAAAATGGTTATCAAAGAGTAACTCGGAGCGTCGCGGTCAGATCCCATAGATCGAAAAGCGCCGGACGACGGGCTCGCGCCGTTCGCCGCCTGCAAGAAACCGTGGAACCATAGACCACTCCGAGGCGTATCACAAGCAGCGCGAGCGCGGTTCTGCTCGGAGCAGAGGAGAACTATGAAGCGGATTACGATTGCTACTTTTTTCGGCTTGGTTGCAGGTGTGATTTGCGCAACCGCTGTGTTCCATACCGGCATGATGAAGTTCACGGCTGTCGCTTTGGTGTGGGTGTTACTGAATCGGGCGGTGATGGGCTTTGCTATTGGCGCTTCCGGGCTGAAACTGCATTGGGCGTGGAACGGCATCGTCATGGGGCTGGTAGTGGGATCGATCTTCTCCTATTTTCTTTTCATGAAGCAGGGGCTGGGAGCGATGCCGCTGGGCAACCTCCTGATTGGCAATCCAATATTCGGATTGATGATCGAGTTTTTCACGACCGTGGTTTTCAAGCAGCCGGCGCTGGCGTCTTCGCGGGTAATGAACCGAGCCGCGTAGGCGCAGGCCGACGATGGCTCAGTTGTGGCGCTCAATAGCAATGACGTAGGCCGTCGCCGGTGTAGCGGCGGGCTCAACGTACTCGACTTTTGCCGTTGCGCCTTCCAGATCCTGGCAGGGATTGAGGTCTCCCTTTGGCCTGAAACCGAGGGCGGTGAACCGAATCTTGTAGTAGTTGCCGCTATGCAACGCCATCGTCTTCGCTTTCGCGGTGAGCGTCAAGTCGATGGCTGGTTCATGGCAGCGTATGTTGTGCAGCGTGCCGACCAGGAAACGGTGCGGCCCTTTCGGAGGTCCCTCGGCAGGCGGTTCGGCGCCGGCGCTATCTTCTTCAGCGGACGCGGAACTCATCTGGACGTTGGATTTCAGGTCTTCCACCAGGCTGCGGCCCGCTTCCTCCTGCCGATCCCGCGCGGCCGTATATTCTTCGAATTGTGTGAGGAAGTTCTGGACCATCGCTGTTTCGGCTGGAGATTTGGCCACTCGCAAAGCGGCTCGGAGCACGGCCACGGCGTCTTTGGGCCGCTCCATCTGCATAAGGATGTTGGCCGCATTCACGCGATAACTCACGGTCCCTGGATCCAGTTGCACCGCTGTATTCTCCATCATGTGCGCTTCGTCGAGATTTCGGCGGCGCATGCCGTCGAACGCTGCCAGACGATCAAAAGCCGGAGCAAACGACGGATTGAGTTTGATAGCCGCACGCAAACTGCTCTCCACTTGGGCGTCATCGCCGGAGCTGAGCCCCGCGTTCATTGACATCGCGGCAAAATAGTAGTGGGCGAGGTAACTTTGCGAGTCGAGTTTCACCGCCTGTTCGTACCACTTGCGCGCTTCCTCCAAGTGTCCCGCGCGAAACTCCAAGAAACCCATGGTTTCGTGCGCCAAAACGTTCTGCGGATCTTCCTGTAGCACGCGGTCCAGAAGCGGCCGGGCATCGGCAAAGCGCTCGTTGTAGGCGAGGAAATCCGCGCGCGCCGCATCGGCCTGGGCTTCCGTCAGGGCTTGCACCTCGAATGCGGTATCGTCCACGTTGATCGCGGTTGCCATCTTGAGATAGCTGAAGCTGGGCAGATGAACGTAGACCTCCAGATTCGATTGCAGTTGCTTGAGATCGCCGAAGGCGCGGCTGGCTGCGGTCACCGGGTCCACCTTCTGCGCCAGCAGGTTGGCATAGTCGGCCATGTGGTGCGTCTTTTCCTGGCGGTCCTTCACCCAGAAGTAGTGGGTGAGCGCCCACGACTCGGCATAGAAGATGGAGCCTTTGTTCTCCTCGTGGTAGTAGGGTGAAGTGGCATCGACGGCGAACAGAGTGGCCAGCGGCAGCAGCCGGTTCTGACGCAGCCACAGGATGTTCTCCTGGCTCGGCTGGCCGAGAGCGACGTCCTTCTCACGGATGTCCGTATTCTCGTAAAACTCCGCCAGCCCCTCATTGAGCCACAGGGGCAGCCATTCCGCGGCTTGGCTGAGAAGAAAGTGGGTGTACTCGTGATAAATCACCGCGTAGGGGTGGTCGCCCTCGGCGTCCACTCGCATGAGAACGTAATTCTTGTCGGGCGTGCGCAGGAAAAGCCCGCCCAGCTTGAGTTGCCCTTTCGCCAGGAACGATTGCGGCTCGAGGGCGCGAAAATTCTTTTCGTCGTTGACGGCGAGAACGACAATGGGCGAGCCGTTCTCGCTCGACACCTGCGGAAACGCTGTCTGAAAAACCGAGCGCATACGCTCAAACTGGTCCGCAATGCGCCGCCCCGTCTTCTCGTTGGCGTTCGTCACCACGGTGAAATGCGGAGTGCGGACTTCGAGCCAGTTCTCCGGCTTATCGCGCGCCGGGGCCGGCGCGGTTGCGAACAAAAGCAGCAGCAATAGAAAACGATTCCACATGGCGCGTCGCAAGTACAAATACACCGAGGAGCATGGCGAGTCAAATGAATTGAGGGGAAACAGCCGGCTGGCTGCCCCAGCCGTTCGCTGGCATCACAACAAAGTGGGCGCCCCATCCTTGCGTGTGTATTTCGCGCAAGCGCGGGCTCAGCGGGCTGATCGCACCCTAGGTTCTTTGCTTTCGCCCCGCTTGGGCGCGCCAGTTGAGATTTCTCATCACAAACCATCCGTGCTCGAATTCCCTTGACTTAAGACTCGCTGCACGCAACCATATTTATTCGAGATCTGATTGGGGCAGCGAAGAGGAGTACCCGTCACCAGGACGGCCCTCGAAGCTGCCCCAAACTCATTTTCAGCGCTCTTTTAAGAGCTAAGTCCTTATGAATGAGGTATCAACGTATAAGTCCTTATTGATGAGGTATTTACAAAAACACACCGCTAACCCCATGATTCTAATGGTATAGAAAAAAGGGGGGGTAGGGGGTACCCTAAAGCACGGGTTAATACCTTAAGAGTCAATATGGCGGATTTGGAAGCCACACCTTGCTCCACACGTCGCGACATTCTCCCAAGGGTTTCTGGCGACGTTGCGCGTCTGCACAGTCGAAGGCGGATGTTTCTACGCGACCACATCGTCCAGAAACTGCCGCAACATTGTTCCCACCGCTTCCGGCTGCTCCCACGCCGCGTAGTGTCCTGCTTTCGGGATGATTTTCAACAGGCTGCCCGAGATGTTTTGCCGCATCAGTTCGCCGTCGGCCACGGTCGAGAGCACATCTTCTTCTCCGATGACGATCAGCGTAGGCACGGTGATGGTCTTCAGATCGGCGACCGAGTCGGGGCGCTCGGCCATTCCGCGCTGCACTTGGCTAATGTCCTCGGCGGACATTTTGCGCATCATGGCGCGCGCTCCTGCGACCAGGTCCGGCCGCGTGGATACGGTCGTCCGCCCCAGCAGCTTCGGAATCATGGCCTCGATGAACGGTTCGGTTCCTTGCTCCAGAACGGTATGCGCGGCCTTTAGGCGATTGGCCCGCGCCTCGGCGTTATCGGCCTGAGGACGCGTGTCGCAGAGCACGAGCGCGGTCATTCTCGCGCGATAACGGCGCCAGAATTCAAATAGGATGTAACCGCCGATCGAACATCCAACGAAGGCAGCCTGGCCAATGCCGGCGGCATCGAGCAGGCGGGCAATGTCGTCGGCGTGTTTTTGCATGAACGCTGGGCCTTCTCCAATCTCCGAATCGCCGTGCCCGCGCAGATCGGGAAGAACCAGCCGGTAGCGCGATTCGAGCGCGGCAGCCACGGGATGCCAGAATTCATGATGGCTCGGAAAAGGATGCAGAAGAACGACCGGCGAGCCGTTCCCGCGAATTTTATAGTAGATCTCAGCGTAGCCGCTGCGCAGGAAGGGCAAGGTGGCAGGTCTCCGGTGTTAGGTTTTGGCCGTCGCAGACGAGGCAAGCCCCATCTTTACCGCTAGTATGTTACGGGCTGCTGCGTCGCGGCCACGGGTATCATCAGCGGCTCCTCGGGAATGATGATCCAGGCGAGCACGTAGGCTACGAGGCCAGGAAAGATTCCGGAGATGAAGGCGATGAAGAACCAGAGGATGCGCACCAGCGATACGTCCAGGTCGAGATAGTGACCCAGCCCGGCGCAGACGCCCCCGACTTTTCTGTCATAGCGCGAGCGCATCAGTTTCTTCGGCGGGGGCGCAATCCCCACCACGTTGCCGCAGGAGGAGCAGAAGCGCCCGTCATCAGCGATGGTCTTGCCGCATGCGTTGCAGTACATGGGTGTGTCTCCCTGATTTAGGATACGACAATGGCGGAGAAAAAGTTCCAGGAGCGGCTTCTGGCCGCTGGCTACTAGCTGCCGGCTAGAAGCTAGGAGCTAGCAGCCAGTAGCTAGCCGCTGCCCTTACTCCCGATATGCGTCTTTCATCCTTTTTCGTGCCGTCTCCGCTTCGGCGCTGCTCGAATTCACAGCAACAGCCGCCGCGTACTTCTTTACTGCCAAGTCCCGCTGCTGAAGCTGATCGTACATTTCGCCGGCGCCCAGATCCGCCTTCTGGAGCAATTCCGGATCGGCGCCCGCGACCCCGCCCACCAGCTCGTAAGCAGCGGCCGCAGCCTGATATTTTTTCTCGCCGCGCAGCAAGTCGCCCAGCGCCACGGCCGCAATTTCGTAGTGCAGACTGCCGTACTTCCCCTCGCGCCCGTTCTGCCATACCCGGCGATACGCGTCCTCGGCTTCGTCGTTCTTGCCCGACGCGCGCAGCAGGTTCCCCTCTTCGACGGGCAGCAGATAGTTGCGCGGGAACCTCGGAGTGAGCGCGCCACCAATCTGCAAAGCCTCGGCGTAGCGGTGCTCCCGGCGCAGGAACACCATGAGCACAATTCCGGCGTCCACGCTGGTTTCGCCATTGCCGCGGTAGGCGTCGTTCAAATACTGAAGCCCCTTTTCTTTGTCTCCGCTCAAGCCAACCAGCGCCACCGCGATCTTGACCGCCAAGGGCAAGTTCCCCATCACGTAGTTGTGCGCTCCCACCACCAGCTTGGCGTCGGTGTACTTTGGATCCAACTCGAGGACTCTCTCGTGATCGTGGCGCGCTCCGACCGCATTGCGCAAAGCGGAAAACCAGGCGCGCTCGATGAGCGCGGTGTAAAGGGCGAACTGTCCGCGGGTAACGCCGCGGGCATAGAGCAGGTCGGTGTTATTCGGATCGCTTGCCAGTCCAGCGTTTTCCAGCTTCTCGGCTTGGGCGACCAGTTGCTTGATGCGCTCCTTGGCGGCAGGATCGGCGGGACGATGCGCTTTTCCGATGAAATTGTCGTTCGAGTAATCCCCTGAATTCATCGCGCCCATGCGATAGAGCTCCCGCAGTCTGGATCGCCGAGAGCAAATGATTGATGGCCAGGGGATCGTTCGGGTGGCGCGCCGCAATGCGCTCGAAATCCTGGATCGCCGCGTCGTGGTCGAGGTTGTAATAGTGCTCGAAGGCCGCCTGGTTCAGCGGATCCGGCGGACGCAAGCGCAGTCGAGCCCGCAGGGTCCGCCGCCAGCCCCGCTGGGGCAAGAGCCAGCAGCAGGATGGCAGTCAAAACAGGGCGGTGCCGGGGGATGAAGGGAACCACAGGTATAGAGTTTAACCGATTGGCGGCTCCGTGAGGGTCCGTTTGGGCAAGTCCGGCATTGCTGTCAGCCGTCAGCTATCAGCTTTAGGGTGACCGGACAACTGCTTTTCTGTTTATCCAAATGCTCCGGGCAGCGCCAATCGCAAAGACAGCCTGAAGGGCAATGAAGATTAAGAAGGCCCACGTGAACGCGGTCAACCAATTGTTGAGGGACGCTTGAATCGCAGGGTCATCGACTCCGGCAGGCGAAGTGCGGTTTACCCAATGCGCCAAGAAAACTGAAAATCCAGCAAACAATAAGCTAGGCCAATAATGAAGCTGGATGAGCGCACCGTTCGGTACACGACTAGTGAGCCGTTCCAGCAGGTAGTAGGCCAAGGCAGAAATCAGAAAGACCACGGCTGCGAACTCGAAAAGTCCGTATCCGGTTAAGTCCAGTCGCGCGCCGAAGAAATGTACCCAGAGGTGTGCTTGAAGGGCGCCCGCAAAGTCAGCTGGTGGAAAGAGTAGCCTCACGAGAAGCAGAAGAAGGGCAGTGCATGCAAAAAGCTTCACCGGCGAGCGGAACCAAGGCATGGCAAGTTCCCCCATCGCAAATTGTAACCCACGACCCTAGGGTTAATTCTCTGATGTCGGGACACCCAAGGGTTTACTGAAAGCTGACAGGCTGACAGCTGATAGCTGACTGCTGACCGCCGCCCCGAACCACAGCGGGTACGTCCGCAGCCCCACCCATTAGGGCAGAATGTGAAATTGAGGGTAGGACAGGGTAATTCTTGCTCAGCGGAGTGGCCTCCCTCCCCTTTGGCTCACCCTTAAGTGCTGTCTTTGCAACAGCTTGTTTTGGCGATTCGCTTGCGATCCGAAGAATACTGGAAGTAAGGGATTTTATGGAAGAAGCAGTCGATCAGGCGCAACACGAATTTTGGCGGGCTCCGATAGCGGCGGCTGGGGATTTCGTCGACTTGGCGGAAAGCGACGAACGAAGCGCAACCTGCCGGTGCGGAACCGAGTTTATTGTCAGCTCAC